>NZ_JARRAG010000002.1:2633651-3292063 GCF_029589435.1 Paludisphaera mucosa | reverse complement strand
GGGGGCGTGTGCGAGGGCGGGGGCCGGAGAGGGCCGGTCGAGGCCGGCGGAGCCTCACCTGCGGACCTGGTTGGGATCGCTCTCGGTGCCGTCGAAGATGGTCTTGATGATGGTCTTCTTGCGGAGCGCCGCCAGCAGGGCCTTGCGCTCCTGCTCGGACTTCTCGACCTGGAGGGCCTGGCGGATCGGGCCCTGCAGCTCGGCGAACGAGGCCGGCCCGCCGGCGCGGCGCGACTCGACGCGGAGGAGGTGGTAGCTGTCCGGGCCCTCGACGACGTCGCTGGTCGTGTTCAGGGGGAGGGCCTCGATCGCCTTGTTGACCTCGGCCACGATGTAGCTGCCGGGCGCGGTCTCCATGAGGCCGCCGGCGGCCTTGGTGCGGGTCGGTCCCTCGCTCTCGGCGGCGGCGAGCCTGGCGAAGTCCTCGCCCTTGCGGAGCCGCACCAGCAGGTCGTCGATCTTCTTGCGGGCCTCGGCCGGCGTCGGGTGCCGCCGCTTGTCGACCAAAATCTCGCGCCAGACGATCGCGGCGGAGCGGTAGTTCTCCTTGTCGTCGATGTGCTGGTTGTAGTATTCGAGCATCTCGGGGAGGCCGACCTCGATCTTGCCGCCGAGCTTCTGCTGCATGAAGGCGTGGGCCAGGAACTCCTGGCGGAAGTTCTGCTGGATCGCCGTGAGCGAGCGGCCCTCCTCCTCGAACTTGCGCCGAAGCTGATACTCGGTCTCGACGGAGTTCTGGCGGAGCAGGGGGGGCAGCTCCTCGTCGTGCCAGAACTTGTCGGCGGCCTCGATGACCTTGGCGAGCTGCTTGTCGCTCCCCTTGAGCTGGTGCTTGGCCTCCTGGATCAGCAAAGACCGCTCGATGAGACCGGCGAGGACGTGCTTGGCGACCATGTTCTGCTCTTCGCGCGAGAGCTGGCTCGCCTTGCCGCCCTGCTTGCGGACGGTCTCCTTCACCGCGTAGACCAGCTCGCGGAGCGTGATCACCTCGTCGCCCACGCGGGCCGCGGAGCGGCCGGCCTCCTTCCACTGCGAGTCGTCGACGTCGGCCGCGAGGGCGGCCGACGTCGCGGAGACCTTCTGGACCGCGCCGTCCCCGCGAACGGGGATCGGTCGCGCGGCCGCCGAGGGACCGGGGGCGGGGGCGGGCTCGATCGGCGGCGGCTCGACGGCCGGGGCCGGCTCGGGCGCGGGTGCGGCCTGGGGTTTCTCGGGGGCCTTGACGCCGGCGGCCGCCGGATCGATGGCCGGCATCAACTCGGGGGCGGGGCCCAGCAAGGGGTCCTCGCCGGCCGGGACCGGTGCTGGCGCCGGGGCGACGGCGGCCGGCGGCTCGGACGCCGGTGCGGCGGCGGGCTCGGTCGCCTCGACGGGCGTGATGACCTCGGCGGACGCGGGCGCGGCGTCCGACTCGGCGGCCGGCGGCAGCGGCGCCGCGTCGTCGGCCGGGTCGGGGAGGGCCGGCATGGCTTCGGGCGCGGCGGCCGCCGCGGGTGCGGCGGCGAGCTGCCGGGGGGGCTCGCTCCAGCGAGTGGTCGCCGGCGCGGGGGCGGCCGTGGGTGCGGCGGCGCCGGATCTGCCGTCGGAAGACGCGATCTTCGGCGCCAGCCCGGTGGCCGGCCGCTTCGAGATGAGGGGGTGGCCCGACCAGTTCGGGTTCGAGGGATCCGGCAGCGTGGCCTTCGCCACGCCGGGGTTGCCGCCCCGGTTGATCGTGTCGTGGATCGACGGGATCGGCACGATCCCGACCGGGTCGCCCTCCGACCCGTCCGGCAGCTTGGCCGACCGCGATTGCGCGCAGCCGCCGACCACGAGTCCGGCCAGGGCCGCCGCGAGGAACTGTCTCTTCATGCTTCCGTCTCCATCCTTGGAGAGCCACGGCCCCGGCGCGCGGCCGGAGACCGGGATCGCCCGGCCCGTCGGGGCCGATCGCGACGCGTCGCGTCCATCTCTTGAAGCTCCGGGGCCGGCCGACTCACGAGATATGCCTGGGCCGGCCCGGCTCCCGTCCGTTCCGTCGGTTCGGAAGCGGGAGGTTCGCGGAATCTCGCGCCGAGCAGCATAGCCGAACGCCGATCCCCGGCAAGGTCGATCGCCGGGCCGCCCGCCGATTCGGGGCGGCCCAGCGCGATTCGAGTTCGGGCGGGCGGGCCCGGTCAGACCCGCCAGGCGTCGCGGAAGGGGCGGCTGCGCAGGCCGTCGGCCTCCTCGTCGTTCAGGACGGCGCCCTTGACCGGGTCGAAGTCGAGCTTGCGGCCCAGGATCCACGACGCGGCCGCGGCGTGGCAGGCGGTGTGGGAGTTCCGCATCACCTCGGCGTTCGCCGCCGGCTTCGCCCTCGACTTGATGCAGTCCAGCCAGTTCCGCGCGTGGCCGCCGACGTCCAGGCCACTGTCGGGCGTGCCGGCCGGCAGGTCCTTGAGCTTCGCCCGCAGCGACTCGGGCTGGATCTCGACGCCGCCGTTGTCGCCGGTCTCGACCCAGCCCTCCTCGCCGACGAACCGGACGGGGCAGGTCCCCAGCGAGGTGATCCAGCCGGTCCGCTCGCCGAACGGGGTCTTGAGGAAGTCGAGGATCAGCTCGACCCCGTTGGCGTACCTCGCCGTGATCTTGTTCTCGGAGGGCTCGAACGAGATCGGCGTGGTGGCGTCGGCGTCGTTGGCCCACTGGCAGAGGTCGACCGTGTGCGCGCCCCAGTCCAGCAGCCGCGCGCCCGAGTCGAAGTCGTACTGCCCGCGCCACTGGCCCTCGACGTAGGCGTGGTTGTAGGGCCGCCAGGGGGCGGGGCCCAGCCAGAGGTCCCAGTCGACGGCGTCCTTCTTCGGGGTCGGCTCGCCGGGGAGCCACTGGGTCGTGAACGACGGGGTGTAGACCGAGGCGTAGAGCGTCTTGAGCTTGCCCAGCTTGCCGCTTCGGGCCAGGTCGACCGCAAACTGGAAGTTGGGGACGCTCCGCCGCTGGGTGCCGGCCTGGAAGACGCGGCCGGTCTCCTTCATGACGTCGGCCAGCTTGCGGCAGAGGTCGATGGTCAGGCCGCAGGGCTTCTCGCTGTAGACGTCCTTGCCGGCCCGGGCGGCCAGGATCGAGGCGTGGGCGTGCCAGCGGTCGCCGGTGGCGATCAGGACCGCGTCGACGTCCTTGCGGTCGAGCAGCTCGCGGAAGTCGCGGAGGGCGACGCAATCCGAGTTCCCGTAGTGCTTGTCGACCCGGGCCTTGGCGGCGTCTCTCCGCTTCGCCTGGACGTCGCAGACCACGCGGCACTGGACGTCGGGCTGGGCGAGCATCGGCCCCAGGTCGTACGTGCAGCGCGGGCCGTAGCCGATCACGCCCAGGCCGATCCGCTCGCTGGCCGCGGCGACGCCCCCCTTGCCGAGCGCCCGCGCGGGGATGATTGTCGGGAAGGCCGCGGCGGCGCCCAGGGTCGCGGCGATGTTCAGGAAGCCTCGGCGACTGGAGCCGTCGCGGGGCCTGGCGTCGTTCGTCATGGCGGGTCCTCGGGGGATGGAAGGCGGACCGTCCTCGCACTGCGCCGACTGTAGCCCGCCCGGGGCCCGCGATCAACGCCCCGCACCGCCGGCTTGACGCCCCCGCCGATCGGGCCTTAGCTTCGTGGTCAGGACCGTCGACGATCGCCCCGAGGCTCGCCCAGGAGAGACGCCTTGTCCCCGACACCCATCCGGACGAGGCTCGTCGGCCTCGCCTTGCTTCTGATCCCGGCCGCCGGCCTCCCGGTCCTCGCGAGGGCCGAGGACGGCTCGGTCGTGGTCTACTCGGCGCTCGACCGCGAGTTCTCGGAGCCGATCCTGAAGGACCTGGCGAGGCGCGAGGCCCTGACGCTGCGGCCCAAGTTCGACGTCGAGAGCACCAAGACCGTCGGGCTGGTCAATGCGATCATGGCCGAGTCGGTCAACACCCGCTGCGACCTCTTCTGGAACAACGAGATCCTCAACACGATCCGGCTCAAGCGGAAGGGCTTGTTGCAGCCCTTCCAGCCGAAGTCGGCGGGCGACCTGCCGGCGACGTTCCGCGACCCCGACGGGACCTGGTACGGCTTCGCGGCGCGGGCGCGGGTGCTGATCGTCAACACCCGGTTCGTCCCCAAGCCCGAGCGTCCTCGGGGGATCGCCGACCTGGCCGGGTTCCGCTGGAACGGCCGCGTGGGGATCGCCAAGCCGCTCTTCGGCACGACCGCCACCCACGCCGCCTGCCTCTTCGCGGCCTGGGGCGACGACCGGGCCAAGGCCTTCTTCCGGAGCCTGAAGTCCAACGACGTCCAGGTCCTCTCGGGCAATCGCCAGGTCGCCGCGGCGGTCGGCTCGGGCCAGCTCGTCTTCGGGCTGACCGACACCGACGACGCCATGCTCGAGATCGAGGCCGGCAACCCCGTCGAGATCATCTACCCCGACCGCGAGCCGGGCGGGATCGGCACCCTGTTCATCCCCAACACGCTCGCCCTGATCAAGGACGCCCCCCACCCCGAGGCGGCGAGGAAGCTGGCCGACGCCATCCTGTCCGCCGAGGTCGAGAACCGCCTGGCCGATGGCCCGAGCGCCCAGATCCCCCTGCTCAAGTCGGCGACCAAGCCCGCCCGCGTCGAGACCCCGGCGACCGTCCACGCCATGGAGGTCGACTTCCAGGCCGCCGCCGACGCCTGGGACCGCGCCGCCGCGTTCCTGGCGAAGGAGTTCGCGGACTGACGTGGTGTTGGCTTCGGATCGGCTTCATTCGTCTCGAGAGCCAACGAAGCCGGTTGACTGAAGTCGATATTATATTAGAGGTTACGTCGATATTTCGGCGGTTTCGGCGGCTCCGGGATTTTTTCTTTTCAGAAGACCGGCGTGGGCGTCGGCCCCGAATAGTTGGCGAGGAAGGTCGGCACCGAGACGCCGACCGACGGCAGCGAGGCCCAGCTCTTCATCCCCGGGCGGGTCTGGACCATGTACGCCCAGTGGCCGATCTGGGTGCCGGACGAGGTGGTCGTGAACATCTGGTTCTCCATGGTCCACTGGCCGTGCTGGCGGGTCATCTCGCCGTAGCCCTGGACGACCCCCGTCGACGAGGTGAACGACAGGAGCACCCGACCCTGCGGCGTGACCGACCCCACGAGCGCGGAGCTGGCCGGCGAGCCGGGGCCGATCTGCGAGACCGTCTCGCCCCAGAAATAGCCGTTGCGATAGCCGCTGATGTGGTACACGGTCTGGTCGAGAACCGGCACGAGGCTCCCCGAGGCCGGGTCGAAGATCGTCGCGGGCAGGTTGGCCGTCGGCACGTACCAGTAGGTGTTCGCCAGCCATCCCCAGCGCGAGGCCGTCGGGCTCGGCTTGCCGACGTGGCTCACGAGCGCCGAGGCGTGCCGCGGGGGCGCCATCGGCGCGGCGTGGGCCATCGAGAGGAGCAATCGGCCTTCGAGCGGTTCCAGGTCGATCCGAGAGGCGCACCGTCGGGGAGGGGGGCGGTCCGTCATGGTCGTCGTGCTCGCGTGGGTTGGGTCGGCCCGCACGCGTCCGTCGGGGACGCGGAGTCGGGACTTCGGACGAGCCGGCCGCGGCCCCGCTCGTCCTCGGCGTCCTCAGGAGGCAGCTTAGAACAGGAAAACGTCGACGTCCGAAACCCTCTCGGATTCTCACGCCGGCCTCGACGACTCCCCGGGCCGCTCGGTGATCTCGCGCAAGACCTCCTGGGGAACATGGTCCACGAACGCGGATCAGAAAATCCCGCGAGCCCGGGTCCTCGAAATTCGTGGGCGTCGATCGACGCACGTCGAGGCTAAAATTTCCGAATCAAGCCTTCGGGCGTCGGCTCGATGATGGAAGGTCGAAACGGCGCGGCATCCAACCTCTTGATCAGGGCGTCGAGCTTCGCCTCCAGGACGTCGATCCGGGCCTCGGCCGTGGCGGCCCGGGAGTCGATCAGGACGTAGCCGTCCTTGATCACGTAACCGAGATTGAGGGTGCCGAGATAGCCCTTCAAGGCCTCGCCCAGGGGCTTCTCCTTGGATATCAGAGTCATCCTGACGGACGACATCGTTTGCTGCGTGACGCCGAGGCCGACCGGATTGACGTAAAACGGGATGCCGTCGTCGTCGGCCGAACTTGTCACCTTCTTGACGTGCTTCAACAGATCCTCCAGATCGATCCCTTCCGGGAAGTCGAGGTCGATCGGATTCTCCAGGGCGGCCTGGATGAGCTTGTTCCTGGCCTCCCGCTCCTCCGGCGTTAGAAGCCTCGGTGGTTTCGGGGTCGAGACGGGTGGTGACTTGCGCCCTTCCTCGGGTTTGGAAGCCGGAGCCTGCTGATGGCTTTCGGCCGAGGAGGGACCCGCCTGCTGGGCGAGCACGACCGAGCCGACCAGGCCGAGCGTGGCCAGCGAGGAGAAGACGATCGGCTTCAGGGACGAGAGCGTCATGGCGAGGATCGCTCCTTTCGCGAGGGACGAGACCGGGACGGGGATGGCCGCGAGCGACACGCCCGCGGCCTGGGCGAGCACGGTTTCGACGAGCAGGGCGGGCGGGGCCGCGGGGACGAGCGACGTCGGCACGGCGACGTCCTGCTTCTTCAGTCGGGCTTCGAGACGCTTGCGGGCGCGATGCAGCCGGCCCCGGAGCGTGGGCTCCGAAACGCCGAGCGTGCGTGCGGCCTGCTCGTAGGACAGGCCTTCGAGCCCGCAGAGGACCAGGGGACGGCGATCGCGATCCGGCAGGCGATCGATCTCGGCGTGGATCATCGCGGAATGGTCCGGGGCGCCGGCCCGGCCGACGACCCGATCCAGATTCGCGGGGTCGACGACGCGGAGGCGCGAGGCCCGCGACCGCGATCGTCGTCGCGCACGCCGGGCGACGCGGATCGCGACGCCGTGCAGCCAGGGGCCGAGCGACTCGGCCTTGCGGACGCCCTCGGCGTGGCGGACCAGGACTACGAAGACGGCCTGGAAGGCGTCGTCGGCCTCGGACGTGTCGCGGACGAGGCTGCGGCAGACGGAGTGGACCATCGCGCCATGGCGTTCCAGCAGGATGCGGAAGGCCTCGTCCCCGCCGGGGCGACGGGATCGATAGAGTTCCAGCAGCCGGGCGTCGGTCTCCTCGCCGAGCACGCCGAAGGTCATCAGCGCGTGCAGCGGGCCGGCGGCCGTGCGTCGTTTCGGGATCGTCATGGTGCGGCCTTCTCCCCGTGTTCCGATCGCCTCCATCCCCATAGTGCCCCGCCGGCCGCGATCCTCACACCGATTCGCCGGCCCGGGGCGGATTTCCTTTCGGGGGCCGGCCTTCGGCCGTTACAGTCGTAGGAGACGAGGCGGACGCGCCGGGGCGGCCCCCGGCGCGACGACCTCGGCCAATACGAGGGCTACGCCATGCTCGTCAGGGGATTCGGATCGGTCGCGCGCGGCGTGTTGCCGGTGCTCTTCGGGGGCCTCGTGATGCTCGGCCCGGCCCGCGGCGAGGACGGCGCCAAGCCGGAGCGGAAGTCGATCTACAACGCGGCCGCCGACGCCCGCGAGCAGGTCGACAAGGCCGCCGCCCGGGCCAAGAAGGACGGTAAGCGCGTGCTCCTGATGTTCGGCGGCGACTGGTGCGGCTGGTGCCACAAGCTGCACGGGCTGTTCGAGAAGGACCGCGAGATCGCCACGCTGCTGTCCAACGAATACGTCCTCACGATGATCGACACCAAGGCCCGCAACGCCGAGCCCCTGCTGGCGGAGACGTCCAAGGGCCAGGACGGCGTCGGCTTCCCGTTCCTCGCCGTGCTCGACGCCGACGGCAAGCTCCTCGTCGGCCAGAAGACCGACCCGCTCGAAGAGGGCGACCACCACGACCCGGCCAAGGTGAAGGCGTTCCTCGCCAAGTGGAAGGCCGAGCCGAAGGACGCCGAGTCCGTCGTCAGCGACGCCCTGGCGCGGGCGACGGCCGAGGACAAGCGCGTCTTCCTCAGCTTCGGAGCCCCCTGGTGCGGCTGGTGCCATCGCCTGGAAGACTTTTTGGCCCTCCCCGAGCCCGCGAAGGCCCTCGCCGACGACTTCATCGTCGCCAAGGTCGACGTCGACCGCATGACCCACGGCAAGGACGTCATGAAGCGCTATCGCCCCGACGACTCCGGCGGCATCCCCTGGTTCGTCGTCCTCGACGCCAAGGGCCAGGCCAGGGGCACGGCCGACGCCTCGTTCGGCAACATCGGCTACCCGGTCGAGCCCCAGGAGATCGAGGCCTTCCTCAAGCTCTTCGAGTCGCAAGGCACCCTGGAGCCCGCCCAGCTCGCAACCCTCAAGAAGAGCCTCGAAGCGGCCGCCGCCCAGATCAAGGCCGACATGGCGAAGCGCAAGGCGGGGTGATGGGCTGAAGGGCTGAATTCACCTTCTCCCCTCGTGGGAGAAGGTGGCCCGAAGGGCCGGATGAGGGGATCCTCAAGGCTGGCCTTCACGTCGCTGGCTTCTAGTCCCGCCCCCCTCATCCGCCGCTGCGCGGCACCTTCTCCCACGAGGGGAGAAGGAGGCCTGGCATCCGCCCTTGAAGTCTTTTTGTCAGGACGCGACCCTGGAGAATCGGATGCGCGCGGCTCGATATGCGACCTTCATCCTGATCGCGACGGCTGGGGTTTTGGGGGTTGCGGGACGGGAAGCGTGCGGGCAGACGGCCTCGCCGTGGGGCGTCAGTTCCTCGGCGAGCGGCTACGGGGACCATGCCGAGTGGCTGCCGAAAGCGGCCGCGGCAGGGGTGCGGACGGTCCGGCTCTTCCCCGAATGGGGGGCCCTGGAGCCGAAGAAGGGGGAGTTCCAGTGGCAGTCGGCCGACACGCTCGTCGGGGCGGCTTCGGCGAATCGGATCGAGCTGGAAGCGGTCCTCATGGGCGGTGCCCGCTGGGCGGGCGGCAAGCCGCACGCGTTCCCGATGGCGAACCTGGCGGACTGGTCCGACTTCGTCGCGGCCGCGGCCGGACGATACCGGGGGAAGGTCCGGCGCTGAGAGGTCTGGAACGAGGGGAACGGCGGGTTCAACGACGACCATCACACGACCGCCGACTACGCCCGGCTGGCGGCCGCGACGTATGAGGCGGCCCGGCGCGGTGATCCGGAGGCCCGGGTGGGCCTGACGGTCGCCAGCTTCGACGCCCCTTATCTGCTGCGGGCGATCCGGGCGATGGCGGACGCGGGCAAGCCCGACGCCTTCGACTTCCTGTGCATCCACCCCTACGAGATCGCCGACGGCCTGTCGGACCCCGACGGCGAGATCCCCTTCCTGGGGATGACCCGGCTCCTCCGCGACGCCCTCAGGGACGCCTCGCCCGGGAAGGCCGACGCCGAGATCTGGATCACCGAGATCGGCCGGAGGCTCGACGGCCAGGCGGTCAAGGAGGTCGACGCCGCCCGGGCGCTGGTGAAACTCTACGCGATGGCCATGGCGCAGGGGGTCGCGCGGACGCTCTGGTTCGAGGCCCGCGACCCGGCCGGCGAGGAGCCGGGGTTCGGCCTGATCGACCGGGCGGGGCGCGATCGCGAGTCGTACAAGGCGCTCCGGATGATGGCGAAGATGATGGGCCCGACCCCCCGCTACCTCGGCTGGCTGGCCCTCGGCGTCGGCGGCCGGGGCTACGGATTCCTCTTTGAGTGTCCCAGCGGGCCGGTGCTCGTGGCCTGGATGCCGGCGGGGGCGACCGACAACAGCCTGGCCTTCGACGGCGACGTCTCGGTCGCCGCCCTGCCAGTGGGGCTGTACTACCTGCTGCGGAAGGGACAGCAGCTGCCGTTGACCAACTCGCCCGTGATCCTCCAGGGCATCCCCCGCGACCTCGTCGCGCAGGCGCAGCGGACGAAGCCCTTCCCCTGGGGCGGCGACCATTCGCGGGCGAAGCGCGTCGTGTTCGAGGCCGACGGCCTGCCGACGACCCGCGGCCTGCACCAGGTCCGTGGCGCGTCGACCCCGCCCCACCTGTTCCCCGACGGCTCGACGGGCGTCCGGCTGGCGAGCAACCAGGCCGCGAGCTTCTACGTCCACCCGTCGTTCGCCGCGCTCAAGGACCGCGAGTTCTACGTCCGAGTCGCCGTCCGCCGCCTCGGGCCCGGAAACCTGGGCATGAACCTTCGCTATGAGGTCGCCGACGGCCAGGGGGCGAACCCCTACCGCAATCGCGGCGATTGGTTCGCGGTCTCCGACGATCCCGGCTGGCAGACCCACACCTGGCGCGTCGCCGACGCCAGCTTCGCGAAGATGTGGGGATATGACTTCAGCTTCGTCCCCGAGCAGTCCGTGCCGTTCGTGATCGGCAAGGTCGAGGTGAGCAAGACTCCGTTCGAGTAGCCGACCCGGTGGGTTGCCTCAGCCCTTACCTCCCAGAAGTTCTTTCACGAGCGCGGCGATCTCGGGCGTCTTGACCGGGTCTTCGCCGAGCGGGACGTAGGCCTTCTTGGCGTCGACGACGCGGATCCGGCCCTTGTTGCGCTTGGCGAGCGACTCGATCTTCTTCGCGTTGCGGTAGGTGAAGACGACGTATTCGCCCTCGACGTGGATCCGTTCGAGCTTCCAGCCGCCGGCGAGGATCCGGATCTCGGCCTCGGCGAGGAGGTTCTCGGCCGGCTTCGGGGGCGGGCCGAAGCGGTCGTCCAGCTCCTTGCGGAAGTCGGCCAGATGGTCGAGGCTGCGCAGGCGGGCCAGGCGGCGGTACAGCTCCAGCTTGAGCCGGGGGGCCGGGACGTAGTC
The DNA here is from genome assembly GCF_029589435.1 of Paludisphaera mucosa. NCBI lineage: Bacteria > Pseudomonadati > Planctomycetota > Planctomycetia > Isosphaerales > Isosphaeraceae > Paludisphaera > Paludisphaera mucosa. Next base: position 3,281,379 of record NZ_JARRAG010000002.1, on the reverse strand, counting down.
GCGTGGCAGGTACGCGCGCCACTTCAGCTCGACGGAGCAGTCGAACAGGGGCTTGTCCGGCTGCTTCGTCGCCGACCGCACGGCCGATTCGAGGAGCGAGCAGTACAGCTCGTAGCCGACGCTCTCGATGTGGCCGGACTGCTCGGCCCCCAGGATGTTGCCGGCGCCGCGGATCTCCAGGTCCCGGAGGGCGATCTTGAAGCCCGCGCCCAGCGACGTGAACTCCTCGATGGCCTTCAGCCGCTTCACGGCGTTGGGGGTCACCGGGCGGTCGGATTCGAGCAGCAGGTAGGCGTACGCGCGGTGCTTGAAGCGGCCCACGCGGCCGCGGAGTTGGTGCAGATCGGCCAGGCCGTACTTGTCGGCCTCGTTGATGAAGATGGTGTTGGCGTTGGGGATGTCCAGGCCGCTCTCGATGATCGTGGTGGCGACCAAAACGTCGAACTCGCGGCGGATGAACCGCATCATCGTCCGCTCCAAGGTCTCGCCGGTCATCTGGCCGTGCGCGAACTCGATCTTGGCGTCGGGGACGATCGCGCGGAGCTTGTCGACGACGGTCTGGATGTCGTAGATCCGGTTGTGGACGAAGTAGACCTGGCCGTTGCGGTTCAGCTCGCGGTTGATCGCGCGCTTGATCGTGTCCGGGTCGTAGCGGAGGATCCGGGTCTCGATCGCCTTGCGGTCCGAGGGGGGGGTCTCCAGGTTCGAGATGTCGCGGATCCCCAGCAGGCTCATGTGCAGGGTGCGCGGGATCGGCGTGGCCGAGAGGGTCAGCACGTCGACCGTCGACCGCAGGGTCTTGAGCCACTCCTTGTCCTCGACGCCGAACCGCTGCTCCTCGTCGACGACGATCAGGCCCAGGTCCTTGAAGGCGACGTCCTTCTGCAGGATCCGGTGGGTGCCGATCAGGATGTCGACCTTCCCCTCGGCGGCCCGCTTGAGGATCTCCTTGACCTCGGACTTGGGCCGGAAGCGGTTGACGCACTCGATGACGAACGGGAACTCGCCCATCCGCGCGGCGAAGCTGCGGTGGTGCTGCTCCGACAGGATCGTCGTCGGCACGAGCACGCCGACCTGCTTGCCGGCGTCGACCGCCTTGAACGCGGCGCGGATGGCGACCTCGGTCTTGCCGTAGCCGACGTCGCCGCAGATCAGGCGGTCCATCGGCTTGGTCTCGGCCATGTCGGCCTTGAGCGCCTCGATCGCCGAGAGCTGGTCGGGGGTCTCGTCGAACGGGAAGGCGGCCTCGAACTCGGCCATCCAGTGGCTGTCCTCGGCCGGGTAGGCGAAGCCGGGCTGGCTGGCGCGGTCGGCCTGGATGTCGAGCAGCTCCTGGGCCAGGTCGACGACCGCGTCGGCCACCCGCTTCTTCCGCTTCTCCCAGGCCGACGAGCCGATCTTCGAGAGCGGGGGGGTCGCCTTGCCGCCGCCGACGTACTTCTGGACGAGGTCGATCTTGACGATCGGGACGAACAGCCGCGTCCCCTCGGCGAACTCCAGGAGCAGCGTCTCCTCGGCGTGCTCGCTCGTCTTGACGACGAACTGGAGGCCGAGGTAGCGGGCGATCCCGTGATTGACGTGGACGACCAGGTCGCCCTCGTTGAGGTCGAGGAAGCTGTCGATCGCGCGGGTCTCGTACCGTCGCCGCGAGGTCGTGCGGCGGACGTCGGCGCGGGCGAACAGCTCGTGGTCGGCGATGACGAGGGAGTCGGCGGACGTCAGGTGGAAGCCGGCCCGGATCCGGCCCACCGTCGTCGTCAGCCGGCCCTCGCGGGCCAGCTCGGAGTCGGCGAAGACCTCGCGGAGGCGGTCGGCCTCGCCGACGTTGTGGCAGGCGATCAGCACCCGGTCGCCGCCGGCCGCCGACTCCAGCTCGGCCTTCACCCTCGCCAGCTCGCCGGAGAACCGCTCGACGCTCTCGATCCGCAGGTGGCACGTCGCCTCCAGCGAGTCGGCCGCGAGCGCCGAGAGCGCGATCGTCGGCCGCCGGATCAGGCGCTCGAAGGTGGCCTCAACCGAGTACAGCCCGCGGAGGTCGTCGACGCGGCTCAGGTACGACCGCCCCTCCTCGCGGAGGTCGGGCTGCTCGACGAGGACCACCCAGGTCCCTTCGGGGAAGGCGTCGGTCGCCGGGCCGTAGTCGTCGAGGTGGGCCTCGTCGAACGTGGGCGGGACGGCGATCGTCACGTTCCGCCAGCGGTCGAGCGAGCGCTGGGTCTCGGCGTCGAAGGGGCGGATCGACTCGATCTCGTCGCCGAAGAACTCGATGCGGACGGGGTCGGTGGCGTCGGTCGGGAAGACGTCGAAGATGCCGCCCCGCATGCTGAACTCGCCGGGGACCTCGACGACCTCCACCCGCTGCATCCCCCGGTCCATCAGCCAGGCGCCCAGCTCCTCGATCGGGGCGACGTCGCCGACCTCCAGCCGGCGCGACATGCGGCGGAGGACGTCGGGCTTGGGGACGGGCTGGAGCAGGGCCTGCATCGACGCGATCACGACCTTGGGCGGCATCCCGCCCGCCAGCCGGCCGACCGCCCGCAGCCTCGCGCCGAAGACCTCGTCGCGGGCGTCCTGCTCGCGCGGCAGCCGGTCCCAGGCGGGCAGGACCTCGGGCTTGAGCCCCGAGAAGACGGCGACGTCGTCGCGGAAGTCGTCGACGTCGCCGACGTGGGCCATCACGACGACCAGCGTCGTCGGCGCATGCAGCGCGAGCGCGCCGGCGACGAGCCCGGCGGCCGAGCCCCAGGCCCCGTCGATCGTCGCGGCGCGGCCGTTGCGCAGGGCGGCGATGACTTCCGGGAAGCCTTGCGCCTGCTGGATCAGCCGGGTCAGATCCTTCAGCTGTTCGGCCGCGGGGGGGGCCGCGGCGGGTCGACTCGGCGAAACCCTGGGCATCGGAGACTCTTCACGAGGTTCACGTCGCCGCCGATCCCCGCGGATCCGGCCGGTGGGAGGCGTCCTTCTGCATTCTAGGCGCGAACGCGGCCGACGCCTACTCGGCCGCCGCCCTCGGGCCCCGGGCGACCCGGAGCCGGCCGCGGGCCGCTCGCGCGGCCGGGGCGGGGGGCGTGGGGTGGCCGGCCTCGGCGCGGGGGCGGGCGGCCGCCTCCTTCGCCAGGCGGTCGAGGGCGACGATCAGGTCGTCCATCGCGCAGGGGAGGTCCAGGCAGGCCGAGGCCCCCGACTCGCGCGCCATCGAGACCGCGGCGCGGTCGGCGAAGCCCAAAAGCGCCACGACCGGCCCCAGCCGGCTGCGACGCTCCAGCCGCTCGTCCCACCGCGGCTCCAGCACCGGCACGTCCCAGACCGTGAGCCGCAGGCCGTCGTCCCAGGCCGTCGGCTCGGGCGTCGAGGCCAGGTGATCCTCGCCGACCGCCCGGTAGCCGGCGCGCAGGCAGGCCTCGCAGAGGACCTGCCGCAGCTCGTAGTCGGTGCTGACGACGTCCACGCCGATCGCCTCGCCGATCTCGCGGCGATTCCGCCCCGGGATCTGGCCGAGCATGCGATCGAGCTGGCGGGGGAGGGTCTCGGCCGCGGTGGCCTCGGGCGTGACCAGCTCGACCAGGCCGGCGCAGCGCTCGATCTCGGCGTAGCGGACGTAGGGGCTCACGCAGAGGACGATCCGCGGCCAGTTCTCCGGCCCCAGGCCGCGCCGGAGGTCTTCCAGGCGGGCGACGTCGGCCCCGGTGAGCCGCGAGCGGTGCAGGACCAGGATGTTCGTCCGGCCCCCGCCGCCGTCCTCCGCCTCGAAGGCCCGTCGCGGGAGTTCGGACCCGTGCTGCTCGCAGGCGACGACGTCGAAGCGGGAGAGCGCCTGGGCGAGGTCGGCGACCCAGGGGTCGCTCAGGTCGCCCGCGAATCCGATCGTCGGGGAGGTCGTGTCCATCTCCGGAAGTCCCTCCTTGGGGGGCTCGCGCCCGGCCGCGTCGTGCGAGACCAGGGCGCAAGCAGCGAACATCCCTACCAGAATCGCCCGTCGTCGACAACCGGGATTCGGATGTGCATGGCTGGGTGCGAGCGCGTCCCCGGGATCGGGACGCGAATCCGAACATTTTTCGTATCCGGACGGCCCCGTCCAGGCATGATGAAGCGTCCGCCATGTCGAGGAGCCGGCCATGAGCAGCAATCGATGGGTCGCGTCGCAGGTCCAGACCCTGTTCGAGGCGGGGACGCTGAACGGGCTCTCGGAGCTTCAGCTTTTGGAGCGGTTCGCTCGCCACGGCGACCAGGCCGCGTTCGAGGCGCTGCTGGCGCGGCACGGGCCGATGGTGCTGGGCGTCTGCCGGCGGATCCTCGGCGACGCCGCGGACGTCGACGACGCGTTCCAGGCGACCATCCTGGTCCTCGTCCGCCGGGCGACCACCCTGGGCCCCGGCGACGTGATCGCCGCCTGGCTGCACGGCGTCGCCACCCGCGTGGCGCGGCGGGCCCGGTCCGATCGTATGCGCCGCGAGCGCCGCGAGCGGACCGGCCCGGCTCCCGAACCTCCTTCGACCGAGTCGCGATCGCCCGACTTCGCCTTGAAGGCGGTGATCGACGAGGAGGTCGAGCGGCTCCCCTGGAAGTATCGCGCGCCGGTCGCCCTTTGCTACCTGGAAGGGCTCACCCACGAGGAGGCCGCGCGTCGGCTCGACTGGCCGGTCGGGACCGTCAAGGGCCGGCTGGCCCGCGCCCGGGCCTTGCTCGGGGCGCGGCTGGGCCGCCGCGGGGTCGCCACGGGCGCGGGGGCCGTCGCCGGCGCGGTCGCGCTGGAGGGCCTGGCCGGGGCCGCCGTCGTCGAAGCCCTCCGCGGCTCCGTGCTGCGGACGGCCGTCCGATTCGCCGAAGGGGCCGCGTGGCGCTCCGTCATCTCCCACCAAGTCGTCCACCTCTCGGAAGGAGCGATCGCTTCCATGTTCGTCACGAAGATCAAGGCCGCCGCGTCCGGGTTGGCGATCGTCGGCCTGCTGGCCGCCGGCGCGCGGGTGGCGGCCCGCCAGCCCGGCGAGGACCCCCAGCCCGAGCCCAGGTCCCCCGTCCCCGCGGTCGCCGCCAGGCCCGAGCCGGCGCGGCCGGACCTCCCGGGCCTCGCCCCGACGGCGGCGGCCAGGCCCGAGGATCGGTTCCTCGCCGACGCACGGCACGCCTTCCTGGCCGCGTCCGAGGATCACGCCCAGAACCGGGTCTCGCTCGAACGCGTCTACCGGGCCTCGCGGCTCCTTCTGGACGCCCAGAAGGAGCGCGCGAAGACCCCGGATGAACGCCAGGCCGCGTTCGCCGAGCACCGCGACCGCCTCCGCGTCGTCTCGCGCGCCGACCTCGTCGAGAACCGCGACTCCGGGGGCGCGTCGTCGCCCGTCGCCGAGGCCCGCGCCATGCTCGCCGAGGCCGACCTCTGGCTGGCCCGCGGCCGGACCGCCGCCGAACCGCCCATGGCCGACGAACTTTCCCAGGGCGGGGCGACCCCTTCGGACCACCCGGGCGGGAAGAATCTCAAAACGGCCGCCGTCCTGAAGAAGCTCGAAGAGCCGTTGGCGATGAACTTCCCCAACGAGACGCCCCTGGAAGACGTCCTCAAGTATGTCAAGCAGGCCACCGAGACGCCGGACTTCCCGGGCGGCATCCCCGTGTACGTCGACCCGATCGGACTCCAGGAGGCCGACCGGTCCTCGACGTCGCCGATCGTCCTCGAACTGGAGGGCGTCCCCCTCAAGCGGACGCTGCAACTCCTGCTCAGGCCCCTGGGGCTCGTCTACTTCGTCGAGGACGGGATGATCGTCATCACCGCTTCCACCTCGGAAAGCGGCCTCGGCCCCGAGATGAGCCGCCCCTCCCCCCTGGTGGAGGAGGTCGAGAAGGCGAACCGCGGCGAGATGACGATGGACGAGATGAAGAATTTGATCGAGAAGTTGAAGCTCATCCAGGAGATCCGTCAAATCCGGGAGGGGCCCGCCAAGCCCGTCGAGAAGGGCTTCCAGTAAGGGCCCGGCCCCGTCGGCCGGGCGGCGACCCGAAACCTCATTGTTTCGCCCTCCCCTCGCGCGATCCTGGACTAGGATTGAGATGACGGCCCGCGACGCCAGCGGGATCGAAGTCGGTCAGAACCTCCCTCGTCGGCAGAGGGCGGGCCGAGGCCGTCGCGCGGGAGGGGGACCATGAACGGCTCCGAGGAACGACGGTGTCTGGTGGCTATCGCGGCGGGCGGGGATCGGGCGGCGCTCGACGCGCTGCTGTCGCGGTACGGCTCGATCGTGATGGGGGTCTGCCTCCGGACCCTGGGCGACGGGGCCGAGGCCCACGAGGCGTTCCAGGCCGTCTTCCTGGTCCTGCTGAAGCGGGGGCCGAAGCTCCGGCCCCGGACCGACGTCGCGGTCTGGCTGCACGGCGTGGCGTGTCGGGTCGCCTGGCGCGCCCTCGCGAAGCGCCGCCTGAACGGCGGCGAGCGGCCCGGGCCGAGGTCCGCCGAGGGGGGCTTAGACCTGCGGGCCTGGGTCGACCACGAGATCGATCGCCTCTGGCGTCGGGCGCCCGTGATCCTCTGCCACCTGATGGGGCTCTCGCGGCAGGAGGCCGCCGCCCGGCTGGGCTGCTCGGTCCGGACGGTCGAGAAGCGGCTGGCCGCCGCTCGGGGCGCGATCGACGCCCGCCTACGACGCCGCGTCAAGTCCGCGGGACGGCGGACGGTCGCCGGCTTCCTGTCGCTGGACTCGCTCGCCGACGCCTCGGTGCCGGCCTCGACCCGCGAGGCCGTGATCCGGGCGGCGGCCCGCCTCGAGGGCGACCGCGCCTGGGACGCCCTGGTCTCCTCCGACGTCTTGGAGCTGGCCCGGCGGACGGTCGCCGGGATGATCTTGGGGCGGATCAAGGCGGTGGCGGCCGTGACCCTGCTCGTCGGCCTGACCGGGGCCGGGGTGAGCTTCGCGGCCCTCCAGGAGGCCGGCCGAACCAAGGCCGATCCGACGGCCGGGCCCCCGACGACCCCCGCGCCGCAGTCGCCCGTCGTCTCCCGGTCCGTCCTGGCCCGGACGGAACGCCTCCAGTCCAACCTCGTCGAATCGGCGCGCCGCGCCTACCTGGCGGCGGCCCAGGAATTCCACGAGGATCGGGCCTCCCTGGACCGGGTCCATCGCACGTCGCGTCTCCTCCTCGACGCCCAGCTCGATCGCGCCAGGACCGACGCCCAGCGCCGGGACTCGCTGGCGGAGCACCGCGACCGCATGGCCGAGGTCGCCCGGCGGGTCGCCGCCGATTCGCACGCCAAGGGCGACGACGCGCCGATCGTCGCCGAGGCCGACGCGATCCTGGCCGAGGCCGAGCTCTGGTTGACGCGCGGCGGGCGCGAGCCCGCCCGCACCGCGGCGCCCGTCGGGGGCCACGGGCGGAACGACGCGGGCGGCGCCGCGGCCGGCTCGGCCGCGATCTTCGCGAAGCTCGACATGACGCCGGCGATGCACTTCCGCACGCCGACGCCCCTCGAACAGGTCCTGAAATACGTCCGCGAGTCCACCAGCGGCGGCGACGCCACGGCCCTCCCGGTCTACGTCGACCCGGTCGCGCTCCGGAAGGCCGGCGCGACCCTGAGCTCGCCGGTCGCCATCGACGTCGAGGGCGTCCCCCTGCGGCAGACCCTCCAGCTCGTCCTGCGGCAGGTCGGTCTGAGGTATTACGTCGAGGACGGCCTGCTCGTCGTCTCGACGGCCGAACCGGACGAGCCCGCGACGCCGGTCGAGGCCTCGCCGCTCCAGATGCAGAAGGACAAGGCGAACCGCGGCGAGCTGAGCGTCTCCGAGATGAAGGCCCTGGCCGAGAAGCTTCGGCTCCTGCGCGAGATCGAGGAGGGGCACGCCTCGGCGTCGGCGTCGCGGGCCCGCTGAACGACCGGGCTCGACCCCGGCCGATCAGGGGACGGGCTCGAGGCGGACCCTCGGCTCCAGGCGGGCGACCGTTTGCGGTTCGATCGAGCCGGCGTCCCAGACCGCGGCGTTGGCGGCGCCGCAGGCGAGGGCGCGGCGGAGGACCGCCTCGGGCCCGCCGCCGCCCAGCCAGGCGTCGACCAGGCCGGCGAGCATCGAGTCGCCGGAACCGATCGGGTTGACGACCTCGATCTCGGGCGGGAAGGCGCGGAAGAGGACGTCGCCGAACTGGACGAGGGCCGCCGCCGGGCCGTCGGTCACGATCCCGCAGGCGACGCCCCGCCGCCGCCACTCGCGGAGCAGCCCGACCACGTCGTCGTCGCCCACCGTCGGCCGGCGCAGCCGCATCGCGGCCTCGCGGCGGTTCATCTGGATGGCCGTGGGCCAGAATCCCCAGATCGCCTCGAACGCGGGCCCGTAGGTGTCCAGGAAGACCGGGATGCGGCGGGCGCGGGCCAGGGCGATCAGCTCGCTGTAGACGGCGTGGGTCGCGGGCGACGGGCTCGACCCGGAGAGCGTCAACGCCTCCACGCCGGCCTCGTCGAGGGCCTTCTCGATCGCGGCGACCAGCGCGTCGGCCTCGGCCGGGGCGATCGCGGGGTCGGGGTCGAAGAAGGCCGATTGGTCGGTCGTCCCCTCGGTGGCGACCGTCAGGATCACCCGCGTCGCCGCCTCGGTCTCCACGACGATCGGGCCCAGGCCGTCGTCCGCCGTCAGCAGCCTGCGGCAGGTCGCGCCCACGGGCCCGCCGAGGAAGGTCGCCGGCCGCGCCGCCCGTCCCAGCCGAGCGAGCGCCCGGGCCACGTTGACCCCCTTGCCGCCGACGATCTCGCACAGCGACCGGCCCCGGACCGAGTCGCCGGGCCGCCAGGCCGGCGCCCACAGCGTCTTGTCCAGGCAGGGATTCAGGGTTACGCACAAGATCATGAGACTCGGGCCATCCCGGAAGGTGACGGGACCGCCGCCGTGGGCGGACCGATCCCGCCCCGTCGAGCGCCCTGCGCGGGCCGGCGGCCCCCGTCGAAACGCGATGATAAGGCGTCGGCCGGGCCCGATTCCAGACCTCCTCGCGACGGCTCGGGCCGACGGCCCGCGGGGCCCCGAGGCCGCGGGCGCCTATCGGGGGGCCCCGGCGCGCGTTACTGTCCGGGCGGGTCTCCTTCCCGGATCGAGAGGTGTTGCGATGGTCGGTGCGTATCGGGTGCGTCGCGTGGTCGTGCGGTCGCTGGCGGTCCTCGGGCTGTGGCTCGTCGCGGGGCGGCTGCAGGCCGAGCCGCTGAAAGTCTACGTCTCCAACAGGGGCGACGACGCCTGGTCGGGGAGGCTGGCCGAGCCCAGGTCGGGCGGGGGCGACGGCCCGCTGGCGACGCTCGAAAAGGCCCGCGACGTCGTCCGCACGCTCAAGACCAGCCCCGAGGCCCGCGACGGCGTCGAGATCGTCGTGCGGGCCGGCGAGTACGCGCTGAGCCGGACCTTCCAGCTCTCGAAAGACGACGGCGGGACCGCCCGGGCCCCGATCGTCTACCGCGCCGCGCCCGGCGAGAAGGCCGTCATCCGGGGCGGGCGGTCCATCCGCGGGTTCGTCCCGCACGAGGGGGAGGTGCTCAAGGCCGACCTCAAGAAGCAGGGGTTCACGGACTTCACCTTCCGCGAGCTGTTCTTCGCCGGCGCGCGGCTGCCGCTGGCCCGCTACCCGAACGCCGTGGCCGACAACCCCTACGGCGGCGGCTGGGCCTTCGCCGACGGCAAGCCGCTGCCGATGTACGAGGACGTCCCCGGCGAGGTCCGCAACACGCTGAGCTACAAGGCGAAGGACGCCCGCGACTGGAAGAAGCCCGAGGAGGTCGAGGTCTTCGTCTTCCCCCGCTTCAACTGGTGGAACAACATCGTCCCGGTGCGCTCGGTCGACCGCGAGAAGCGGCTGGTCACGCTCACGGCCGACGCCTCGTACCCGATCCGCCCCGGCGACCGCTATTACTTCCGCGGCGGCCGCGAGGACCTCGACGCGCCCGGCGAGTGGTACGTCGACCGCGAGGCCGGCGTGCTCTACCTCTGGCCGCCGGCCCCGATCGATGCGGCTCACGTCGTCGCCGCGCCGGTGGTCTCGACGCTCATCCACGTCGTCGACGGCGCGTCGCACGTGACGTTCCGGGGCCTCACGCTCGAAGCCTGCACGGGCGAGGCGATCCTGCTGGACAAGGTCGAATCCTGCACCGTCGCCGCCTGCACGGTGCGGGGCGTCGGCGACTACAACCACGCCGCGATCGGCGTGCTCGAAGGCTCGCACAACCGGATCGTCGGCAACGACGTGTACGACGTCGGCTCGCACGGGATCTTCCTGAGCGGCGGCGACCGGGTGTCGCTGACCTCGGCCGACAACCGGGCGGAGAACAACTACCTCCACCACGTCGGCGTTTTGTACAAGCACGGCGTCGGCGTCTCGATGGAAGGGGTGGGCAACGTCGCCTCGCACAACCTGATCCACGACGGGCCCCGCATGGGCATCCTGTTCAGCGGCAACAACCTCGTCCTCGAATACAACCACATCCGCCACATGAACCTGGAGACCGAGGACACCGGCGCGGTCTACACCGGCGGGCGGGACTGGATCTCGTCCCGCGGGACGGTCATCCGCTACAACCTGATGCACGACATGCTCGGGTTCGGCAAGGACGCCCAGGGACGGTGGGAATCGCCCCACTTCGCCTGGGGCGTCTACCTGGACGACAACACCGGCGGCGTCGACGTGATCGGCAACATCGTCTACCGATGCTCCCGCGCCGGACTGCACCTGCACAACGGTCGCGACAACCTGATCGAGAACAACGTCTTCGCCGAGAACGGCCAGCAGCAGTTCGAGTACTCGGGCTGGACGGTCAAGCACTCGTACTGGAGGGACCACCTCAAGACGATGCTCGAAGGGTATGCGAAGGTCATCGGCAACCCGGCCTGGAAGAACATGCGGGGGATGTCGACCCGGCCGCAGGACGCCCCGCTGCCCAACGGCCAGATCATGACCGGCGACGTCTTCGTGCGCAACATCATCTCGTACGCCGGCCCCGACGCCGCGCTCGTGCGCACCAACGACGTCCCGTTCGACCACAACGTCTTCGACTCGAACCTCGTCTGGCACCACGGCCTGCCGATCAAGACGGGCGAGCGCAAGCCGGGCCCCGAGATCTCCGACGAGCTGGTCCCCAACGCCGATTTCGCGCGCGGCGAGGAGGGCAAGCTCCCCGCCGAGTGGGAGTGGCAGATCCACACGCCGACCTCGCACGCGGGCCTCGTGCGCGACGGCGGCGAGCCGGCGATCCGGATCGAGGCGGCCTTCGACGAATCGAAGCCGCGGGACAATTATCCGATCGTCGCCAGCCGTCTCTTCCGGGCCAAGCCGGGGAGCAGCTATCGCCTCCGCGCCTCGTTCAAGGCGACCAGGCCCGACGCCCGCGCCCAGGTGATGCTCCAGGGCTACGAGGCCGGCGCCTTCTTCTGGGCGAACTACCCGAACGAGACGAAGGTCGGGACCGACTGGAAGGACGTCGAGTTCGTCTTCACCATCCCCGGCCCCGGCCAGTCGGGGTATCACGCGGCGATGAAGGACTTCCGCGTCCGGGTCGACTTCCCCGACCACGAGGGGGCGCTGCTGGTCCGCAAGGTCTCGCTGCACGAGGTCGAGACGCTCGACGAATGGGCCTCGTGGCGGTCGCTGGGGATGGACGCCCACTCGGTCGTCGCCGACCCCCAGTTCGTCGACCCCGCGCACGACGACTACCGGCTCAAGCCCGGCTCGCCGGCGTTCCAGCTCGGCTTCAAGCCGATCCCCGTCGAGAAGATCGGGCCGTACAAGGACGACCTGCGGGCGTCGTGGCCGATCGTCGAAGCCCCCGGCGCGCGCGAGCATCCGGTGCGGACGCCCGAGGCGGGCGAATGAGCCCCGGAGTCAGATCGAGAGTCGCCGCCGCTGGTCCAGGTAGAACGTCAGAGCGACGCCCCCGGTCGCGAGCGCGACGAACGCCAGAACGGCGAAGGCGCCCGACCAGCCGAACTTGACGGAGATCTGGGCCATGACCAGGCCGGAGAGCATCGCGCCGATGTAGCTGACGCCGTCGATGATCCCGGCCGCCGCCGCCGCGCCCTTCTTGCCCCCGAAGTCGAGCGCCACGGCCCCCGCCAGGAACGAGTAGGGCCCGACGAGCAGGAAGCCGATCAGGGCCACGACGGCCTCGGGCCCGAACGCCGTCCCGTGAGGGACCCTCATCGCCAGGAACATCAGGGCGACCGCCGCCGCCAGCAGCCCGACCACGATCACGAGCGCCCGCCCGCCCCGGCCCAGCTTGTCGCTGAGGAAGCCGACCAGCAGCACCGAGATCCCGCCGAAGAACGGGAACCAGGCGCTCTTGTCGGCGGCCTCCGCGGCGGTCAGGTGCAGGTCCTCGGTGAAGTAGATCGGCGTCCAGTTCTGGAAGGTCTCGCGGAGCAGAGTCAGCCCGATCGAGAGCATGCAGGCGTAGACGAAGACCCGGCTCCGGAGCAGTGGGCCGACCACGTCCCAGAGCCCCCGCGCCTCGGCCTTCGAACCCTCCGCGCCGAAGAGGTTGTCGGGATTGGCCTGGGGCTCGGGCTCGCCGACGTCGGCCGGGCTCTCGCGGAGCAGGAACAGGTTCACCACGAACATCACGCCCAGCACGCCGGCCGTCGCGAAGTACACCCCGCGCCACGAGAAGTCCCAGTCGAGCAGGATCTTCATGAACTTGCGCGAGAGCGCGTCGCCGAACAGGTAGCTCAGGCTGACGAAGCCCATCACGGTGCCGAACTTGCGGTGCGGGAACCATCGCGAGACGACCCGCACCACCCCCACCCAGCCCAGCGACTGCATGAACCGGTTGCCCACGGCCGCGATCGTGAAGAACGGCAGCGAGCCGCCGAACGTGAAGGCGATCGTGCAGAGGATCGAGCCCAGCATCCCCGCCAGGAAGATCCGGCTCCCGCCCAGTCGGTCGGTGATCCCGCCGCCCAGGAACTTGCCCGCCGAGTACGCCAGCGCGCCCAGCGTGATGATCGAGCCCAGCCCCAGCTTCGCCTGGTCGAGGGTCATCCCCCGCGTGGCCAGCTCCTCCTGGATCATCGGGCTGCACACCGGGAAGTTCGACCGGCAGAAGTAGTAGCCGGTATAGCCGGCCGCCAGCAGCGCGACGGTCGCGAACTGGTGGCGGACGAGGCGGGACGAGGCCGGGGCCTCGGTCGGCGTCGGCTCGGGGGCGGTCGGCGTGTCGCTCATGATCGGGGGAACTCCCGGCCTTCCATCTCTTCGATGGCCTTGCGGATCGTCTCGGGGACTCGCGTCGGCCGCTGGTAGGTGTAGTCGAAGATCACCAGCGTCGAGGTCCCCTCGGCGGCGAGGGCCTGCTGGGATCGGCTGAAGATCTTATGTTCGAGCGAGATGCTGGCCACGCCGATCCGCGTGACGCGGACGCCGACGTGGACCGTGTCGGGGAATGTCAGCTGCCGGCGGTAGTCGTTCGCGATCGAGGCCAGGATCGGCCCGATCCGCTCGGCCCGGTGGAGGTGCATCAGGCCGACTCGCTCCGCGTAGGCGATCCGCGACGACTCGTACCAGCGGAAGTAGTGGACGTGGTTGACGTGCCCGAACAGGTCCTGCTCGCCCCACTGCACGGGCTGCTCGATCACCACGCGGTAGTCCGCGAGGAGTGGCTCCATCTCGTCCGGCGTGCTCATCTCGATCCGACGCCCCTCATGCCCTCGGCCCGGCCTCCGGCTCGTTTCGAGCCTCCGATGATAACCGCGGACCCGCGCGGCGTCGACGCGCGGACGCATCGGGCCGCCATCGCCTCGCAGAATGGTGGAACTTCCTTGGGACTTGACGGCGGAATGATGTGGATCGGACCCCGGGCCACGGGGTATCTTCCACTCCTCTCCCGGCGAATAAGGCTGAACGACCCCACGATCGTCGTCCGCACGACGACTTCGGTCACAGTCCGGCTCGAGGTCCCTCTTCCGTAGTCGCGATCGGCCTGGACGGCGCCAAATCTTGAGCGATCCACCCGTCGGTTCCATCCTCGAGCTTGTCCGCGACGCCCCTGACGCGACCCTGGGGTGGAAGCGTCTCCTTGGGCTGTGTCGGCGATCTCGGCCGAGCCGCCTCTGGGACAAATTCGACCGGGTCGATCCGGCGAGGGACGTCGAGGAGGCCCGCGCCTGGCTTCAAGGCCAGTCGACGGCCTCGGGAGGGCCCGATCCGATCCGCGGCCTTTTCCTGGGACTGAGCACCATGGACACGAGCGACGGTCGCGGCGGCAACGTCGAGATCGCCGCCACGTCGAATTGCGATGCCGAGGGCTTCGATCTCAACTGGACGATGGGGTGCGAGTGGTACGGCGAGCCGCATCTAATTCGCGGCCTGCACGAGATGAAGGCGATCTACGAGCGGCCGATATGGAGGAGGCTCTCGGAATTCGCGGAATACAGCCTCTTCCTGGGCTATAGCGGCATCGTCCTCGCCGAGGCGTTCGAGGGGATGGGGCTTGAATCCGAGATCCGCATGGCCTGGGGGTTCCACGACGGGGACCTCTTCCTCCTCGGCCGATCCGGCGCGACGGGATTTCGACGCCTGGTCATCGAGAGCGAGCCACGCCCCGAGGGCCCTTTCCTCCGCATCTGGGATGGCGGGTAGCGGCACTCATCAGGGCTCGACCGGAGAGTCGGAAAAGAAACCCAGCATCGTGGCGAGTCCGGCCGCGGCCTCCGCGATTCCTCGATCATACCCATCCCTGCGTTCAGCCTGGACGCCGCCAGGCCAGCGTCCAGTGGCGGTCGGAGGTCATCGCGACGCAGTCGGCGGGGAGGCCGACCTGGGCGGCGAGGCGGGCGATCTCCGGGACGGTGAGCGCGGCGTGGAGCGAGGCTCGGAAGAGTTCGCGGGCCTCAGGGGACTCATCGCCGGCGTACTGTTCGACGAGGCCGGCGAGCTGCGCCTGGTCGTCGGGGCGGGCGAGGTCGCGGATCAGGAGCGTGCCGCCGGGGGCGAGGCGATCGACCATGGCCGCGAAGGCGGGCAGGGGGTCGGGGATGTGGTGGATGATCGTGTTCGAGACGACGCCCTCGTAGCGGGCCTCGCCCAGAGCGGTCGGGGCCTTGGCGTCGCCGAGGACGAATCGGATGCGGTCGGACAGGCCGGCCTCGGCGACGTTCCGCTCGGCGCGTTCGATCATGGCCGGGGCGAGGTCGAAGCCGACGACCCGCGCCGCCGGGTCGGCGAGGGCCAGGGCGATCGGGATGCGGGCGGTGCCGGTGCCGACGTCGAGGACCTCGCCGCCGCGGCAGGGGCCGTGGGCGGCGAGGAAGTCGGCGACGAAGCGGTCGTTGACCGCCCGATGATCCATCGCGTCGTACTGCGCGACTTCTTCGGGGCCGTCCATGGACTCGGGCTCGAGGACGCGCGGGATCATCGGCGGATTCCTTCAGTCGAGGGCCGCGATCAGCGGCGAAGATCAGGCCTCCCGACGCCTTCCCCCCTCGCGGGGGAAGGCAGACCCCGCAGGGGTCGGATGAGGGGGAGCCCGCGTGAAGCCGCGTGGGAATCCACCGGCAGGTCGGATGTTGGAGTGACGGCATCCGTGCTCGTCACTCCCTCATCCGTCCCTTCGGGCCACCTTCCCCCGCGAGGGGGGAAGGCCGTCGTTCGGCGGCGCGGAGGACTTTGTAATACGGCCTCTCAGTTGGGTTCGAGGGCCTTGAGGGCCTCTTCCAGGCAGACGCGGATGTCGTCGGCCGGGTTCTCCTCGTTCTCCTCGTACTCCAGGGCGACCAGCCCGGTGTAGTCGTTGGCGGCGAGGACCTTGAACAGGCCCGGGTAGTTCAGGTCGCCCTTGCCCAGGATGGTGAAGGTCGTGGCGTCCTTGACGTCCTTCAGGTGGACGCCGAACACGCGCTTGCCGAAGACCTCGGCGGCGCGGACGGGGTCTTCTTTGGAGCGGAGGAAGTGGCCGGCGTCGATGCAGCAGCCGATCTTGGGGCTGTGGTCCTTGATCGCCTTGGCGATGACGTCGATCAGGTCGTAGCGGTGGCCCGGGCCGTGGTTGTGGATGCCCACGCCGATGCCGAACTCCTCGACCAGTTTGTCCAGCTCGTCGAAGCTGTCCGGGTCGGGGTCGGCCGAGAGGTATTCGATGCCCATGGCCTTGGCGAATTCGAACGGCTTGCGGTTGTTCGGGTCGCCCTTCTTGAAGGGGATGACGCCGTAGCCCACCACGTCGACCTGGGCCTTCTTCAGCTCGTCCTGGGTCTTGCGGATGACGTCGGCGTCGGCGGTGATCGGGATGTGGCCGGGGTAGACCTCCCAGTTGCGGATCTCCAGGGCGTTCGAGACCGCCAGGGCCTTCTCCAGGCTCGACTTGCCGTCGACCTTGTAGCCCCGCAGCGAGTAGCTCTGGAGGCCGAGCCGGAAGGGCGCCTTGGCGAAGGCGGCCCCGATCCCCCCCGCACGCAGCGGCCGGCCGACGGCCAGCGCGCCGAGCGCCGCCAGGCCGCCGCCCAGGAGCCCGCGTCGGGAGAGATTCGCGTCGCGTCGCGTCGTCATCGTGTGGTCCCATGGCTTGAGTTCGCCGGGCGGTCGCGCCGCCCGGGGGGCCGGGACGGGACTCCCCGCCGCACGCGCCCTCCGCCATGCGAGGCTAACCCACCCCCGGACCCGTCGCCAGGGACTACTCGGCCGTTCGAGTTTCCCCGGGCGCGGCGGCCGCAACCGCTCCGGCGGGGCGGGAGCGGGCATTTCGCGGGCCGCTTGTGACGCCTCCCGGGCTGGGTTATGATCCCGAATTGACGACGGACGCCTTGCGAGGGCTTTCAAGTCGAGGAGGAACGATGGGACCGACGCGCGAGACCTACGGGACCCTGCTCCCCGTCGGGGGCGGCGACCCGATCCCCCTGGTCAAGACCGAGATCGTGGTCGGTCGTCGGCCGGCCTGCGACATCCGCCTCGACTTCGAGAACGTGTCGGGCAAGCACGCCGTCCTGACGATGTTGAACGGCCTGTGGCACGTCCGCGACATGGGGAGCACCAACGGCACGAGCGTCAACGGCTCGCGGCTCAGCAGCCCCCACTCGGTCATGCCCGAGGACGAGCTGGGGTTCGCCGGCCACCTCTTCACGATCGACTACGTCCCCAGCGGCCCCGAGTCGCTGATCTCCAGCCACGAGACGCTCGACGAGAACGTGCAGGACGAGCGCAAGCGGCACTCGTTGATGGAATTGGCGGGCCTGGACACCGACGACAAGGCCGTGCGCGTCAGCCGCCCCAGGACGGCCCCCGCGGCGATCGAGCGGCTCTCGGTCGACGAGGGCGAGTTCGACGACACCGTCCCCAAGCACTTCAAGTCGAAGCCCGCTCCCCGGCCGACGAAGAAGGCCGAGGACGACGACGACTTCCTCAAGCTGATCGAGGACGAGGTCGTCAAGAAGCCCGAATAATCCGCTTTTCGGGGGCCGACGGCGGGGAAAGTCGGGCCTTCGAGCCGGAGACGACGCCTTAATCAAGAAGGGCGCGGCCCCGGCGATCCCGACTCCTGAGCTTCCCCCCCGCGCCGGCCGTGTCGGCGCAAGACGGTCCCGGATCGTACGGCGACGCATCCACACCTTGTACGGGAGACGAACGCGATGACGACTCTGAGCAAGTCCCTCATGGCCCTGGGCCTGGCCGCCCTGATGACGGCCCCGGCCTCGGCCCAGCAGCGCGGCGGAGGCGGCATGGGGCGCGGCATGGGCGTGGCCATGCTGCTCTCGAACGCCAGCGTCCAGGAGGAGCTGAAGCTGGACGACTCGCAGAAGTCCAAGCTCGGCGACATCGCCGAGAAGGCCCGCGAGAAGTACCGCTCGGGCACCGAAGGCCTCGAAGGCCAGGAGCGCATGGCCAAGATGCGCGAGCTGTCGAAGGAAGTCGACGGCCACGCCATCAAGGCGGCCGCCGAGGTCCTGAAGCCCGAGCAGGTCGCGCGGCTCCACGAGATCCGCTACCAGGTCGCCGGCCCGGCCGCGTTCGAGACCGAAGACCTCCAGAAGAAGCTCAGCATCACGAGCGAGCAGAAGTCGGCCATCGACTCCATCGTCTCGACCTCGAACACCGAGATGCGAGAGCTGTTCCAGGCGGGCGGCGGCGGCGGCGACCGCGAGGCGATGATGGCCAAGATGCGCGACCACCGCAAGGCCACGGTCGCCAAGATCGAAGCCAAGCTCACCGCCGACCAGAAGGCCGAGTACGCCAAGCTCCTCGGCAGCCCCTTCGAGATCAAGATGGAAGGTCGCGGCCCCGGCCGTTGATCGCCGTTCGAGCCGTTGATTGATCGAATCGCGGGCGTCGGCGGGCCGAATTCGGCCGCCGGCGCCCGCGTCGTTTTCCGGCATGCGAGAGGCCAGGCCGGACGCCCACATCGATCGAGGCCCGGGTGAGAACACGATCGAAATGGCCGCCGATCCTGGCCGCCGCCGCGTGGGCCGGCCTCATCTTCGGCACGTCCTGCACGGTCGTGATGCCGCACGATTTCTTCGCGTGGATCGCCGCTCACATCCTACCCGACGCCGAATCGATGCGGCGCTTCCGGGTGTTCTGGGGCCTCGGCTGGTTCGCCGTCGTCAAGGGCTGGCACGCGGCCGAGTTCGCCATCCTGTTCCTGCTCGCCAAGGCGACGCTCGACGCCCTCCGATGCCAGCGATCCTCACGCCGCATCCCGATCGCGCTGGCCTTTTGCGTCCTTTTCGCGATCTCGGACGAGTACCATCAAACGTTCGTCCCGGGTCGCGGCGGGACGTGGACCGACGTCGCGATCGACGTCTCGGGAGCGACGCTGGCCGCGCTTACGGCCTCCTTCAGGCAGCGGCGGCACACCGGCGAGCCCGGGTGAAGGGGGACTTCGCACTCCTCGGTCGTAGACGACGGGGCGAGGCGAATCGTCCTTCTCCCCCTCGTGGGGGAAGGTTGCCCGAAAGAGCCGGACGAGGGGATGCCCACTGGGCCGGCGAACTTCGAGGCCGGCGCAGCGTCGTGAAATGCGGAAGGCCTGGGTCGGCTGATGAGCCCCTCATCCGGCCACCGGACACCTTCTCCCACGAGGGGGAGAAGGACGCTCGTCGACGCCCCGCGCGTTATTCGACGGTCACGCTCTTGGCGAGGTTCCTCGGCTTGTCGATGTCGCAACCCTTGATGCGGGCGACGTGGTAGGCGAGGAGCTGGAGGGGGACGACGGCGAGCAAGGGCTGGACGACGTCGGGGGCGTCGGGGATGGGGAGGACGTGGTCGGAGAGGCGCGTCAGCTCGTCGTCGTCGGCGAGGCCCACACTCACGACCGGGCCCCGGCGGGCGCGGACCTCCTCGATGTTGCTTAGGGTCTTGGCGTGCAAGGGGCCGCGCGGGGCGACGAAGACCGACGGCGTATGGACGTCGATCAGGGCGATCGGGCCGTGCTTCATCTCGGCCGTGGGATAGCCCTCGGCGTGGATATAGCTGATCTCCTTGAGCTTGAGCGCCCCTTCGAGCGCGACCGGGAAGTGGATGTCGCGGCCGAGGTACAGGACGCTCCGCGCCTGGGCGACGCGCTCGGCGGCGGCCTCGATCGCCGGCTCGGCCTTTAGCGCCTCGCCGATCAGCGAGGGGACGGCCTCGAGCGCCTTCAGGACCGCCGTCCCCTCGGAGAACGAGAGCCCGCGCAGGCGGCCCAGGTGCAGGGCCAGGAGGGTCAGTACGGCGACCTGCGCCGAGAAGGCCTTGGTGCTGGCGACGCCGACCTCGAGGCCGGCGTGCAGGTAGACGCCGCCGTCGGCCTCGCGGGCTATGGTGCTGCCGACCGTGTTGACGATCGCCAGGGTCGGCTGCCCGCGGCGCTTGGCCTCGCGGAGCGCCCCCAGCGTGTCGGCCGTCTCGCCCGACTGGCTCAGCACGAAGACCAGCGTGCGGTCGTCGAGCGGGGCGTTGCGGTAGCGGAACTCGCTGGCGTACTCGACCTCCACCGGCAGGTGGGCCAGCCGCTCGATCAGGTACTCGCCCACCAGCGCCGCGTGCCAGCTCGTGCCGCAGGCGGCGAAGACCACCCGGCGCACGCGGCGGAGCTGGCGGGCCGTCATGTTCAACCCGCCCAGGCGCGAGGAGCCCTCCTCGCGGACCAGCCGGCCGCGGCAGGCGTTGAGCACGGTGTCGGGCTGCTCGCGGATCTCCTTCAGCATGTAGTGGGCGTGGCCCCCCATCTCGACGGCGTCGGGCTTCCAGTCGATCCGGTCGATCCGGGGCGTGATCGGCCCGCGCTCGCGATGGCGGATCTCGAAGTCCTTCGGGGTCAGGCGGACGACCTCGCCGTCTTGCAGGTAGGCCACGCTCGCGGTGTGGGCCGCGATCGCGACCGGGTCGCTGGCCAGGAAGTGCTCGTCGTCGCCCACGCCGACGACCAGCGGGCTCCCCAACCGCGCCCCCAGCAGCTCGCCGGGGCGTTCGGCCGTCACCATCGCCAGGCCGTAGGTCCCTTCGAGGCGCGGCAGGACGCGGAGCAGGGCGTCGAGGGGGTCGTCGCCGCGTTCCAGCTCGCGGGCCGTCAGATGGGCGACGACCTCGGTGTCGGTCTGGCTCCGGAAGACGAATCCCTCGGCCTCCAGCTCGCGGCGGAGCGTCGCGTGGTTCTCGACGACCCCGTTGTGCACCACGGCGACCGAACGCTTGCCGCCGCGGCCGCCGACGTGGGGGTGGGCGTTGACGTCGTTGGCCGGGCCGTGGGTGGCCCAGCGCGTGTGGCTGATCCCGTTCGAGGCCCGGACCGGCTGCTGGCGGAGCAGCTCCTCCAAAATCTGCACCCGCCCGGCCTGCTTGCGGACCTCGATCGAGCCGTCCTCGACGGCCGCGACGCCCGCGCTGTCGTATCCGCGGTATTCGAGCCGCCGCAGCCCCGCGACGAGGATCGGGCCGGCCTCCTTGGAACCCGTGTAGCCGACGATCCCGCACATAGGCGACGCCTCCCCGTTGCGTTGCGACGGTCCTCGACGGCCCCGGCCCGGACGCCGTCCGCTCGAACCATACCTACCCGGCCCGCGCCCGATCCGTCAACGCGATCGAATTCGCGGCCGGTTTTCTCGGAAATTCCTCAAGTCGGCCGTCGAAAGTGCGGTTGACATCGAAGGCGGCCCGGCCGATACTCTCGCCGACGGACCGGGGCGACCGGCTCCCTCTCCCGAGCGGCCCTCTCACGGAGGCCCGCAGGGTGGTCGGGGGCCGTCTCGAAGCTCGCCGCCCGTTCCGCAGTAGGACGCTGTTTCGCAACCCATGGACGAGCCCACAAGGACGGGGGCCTGGCGCGCATCGCAACGCATCGCGACGTTGAGAGCCCGTCTCACCTTGTCGGCCGTGCTACCCGTCAACTGACGCACGCTCGATCGACGACGTCCCAGACGCGTCACGACTTCACCAAGGATGGAACCTGCCATGCGAATCCTCGTCACCGGCGGAGCCGGCTACGTCGGCTCCACGTTGGTCCCGATGCTCCTCGAACAGGGCCACCGGGTCCGGGTCTTCGACAACCTCCGCTTCAGCGGCCAGGGCCTGCTCCCCTGCTGCCAGAACCGCTTCTTCGAGCTGCACCAGGGCGACGTCTGCGACCCCGCCGCGGTCAAGAAGGCCGTCGACGGCGTCGACGCGATCATCCACCTGGCGGCCATCGTCGGCTATCCCGCCTGCAAGAAGGAGCCCCAGCTCGCCCAGGCGATCAACGTCGAGGGCACCCGCAACCTGCTGGCCGCCCGCAGCAAGGACACCCGGTTCCTGTTCGCCTCCACCGGCTCCATCTACGGCTCGATCCCCGACTACGTCTGCAACGAGGACACCCCCCGGGCCCCGATCACGCTCTACGGCGAGACCAAGGGCGCGGCCGAGGAGATGGTCCTCAACGCCGGCAACGGGATCGCCTACCGGTTCGCGACCGCCTTCGGCGTCAGCAACCGCATGCGGCTCGACCTGATGCCCAACGACTTCACCTACCAGGCCGTCAAGAACCGCAACCTCATCGTGTACGAGGGCGGCTTCAAGCGGACCTTCGTCCACGTCCGCGACATGGCCCGCTCGTTCATCTTCGCCCTGGAGCGCTGGAACGAGGTCAAGGACGACGTCTACAACGTCGGCCACGAGAGCATGAACTTCACCAAGGAAGACGTGGCCCGCAAGATCCTCGAGCACACCGACTTCTACCTCCACTTCGCCGAGGTCGGCAGCGACGCCGACCAGCGCAACTACGAGGTCTCTTACGAGAAGATCCGGGCCAAGGGCTTCGAAACCACGACCGACCTGGACCGCGGCATCGCCGAGCTGGTCCGCGCGGCCCAGCTGATCTCGTTCCAGAACCCGTTCGCGAACGTCTGATCCTCGGTCCGACGGGGGGCCGCCGCATCAGCGCCCCCCGAGCCCTTCGCCGCCCGGGCCGGGATCCCTCCCTCCCCCCGGCGCGGCGGGTCTCCATTCGCCTCACACCCCCGAATTTCAACTTCTTGGCGGGCCGCGACGGTCCAGGGTGGACGACCTCATGGTGAACCGGAAGCTCTGGTTTCGCGGGGGCCCCGAGCCGGCGCGGCCGGCGGCGGCCCTGCCTGCCCCGCACCTCTTCGCCGACGATCGGCCCTCGTACGGCGCCGAGCCCGCTGCGGCCCGGGTCGAGCCCGGCAAGCGGCTCCTCTTCATCAACCAGTACTACTGGCCCGACCACGCCTCCACGGCCCAGCACCTGACCGACCTGGCCGAGTCGCTGGCCGCACGCGGCTTCGAATGCCACGTGCTCTGCGCCCAGGGCCGCTACCAGCCCGGCGAGCCCACGCCCCCCGCCGAGGAGGTCCGCAAGGGCGTCCACATCCATCGCGTGAAGGCGACCTCGCTGGGCCGCAAGAGCACGCTCAGCCGGATGACCGACTACCTGAGCTTCTACGCCCGCGCGTTCGTCAAGGCCCTCCGCCTGCCCCGTCCCGACGTCGTCGTGACCCTGACCACTCCGCCGATCATCGGCCTGGTCGGCGCGATCCTGCGGCGGTTGAAGGGCTCGACGCACGTCTGCTGGAGCATGGACCTGCATCCCGACGCCAGCCTGGCGCTGAAACGGATGTCGCCGAAGAACCCGATCGTCCGCTCGCTGGCCTGGCTGAGCGACGCCGTGCTGCGTCAGGCCGACCGCGTGGTGGTGCTGGGGCCGTACATGGCCGACCGGATCCTGATGAAGAAGGTCCGGCCCGACCGCATCGTCACGATCCCCGTCTGGAGCCGCAAGGACGAGGTCTACCCCGTCCCGCAGGCGACCAACGGCCTGCGGAAGAAGCTGGGGTTCGGCGACGAGCTGGTCTGCATGTACTCGGGCAACCTGGGCCTGGCCCACACGTTCGACGAGTTCCTCGCCGCGGCGAAGGCGCTTCGCGAGCAGGCCGACGTCGTCTTCCTGTTCGTGGGCGGCGGCCCGAGGCTCGCCGAGGTGAAGGCGGCCAAGGAGCGCGACGGCCTGGACAACGTCCGGATCCTCGACTACGTCCCTCGCGAAGACCTGCACCTGTCGCTCTCGACGGCCGACGTCCACCTGATCTCGATGCGGCCCGAGATGACGGGGATCGTCGTGCCCGGCAAGCTCTACGGGATCATGGCGGCGGCCCGCCCCGCGCTCTTCGTCGGCCCGGCCCATTGCGAGTCGGCCGACCTGATCCGCCGTTCGGGAGGCGGCTTCGCGGTCCCGTTCGGCGACGCCGACGGCGTCGTCGCGGCCCTGCAACGCCTCCGAGCCGACCGCAACCTGGCCCGGCAGATGGGCGAGAAGGGCCGGCAGGCGTTCCTCGCCTCGCACGAGATGGGGCCCTGCTGCTTCCAGTGGTTCGAACTCGCCCGCGGCCTCGTCGCCCCCGCCCCGCGCCGGATCCCCGTCGCGACCAGGGTCGGCGCCATGGACATCGCCTGAACACGAGCCCGCCTCATCTCCCCCTTCTCCCGCCGGGAGAAGGTGCCGCGCAGCGGCGGATGAGGGTCGTCGGAGTTCGGAGGGAGTGCGGCTTGCGAAGGAATCCGCGAAACGCCGCGACCCTCATCCGGCCGTACCGGCCACCTTCTCCCGGCGGGAGAAGGGGGGGGGACAGCCTCCTGGACGTAGTGGCCAGACGTTGGAAACCAGCCGAAATCTTTCCGGGAGGAACGAGTCGTGGAATCTCGAAGCCTGCTCGCCCTGACCCTGTTCGTCGCGGTGGCCGCCGACCTGCCGGCGCAGCCGGCGGCCGCGCCCGAGAGCGTCGCCGAGATCCAGAACCGCCACGACCGCTCGCTCGTCCGCGAGCTGGGCGAGTACCTGATCCGCAACCCCAAGGCCGAGGACCGCGACCAGGCCTACGCGGCGCTCTTCAACAAGGCGATCGAGCACGACTGGTTCGCCGAGAACCAGGAGGCCGCCGAGCGGTACCTCAAGGACGAGCCCGAGGGGCCCGTCCGCTCGCTCGCGCAGGTGATCACCGTCATGGCGCGGGCCAAGGCGAAGCGGTTCCCGGACGCCCTGGCCCGCTACAAGGAGCTGTTGCAGGGCCTGACCATGGCCGACCAGGAGGAGTTCGCCGCCAGCTTCTCCGAGACCTTCGCCACCGCCGCCGTCGCCGCCGGCGAGATCGACGTCGCCGCCCAGGTCTACCAGTCGCTCGCCGCGAAGTTCCCCGACAGCGCGGCGCTCAAGCAGAAGGCCGAGACCGAACTGGGCCGCTTCGCCCGCGTGGGCAAGCCGGCGCCGGCGCTCGAGGCGCAGGACCTCGAAGGCAAGACCGTCCGGCTGGGCGACCTCCGCGGCAAGTTCGTGCTGGTCGACTTCTGGGCGACCTGGTGCACGCCCAACATCGTCGAGCTGCCGCGACTCCAGGACGCCTACAAGAAATACCACGGCGCGGGCCTGGAGATCGTCAGCGTCAGCCTGGACGACACCCGCACGGCCGTCGTCGACTTCGTCAAGGCCCGGAAGATCCCCTGGGTCCAGCTCCACAACACCACCGCCGGCGTCGACTGCGTCGAGGCCTTCGGCGTCAGTTCGATCCCCGCCACCTACCTCATCGACCCCCAGGGGACGATCATCCGCCTGGACCTGCGCGGCGGGGCGCTCGAAGAGGTCCTCTCGAAGCTGATCAAGGCCAAGGGCTGACGACGCACGCTCAGCCGGGCGAGGCGGCCGGCTCGACCTCGACGTCGATCGCCTCGGGCTCGAGCTTGGTCGGAGCGACGTCGGAGTGCTCGACGGCCAGCCGGGCCCGGCGCACGGCCGTGCCGTAGAGCCGGGCGAAGACGAAGGTGAAGAGCAGCGCGAGCGTGATCGTCACCATGACCGGCCCCGATCCGGCCTCGTTCTGGAAGACGCCCGTCGCCGCCGCGATGCCGACGATGGGCGTCGCCGAGAAGATCATGGCCGGTCGCGAGTCGCCCATCCTCGGGCCGATCGAGACGATCGTGATGACGCCCAGCACCAGCGGGAGCGCCCAGGCCACGAACAGGAAGAGGCCGAAGAAGTTCGAAGACCGGCGGCCGAACCGGAGCAGGAAATACTGGTACGACAGGCCGAAATAGGCCACGATCAGCACGCCGTCGGCGACGGCCATCGGGAACCCGGCGGCGGTGGGGACTCCGGACCGCATCGAGCCGTCGACGACCCCGAAGCCCAAGAGAGTGCCCGCGACCAGGAGTATGCCGCAGATCGCCGCCACCGTCGGCCGATTGGGCGCGGCGTCGCTCCAGGCCGACAGGCGGGGGATCCCCAGCTTCCGCGTCCGCCGCAGGCCCTTGTCGTACTCCGCCAGCGTCGGCGTCGTCAGCCCGACCAGGAGCAGGCCCGCGACCGTCAGGATGTACAGGCCGATCAGGTGGATCGTGCCGTCGCCCGACCAGTTGGTCATGCCGCCGACCGCGAGCAGGCCGATCGTCGCCATCGCCGCCATGGCCTGGGGCTTGGTGAGCCCGTGGAGGCGCTCCGAGCCCATCTTCCGCGTCGCCGCGAGCATGAAGAAGAAGAGCACGGCGATCAGGTGCAGCAGCACGAACGCCAGCCACGGCAGCGACAGCCGGAAGAAATCCATGTGCACCTCGCCGTTGAGCAGGCCGTTCAGGTAGCGGAACGACCCGAACAGCGGCCCGACCACGAAGACGCCGATGACGACGGTGAAGCCCAGCGCATTCTGCCCCGTCACCGCACCCTTCATCGCCAGCCCGCCCAGCAGTGAGATCGCGTGCAGCGTCCAGGCCGTGAACAGCATGAGGATCTCGGCCTGGAGCAGGGCCCGGAAATCGAGCGTGCCCATCCAGATGCAGAAGATCATGAACGGGATGGTCAGGGCCGCCAGCAGGTATTCCCGCACCGGGGCGCCGAACAGGAAGCCGCACGCCAGCTCCAGCGGGCTCTGGGGCGAGACGCGATGGAAGTCGAGGATCCCCGAGGCCCGGGCGTTCCCCACCGAGGCCCCCACCTGCGTCGAACCCATGACCCCCAGCAGGATGAACTGCAGCACCAGCAGGGCCGTGAAGCCGTCGCCCGAGCCGAACACGCCCGAGAGATACGTCCCGTACATGATGCAAAGGCAGATCAGCACCGTGACGGCGATCGAGGACGCCAGCGCCTGCGATCGCAGACGCGAGCGGACGTGCTTGACGAAGATCGGGTTGTCCAGCCACTCGCGGAACATCACGACAGCTCCTTCGCGCCGACCTTCAGGAACAGCTCTTCCAGGTTGTCCTTCCGCCGCGAGAACGAGGCCACCCGGACGCCCCCGCCGACGAGCTTCGCCAGCAGGTCGCCGGCCTCCTCGGCGCCCCCGCGGAAGCGGAATTCGTAGACGTTCCCGGCCCGGGGCTCGACCGGGCTGGCGTGCTCGTCCTCGGCGACGATCCGCAGGAAGTCGTTGACGCCCGCGAGGACCTCGACCGAGAGCGACGTGTCGCCCATGATCCGCCGGTTGACCTCGTCGAGCCGGCCGGCCACGACCAGGCGGCCCCGCTCCATGATCGCGACCGACGTGCAGAACTCGTTCATCTCGGCCAGGATGTGCGACGAGATCAGGACCGCCTTGCCCTCGGCCGACACCTGCTTGAGGATGTTCTTGAGGTCGATCCGCCCCTGGGGGTCGACGCCGCTGGCCGGCTCGTCGAGCAGCAGGACGGCCGGGTCGGGGATCAGCGTCTTGGCGAGCATCATCCGCTGCCGCATCCCCCGCGACAGCCCGGTGACGCCCGCGTCCCGCTTCTCGGTGAGGCCGACCATCTCCAGGTGACGGTCGACGATCGCCGCCCGCCGCGATCGCGGGATGCGGTAGCTGGCCGCGAACAGGTCGAGGAACTCCCAGACCTTCAGGTCGTCGTACACGGGCGGGAAGTCGGGCATGAAGCCCACGGCGCGGCCGACCAGCTCGTGGTCCTCGTGGATGCTCGTGCCCAGGATCTTGACCTCGCCGTAGGTCGGCTCGATCAGCCCCAGGATGGTCCGCATCGTCGTCGTCTTGCCCGCCCCGTTGGGGCCGATCAGGCCGCAGACCTCGCCCGGCCCGACCTCCAGCGAGAGGTCGTGCACCGCGCAGAATTCGTCGTAATCGACGCGCAGGTCGCGTATCGAGAGCATCCTTCATCCTCGCCGGATCGACGTTCGTCGGAGACCGTACGATTGTGCGAGGCATGCTCGCACCCTTCAAGGAAATACCGACCGTCCGATTACATTTCGGACGTCGCCGGCCGATATTGCCCGGAGAGCGCGAACGGGGCTTGGAAGGGGTGGACGAGTCGCTTCCAGCCCTCGCGGCGTCTCCCAGACGGCTCGAGCAACCTCAGGTGCAGCCGCCTCGCGCGGGTCCCGGCCTCTGCCCGCGGCGTGCGTGGAGAATCGCGAAGGCGTGGACAATGCGCGTTCCGCGAGCCATGATTCAGGGGGCGCGGGTCCGAATCTCTTCCGACGTCTTCACTTCCGGGAGGGTTCGCGTCGGGGAAGCTCCTGGGGACGGGAGGGCTCTTGAAACCAGAAGGCGACGGGTCGCCCGACCCCGATTCCGCCGCCGGCGGCGGGTGGGCCGACCTGACCGATCATCTCTGGCGGTTCCGCATCCAGTATCGCGACGGCCGCGACCCGGAGAAGATCCTGCGGGGGGCCCTGCGGCTCGGCATGGACCTCTTCGCCGCGAGCGAGGGCTGCGTCGCCGCGCTCCACACCGGGGCGGCGGAGGCGCGGATCGTCCAGCGGACGCCCGAGGACGTCCCGTGGGACCGCCGGCTGCTGGCGGGGTTCCTCCGGGGCGAGAAGGTCGCCGTCCCGCACGACGTGATGCTCGCCCGGATCCGCCGCCACGGCCGGATGTGGGGCGCGCTCGCCCTCCGGTCCCCCGATGCGGACTACTTCTGGGACGCCCGCCAGGCCTTCTCGACGATCGGCGGCCTGGCCAACGAGCTGATCGACCAGGCCGACCTGCAGCGGATCCGCGAGGTCCGGGCCCGGGTCGACCGCAAGGTGCTCGAACAGAGCCACCCCAAGCACCTGTCGTACGAGGTCCTGCACGGCATCCGCTCGCTGATCTCGTACGACCACTCGGCGGCCCTCCTGATCCACGACGCCGAGCTCGGCGTGCTGGAAGTCGTCGCCGAGCAGATCGCCTGGCGCAAGGCCAAGGGCGAGAACGTCGGCCGCAAGTTCCCGCTCAAGTCGTCGCTCCAGGAGGTGCTGGCGCAGCCGGTCGTCCTGGGCTTCGACCGCGACGGCACCGGCTGGGCCGACTGGACCGGCGGCGGCTCGTCGACGCTCGCCGAGCTGCTCGACTACGACCGCCTCCCCCGCCGCGGCGCCTTCGCCCCGCCCGAGGGGGCCATCCTCTGCGCCTCGCTGATCACCCGGACGGGCCTGCTCGGGGTGCTCAAGGTGGCCTCGATCCACCCCGGCTCGTTCTGCCAGTACGAGGTCGACCTGATCTCGCAGTTCCTCCCCCAGGCGGCCGTCTCGCTGCAGAACGCGCGACGGACCGAGTCGCTGGAAAGGCGGATGATCGACGCCGAGCGCAAGCACGCCATGGCCGACCTGGCGCGGGGCGTGGCGCACGACGTCAACAACGCCCTGGGCGCGGTCCTGCCGCTGGTGCAGCAGCTCCTCGACGACCTGGAGACCGACGCCTTCGACCCCGAGCTGGCCGCGGGCGACCTGCTGCAGGTCGAGCGTTCGATCCGGGTCTGCCGGCGGATCTTCGGCGGCATGCTCAACTTCGCGCGGGGCTCCGTCCGGAACCCCAGCGACGTGTCGATCCGGCAGGCGGTGGACTCGGCGCTGGTGATCTTCCGCGAGGGCCTGGAGCGGCGGGGCGTGATCCTGGCGGTCGACGTCTCGCCCGACCTGCCGCGGCTGTTCGCCGTCCAGGCCGACGTCGAACAGCTCCTGCTGAACCTGATCAGCAACGCCCGCGACGCGACCGGACCGGGCGACGGGCTGACGATCCGGGCCCGCGAGGACGGCGGCTGGCTGGTGCTGGAGGTCGAGGACACCGGCTCCGGCATAGCGCCCGAGGACCTCGCCAAGCTCCAGGAGCCGTTCTTCACGACCAAGCGGAACGGCCACGGCCTGGGCATCGCCATCTGCCGCTCGATCGCGGCGCAGCTCCGAGGCCTTTTCGACATCCGCAGCACCCTGGGGCAGGGGACGCGGGTGAAGGTCAGTTTCCCCATCGACGGCGGCCGGGAGGATTTCTGATGGAGACGCGAGACGCCTCGATCCTGGTGGTCGACGACGACGAAGGGGTCCTCCGCGCGGTGTCGCGGATCCTCGCCCGCCGCCAGAACCGCGTCGTCGCCGCCACGAGCGGCCCGACGGCGATCGCGACGGCCCGCGAGGAGTCGTTCGACCTGGCCATCGTCGACGTCCGGATGCCCGAGATGAACGGCTTCGACCTGATGCGCGCGCTCAAGCGCGACCAGCCCGACCTCGACGTCATCCTCATGACCGGCAACGTCGAGGAGCCCGACGAGAACCTGCTGCGGGCGATCGACGAGGGGGCGTACTACTTCATCCAGAAGCCCTTCGACCGCCGGGTGATGCTCGCCCTGGTCAACCGCTGCCTCGAACTCCGCCGGCTCCGCGAGGAGCGCGAGCGGTTCCTCGACCGCGTGGGCCGCGAGCTGGAGGAGGCCCGGCAGTTCCAGCTCAGCCTGCTGCCGCCGCCGGCGTACTCCGCCCGGGGGCTCGCCATCGCGGCCCGATGCCAGGCGTCGAACGAGCTGGCCGGCGACATCTACGACTACGCCGAGACCCGGGGCGGCGGCGTCTCGTTGTTGATCGCCGACGTCGCCGGCCACGGCACCTCGGCGGCGATGGTCACGGGCGTCGTCAAGGCGGGCTTCCGCGCCTCGCACGTCGACGACTTCGAGCCCTGCAAGGTCGTCGAGCGGATCCGCGAGGGGATCCGCGACTTCGACCCCGGCCGCTTCGTCACCCTCTGCTGCGTGCGCATCCACCCCGACCGCGACGAGCTGATCTACGTCAACGCGGGGCATCCCGAGGCGTTCATCCGCGACCCGTCCGGCGGCCTGCGCTCGCTGCACTCGACCGGCCCGATCCTCTCGTCGGCCCTCTGCGACTTCCCCTGCGAGCAGCTCGCGGCCCCGTTCGCGGCCGGCGGCTCCCTGCTGCTCTACACCGACGGCGTGACCGAGGCGCGGTCGCCGCGGGGGATGTTCGGGTTCGAACGGATGCTGCAGGTCTTCCGCCGGCCCGAGCTTCGCGGCGCGGCCCGGCTCGACGCCCTGCTCGACGCCGTGCGGACGTTCGCCGGGGGCTCGGCGTTCGACGACGACGTCACCGTGCTGACCCTCGACCGCGACGACGCCTGACCGGTCGGCGTCCGAATTGACCTCGATCGGATTCGCGGCCCTCATTAAACTTCACGGCCCGGGGCCTTCCCCGCGTCGACCCCCGCCCCCAAGGAGCCCAGGCCAAGGATGACCGCCGTCGGCCAGCGACTCTCCGAATTGACCGTGACCGCACCCGGGGGCCGACGGCTCAGGGGGCGATGGTGGCGGCGCCGCCGGCCCGAAGGCGTGGTGGTCGTCTCCCACGGCTTCGGCGAGCACGGCGGCCTCTACACGCACCTCGCCGAGCACCTGGGCTCCGAGCTGAACCTCGACGTCGTCGCCCACGACTTCCACGGCCACGGCCGCAGCCCGGGACGTCGCGGCGTGGTCCGCCGCTACGAGGACCTGATCGACGACCTGGACGCGGTGGCCTCCTGGGCCCGCCTGCACTTCGCGCACGTCCCCCTGTTCCTGCTCGGCCACTCCAACGGCGGCCAGGTGGCGCTGCGGTACGCGCTCGACCACGGCGACGGGCTCGCGGGCGTGGTCGTCTCCAACCCTTCGATCCGCCTGACCCTCCGGGTGTCGCGGCTGAAGGTCGCGTTCGGCCGCCTGCTGCTGCGGCTGGCGCCGTGGGCCACCCTCCCCGCGATGAGCGACTCGCACGGCAAGAACCGCCATCCGACCGTCCAGGAGGCGTACCGGCGGGACGTCCTGCGGCACAACCGCATCAACCCGCCCTTCTACTTCGGCATGATCGACGGCGGCGAGCTGCTCCTGCGACGGGCCGGCGAATTCCGGACGCCGCTGCTGACGATCGTCGGCGGCGACGATTCGATCGTCGACCCCGCGTCGGTGCGAGCCTTCTTCGACGACGTCCCGATCGAAGACAAGACCCTCATGCTCTACCCGAGCATGACCCACGAGCCCTTCAACGAGCTGGGCCGCGAGCGCGTCCTCGACGACGTCGTCCGCTGGCTGGCCCCGCGGCTGGGCGGTTCGCACTACGGCTGAACGGCGCTCGAAATCGGGGCGATCCACGGCCTTCCCCCCTCGCGGGGGAAGGCAGACCCCGCAGGGGTCGGATGAGGGGGAAGACGCGCGAGGCCCCTTCGGAATCCGCCGGCAGGTCGGATGTTGAAGCGACGGTCCTCGTGCTCGTCTCCCCCTCATCCGGCCCTTCGGGCCACCTTCCCCCGCGAGGGGGGAAGGCCGTTATGGTGGCATTCGGGAGGGCTCACGCTCGGACGAACTGGTGCCCGGGCAGCCGGCGGACCATCCGCTTCAGCTCCAGGACGCTCAGCGTGGCCATGACCTGCGACGCGGTCAGGCCGGTGAGGCCGATGAGGACGTCGACGCCATTGGGGGAGTCGTCGAGGTGGCCGAGGAGCGAGCGCTCCTGGTCGGTCAGGACGAGTTCGGCGGGGTGGCGGACGGCCGGCTCGTCGGGGGCGCGGCGGATCTCGCGGACGAGCGGGCCGAGTTCCTCCATCACGTCGTCGACCGTCTCGACGAGGCGGGCGCCGTCGCGGATCAGGCGGTGGCAGCCCCGGCTGGCCAGGCTGTCGACCGGGCCGGGGACTGCGAAGACTTCGCGGTTCTGCTCCATCGCGTGATGGGCCGTCGACAGCGACCCGCTCCGGGGCGCGGCCTCGACCACGATGACGCCCAGGCAGAGGCCCGAGATGACGCGGTTGCGTTGCGGGAAGAGGCCGGCGAGCGGCCCCTGGGTCATCGGCAGCTCGCTCATCAAAACGCCGTGGCCGGCGACGATCTCGGCGGCCAGCTCCTCGTGCTCGGGGGGGTAGATGGCCGAGAGGCCGTTGCCGAGCACGGCGATCGTCCGGCCGCCGGCCTTGAGCGCCCCTCGGTGCGCGGCGGCGTCGATGCCACGGGCCAGGCCCGAGACGATCGTGAAGCCGGTGCGGGCCAGCGAGGTCGCCAGCCGCTCGGCCGTACGCATCCCGTAGGGGGTGCAGCGCCGGGAGCCGACGACCGCGATGGCGAGCTGGTCGCGGGCCTCCATCGTCCCCTTCACATAGAGCAGAGCGGGGGGGTCGGGGATCTCGTCGAGCGGCGGCGGGTAGCGGTCGTCGCCGCGGGCGATGAGCGATACGCCGTGGCGGCGGCACTCGTCCAGCTCGCGGTCGGGGTCGTTGTCGATCCGCGCGTGCTTGATCCGGTCGGCCAGCTTGGGGCCGATCCCGGGGACGTCGCGAAGCTGCGACGCCGGCGCGTCGAGGACCTTGGCGGGCGTCCCGAAGTGGTCCAGCAGCGCCCGGCTGGTGAGTGGGCCGATGCCGGACGTCAGCATCAGGGCGAGCATGTCGCGGAGGGCCGCGTCGCCCGGGGTCGGTTCCACGGGATCGTCCTCGGGGCCGTTCACAGGGGGGCCGGTCCACAGAGGTCGTCGAGCAGGTTCTTCAGGTCGGCCGTCTCGGCCGCGTCGGTCAGCTCGACGTGGCCCATCCGCCGGGGGAGGACCAGGCGGATCCGTCCCCCCTGGTTCTTCTTGTCGCGGGCCATGGACTCGAGCAGCGGGCCGGGGTCCAGGCCGGCGATCGAGGTCGGCAGGCCGAAGCGGTCGAGAAGGCGGGTCAGCCGGGTCGTGAAGTCGCGGCCGACCCAACCCAGACGCTCGGCCAGGCGGCTCTCGGCGACCATGCCCACGGCCACGGCCTCCCCGTGCTGGAACGCGCCGCCGTAGCCGGCCGTCGCCTCGACGGCGTGGCCGATCGTGTGGCCGAAGTTGAGCACGGCCCGCAGGCCGGTCTCCTCGCGCTCGTCCTTCGAGACCACGTCGGCCTTCAGCTCGCAGCTCCGGGCGACGATCCGCCGCAGGCTCTCGGGCCGGCGGCCCAGGATCGCCTCGGCGTCGGCTTCCAGCGAGTCGAAGAACGCGGCGTCGAGGATGACCCCGTACTTGACCACTTCGGCCAGCCCGCAGCGCAGCTCGCGGTCGGGGAGGTCGTTCAGCGAGGCGACGTCGATCCAGACGGCGATCGGCTGGTGGAACGAGCCGACGATGTTCTTGACCTTCGGCAGGTTGACCCCGACCTTGCCGCCGACCGAGCTGTCGACCTGGGCGAGCAGCGTCGTCGGCACCATCAGCAGCGGCAGCCCGCGCGCGAAGGTCGCCGCCACGAACCCGCCGAGGTCGCCGATCACCCCGCCGCCCACCGCGACCACCAGCGTGTGACGGTCGGCGGCCGTCGCGACCAGCTCCTCGTAGAGGCCGGCGGCCGTCGCCAGCCCCTTGCTCGCCTCGCCGTGCGGCACGACCGAGGTCGTCGCCTCGATCCCGAGCGATCCCAGGGCGCGAGCAACCAATCCGGGGTAGGGGAGCTTCGCGACGTGGTCGTCGGTCAGGATCAGCGCCTTGAGGCAGCCGCGGCCGGCCCAGGAGCGTTCGAGCGCGGGCTTGAGGAAGGCGGGGAGGGCGTCCCAGCCGCCATCGGCGACCGCGATGTCGTAGGAACGCTCGCCCAGCCGAACCGGAACGGTCGTGGGGGCGTCCTCGAGAGAGCGTGGCATGGCGTCGGCCCGGTCCTTCAGACTGGAATTTCGGCCGGCGATCCCGGCCTCGTCCAGTGTACCATAGCTCGGCGTCGCATCGCCGGGCGACGGGGCCGATGCCGGGATTTCGCCGTGTCCCGGACGTCCTCCGGTTTCGCCGGCCTCGGCATGGACGATGCACGGCGGACTAAAGAGCCCGGCGATCGAAGTTTGCGTTCAGGACGAGCCGGTCGGCGGCCTCGACGCTGCTTGACCCGGTTGCTAAAGTTGGATTGGCTCGACGGCCCGCAAACCGCAAGACGGCACTCCCTTTCGAGCACCCCGCACATGAGCGATCTGCTGACGTGGTCGCCGATTCATCTGGGGCGGTGGTTCGGGACGACGGTCAGGGTCCACATCTCGCTGATCGTCTTCGTCGCATCGCTGCTCGTCACCGCCCCGCTGGAGGCCTCGCGGGGCTCGATGGCCTTCCACGTGGGCCAGGCCTTCGCCTGGTCCGCCCTGTTCCTGCTCGCCCTGGCGCTCCACGAGGCGGCCCACGCCCTGGTCGCGCGCCTCGTCGATTGCGAGCAGGAGGACGTCCACCTCTGGCCGCTCGGGAACCTGGTCGGCCCCACGACCCAGTCCCGGAACACCAACTACATGCTGGTCGTGGTCGCCGGCCCGTTCGTCAGCGGCACGCTCGCGCTGCTGGTCGCGGCGATCCTCGGCTTCGCCTGGGACGCCCAGTTCGCCTGGCACCCGCTCGGCAAGGATCTCGACGCCGGCGCGCCCTGGATCAACGGCACCGTCAAGGCCGCGCCGATGACCGCCCCCTGGCTGGTCGGCTGGTTCGGGTACATCAACTACCTGATCTTCCTCGCGAACCTCCTGCCCGCCCTGCCGTTCGACGGCGGCCGGCTCTTCCGGTGGTTCCTGGCCAACACCGCGATCGGCTCGGCCCGCGACAGCATGGTCGCCCCCTGGACGGCCCGCACGACCGCCGCCATCCTCTTCCTCGTCGGCATGGTCCGGCTTTTGATCGGCCAGCGCTGGGACGGCCTGACGATCATCTTCCTGGCGGTCCTGATCGAGATGATGGTCCGCTCGGAAGCCCGGGTGCTGGAGGACGGGGGATACTTCGACGACGGCGTCTTCGGGTACGATTTCTCGGAGGGCTACACGAGCCTGGAGAGCAGCGCGGCCAAGGTCCGCCCCTACCGCGAGAGCGCGATCAAGCGCTGGCGGCGGCGGCGGTCGGATCAGCGCCGCCAGCGCCGGATCATGCAGGAGGTCGCCGAGGAGCGTCGGATGGACGAGATCCTCGACAAGCTCCATCGCGAGGGCCGGTCGGCCCTGACCGACGAGGAGCACCGCTTCCTGGTCCGCGTGAGCGCCCGTTTCCGCAATCGCCAGAACACCCAGGATTGAACCGGGGGACCTTTCGTTGAAGCCGCCCGCCCTCCCGCCGCTCCCCCGCAAGCCCCGTCGCGACGAACTGAAGCCCGGCGAGTCGCTGTGCGACCACTGCACCGGCAAATGCTGCCGGTACTTCTCCGCCCCCATCGACGGCCCGACGACCTGGGACGACTACGACGCGATCCGCTGGTACCTCGCGCACGGCCAGACGATGATCTACACTCACGAGGAGACCTGGTATCTCCTGGTCTCGTCGAAGTGCCAGTACCTGCTCGACGACCATCGCTGCGGCATCTACCACGACCGCCCCAAGATCTGCCGCGACTACACGACGGAAGCCTGCGAGTACGACGACGACTGGTCGTTCGAGAAGCTCTTCGAAACCCCCGAGCAGATCTGGGAGTATGCCGAGGCCCTGCTCCCCCCCCGGAAGAAGCCCGCGGCGAAGCCGGCCCCCGCGCCCGACCTGCTGCCGATCGTGACCCTGCCCTGACGGGATGCCGGGACCCCGCCGTCCCGGCGACGAAAGCTTCCGCCCATGGCCATCCGCTCCAACCACTACGAGGCCGCCTTCGAGGGTTACGTCCGCTCGCTGCGGGTGCCATGCGTGGCGGTCGACGAGGCCAAGCGGGCGATATTCGGCGACGGGGGGGTGAAAAACCCCGACTTCCTGCTGTATCCTCGATTCGCGGACAACCTGGTCGTCGAAGTGAAGGGGAAGCGGGCCAAGAATCGCCTGGGCCGCCGCGACTGGGAGAACTGGGTGACGACCGACGACCTCGACGGCCTGGTCCGCTGGGGTGAGCTGTTCGGCCCCGGCTTCCGGCCGATCCTGAGCTTCGTCTACGCCGAGGCCCCCCAGGAGTTCGGCCTGCCCGACGCCGGGGCCTATTCGTTCCGGGGGCTGGAGTACCGTTTCTGGGCGGTCGGCCTCGACGACTACCTGGCCCACCTGCGATCGCGAGGCCCGGCCTGGAAGGCCGTGGCGATGGCCCGCAAGGCCTTCCGCCGCCGCGTCCGCCCGCTCTCCGAATGGCTCCCCATGCTCGCCGAATCGCCCCGACGCCCCAAACCCGTCAAGGAACGCGAACGATGAACCCCACGAGACGTCGGTGGACCCGCCTGATCGCCGCAAGCCTGGTCGCCCTGGGGCTGACCCTGGCGGCGGGCCCGGTCGCTCGCGCCCAGGAAGAGGCCGGCGGCGAG
Source organism: Paludisphaera mucosa (assembly GCF_029589435.1). NCBI lineage: Bacteria > Pseudomonadati > Planctomycetota > Planctomycetia > Isosphaerales > Isosphaeraceae > Paludisphaera > Paludisphaera mucosa. Next base: position 3,244,536 of record NZ_JARRAG010000002.1, on the reverse strand, counting down.
GAGAAGGCCGAGGGCCGCTCGCTCGACGGCTACTTCGGCACCGCCATCCTGGCCGCCGCGGCCGTCTTCATCATCGGCAAGAGCGCCCGCCGCTGAGGCCGGGCGCGTCGTCAGGCGAGGGGGACGGGACGGGATGGGGATGAACTGGGCGGCGATCCGCGAGGCCGAATTCCCGGTGGCCCGGGAATGGGCCTACTTCGACCACGCGGCGGTCGCCCCGATCCCCCGCCGCTCCGCCGAGGCCCTCCGCCTCTGGGCCGAAGGCCAGGCCGCCCACGGCGCGACCCGCTGGGGCGAGTGGGGGGCCCGGATCGAGGCCCTCCGCACCGACCTCGCCGACTGGATCGCCGCCCACCCCGACGAGATCGCCTTCGTCGCCAACACGACGCACGGCATCGGCCTGGTCGCCGAGGGGTTCCCCTGGAAGGCCGGCGACAACGTGGTCGTCCCGGCGGAGGAATACCCCTCGAACGTCTACCCGTGGATGAACCTGGCCGACCGGGGCGTCGAGACCCGCCTCGTCCCCTCGCGCGACGACCGCATCCGGATCGAGGACCTGCGGGACGCGATGGACGACCGCACGCGGGTGCTCGCCGTGAGCCACGTCGAGTTCGCCTCGGGCTTCCGCAACGACCTGGACGCGATCGGCGAACTTTGCCGTTCGCGGGGCGTCGCGTTCTTCGTCGACGCCATCCAGGGGCTCGGCCCGCTGGAGCTGGACGTCCGTCGGACCCCCGTCGACTTCGCCGCGGCCGACGGCCACAAGTGGCTGCTGGGCCCCGAGGGGGCCGGCTTCCTCTACGTCCGTCGCGAGTGGATCGACCGCCTCCGGCCGCTGGGCGTCGGCTGGCACAGCGTGACGGGGGCGTTCAGCGCCCCCGGCCTCGACTTCACCCTCAAGCCCAACGCCCAGCGCTGGGAGGGGGGCTCGTGCAACATGCCGGGCCTCCAGGGCTTCGCCGCGAGCCTGACCCTGCTCCGCGAGATCGGCCCGCGCGACCTCTCGCTGCGGCTCCTCGACCGGGCCGAGGCCGTGCGCGAGGCCGTCGCCGAGGCGGGCTGGCGGGTGCTGGGCTCGACCCGGCCCGAGGACCGCTCGGCGATCGTGGTCGCGGCGGCCGACGGCGTCGACCCCGAGGCCGCGGCGACCCTGCTGCGGTCGCACCGCGTGATCGCCTCGTGCCGCCGGGGCCGGCTCCGGATCAGCCCCCACGTCTACACCGACGACGACGACCTGCGGCGGCTGCGCGACGGCCTCGCCGCGGCGAGGGGCGTCGCCCCCCCATCCGGAAGAGGTTCTTGATGCGTCCCAGCGAACACCCGCGCGACCCCTTCCGGACGGCGGTGTTCACCGGCACGTTCGACCCGATCTCGCTGGGCCACCTCGACGTCATCCGCCGCGGCCGGCTGCTCTTCGACCACCTCGTGGTGGGGATCGGCGTCCATCCCAGCAAGACCTCGCTGTTCACCGTCGAGGAGCGCATCGAGCTGGCCGAGCGCGTGGTCGCCCCGTTCGACAACGTCTCGGTCGAGTCGTTCGAGGAGCTGACCGTCCAGTACGTCCGGCGGATCGGGGCCCGGGTGATCCTCCGCGGCCTCCGCACGCTGACCGACATGGAATACGAGTTCGGGATGACCCTGACCAACCAGCGGCTCGACCCCGAGATCGAGACCGTCTTCCTGATGGCCGACGGCCAGTACTCGCACGTCTCCAGCTCGCTGGTGCGGCAGGTCGCCAAGTTCGGCGGGGTCGACGCCCTGAAGCTGTTCGTCCCCGAGATCCTGATCGAGCCGATCCTGGCCAAGAACCGCCGCCACCCGGCCGTCGACCCGTACGTCGACTACGACAAGCGCGACGCCAGCCCGCCGACGACGCCCCCCTGAGGACTCGCGCGGGAAGCCGGGGCCGATCGATCTCCAGGAGACGTCCGCACGGCGAGATCCATCCTGCTCGTCCGCACCGCCTCGGGCGTGTCAGGTTCTCGAGGGCCGAGTCGCGAGAGTCGAGATGATCCTTGAGAAAAGCTGGGCCGAGGACTTCGTCAAGGCCGCCGCCCAGGTTCGGACGGCTCGTCGCCGGTCGTTGAAGTCTGCGGAGACGGTCTGCACGGACCCGACGGCGGGGCGCTGCTGGGTTGTGGCGGCCGGATACGTCAAGGTCGTCGACCCGCGGCCCGACGGCGATCACTTCACGAGGCTGGTCCTCGGCCGGGGCGGCCTCTTCGGCGATCGGCCGTTCGGCGGGCGTGCGTTTCGGGGGTTCCTCTCGCCGCAGCCCGAGCTGTCCGTCGCCCACGGCCCCGCCGAGGTCGTGGAGGTGGGACGGGCGGAGCTGGAAGCCGCCGCCCGCGCCGACGCCGGGCTCGCGTCCATGCTGCTCGAATCGACGACGGCCCGGTCCCAGCTTCTCGAACGTCGTCTGCTCTGGCAGATCATCACGCCGCTCCGGGCCCGAATGGCCGCCGCGCTGCGGGATCTCATCTGCTTCGAGGGACAACGCTGCAAGCACGGCCACACGATCGACGTGCGACTCAGCCATCAGGATCTGTCCGAGATCCTCGGCGCGGCGCGCCCCGTCGTCAGCGCCGAGCTGGTCAAGATGCGGCGCGAAGGACTCATCGAGTACACGCGCTGCCATTTCTGCGTGGACGACCTCGCCGGCCTGGACCGCGTCGCCGGCGGTTGATCTCCGCGAATCCTCCGGATTGTCATCTCGATGACATCTTGAACTCCGCGGCCGGGTTAGCATCTCATCCTGAGTCGCCGCAGGCGCGGAGCCGCCGTCGCCCTGCGCGAGGTCTCGCAAATCTCCTGACACCGAAAGGACGAGGCCGCCTTATGGTCGGAACGAATCGTTTGCGCATCGCCCTGGGGACCGCGGTCCTGGCCGGGATCGCCGCGATGACTTACGTGCTGGCCGGGGCCGCGCCGCCCGACGGGCCGGCGTCCCTCGTCGAGTTCGCCCAGGACGGGAAGCTCAGGAAGCCCGAGGGCTATCGCAGGTGGGTGTACGTCGGCACGCCCCTGACTCCCAACGAGCTCAACGGCGGGGAGGCCCCGTTCCCGGACTTCCACGCCGTCTACATCGACCCGGAGAGCTTCGCCCACTTCGAGAAGACCGGCGAGTTCCGCGACGGCGCCGTGATGATCAAGGAACTCGTCGCCGTCGGGGCCAAGGAGGCGACCAGCGGAAGCGGCTACTTCATGGGCGACTTCATCGGCCTGGAAGCCTCGATCAAGGACTCGAAACGATTCCAGGACGAGCCGGGCCACTGGGGCTACTTCAGCTTCGGCCACAAGTACCCGCTCAAGGCCGAGGCCGCGAAGCAGGACGCCGCGGCGTGCAACTCGTGCCACCAGTCCAGCGCAGCCAAGGACTACGTCTTCACCCAGTTCTACCCCGTCCTTCGCGCGGCGTCGCCGAAGACGAAGTGACATGCGGCGCGGCTCGTCTCGTCCGGATCGTGGCCTCCAACCCCAGGCGGTACATCCCATGAGTATCAAGGCCCCCCGCCGGCTCGTCGCCGGCTGCCTGACCGCGACGGCGATCGTCGCGGCGACGATCGCGTCCGGAGCTCCAGGGCCCGACGACCCGCCCGCCCGCGCCGGCGAATTTTCGCCGTACGTCGCGAAAGACGGCGCGATCACGCGGCCGACCGACTATCGCGACACCTTCCAGTACCTCGGCGCCTACGCGGTGGCCACGAAGCCCGGCCAGCCGGTCGACGAGATGCACGTGGTCTATTCCCGGCCGGAGGACGTGAAAGCCTACCGGCGAGACGGCAAGTTCCCCGACGGCGCGGTCCTGGTGAAGGAGGTCGACGGGATCAAGTCGGATCGCATGACGACGGGGCAGGCCCACTGGGAGGACGGCGTCAAGCTCTGGTTCGTCATGGTCAAGGACGCCAGGGGCCGGTTCCCGGACAACGCCCTGTGGGGCGACGGCTGGGGATGGGCCCTGTTCAAGGCCGACGCACCGGATCGCAACGTGGCGACCGACCACGAGATCGACTGCAAGTCGTGCCACGTCCCGGCCAGGAAAGACGACTGGATCTACGTCCGCGGCTACCCTTCGCTGACGAAGGCCGACCCTTCGAAGTAAGATCCCGCTGCGAGAAGCTCCATCCACCCCGATGCTCGAGGAGCCGTCCCCCATGGGCGACCGTCTGAAGTCGATCGGTTTGCACGTCACCCGCTATGGGCTGGTCCTCGTCCTGCTCTGGATCGGCGGGATGAAATTCACCGCCTACGAAGCCGAGGGGATCAGGCCTTTGGTGGCGAACAGCCCGCCGATGCGCTGGGTCTACGACGTCGTGAGCGTCGGCGGCTTCGCCGCCTTCCTGGGCGTCGTGGAGATCGCCGTCGGGCTGCTGATCGCTGTGCGTCCGATCTGGCCCCTCGGCTCGGCCGCGGGGAGTGGGCTCGCGGTGGGGATGTTCCTGACCACCCTGAGCTTCCTGATCTCGACCCCCGGTTGGGAGCCGAGCCTGGGCGGCTTCCCGGCCTTGTCGGCCATGCCGGGGCAATTCCTGCTCAAGGACGTCGTGCTGCTGGGGGCGGCCCTGTTCACGGTCGGGGAAGCGCTCGAGGCTTCGGGCTTCGGACGAGACGTCCGCACCGCCGATGCCTCGGCCGCCGGCCCGCACGCCTGAGGGCCGGTCGATCCCACGGACCCTCGTCCGAAGCGTCGGGGCCGGGTCGCGGGCCCGGGCCCCGCTCAGCTCCAGTTCTTGGGGATGAACAGGTCGCGCGACCACTGCCGCATGCCCAGGTTGCGGGCGTGGAGCCGCTCCTGGAGCATGCGGACCGCCTTCCAGGTGCGGTCGAAGTTGGTGTAGGTCAGCCAGCCGCTGAACCCGTCCTCGCCGGCGTGGCACCGCGAGCTGACGGCGCGGGTCTCCAGCACGAGGTGATCGAAGACCTCGCTCAGCGAGGCCAGGATCTCGGACTCCTCTGCCGCGGCGGTCTGCCCCGGGCCCTGCCCGTCCCCCTGGCCCCGGTCGGGCCACGAGACGTTGACGCTGCAGCTCAGGAAGCGGTCGTCCTCGGACGACTTCTGGTTGAGCCAGAGGTACGAGGCCTGGTCCCAGAGGTAGCGCACGCTGAGCACCTCGACGGCCGCCCGCCGGTGCGCGGGGGTCTGCTTGTCGATGATGCCGGCGTAGACCGACTCGGACTTGGGCTCGGGCCGATGCGGCCCGTGGCGGTCGTGGGCGTGGCGGTCGTGGTGGCCGCCGACGGGCGCGGCCGGCCGGGGCCGCGGGGCCTCGGCGTGGGTCGCCCGCATGACGCGGTTGGTGCTCAGCAGCTCGTACGCCTGCGAGAGGATGCGGAAGGTCCAGTCCTCGCCGCCGACGTCGGGGTGGTATTTCTTGGTCTTCGCCCGATAGGCCTCGCGGATCTCCTGGAGCGAGGCCTCGCTGGTGACGCCGAGGACCTTGTAGGGGTCGATGTCGAAGCTGAAGGATGGCAACGCGTCGATCCTGTCCGGTTGGGGGGAGGGGCGGTTCGACCTCGACCCGGCCCGGGCCGGATTCGGGCGAGGGGGCGGGGCCTCTATTCGTCCTCGACGGCCCGGCCGTTCGCCAGCCGGCTGCGCAGGTAGGAGGCCCGGGCGACGTTCCGCTCCTCGACGCCCAGCTCGCTGCCGCGGAGCTTCTGGAGGAACGCCGGCTGGGTCTGGATGAACAGCTCGTTGACCGTCGAAATGGACAGGTCGTCGATCAAGCCTAGGTTGATTCCCATGCGGACGCTGGAAAGGAGCAGCATCGTCTCCTCGCTGGAGATCGTCTGGGCGGTCTTGAGCACGCCGTAGGCCCGGCTGACCTGGTCGTGGAGGTGCTGGCGGCGGCCGGTGACGAGGTCCTGCCGCGCCGACCGCTCGAACTGGAGGACCTGGGGTACGACGTCGGTGAGGATCTTGATGATCTCCTCCTCGCTCTTGCCCAGGGTCTGCTGGTTGGAGATCTGGTAGAAGTCGCCGAACGCCTGGGAGCCCTCGCCGTAGAGGCCGCGGACGGCGAGGTTGATCTTCTGGAGGGCGCGGAAGACCTTGTCGATCTGCTTGTTGGCGACGATGCCCGGCAGGTGCAGCATGACGCCGACGCGGATGCCGGTGCCGACGTTGGTGGGGCAGGCGGTGAGGTAGCCCAGCGACGAGCTGTAGGCGTAGGCGATGTCGTCCTCGAGCTGGTCGTCGAGCGCGGTGATCTCGTCCCAGACCTCGTTCAGGCGGAAGCCCGAGAGCATGTACTGGATGCGGAGGTGGTCCTCCTCGTTCACCATGATCGAGATGTTCTCCTTGGGCGTGACGGCCACGCCCCGCGGGCCCTCGCCGCCGGCGAGCTCGCGGGAGATGATCTGGCGCTCGACCAGGAACTGGCGGTCGAGGTTGTTCATGCCGTTGACGTCGAAGTAGGCCACGTCGAGCCCGGCGGCGTCGACGGCCGACTTGACCTGCGACTCGATCCCGGCCTTCTCGTTGCGGCTGGCGCGGTTGGTGAACGGGAAGTCGGCCAGGTTGCGGGCCAGGCGGATGCGCGAGCACATCACGATGTCGCTCTCGGGGCCCGCGCCGCGGAGCCATTCGCCGGAGGTTCTCGTCAGGTCGTCCAGTGTCATGCGTGTTGATCCTTGAGGCGAATCTGGTCGCGCAGCCTCGCGGCTTCCTCGTAGTCCTCGCGGGCGACGGCCTGGCGGAGCTGGGAGCGGAGGCGGAGGCGGAGCGACGCCCCGGGGCGGGCCCGGGCCCGCTTGCCGACGTGGCGGGTGGCGCCGTGGAAACGCTGGAGCATGGGGAGCAGGCCCTTGCGGAAGACCTGGTAGTCGTGCGGGCAGCCCAGCCGGCCGCCGGTCCGGAAGTCCATGTAGCGGAGCCGGCAGTCGGGGCAGGTCGACTCGGCCAGCTCGCCCACCAGCTCGCCGACGTGCTTCTTGATGAGGTCCTGGAGCACCGCGTCGAGGCCGAAGTCGGGCGGGGCGTCGGGCAGGCTCAGGCCCGAGGCCCGGGCGCAGGCGACGCACAGGTGGGTCTCCTTGCGCCGGCCGTCGACCAGCTCGGTGAGGTGGACGACGGCCTCGTCCTGGCATCGTTGACACGTCATGGCCGGGTCCGCCCCCTGCAAGTCGCCATCGATCCGGCTCCGGCCCGATCGCCGGGGCCCCGCCGCGGCCCGATCAAGCGGGGTCCTGCTCGATCCCCTGGATCTTGTCGCGGAGCCGCGCGGCGGCCTCGTAGTCCTCGGCGGCGACGGCCCGCTTGAGCTCGTTGCGGAGCTGGATCAGGGTGGTCTGCTGCTGGGTGTTGCGGGGGGCCCGCTTGGGGACCTTGCCGGAGTGCCGGGTGTCGCCGTGGATGCTCTCCAGAAGCGGCATCAGCTCGTCGCGGAAGACCTCGTAGTCGTAAGGGCAGCCCAGCCGGCCCGAGTTGCGGAACTCCAGGAAGGTGATCTGGCAGACCGGGCAGACCTGCTTGTCGGCCGCCGACGCCTCGCGCATCGAGCCCGGGGCCCCGGACGTCCCGGGCGCGGCGGCGAGCTTCGAGGCCAGCTCGCCCATCGTCTGGGTCTCGGCGGCCTCCTCGGGCGGGGCGAGGTGCTGGCGCGCGTGCTCGTCGCAGAAGTGGAACTCCTGATGCTTCCCCTTCTCGACCACGTCGGTGATGTGGAAGGTCGCCGGCTTCGCACACTTCTGGCATTTCATGGGTGGTTTCTCCGCCAGCTCCCGCAAGGCCGGCGACGGACCGTGGTCCGGGGGACTCCCGACGGGCGGGACTCCCGATTCGAGCGTGCGGCGCCCTCGCGATCTCATCTGCATCTTGCCGTATTTTTCATTCTAGTTGACCCCGGTGGGCTGTCAAGAAACCGGAATGCGGGCCGAAGCGCCCTCGGGGCCTCGCGAACCTCCCGCCGTCGCGACCGTCCGAGTCGGCGGCCGGCGCGGCGTCCTCGGTTCCCGGGCCGCCCGGCTTGCCGGGTTTGGTCCGGGCTGCTAACGTATTCACCAACACGCCTTACGGCCCCGGGACCCTGGACTCCGCCACCCGACATGAGCATCCATCGCCCTTCGTTCGAGGACTTCGCCGCCCTCGCCGGCACCGCGGCCTGCGTCCCGGTCTACCGTCAGCTCGTCGGCGACGACCTCACGCCCGTCTCGGCCTTCAGCCGGATCGAGCGGTCGGCGCCGTCCTTCCTGTTCGAGAGCGTCGTGGGCGGCGAGAAGGTCGGCCGCTACAGCTTCCTGGGGACCGAGCCCTTCCTGCGGTTCGAGGCCCGGGGCCGCGAGATCGTCGTCACCGACGCGGCCCATCCCGACGTCGAGTGCCGCTACCATTCCGACGACCCCTTCGGCGAGCTGCAGCACCTGGTCGAGTGCCACAGGGCCGCGCACGTCCCGGGGCTGCCGCGGTTCACCGGCGGGGCGGTCGGCTACGCCGCCTACGACGCCGTCCGCTACACCGAGAACCTGCCGAACGCCCCCGCCGACGACCGCAACCTGCCCGACCTCTCGTTCGCCTTCTTCGACCGCATGGTCCTCTTCGACCACATCCGCAAGACGGTGCTCGTGGTCGCCCAGGCCCAGCTGGATCCCGGCTGCGACCTGGAGGAAGTCTACCGTCGCGCCTGCGCCCGCGTCGACGAGCTGGTCGACCGCCTGGGGACGCCGGCCGCCGTCCTGCCGCTCCGCGACATCGACACCGCCGGCCCGGTCCGCCTCGCCCCCCGCTCCAACTTCACCCGCGAGGGCTACGAGGACGTCGTCCGCCGCTGCCAGGAGTATATCAAGGCCGGCGACGTCTTTCAGGTCGTCCCCAGCCAGCGGTTCGAGCTGAAGACGACGGCCAAGGCCTTCAACATCTACCGCGTGCTGCGGGTCGTGAACCCCAGCCCCTTCCTCTTCTACCTGACCTTCGACGACTTCCAGCTCATCGGCAGCTCGCCCGAGATCCTGGTCCGCGTCGAGGAAGGGCTGGTGACGATCCGCCCCCTCGCCGGCACCCGCCGCCGCGGCAAGGACGAGGCCGAGGACCGGGCCCTCGCCGAAGAGCTGCTGGCCGACCCCAAGGAGCGGGCCGAGCACATCATGCTCGTCGACCTGGGCCGGAACGACGTCGGCCGGGTGGCCGAGTACGACTCGGTGACGCTCTCCGACGTCATGAAGGTCGAGCGCTACTCCCACGTCATGCACATCACGTCGAACGTGACGGGGAGGCTCAAGGCGGGCAAGTCCGCGTTCGACGCCCTCCGCGCGGGCCTGCCGGCGGGGACCGTCTCGGGGGCCCCCAAGGTCCGGGCGATGGAGATCATCGACGAGATGGAGCCGACCAAACGCGGCCCGTACGCCGGGGCCGTCGGCTACATCGACTTCACCGGCAACATGGACACCTGCATCGCCCTGAGGACCCTGGTCCTCCGGGGCGACACCGCCTACATCCAGGCCGGCGGCGGCGTCGTCTACGACAGCGTCCCCGCCGACGAGTACGACGAGACCGTCAACAAGGCCAGCGGGCTCCTCAAGGCCATCGAGATCGCCGAGACCCAGCTCTGAGCGACCTCAGGTTCGGCTTCGATCCGGCTTCGTTATGGCTTCGCATCGGCTCCGTTCGCCGGTCGCAAGAATTGTGGTCTCGTTCTAAGTCCAATCCATTCGGGATTTTAAATCCAATTACGGCGGATAGGAATCGGCTTCGGTCGTCGTTTTGCGTGTGTTTTTTTTCAGGCCCTTCTTCCCCAGCCGGATCGGCGGCATCCCGCGGGGCCCTGAAGTTATTATGCGAGCGGAAGCTCGAATAGAGACGGCCGCCCGGTTCGCGCTCGTGAATCGGCGGGCCGGTCCCCATGCACGCCGTTCCGCGAGGGATCAACCGGACTGACCTTCGTGGGTCCCGAGGAGGTGCGTCGCCGCCGACGCGGAGCGCGTCGGCGAGCCCGCCCGGGGCCTGATGGCGGCCCCGGCGGCCGGCGCGACGTCAAAGGGTAGGTCGGAGCGTCCGGTCAGACGTTCGTCGGTGCGACGAACGAAGCCGCCTTGTGGAGGACGCGAGCCAGGCGCGACCGGCCGGCGTGGCTCACCATCCGGATGCGACCGGTGAGGCCGCGTCGGGCGGCGACCGGGCTGCGGCGGTTGACCAGGCGGGGGAACCAGCGACGGGCTTGCTGCGCGGCGTACGGCTCGGCCGCGGGCGGGACGGGCTTCGAGGCGGCCGGGCCTCGCCAGTCCCTCGCGGCGCCCGGAGCCAGGCCCGGGGGCGTGCGGAAGGCCTCGACGGCGGCGACGGAGGCCCGGGCCACGCGGTCGGGCAGGTAGCGGATCTCCTCGACGGCGGTTTCCGAGGCGCGGGTGACGCGCTCCTGCAGGTCGGCCACCTGTTCCGGCCGGACGGCCGCCGAGGCCAGGACCCACGAGGCCGCCGCGCAGCCCACCGAGCCGAGGAGCAGGGCGGGAGAGGCCGGCGAATGGAAGAACAGGCCGGTCAGCCCGTACATGCCGAGCGCCCCGGCCGCGACGGCGCACGTCGAGGAGACCCTGGTGGCGAAGGCGGCCGATCGCGTCGAAGTCGTGCTCATGAGCCGATTCCCCGGAATGTCGACGATCCCTCGTTCGGTGCGAGGACTGTTGGGTATTCGGACGCCGCGGGCGAATCTTCGATCGCGACTTCCCGGGAATTCTCATGCCCATTCGACGGCGTGTCCGAGACACGGCCTTCGGGCTTCCGCCGGCCGTACCAGAAGATCGGGAAGCAGAGCAGGTAGACGGCCGATCCGCAGATCCAGACGACGCTCGGGTAGGTCGTCTTGGTCCGCTCGTACAGGGTCGTGACCAGGATGGGGCCGGCGATCGTCGCCAGGCTCATGAGGCTGACGAGGGTGCCCTGCAACTCGCCCTGCTTGTCCTCGTCGACCTGCTGGGAGAGCAAGGCCTGGAGCGCGGGCATCGCGATGCCGCCGACCGCGAGGAGGATGCAGATCGCGAACGCCATCCAGCCCTGAGTCGCGAAGGCCATCAGCAGGAATCCCGCGTTGTCGGCGATCAGGGCCAGCAGCAAGGCCCCGCGCTCGCCCCATCGGGCGGTGAGCCTGCCGGTCAGGAACCCCTGGGAGCCCGCGTACAGGATGCCGAAGAAGGCGAAGCTCAGCCCGACCATGCGAGCGTCCCAGCGGAAGCGGTCCTCGCCGTAGAGGATCCAGAGCGACTGCGGGACCTGACCCACGCAGCAGATGATCACGTAGACGAGCACGAACGGCAGCACGCCGCGGAGCCCGAACACCCACCGCAGCGAGCGGAAGGGATTCAGGTGGGGCAGGGCGAACGCCTGTTTCTCCGGGTGGTGCGATTCCGACAGCACGAAGAGGCCGAGCAGGAAGTTCAGCCCGTTGAAGAGGGCCGCCGCCAGGAACGGGTAGCGGGGCGAATACGAGCCGACCAGCCCCCCCAGGATCGGCCCGACGACGAATCCCACGCCGAAGGCCGCGTTGAGGAAACCATAGCGTTTGGCGCGCTCCTCCTCGGTCGAGATGTCGGCGAGGTAGGCCGTGGCGACGGCCATGTTCGCGCCGGTGATCCCGGCGATCACCCGGCCGGCGTACAGGAGCGCGAGCGACGGGGCGAACGCCATCAGGGTGTAGTCGACCGCCGCCCCGGCGAGCGAGAGCAGCAGCACCGGCCGGCGGCCGAAGCGGTCGCTGAGCGCGCCCAGGATCGGCGAGAAGATGAATTGCATCAGCGCGTAGAGCGATAGGAAGTAGCCGAAGTGCCCCGCGACGTCCTCGCGCTGCGAGACCTCGCGCAGGAGGCTGGGCATGACGGGCATGACCAGGCCGATCCCGATCGCGTCGAGCGTGGCCGTGATCAGGATGACCAGGAGCGGGCGATTCATCGAGCCTCGTGCGATCACGCCGATACCTCGCGTCGAGATCGCCCCGCGAGCGGGGCGCAGCAGGATCCGTCCAACCGTCCGGACGGAGGACGGCCGTGCGAGGTTCGCGAAATCGCCGGGCCTGTCAAGCCGAGGCGGCCCGAGATCAGCCCCAGGTCCAGGAGCAGCGGTGGTCGCCGGCCCCCATCGGGAGGGTCCAGGAGAGTCGGCCGGCCTTGGGGTCGAACTCCGGCGCGGGCGAGTCGGGGGTGGACTGCCAGGGGCCGAGTTCCGTCAGGCCGGGGCAGGTGACGGCGACGTCGAGCGTGATCGGCGCCGTGAGCACGGCGTCGAAGGTCAGCCGGTGGACCGCGCCCCCCAGGGGGCGTTCCAGGCGATACGTGACGTCGCCGCAGGGGAACTTGCGCGAGACGCCGGTCTGGGGCCAGGATCCGGCCAGGACCGGGCGGATCTCAAGCCGGCGGGCGACCGCGTCGTATTCGAGGCCCGCCAGGTCGAGCATCGTCTCGATCATCATGGCGTGCAGGCCCCAGGCGGTCCCCCCCGGGGTCGTGGCGATCCGGGCCGATTCGTGCAGCCGGCCGCCGGACCGGAAGAGCAGGCCGAGGGGGCCGAGGCGTGTGAGGAGCGCGTCGATCATCGTGATGGCCCGCGTCCAGTGCCGACCCTGGCCCGATTCGCGGCCCAGCTCGATCAGGTAGCGGATCATCCAGAAGGTCGCCAGGCTGGAGATCTCGGGATGCTCGCCGACGTGGCCGGTGCGGGCCCTGACGACCGGCGGGTAGGACATCCGGGCGAGGACGTTGGGGTCGCCGCTGAGCGGCGTGTTGGCGCGGAGGATCGTCTCGGCCGTCTTCAGCAGATGGGGGTCGGTGGCGGGCAGCAGGTGGAACGGCGAGGCCAGGGCCAGGGTGTTGACGTCGACGGTGCCCGCACGATCGGCGACGAAGGTGGGGTTCTGGGTCCACAGGCCCCGCAGCATCGAGATACCCCTCCCGCTGAGGAAGCGGCCGGTCTCGGGGTCGATCAGGCCCGGCAGCCCCTCGCGTTCGGTCGCGACCGCCTTCATGACGCCGTCGTTCCAGATCCGGTCGGCGAGCGCGTTCCAGCGGTCGGCGGACTCGGTCCGATTCAGGCTCGCGGCCATCCGGGCCGCCGCGCGAAGGCCTGCGACGACCGCCGCGTTCGAATAGAGGAACCGGCCGTAGAGCTGGTCTCCCATGCCGGCGGAGCTGACCAGGTTCAGCGTCTCGTCGAAGAAGAGCCCGGGATGGCCCCCCGAGTCGCCGCCGCAGACGAGCGCGGCCTGCTCGACCATCGGCCAGACGCCGGCGACGAAGGCCAGGTCGCCGGTCGCGCGGTAGTAGCGCTCCAGGCCCCAGGGGATCAGCGCCGTCTGGTCGACCGCCGGCGTCTCCCACTCGGGCATGCCGTCGATCGAGTACTTCTGGAACCAGTAGAGGAACGGGCTGTTCCGGGCCCGGACCCGGTTGAGCCAGCCGAAGACGCCGCGGAGGATCTCGGGGTGGCCGAGCCGCGCCAGGGCGCCGCCGACCCAGATGGCGTCGCGGGGCCAGCAATAGGCGGAGAGCCCTCGGTCGAGCCCGGCCGCGACCGAGCCGGCGTCGATGTCGGCGTGGAGCGCCGCCGCCAGCGCCGAGCGGCGGAGGCTGACGGCGTAGGCGGCGCGCGGCAGGTGGAGCGTCGGGATCGGCTCGACGAAATCGTCCCACTCGCGGGCCGTGCTCTGCTCGACGGCGTCGAGGTCGGTCGAGCGGAACCAGTTCAGGGCCGGCCGCAGCCAGTGGACGAAGGTGCCCTGGTCGCCCCGCCAGCCCGTGAAGGCGCCGCTGACCAGCAGGTCGACGGTCACGGACTCGCCGGGCGGCAGCTCGATCCAGCGGTAGAGGATCGCCTCGTTGGGCCCGGTCGGCTCGCAGGCGACGTCGCCCCGGGGGTCGAGGGCGAGCGCGAACTCGACCGTCGCGTCGCGGGCCAGCTTGCGGTTCGAATGGCCGTGGCCGCGGTTGATCGCCAGCAGGGCCCGGTCCTGGTCGTGCCAGCTCAGGCCGGTGTCGCCCACGCCGCCGTTGACCTCGGCCTGGACGTAGACCCCGAAGATCGCCTGGCGGGTCTCCGGCCCCTCGTTCTTGATCCGGAACCGCTTGATGTACTGGCCCGGCGACTTCTCCATCCCCGCGTTGCTGGGGAGCGTGTCGCCCATCGCCACGAAGTCGGTGATGTGGACGCGGACCGGCCCCTGGCGCCAGGCCAGGTCGGTGGTCAGCAAGTTCGTGGCGCCCGAGTAGTTCTGGAAGGCGTCCCAGGCCGAACGCTCGGTGAACCAGTCGAGGCGGCGGCCGACCGCCAGGCCGCCGACGATCGCCCGGAAGTGCGAGCGGCTCTGGGGCAGGTCCCCTTCCTTCGGCCGGACGTTCGAGTGCAGGCCGACGGTGGGGAAGTAGACGTCGTAGGTCGATCCCCGGCCGTCCACCCGCACGGTCATGTGACGGTTGCCGACCAGCCCTTCGAGCGCGGGCGAGAGCAGGTCGGGGGCCTCGGTGCGGTCGGGCAGGTTGGGGCGGACGATCGAATCTTGATAGGCGCTATAGGCCGTCTCGGAGTCGCGATGCTCGGCGACCGAGCGGTAGTGGAGCCGGACGCCGACGGCCTGGGGCGGGATCGGCGCGTGCCAGTAGCTGTTGCCGGCCTTATTCTCGATCCAGAACGTGGGGATCCGGCCCAGGGCCAGGTCGTCGGCGTAAAGCTCGAGCCAGACGCGCTGGTCGGCCTCGATCGGGTGGGTGCCGACGACGGCGGCCGACCACATGCCTGCCCGGATGGGACCCGCGTTGCGACCCTTCGCCGCCGACTCGATCCACGTCGCCACCATGCCCGGATTGCCTCACATCGTCGTTTGCAGCATGTCGCGGGCGCGGGGGGAGGCGCGCGACGGGGCGATCGACGCCCTCGCGCGATCGCACCACGCGACATTCCGCCGACGTTTCTCGAATTCTCCGGTTTTCCAGGCCTCGCGCCAAGGGGACGCCGGGGGCCGGCTCGCGACATGCGAGGGCCTCGCCGTCGACCGAGCCCAGGGGCCGATCGTGAGGCCTAAGTCTCGTCACGGAGGCGGGAATCACGCAATCCCGGTTGAGGCGATCCGTCGGATCGTCTGCGATAATCGAGGTCGACGAGCGAATCTGCGTGGGGAACGACGCGTATTGGAGAGCAAGACGATGGGCTGGTTCGGAGCGAGTCGGGACGAGGTCTGGCGGACGTTGAGCGACGAGGCGGGGGCCGACTTCGTCGAAGGCGGTTTCTGGAAGCCCAGCAAGGTCCAGGCCCGGGTCGGCCCGTGGACGGTGACGCTCGACACCCACGCCGTCCACACGGGGCACGCCCACATCACCTACACCCGGATGCGGGCCCCGTTCGTCAATTCCGAGGGATTGAAGTTCACGATCTACCGCAAGGGCGTCTTCAGCGATCTGGGCAAATTCCTGGGCATGCAGGACATCGAGATCGGCGATTCCGAGTTCGACGACGCGTTCATCATCAAGGGGAACGACGAGACGAGGATTCAGAAGCTGTTCGATGACAAAAAGTTGCGCTCGCTCGCTCTGGCCCAGCCTACGCTCCGGCTGACGGTCAAGGACAGCGAGGGCTGGTTCGGCCCCGCCTTCCCCGAGGACGTCGACGAGCTGCACTTCCAGGTCGTCGGCGTGCTCAAGGAGGTGGACCGGCTCAAGGACCTGTTCGACCTGTTCGCCGCCGTGCTCGACCGCCTCTGCCGGATCGGCGCGGCCCAGGAGCGAGACCCCGGCGTCGCACTCTGATCTCCCCATCGAGACGGTACTCGGTACTCAGATGTGGTTAAGCGGAGGTCGACGTGTATCCATGCTGGAACGCCCGGGCGGTCGGGCTCGCGCTGACGGCGGAGGCGACGATCGCGCTCGCGGCCGAGGCCGGTTTCGAGGGCGTCGACCTGCTGGTCCGCGACGTCGTCGATTCGGGCGCCGACGCGGCCGAATTGCGACGCCGGATGGACGACCTGGGCCTGCGGGGAGGGGGCTGGACCCTCCCGATGAACTGGAAGAACGAGCCGGCCGCCTTCGAGGCCGACCTGGAGCGGCTGCCCCTCTACGCCGAGACGGCGGCGACGCTCGGCCTGTTCCGGACGGGAACCTGGGTGCGCTTCGAATCCGATCCGGTGGGTCTCGACAGCCTCGACGACGAGGAGCAACGCCGGCGGATGGTCGAGCGAACCACTGCGTGGCAGGCGGAACGCCTGGGTCGCATGGCGACGGTCCTGGCCGAGCACGGCACTCGGATCGGCCTGGAGATCATCGGCTCGCGCGCCGAGCGCACCGGGCGCGGGGTGCCGCTGATCGCGACCTATTCCGAGCTGCTCAGGGCGTTCGCCGATCTCCCCCGCGCGCACGCGAACATCGGCGTGCTCGCCGACGCATACCACCTGTATGCGGCCGGCGAATCGGCGGAGGCCGCGCTGGCCTGGGGCGTGGACGCGATCACCTGGGTCCACGTCGCCGACCCGGCGAACCCGGATCGGGCGTCGATGCGCGACGTCGAGCGGCTGCTCCCCGGCGAATCGCCCGTGGGGATCTGTCGCTCGCTTCTCGAAACGCTGGCGGGACGAGGCTACGACGGACCGGTCACGGCGGAGCCGCTGACGGAGAGCCGATCGTTCCCGTCGGCCGATCCCCTGGAAAGGGCGGGGATGACGCGGGAAGCCCTGCGCGGGGTCTGGCCGTCGCCGAGGACCACGGGATGACGCGCCGCGGAGCCGAGGCACGAAGCCGAGAGGACGTCCCGGCCCGGGTCCAGTCAGCCTGTCGTACGGAAAGGGAGAGCGGGGCGGAGAGGGCGGCTCGTCAGACGGCGACCTCTTCGACCTGGCGATTCGTCCGCTGCGGCGCGATCTCTTCGCGATACACGGGGACGTCGTGGGGCGCTTCGATCCCGATCCGGATCTGGTTGCGGTCGATCTTGACCACCGTCACCACGATGTTGTCGCCGATGACGATCTTCTCTCCCAGCTTCCTGCTTAGAACCAGCATGGTCTCGACTCCCGGATGTCGTCGTGCTCGTGTTGAAGGACCCCGTTGGGTCGCGTTTCGTAAAGATGTAAAGCACATCGCGCGCCGAGAGCTATTCTCAGGTGCATTTCGACGATGTTAAAGGCTTTGGCCGCGATGTTTTAGAAAAAAACTCAAGGTCCTTTGCGTCGGTCCGGCGTAGGACCTAGGACTGTCAACATGCTCACTCCTTCCGGAACGTGCTTGTAAAAACGGGAAGCCAGATATTCACTCAGGCCCCGGCGACCCGGATCGGTCGGAATCCCACGGCGTCGGCGGCGACGCACTGGTAGCGGACGCGGCCGCGCAAACCCTGGACGGCTGCGGACCACTGAGACTCCATGTGGAGATGCCCGTACAGGCAGTGGGTCACGCCGTGGCGTGCGAAACGCTCGATCCACGGGCCGGGCCGGCCGAAGGCGTCGAACGGCGGGAAGTGCCAGAGCAGGATGAGGGGCTGATCGGGACGTGAGCGGAGGAGGGCCGCGGCCGTGAGGGCGGCTTCGAGGCTGGCGAGGGCCTTCGCGACGGCCTTCTCGTCTTCGGGGGCGTCGGGGTCGTCGACGCGCGGGACGGCCGTCGAGCGCGCGCCGGCGATCACCAATCCGTCGACCAGCTCGGCCGTGCCGTCGACGGCCTTGAGCGAGGGCCTGAGCATGGGGCGGATCTTGGCGAGGCTGTTCCACCAACCGTCGTGATTCCCCGGCGCGAGGACCTTCCGGCCCGGGAGCTGGTCGAGCCAGCGGAGGTCGGGCTGGAGCTCGCGGTGGTTCCGCGCCATCGAGAGGTCGCCGGGCAGGAGCACGAGGTCGTCGCGGCCGACGACGGCGCGCCACTCGGCCTCGATCCTGGGGACGTGGTCGCGCCAGCGGTCCCCGTACCGCTCGCGGCCGTCGGGCCGGGCGAGCGAGAGGTGCAGGTCCGAGATGGCCCAGACCGTCATGCCCCGGTCGGCCGCGTCCGGGCCAGGTAGTCGCGGATGAACGGGTTGGTCCGACGCTCCGAGCCGATCGAGGTGACGCCGCCGTGCCCGGGGTAGACGCGGGCCTCGTCGGGCAGGGGGAGGAGCTTGGCGACGATGCCGGACATCAGCCGTTCCAGGTCCGCCGCCGAGTCGCGGCCGAAGTCGGTGCGGCCGATCGAGCCCGCGAAGAGGACGTCGCCCCCCAGCACGATCGGCGGGTCCTCGGCGTCGAGCACGTAGACGACCGAGCCGGGGCTGTGGCCGGGGACCTCGCGGACGAGCATCGAGAAGCCGGCCAGGTCGAGCCGATCGCCCTCGTCGACGAGACGGTCGGCGGGGGGGCTGAGGATCGGCTCGCCGAACGGCATGCTGAGGTTGCTCGCCGCGTCGGTGAGCATCGAGGCGTCGCCGCGGCCGATGATCAGGGGCGCGTCGGGGTGGGCTTCCTTGAGCGCGGCGTTGCCGGCGATGTGGTCGACGTGGCCGTGGGTGTTGAGGATCGCGGCCAGGGTCTTGCCGTCGTTCTGAAGCAGGTCGAGGATCGTCCTGGAGTCGAAGCCGGGGTCGACGACGATCGCATCGGAACGCCCCGGACGCCAGAGCACGTAGGCCATCTGGGCGAACGGCGCGGACTCGACGACGTCGATGGTGTATTCCGCCATGGCGGCCGGACTCCTTCGTTCCGTGGCTCGGACAATCATTTCCAACTTTGTTCGTACGTTGCTCTTGATGCGGGGCCGGCGGCTCGCCGATGATAGACGTCGGGGGATCGTCCGGCGACCGCAGATCATATCGCGAAACCGGGCGAAACGCGAGTCGCGGCGTCGGCCTGCGAATTGCGTGTTATATTCCTGGTGGGCCCGCGTAACGGTATGCGAGAGGGACGTCCGAGGGACGAGAGCCTTGTCTTTCGTCTCGTCGTCTGCGTCGGCGCGCACCGATCCGGGGACTCGCGGGCGTGGCGGCGGGCGTCGTCGGGATCGGGCGATGGGGTGCGGAATTCTTCCAGGGGGGATGCGGGATGATGCATCGGAATCGATCCGGAGGGCTGGCGGTGGCAAGTTCGCGACGCGTCCTCGTCGGGTCGCTGAAGAAACGCATCATCGCGTCGTCCCTGATCCTCTCGCTGTCGCTCGCGGCCGATTCGCCCAAGGGCGAAGAGCCGTCGGCGAAGGCGGCCGAAAAGCCCAAGGCCGGGGCGGACCGCCGCGTCGCACTTTCGGATGCGACGCCCCCGCCCCACACGGCCATGAAGCCCGACCTTTCGGCCAAGGGCCCCGCCAGGGCCGAGGCCGCCTCGATCGCGGCCGAGGCCCCCAGCGCCCGCGCCATCCGCACCATGACCGAATGCCAGGCCCGCTTCGATGCGGTGAAGGACTACACCTGCACGTTTTACAAGCGTGAACGCATCGACGGTAAGCTGTCGGACATGAACGTGATGAGCATGAAGATGCGGAACGCGCCCCACAGCGTATATTTCCGCTTCCATCAGCCCAACAAGGGCCGCGAGGCGATCTTCGTCGAGGGCCGCAACGGCGGCTACGTCCTGGCGCACGACGTGGGCTTCACCAAGCTGCTCGCCGGCACGATGAAGCTCGACCCCCACGGCAGCCGCGCCATGGAGAACTGCCGGCACCCCATCACGAAGGCCGGCGTCGGCAACCTCATCAAGACGGTCGTCGACCGCTGGACGGCCGAGTTGAACGATCGGGAGTCGATCGTCCTGTTCGACTCCAAGATCCGGCTCGGATCCGCCCCCTGCCTCCTGATCGAGGCCATCCACCCCGAGAAGAAGCCGGAGTTCTACTTCCACAAGGTCCGGCTGTTCATCGACGCCGAGATGGGCATCCCCGTCCGCTACGAGGCCTACGACTGGCCCAAGAAGACGGGCAAGGCCCCCGAGCTGCTCGAAGAGTACGCCTACGACGAGATCAAGCTCAACGTCGGCCTCGGCGAGGAAGACTTCGACGCCGGCAACCAGCTCTACTCGTTCGGCCGCTTCTGAGCCTGGGACCGGAAGTCGACAGCATCGGATCCTGCCTAACTAGGTGATCATCGGGGGGCGGCGTGGAATCCCACGGCCGCCCCCGGAAAGTTCATGGCCCGCCCACGCCGAGCCGATACTCGAGATGGCGACCGACCGTCGCCGCCGCGCTTCGGCCCTCGCCCCATCACGTCTCCGGCCCGAAGGGGAGCATGAGGGGCCGCCAAGCGACCTTGGCAGATAGGGTGGGGTTCGCTAGAATCCGGCCCGCTTCAAGGATGGCGAGCGGGTCGATCGCTGGACTCATATCTTCGCGATTTCGTACAGGCGACCGCGTTCTTGCACTTCTTCGCCGCGCCGTCGTGGGTTTAATGTTGCGTCAGGCCGCAGGCCGTTCCAGGGCCGGAACGGCGCCAGGCCTTCGATCGATCCGATCCATGGAAGGAGGCTCGATGAGCACGGTACCAACCTCCCCATTGCAGACTCGCGTGCACGTCCGCTGGATGATCCGCCGCGACATGCCCGAAGTCCTGGCCATCGAGCACGCGAGCTTCGAGTATCCCTGGTGCGAGGAAGAGTTCCTGCGGGTGCTCCGCCAGCGGAACTGCATCGGCATGGTGGCCGAGCAGGGCGAGCGGATCGTCGGCTTCATGATCTATGAGCTGCACCGCAACCGGATCCACGTCCTCGACTTCGCGACCCATCCCGAATTCCGCCGCCAGGGCGTGGGCCGGCAGATGATCGCGAAGCTGGTCAGCAAGCTCTCGACCCAGCGCCGGAACCGGATCGCGCTCCTGGTCCGCGAGACCAGCGTCGCGGCCCAGTTCTTCTATAAGGTGATGGGCTTCCGGGCGGTCGAGGTCATCCGCGAGCACTTCGCCGACACCGGCGAGGACGCCTACGGCATGCTCTATCACCTGGACGAGTCGATCCTGCAGCCGCCGGCGGCCGTCAACCGCATCGCCCGCCAGTACGGCGCCTGATCGCGGGCCGCGGGCTCCGAATCCGAATCACGTGAAGCCGGCGGCGTCGACCTGAAGGGGTCGACGCCGCCGGCTTCACTTTGTGGTTCAAGGGGCCCCCGCCGAGCGACGACTCGCGTCGGCGGTTGGCGGGGGGGATATAATGGACCGCGAGGACCAACATCGAATCCCCCCGGACGCACGGCCCATGACGAACGAAGCGACGGCGACGATCCCCGACCCGAGGCCCCCCGCGGCCCCGGGACTCTGGTTCGAGCAGGCCGCCGATCGGCTCGTCCGGGGCGGGATCGCGCTGGGGGTCGTTCGGGCCCTTCACCTGCTGGCGGCCGGCCGGAGCGGCTGGTCCGACCCGGCCCTGATCCTCGACGCCGCGTACGTCGGGGTTTTGCACGCCGTCGCCGGCCTGGCGCTGGCCACGCCGGTGCGTGCCGTCGGGGCCTGGCTCGACCTGCGGGCCCGCCAAGGGGCCGCTCGAATCGGCGTCATCGAACACCCCTCCGTCGCCGTCGTCCCCTCGGCCCCCGCATACGAGCCCGTCGCCGTCCCCGCCGCCGTCGACCCGCTCGCCGAGATCCGGCGGCTGATCCACGAGGGCGAGTGGGAGGCCGCGGACCAGCGGGCCCGCGAGGTCGCCGCCGAACGGGCCGACGACCCCGGCGTCGCGGCGGTCGTCGCGGAGCTGGAACACGCCCGACGCGAGGCCGGCGACCGCTGGCGAGGCCAACTCCAGGCCGCACGCGAGGTCAACGACCCGACCCGGGTCCTGGAGCTGTACGAAGAGGCGCCCCGGGTGCTCGACGACGAGGCGCGCTATGAGCTGGACCGGGACCTCGCGAAGTGGTTCCTCGACCACGTCCATCGCCGGCTCCGGTCGGGCATCTTGCAGATGGACGTGGTGTCGCTGGTGGACCGGGTCTCGGAGACGTTCGGGCACACGAAGGAGGGGGCGAGCCTCCGCGCCGCCTTGCCGACCCTCCGCCGGGGCGCGGGGTTGTGCGGACGCTGCGGCAAGCCTTACACCGGCTTCGCCAGCGCCTGCCCGGAGTGCCTCGGCGCCCCCGAGCCGCCGCCCCCGTTCATCCCCGAGCTGGAGCCGGTCGACGAGATCGAGACCGTCGCGACCGACGACGCCGAACCGAGCTGGTTCCTCGATCCCGACGAAGGCCCCAACGCCAACGGCCGGCCTCCGTCGTGATGGGATGGGCAAATCGCGACGCGGCTGCGCCTCGGATTGGACCGGCGCGCGTCGGAAAAGATAGAATCAACCGAGTATCCGAGATGCGCCGTCGGGAACCCGGCCCCGCGCAGGTTGACGAGGCCGGGAACGTCGGCTAGGCATACGTATCGGATTCGATCGCGCGCAGAAAACCGGGCCCTGAAAGGAACCGACCATGTCCCGCCGACTCGCTCTGGTCTGGGCGGCCTTGCTCTTATGCTGGGCGGGGCCGATGGCCCACGCCCAATCCGCCCTGCCCAGCAGCGTGGTGCCGTCTCGCACCGCGTTGTCGCGGCTGGGGCTGGAGCGGCAGTGGATCACCGTCGCGCCGGTCGCCGGCTCGGAGCGGATCCTGCGGATCAGCCGGGGCCAGGACCTGCTGTTCGTCCAGACCGACCATGCCCTGCTGCACGTCTTCGAAGCCGAGACCGGCCGGCCGCTCTGGTCGGCCCAGATCGGCGAGCAGTCGCCGACCGCCCTGCCGATCTCGCAGAACTCGTACGCGGTGTTCGCCACCTGCGCCAACATCCTGACCGCGCTCGATCGCAACACGGGGCGGGTGATCTGGCAGACCAACCTGGACGTCCTGCCCTCCAGCGGCACGACGGCCGACGACGACCACCTGCTGATCGGCCTCGAGAACGGCATGACCCGGTGCTACAGCCTGAAGCAGGACCACCCCAAGGGCGCCTCCACGCTCCGCACCAAGCCGGCCATGCTGTGGAACGTCGGCACCGGCGGGCCGATCCGCACCCGGCCCCTGATCGCCGGCCGCATCGCCTGCTTCGGCAGCAGCGACGGCAAGGTGTACGTCAACATGACGCACGAGCCGACTTCGCTCTACCGCATCAGCACCGGCGGGCCCATCGCCAGCGAGCTGGGGACCCACGGCACGCGGACGCTGCTGATCCCGTCGGCCGACGACAGCCTGTACGCGGTCGACGTCCTGACCTCGAAGATCGCCTGGACCTTCCCCTCCGGGGCCCCCATCGATCAGGCGCCGGTCGTCGCGCAGGACGAGATCTTCGTCATCAACGAGTCGGGCGGCCTGAGCGTCATCGACCCCAAGAACGGCTCGCCCCGCTGGACCACGGCGACCGACTCGGGCAAGCTGCTGGGCGCGAGCCCGACCAAGGTCTACCTGCTCTCCGGGGACAACGACCTGATGGTCGTCGCCCGCGACACGGGCAAGGTGCTGCTCGACCCCGCCGCGACCTTCCAGCGCGCCGGGCTCAACCTGCGGGACTTCGAGCTGTCGTTCCCCGAGCACCACGACGACCGCCTGTACCTGGCGACGCCGTCGGGCGTGCTGGTGTGCCTCCGCGAGATCGGCGCGACCAAGCCGCGGCTGCTCCGCGATCCCAACGCCAAGCCCTTCGGCTACGTCCCGCCCGAGGGCATCAAGGACCTGCCGAACCCGTTCAACGAGGTCCCGGCCGACCCGAACGGCGCGCCGGCGGACCCCAACGCCGCGCCCGCCGAGCCCGACGCCGCGCCGGCGGACCCCAACGCCGCCAAGGCCCCGCAGCCCTGACGCCCGGGATCGCCGATGGTTCCTCAGACGACGGGCGGGGCGTCGCCGGACGCCTCCCCGTCGTCTTCGATTTCCCTCACCCGATCCGGCACCGAGAGCAAGATGGCGAAACCTGAGACTCAGGAAGGCTGGGCGACGATCCGTCGCGCGGTCCTCAGCGTATCCGACAAGCGGGGCCTGGTCGAGCTGGCGAACGCGCTCGGCGATGCGGGCGTGGAGCTGATCGCGAGCGGAGGCACACGCTTCGCCATCGCGCAGACCGGCCTGCCGGTGGTCGAGGTCGCGGAATACACCGGCCAGCCCGAGATGCTCGACGGCCGGGTCAAGACCCTGCACCCCCGGATCCACGGCGGCATCCTCGCCCGCCGCGACGTCCCCGAGCACATGGAAGCCCTCTCCGAAGCCGGCATGGAGCCGATCGACCTGGTGGTCGTCAACCTCTATCCCTTCGAACAGACGATCGCCCGGCCCGACTGCACGTTCGAGCACGCCGTCGAGAACATCGACATCGGCGGGCCCTCGCTGATCCGCGGCGCGGCCAAGAATCACGACGGAGTCGCCGTGCTGACCGACCCCGACCAGTACGAGGCCTTCCTCGCCGAGTTCCGCGAGTCCGGCGGCGTGACCCTGGCGACCCGCAAGCGGCTGGCCCGCCAGGCGTTCGCCCTGACCGGATCCTACGACCGCGCGATCGCCGCCTACCTTGAGAAGCAGGAGCACGCCGGCGCGGCCGCGGCTTCGGCCGGCGCTGCCGAGCCGCCGCCGGCGCTCGACCTCCGGCTGCCGCGGAAGCAGACCCTCCGCTACGGCGAGAATCCGCATCAGCAGGCCGCGCTCTACGTCGACCCCACGGCCGTCGGCCCCAACCTGGCGACCGCGCGGATCCTCCACGGCAAGGAGCTGTCGTACAACAACCTGCTCGACCTCGACAGCGCCCTGCGGCTCGTCAAGCTGTTCGAAGGCCCGGCCGCGTGCATCCTCAAGCACAACAACCCCTGCGGCGCGGCGATCGCCGACGACCTGGCCACGGCCTTCGAGGCGGCCTACGAGGGCGACCCCGTCAGCGCCTTCGGCGGGATCGTCGGCGTCAACCGCCGCGTCGACCGGGCGACGGCCGAGCTGATGTGCAAGCCGGGCCGCTTCCTGGAGGCGATCCTGGCCCCGGGCTTCGACGCCGACGCCCTGGAACTCCTGACCACGAAGCCGACCTGGAAGAACAGCGTCCGGCTCGTCGACCTGGAGTCCCCGATCGGCCCGGCGACGGCGGCGCCGTCCGGTTGGGACCTGCGGCGGATCGAGGGGGGTCTGCTCGCCCAGGGCTGGGACGAGCAGCAGCCCGACCCGACCGCGGGCGAGGTGAAGACGAAGCGGGCGCCGACGCCCGACGAGCTGCGCGACCTGGACTTCGCCTGGAAGATCTGCGCGATGGTCAAGTCGAACGCGATCGTGGTGGTCAAGGGGGGCCGCTTGCTGGGCGTGGGCGCCGGCCAGATGAGCCGGCTGGACTCGGTCCGGATCGCCGTGGAGAAGGGGGGGGCCGGGGCGCGCGGCGGCGTGCTGGCGTCCGACGCCTTCTTCCCGTTCCGCGACGGCCCCGACCTCGCCGCCGCCGCAGGGATCACGGCGATCATCCAGCCCGGAGGCTCGAAGCGCGACGCCGTGACGGTCGCGGCGTGCGACGAGCACGACATGGCGATGATCTTCACCGGGCGTCGCCACTTCCGGCATTGATCGCGGACGCCCGGGGCTTGCCCTCGCGCGGGCCCTTTCCTTACAACCAAGGGGGCGGGAGCCGACGGGCGTTTCCGCGGCCGTCGCTTCGCACCCGTCCCACGCGCCCGCGAGGAGCACCATGTTGACGCTGCGGCCCCAGGACCTGGACATCGCGTCGCTCGGCCCCTGCCTGATCCCCTCGCCCCTGATCCGGCTCCAGGACGACGGATTCATCGCGGATTCGAGCCGGATCCGCCTTGAGCACCGGGTCGGGCCGGGGGTCGACAAGCTCGCGGCGTTCACCCTGGAAGAGGCCGGCCCGCGCCGCGACATCTTCTTCGACCCCGCGAAGACGTGCGCGGCGGTCGTGACGTGCGGCGGGCTCTCGCCGGGCCTCAACAACGTCATCCGTTCGGTCTATTCCGAGCTGTCGTACAACTACGAGGTCCCGCGGATCCTGGGCGTCCGCGACGGCTACATGGGCCTCAATCCGATCGCCGGCCAGCCGCTCGTCGAGATGACGCCGGGCTTCGTCGACCACATCCACGACCTGGGCGGGACCGTGCTGGGCTCGTCGCGCGGCCCGCAGGAGCCGGCCGTCATCGTCGATACGTTGGTCCGCGAGTCGATCGACGTCCTCTTCTGCGTCGGCGGCGACGGCACGCAGCGCGGGGCGCTCGGCATCGCCGAGGAGGTCCGCCGTCGGGGCCTCAAGAAGGCGATCGTCGGCATCCCCAAGACGATCGACAACGACATCGAATTCGTCTACACCTCGTTCGGCTACTACACCGCCCTCGAGAAGGCCCAGGAGGTGCTCCGCGGCGGCCACGTCGAGGCCCGCTGCGCCCCCAACGGGATCGGCCTGGTCAAGCTCATGGGCCGCCACGCCGGCTACATCGCCGCCGGCGCGGCGCTCGCCAGCCAGGACGCGAACTTCGTCCTCATCCCCGAGATCCCCTTCCAGCTGGAAGGCGAGGGGGGCTTCCTCGAAGCGCTGGAGCGGCGGATCCTCCACAAGAACCACGCGCTCGTGGTCGTCGCCGAAGGGGCCGGGCAGGACCTGTTCGACGCCGACTCCGTCGGGCGCGACGCCTCCGGCAACGCCCGCCTCCAGGACATCGGTCTTTTCCTCCGGGAGAAGATCCTCGCCTACTTCCGGTCGCGCGCGATCGAGGTCAACCTCAAGTACATCGACCCCAGCTATTTCATCAGGTCGGTGCCGGCGAACCCGTCGGATCGGATCCTCAGCGACCAGATGGCGCGCATGGCCGTCCACGCCGGGATGGCCGGAAAGACCGACCTGCTCATCGGCTCCATGCACAACGAGCTGATCCACGTCCCGATCGCCACGGCGGTCGCGCGACGGAAATGCCTGGACACCCGCAGCGACCTTTGGACCGCCGTCATGCGCGCGACGGGCCAGCCCAACTGGTGAGGCCGCGAGCCTTCGCGGGGCCCATGCTCAACGCATGTGCCCGCCGCTGAACCCCCCGCCGCCGGCGGCTCCGCCCATCCCACCGCCGCCCATCCCACCGCCGCCCATGCCGCCGCCGCCCATACCTCCGCCGCCCATGGCGCCGCCCATGCCTCCGCCGCTGCCGAAGCTCCCGCCGCCGAAGCTCCCTCCACCCATGCCGGCGCCGCCCATGCCGCCGCCGAAGCCGCCTCCCAGATTGGTGGCGCCGAGGCCTCCGCCGCCGCGCATGCCGCCGAAGCCGCCGATGTTGCCGCCGCCGAAGCCGCCGTCGCCTCGCATCCCGTTGAGGCCGAAGCTGCCGGTCCCGCCCATCCCGCCGTTATTGTAGGTGCCGCCGCCGAAGCCGCCGCCGTTGATCAGGCCCCCGGGCTGGCGGACGCCGCCGGTGAAGCCCGAGCCCAGCCCGCCTGCGCCGAGGTTCCCGCCGGCGAGGGAGCTTTGCCGCATCCCGCCAGCGAAGGTGGGGTCGTAGCCGCCGGCCCCGCGCATTATGGCCGCACCATTGAAGCCGCCGAGGCCGTTCATGCTGGGGGCCGGGGCGCTGTGGAGCTGAGGGGCGAAGCCCTGGGAGCCCGCGTTGGCCATCGCCGGGTTCGCATGGGCCGCCGCTCCACCGCGCATCCCGCCGTTCCAGGCGGAGCCCCCGGCCGCGGAGTTCGCGAGATTCGCCGCCCCGGAGTGCATCGATCCGAGTGAGGAACCGTGACCCGCCGCGTTGTTCGTGAACGCCGGCCGCGCCGCCTCGTGGCGTTGCATCGTCGTCGGCGCGACGCCGTTGTAGGCGTGGTTCCAGGTCGCGGCCCGCTCGACGCCCGGGCTGGTGCGCATCGAGCCGCCGGAAATCGCCGCACGCGCATCGGCCGACGCGCCGGACGCGTGGCGTTCGGCGAGCGAGGCGAATGGCCGCGAGGCCGGCGGCGGCTGCACGCCGACGCTCCGCATCCCGCCCAGACCTCGCGAGGCCAGGTCTATCGGGCCCTGCCGCATCGACCCGTGCGAGGCGAGCTGGCTCCCCGCGCCGGCGCCCGGTTGGTTGATCCCGGAGCCGGGCCGGTGGTTCATGTTCGGTTTGCCGTCGGCCGGGTCGCGTCGTCCGCTGTTCTGGAAGGGATACGCTCCCGCCCAGAGGCCGGAGTTCCCGCCCCAGATGAGCCCGGGGAAGCCGAAGCCGCCGAAACCCAAACCGCCGAAGCCGAGACCGCCGAAGCCCCCGTAGCCCAGGCCGCCCCAACCGAGACCACCCAGGCCGAAACCGCCCCAGCCCGAGGTCCAGTTCGGGAAGCCGATGTTCAGGCCGAAGGCCGGGAAGGTGCCGATGGCCGGCCCGCTCCAGCCGTAGCTCCCCCAGTTGAACCCGGGCCAGGTGCCCAGGGCCATGCCGCTCCAGTTCGCCCCGCCCCCGCCCCAGCCATAGCCGTTCATCCCCCAGCCGGGGTAGCCCCACCCCCAGCCGCCGCCCCAGAGGCCCATGTTCCCGAACAGCGGGTAGCCGGCCATGATCGGCAGGAGCCCGTTGCCGAAGCCGTAATAGGGCAACCCCAGGCCGTACGCCAAAGCGCCCGGATACCCGCCGCCGTAGGGATAGATCGACCTGTAATTGTAGTCGAGGGCGGAGGCGTAGTACGGGTAGCCGAACCCGCCGTAGGACGGGTAGTCGAGATAGCCGTAGTACGGGTCGAGCCGGCCGTAGTCGGCGAAGGCGAAGAAGCGGCCATCGCCATCGTAGCTGACGCCGGGATAGCCGTCGTACAGGGCCGTCGACCGTCCGAACGCGCCGTAGAGCTGGCCGTAAAGCTCGGGCGAGACGACCGTGTAGGGCCGGTACGTCAGGACCTCGCCGTCGCGGACCTCGCGGGCGATCTCGGCGGGGGCGAACAGGACCCCGCGCTCTTCCAGCGGGCGGTCCCAGTAGCCTTCCTGGAAGATCCAGCCTTCCGGCTGCCGCGTCCAGCTCGCGGGGACCCACGACCAGCCCGGCTTGGCGTCGGCCCAGAACCCCTTGCGCCAGGCGAGCCCCTCGTTCAGGGGGACGTGCTGGCCGGGCACGTAGAAGCAGTTCGCCTTGGGCGGCGCGCCGGGGTCGTCGGCGGGGCGCTCGGCGGGAGGGCCGTCCTTGCGGTAGGCGACGCGGTCGGTCGCCCGATCGCTCCAGAATCCGGGCGTCCGCCGCCAGCCGTCCTCGCCGCGCTTCCAGAGGCCGTTGACCCAGAAACGCCCCGGCGGCGAGACCCGCCACACGCCCGTCACCCAGACGAACTGGTTGCGCGGGGCTGACCATTCCCAGTAGCCCTCGATCCAGCGGGCCTCGCTGTTGGGCGATTCCGCGGCGGGACGCTCGACGACCGGCGGGGGCGGAGACTTGGGCACGAGGGTCGGCTCGACGTCGCGCCTCGGCGACAGGAAGGCCTCGTGCAGCGGCCCGTCCGACATCGGCCTGAGGTCGGCTGCCGCCGTGGACGTCTTGGGACGGGTCGTCGGCTCGTCGGCTTGCAGGGGCGCGAGGCCGAAGCCCGTCGGCAGCGCGAGGAGGATGGCGAGACGCGTGACGAGGCCCGGGGTGCGGCTCATGTCGATGACTCCTCGCTGCGAGATCCGGCCGCGGTCGACGGGGAAGGACCCCCTCGCCGTCGCTCATCCACGATTATACGACCGTCGACCCCGTCCACGCTCCGAGGAAATTCCGACGACGCCTTCGTTCTCGGCTCGGCGGCCGGGATTTTACCCTTGTTGACGGTGGGTTTTCGTCCTACCATTCCTGGCGTTACGCCACGCGACGAGCCCAGGACGCGAGCACGACCCGGGGGCGCATGAAAGCCGAACTGATCCCCGACAACGGCGACCCCCCGATCACGATCACGCGCGACGTGACGGTCGTGGGCCGCCGCGACGCCGACGTGGTCATCGACCACCCCAGCATGTCGAAACGGCACTGCGTGCTCGTCAAGACCGACGGCCTGCTCGTGATTCGCGACCTGATCACCACCAACGGCACGAAGGTGAAGGGGCAGAAGATCCGCTGGGCCGCCCTCCTGCCGGGCGACCGCATCGCCTTCGGCGGCTACAAGCTGCGGGTCTACCTGGGGCCGGACGACGCCATGGCACCGTCCGAACTCTACCTCAGGCGCGCCGGCAAGGTCGCCGAGCTGAAGCAGGCCAAGGAGGCGCTCCGCGAGGCCGACCCCAAGCAGCCTCAACGCTTCGGCTCGTTCGCCGCCCCGTCGCTCGAAGACATGCCCAGCAGCGCCTCGTTCGACGACCTCGCCCCGCCCCCCTCCGGCGAGTCGAGCGCCGGCCACGCCTTCGTCGACGACGACTCGATCATCGACCTCGACTGACCGTCCCGGAAGGCTAAAACGCGGGCCTTTCGACGCCTTCCCCCCTCGCGGGGGAAGGCAGACCCCGCAGGGGTCGGATGAGGGGGAGGACGCGCGGCGACGCGTTGGAATTTACCAGCAGGTCGGATGTTAGGGCGACGGCTTCCGTGCTCGTCTCCCCCTCATCCGGCCCTTCGGGCCACCTTCCCCCGCGAGGGGGGAAGGACGTCGTTGGGCTTGTTGGCGCCCTTTGGGACAACTCTCACCGTCGCCCCGTCCCGATGAGCCTGCTATCATCGCGGGTCCCGGGCCTGTCCGCCCGGGGAGGGAGCGACCCCATGGCCGGCTGGATCTCGCGGAGCGCCGTTTTCGTCGGATGCTGGATCGTCGCCGTTTCGGTCGGCGCGGCCGAGCCGGCGGACCGTATCGAACTCGACGAGAGGACGCGGGCCCGCTGCCTGGTGATCCTGCGCGAGGGGCTGGACTCGGCCGAGTTCTGGCCGTCGATGCACGCGGCCGAGGCGCTTTCGGCCGAGGGCCTCGGCGACGAGGTCCGCGGGGCGCTCGGGCCGAAGCTGGCGGGCGAGCGCGACGCGCAGCATCGTTGCGGCCTGGCCCGCGAGCTGGCCCGCGCCGGCGACCTCGCGGCGGTTCGCGTGCTCCACGAGGTCCTGGCCAGTCCCGACGCTTACGGTCACGCCCACGCCTGCGAGAGCCTGTTCAAGGTGGGGGAAATCGGCGACGGCGTGCTCCTTCGTCGTGCGATGGCGGCGCGGGAATTCTCGCTGGAATCGCTGATGGCGGCCGCGGCGCTCGCTCGGTGGGGGAATCCGAAAGCGTTCACCGTGCTCCGAGCGGCGACGCGTCTCGACGACGAGGTCAACGCCCGCACCGCCGCCTGGATCCTGGCGCGGGTCGGCGACTCTTCCGACCTGCCTGCGCTGCGGGCCGGCCGAGATCGATTCTCGGCCCCGCTCACCCGCACCTACTTCGAGCACGCCCTGGCCGCCCTGGGCGACGACGAAGGGGGAGAGGCCCTCGTCCGCAACATGGCCCACGAAGCCGCGGCGGTCCGCGTGCAGGCCGCCGAGTTCGCCCACGTTGCGCGGTCGACCGGGGTGAAAGAACCTCTGCGGGGACTGCTGGCCGACCCTGTCCTCGACGTCCGCATCCGCGCCGCGGACGCGCTCCTGAGACTGGCGCGGCCGGGGCCCGCCGGGCGCGGCGACGAGTTCGCGGTCGACGTCTTCCCGGCCGACGAGGCGCATCCTCGCTACAGCGAGGGTTCCGTGGTCGTTCTGCGGGACGGACGGCTCCTCTATGCGACGACGGAGTTCGACGCCAGCTCCTCCGATTTCGCGAAGGCCCGGATCGTCGCCGTCGAGTCGCTCGACGAGGGCCGGACCTGGGGCCCGAAGCGCGTCCTCCAGGAGAACGTCGGCGGCATGAACGTGATGTCGGCGACCCTCCGGCGGCTGCAGCCGGGCGCGAGCCGCGAAGGGCCGATCGGATTCCTCTTCCTGAGGAAGAACTCGCACTCGGACCTCCACGCCTTCTTGCGGATCTCCGAGGACGAGGGGGCGACGTTCGGCCCGCCCGTCCAGGTCACGACGATCCCCGGCTATCACGTCGTGAACAACGACCGGTTGACCGTCCAGTCGACGGGCCGGCTGGTCGTCCCGGCGGCGTCGGCGGCCGACGTCGTGAAGAGCGACCATTTCGCCGCGTCGTGCTTCCTGTCGGACGACCGGGGGAAGACCTGGCGCCGGAGCCGGACGGCCGTCGACTACGCGAAACGAGGCGCGATGGAGCCCGAAGTCTTGGAGTTGGAAAACGGGCGGCTCCTGATGCACTTCCGCACCCAACTCGGCCATGTCGCCGTCAGCGAGTCGGCCGACGGCGGCGAGACCTGGTCGGAGGCGAACTCCTGGGGCGTGTCAGCCCCCGAGGCTCCCGCCACGCTGAGGCGGATCCCCTCGACGGGCGACCTCCTGCTCACCTGGAACAACTCCGTCCGCGTCGGCGCGGATCACGGCGGCCGGCGCACGCCGCTGACGGCGGCCGTCTCGGCCGACGAGGGGAAGACGTGGTCGCGGCCGGTCTCGATCGAGCCGGACCCGAGCCAGACGTACGCGTACACGAGCGTCGCATTCCACCGCGGGCGGGCGTTGCTGACGTATTACGTCGGCCCCGACTCGGGAGATCGGCTGTCTTCGCGCTTCCGTTCCATCCCGATCGCCCGGTTCTACTCGCGGGTCGGGGGGGAATGAAAAACCGGACGCGCGACGACCGAGTGTGGTCGTCGCCGTCCGGCGGGATGCGGGGGGTTGTGGCTGTGGCGGGCGTGGCGGCTCCCGTCGCGTCGGGGCCGCCGGATCCAATCCGGGCGGGTCGTTTAGGTTCTAACCGCGTCCGGATCCGCGCGTCGTCTCAGACCTCGTCGGACCGAGTGCGACGCAGGTCGCGCCGGACGGGCGGGTTGAGGCGTTCGATCTGGCGGGCTTCCTGGGGTTCCAGTCGGCTCGCCTGACGGTTCTCGCGTTGGATCGCCTCGTACACTTCCTGGCGGTGTACGGAGATCTCGATGGGGGCCGCGATCCCCAAGCGGACCTTATCGCCCCGAATATCGACCACGGTGATGACGATGTCGTCACCGATGATGATACTCTCGTCGCGGTGTCGGGACAGGACCAGCATCGTTCTCGGCTCCTTCCTCCTGCCAACGAGGCCTGTGACCATCCCCGATCACGCAGCCCGGGCTCTTGGCGACCACGACGCAGAAGGGGATGGTGAGAAGCCCATGAATATCCGAATGACAAGCCGCCAGGCTCACGCCGTCGCTCGCAACGGCGTCAGGCCGGGCAGCAGGGTCGGGGACTGGTTCGACGAGCCCGTCTCCAGCGGATACCGCACCGGGTACCGGCTGGAGGTGAGGACGAGCTGCCTCCCCAGTCGACGGACGGGATTGAACACGAGCGGGCCCTGGAGGTTGACGGTCAACCCCCCCGCGCCGCCTCGGCTCAGGACGACGTAGATCATCGCGGCCCGTTCGTCGGCCAGTTCCAACGCCGCCCGATCACCGGGACGGATCTCGATCCGGTAGTCGCCGACCGCCAGCGGGGGGGCGACCAGGCCGAAGGCCAGGTCGGGCGCCGTCGCGCTTTGCAGCCACGAGAGGCCCGAGACGACCGGATCCGGGAGGTGGAGGAACTGCGTGTACGAACGGAACCCCAGCAGGCCCTCGGGAATCCGGTAGATCTCCGATTCCGGGGCCTGGATCAGACCGAAACGGGTCGTGATGATGTTCACTTCCTGGTTACCTCCTTGAACGCCGAGCGGGGCGCATGCCTGGTCGATCCTTCGAGCGTCGTCCGGCATGGCCGGGCTTCCTCGCTCCGAGGCGAAGGCCCGGGCGCGTCGCCCCGCTGCCGCCGGCCCGGGCTTCGCGCCGGGCCGCCCGAAGGCCGCCCGCCGATCCGCCCCCGACGATCCGCAGGTCGCACGGCCCGTCCCCGCCGCCTCACGCGGCCACGACGCATCCCGCAGACTCGGCCCGCCGCCCCCCCTCTCGAATCGCTTCGCAGGGGGGAGGCGGGCTTGACCGACCGTAGTATCGACCCGGCTCAGACGGTTTTGTAACAGGTGGTCCGGCGAAATCCCGGGCCGCGCGCACCGCGCAAGGACTGCGCCGGTCGCTCCGCTCGTGACGGCCAGGGCACGGCCCGTCGGGCGACCGGAGGATCCGTCTCGACCCCGTCCGGAGGGACCGGGAGGCGGCCGAAAACCGCCTCAGGTCCGGTAGTTATCCTCAAGGCCCCAGAGCCGCTGGAGCTGACGGTCGCGCTTGCCGGTCTCGTAGCGGTAGATGGCCAGCTCCTCGACGATTTCGTTCGGGGCCGCCTGGTAGTCCTGCAGGCGTCGCTCGGCCTGGCGGAAGACGGGGCCGAGGTGGTCGGAGCAGGCGAAGCCGTAGGTCTTCAGCTCCGCGAAGCTGCCGTCGCTCCACCGCGCGGCGATCTTGTACGACGCCGCCTCCGGACAGCCCTCGAACGAACACTGGACCGCATGCCTGGTCAACGGACGATCCCCGAACTGGTGCGCGAGAGGCCGACTCGACGGCGAGTCGATCCCGGAAAGCCCCGCTCATCGTAACCCGAGCGGGCCCGAACCCGCCAGTCGGGGCAGGCCGACGCCCTCGAAAGGGGAGGGCCGCTCCCGCGGTCCGGGCGAGGGCGGCCCGAGGATGCGCCGTCGGGAGGCGGCTCAGTCGGCGAGCGGGAAGTCGATGGTGTTGCTCTTCGCCTCGACCTTCGCCTTCAGCCCGCCCTTCTCGGGCGACTCGTACTTCTGAGGGATGTCGCTGGGGGCCTTCTTGTAGGCCTTGGCGACGTCCTCCTGGCGATACAACCCGCCGATCTTGTCGGCGTTCTCCTGCGCCTTGCCCATGTCGGGCTTGCGCGCGGTCACGGCCACCAGGTAGTCGCCCGGGAAGGCCCCGTCCTCGTCCCCCTGGGTGGAGAGCGCGTAGTAGCCGTCCTTGATGACCCCGGTGGCGCCTCGCTGGTCCGAGGTCCCGCCGCCGGCCGGATAGAAGGAGATCGATCCGCTGCTTACGGGCTTTCCCTGGTAGGTGACGGTGCCCGTGACCTTGTAGCGCTGGGCCAGCCCGTCGTCGCCGCAGCCCGCGGCGAGCAGTCCTACGGCCACGGCGGCGGCGAGGCCCTTCGTCCTCGTCCATGGCCTTCGATTCGATGCCGAGATGTCGAACATGGGCGGTGATGTCCTGCTAAACGAGGGCGCGAAGACCGCGTCGGCCCCGAGCCTACGTCGGG
This sequence comes from Paludisphaera mucosa, assembly GCF_029589435.1. Taxonomy (NCBI): domain Bacteria; kingdom Pseudomonadati; phylum Planctomycetota; class Planctomycetia; order Isosphaerales; family Isosphaeraceae; genus Paludisphaera; species Paludisphaera mucosa. The sequence continues at coordinate 3,209,545 of NZ_JARRAG010000002.1, read as the reverse complement.
GCCGACGACGCGATCGGGATCGGGATCAGTAAGCGTCGGAGCTGACGACCTCGCCGCCCGACCGGCTGCCGAGTGCGCAGTAGGTCGGCAGCGCGATCGAGCTCTTGAGGAACCGGACCGAGCCGTCGGCGAAGCCGATGTTGGCCCCGCCGGGGTGCTTGCTCTTGGCCCCCTTGCTGGCGTAGCTGAAGCGGTTCTGCCAGTCGGTGCTGCCGAACGGCGTCGTGCCGTCGAGCGGCGCCCGCAGGGTCTGCCAGTTGATCGGGATCGTGGTGCCGAAGGTCGCCCCGTTGTTGTTCCAGAAGTTGCTGTCGGCCGCCTGCGCCGGCAGGACCTCGCCGACCATGATGGTGTTCGACGTGCCGTCGGTGATCGAGGCGATCGTGACCGCGCCGATGGCCCGGATGCGGTACGAGAACATCCCGCGGAGCTGGCCGCCGCCGGTCGGGTTGCCGACCTGGTCGTCCCAGGCGGTCCCCCAGAAGCCGGGATAGCCGATCCGGGCCTGGCCGGCGGTGAGGCTCGGCGGATAGGGGTAGGTCTCCCAGGGGTTCTGGCCCGACGAGAGCGCGCCGATGGCGTAGTTGTCGCCGAAGCTGCCGGCGTAGTTGCTGACCATCACCCGGGTCTCGGCGACGTTCGTGATCGGGTTCACCGGGCTGCTGCCGTTGGGGTAGTTTCCCCACGCTCCGGTCGACGAGCGGATGCCCGGCCCCTGGCCCTGGTAGTTGTCGTCCGAGGGGCAGATCCAGGCCGTGCTCACCGTCATCAGGGCCGTCCACTGGGCCGAGCTGGAGACGACGTTGTTCAGCGGCAGGTTGAAGTTGATCGCGTTGTAGATGTTCCCGCCTTCCATCTGCGGGATCACCAGCGCCCGCCAGGAGGCCAGGTTGTTCCCGCCGACCTCGCCGCCCCAGTTGGTGCGGTTGTTGCTCTCGTCGGAGACCCCGCCGGGCGGGAACGCGGACTGGGAGCTCTCATAGTTGTGCAGGGCCAGGCCGATCTGTTTGAGGTTGTTCGTGCACTGCGCCCGCCGCGCCGCCTCCCGGGCCGACTGGACGGCCGGCAGCAGCAGGGCGATCAGGACGGCGATGATGGCGATCACCACCAGCAGTTCGATCAGGGTGAAACCGCGACGCTTCATGGTTGCCGCTCCAGGAATCGAGGGGGCCGAATGGCCATGGACGAACGCTCGGCTCCACGCCGTCGAGGCCCGTCCCGTACGCGATGTGCGCAGGAAGGCCCTCGGGCGGGAGCCCTGGGAGGTGGACGCGAGAAGGGACGATCGAAGATTCGTCTGCGAAAGGGGAGGCGGCCGGACGTCGCGCGTCCCGCCGCCTGCGGATTGCGAACGATCAAGCCATCTGAGAGACGTCCCGGTCGTCGCCGCGACAACGCGAAGTTCGCGGCGCATCGACGCCGAGAGAGCCGAATCCGCCCGCGTTCGGACATCCATGGAGGAGCCGAATCAGGCCGACACGAATCAAAACATGCAGCGTGATCAAGGGTTCGTGATTGCGCGCAAGGATGAGCCCGTCGAGGCCTTGCGGCGATTCCGGTCGACCCGAATGGGTCCTGGAATACCTGTTTTTTATCGCCGCATCAGGGTGATGTCAAGAATCCCGAGTGTGAATGATTGTGATTTCGTTCATATCGGTTGATGCAAATGTTTGGGACCCGGCCGGCCTGGGTCGCTCGTCCCGTCCCTAAGGTCTTGCCAGATAAAGCCGTCGATCACGGAGGCTGCGATGCCCCGCTCGCTCCGGTCTGGGAAGGCTCGGCGAGCGGGACGGGGGGATTTTCTCGCCGAGGACGGCCGCCGCCCGGGCCTGCCGGACGCGAATCGAGGCGAGCGGCGGGTCGACCCTTGACTTTGGGGGGACGGTGCGTATTTTGATGATTGTCGATCGTGACGCCATCTGTCCGCGCCTCTCCGATCGACCGAGGCGTCGGCCTCGATCATCCGGCCTCTTCTTCTATTTCCGGCCCCGTCGACCCGAGGATAACCGGGTCGCCGGGGTTTTCGCTTTTCCCGCGGGTGCGACGTCGTGGAACATCGGGATGGGACCGGATGGCGACGCTCCGGCGACGCTTACACGATCGATTGGGCGGGTTCGACGTGGGGCCTCGACCATTCCGGCGGGCGACTTGGCCTCCGGAAGCTCGACGCCTCCGGTGGCGTGTACCTCGCCCTGAGCGGCGTGGCTGCAAGGGCTCGAGGCGACGATCGAGCCTTCACCACCGATGCCCTCGCCGGTCTCGAGATCATCCATTCCCGCTTGATGGCGACCTTCCAGCCCGACGACTGGCACGGTTTGACCGTTCGCGCCGCGTGGGGATCGTGTCGGGACGGCCGGGGTATCGACCTGGAGGTCCAGGCCTCCGCGACTTCGGTCGGAGAGTTGCGACGCCTGGAGATAATGGTCGAAACAAGGCTGACGGATGGTCGGCCGCCCGACGGACGGGGCGTCTTAATCGAGGCGCGCGATCGGTCGGCCGCAGCATTGACGTACGACGGTCGAGAGTCGACGGAGATGCTCGCCATGGCCCAGACGCTCTCGATCCCGCCCGCAGACTCCGGGCTCTTCACCCCTCTCTTCCTGGACGAGCAGGAAGTCGGGGGCGATCTCGCCTATTTCGAGATCGCCCACCCGGACGACGTCTCTCGGAGAAGCCACGAGTACTTCGGGGAGCAGATCGGCACCCGATACGCGCTCTTCGGTCTCGATCTGGAGCGCGGGGTCGTCTTGCGAGGTCGGCTTCGCGGCGTCCACCTCCCGCCGCTTCCCCGCACGAAGATCGTCGACGAGGAGGAACGCCGGTTCCTGGACGAGCCGCCGCCGTTGCGGACCGCCTGACGCGAGCGGCGACGGTCAGGCCGCCGGAGGACGCGGAGGCGCCGCGACGTCAGCCTTCACCCGGGTCGCCGCCATGTCGCGAAGCTTCTTGACGACCTCGGGGGCGTCCCATTCCGAGCTGCCCACGCGCGAATAGGCGAGGCGGCCGTCGGGCGAGACGAAGAAGGTGGCGGGGATGCCGTCGGTAAGGAAGACGGGGGGCAGGGCCCGGGCGTGGAGGATCGTCATCGGCCAGCCCTTGCCGGCGACGAACCGCTTCACGTCTTGAACCTCGTCGTCGGTGGCGATGCAGACGAACGCGACCTTGCCGTCCTGCAGGTCGGGATGGGCGGCCAGACGGGCGATCGAGGGCATCTCGGCGATGCAGGGGCCGCACCACGTCGCCCAGACGTTGACGAACAGGGCCTTGCCGCGGAAGTCGGCGAACGAGACGGTCGCGCCGTCGAGGTTCTGCAGGCTCCACTCGTAGTCCACGGCGGTCCCCGGCCCCGGCGCGTCGAGGTCGTCGACCCGCCTGGGCCCGGCGACGAGGAGGTAGGCGACCCAGAGCGAGGCGAAGACCCCCGCGAGCAACATCCAGGGGACGTCGCGACGCGCGGGGGGCGGGGGGGCTGTTTCGTCGGCCATGGATCCTCCCGGGATCAATCCTTGCCGCGGGTCTCGGCGACCGGCGCGAGGAGCTGCTCGACGGGCGCGTAGTCGTCGGTCAGGATGATCCCCCGCGAGCGGTGTTCGAGCACGGCCTTCTCATCCTCGGGCCCGTACGGGGTGGCGATCGTCTTTCGGCGCTTCTGGAAGAATCGGGGGTCGTCGTCGCGGAGGCCCAGGTCGGACAGGTCGATCGGCTGCTTGGCGGCGACGACGACGAACGTCTCGCGCTGGCCTTCGCCGGTCTCGCTGCTGGTTCCGAAGATGTAGACGTGCGGGAAGGTGAGCTTCGCCGTGGCGGTCCACGCACCCAGGAACCCGCCGTAGCGGTGGGCCGACCGCAGGTGCGACCGGCGGACCAGCTCCTGGAGCGACGGGTCCTTGATCTGCTTGGTCTCGATGACCTTGTCCGCCTTGAGCAGCGCCTGGGCGTCCGACTCGTAGGCGTCGATGATGTTGATCATGTACACGCCGGTCGGCGCCATCATCTTGGCGATCTTCTCGTTGAACTCGCGCGTGGTCAGGTGCCAGGGGACCGAGAAGTCGTTGAAGGCGTCGCCGAAGATGACGTCGTACTGCTTGGCGTCCTGGTTCCGCTCGACGAACTGGCGGGCGTCGCCCCAGATCGTCTTGATCGTGGTGTCGACCGGCAGCCCGGTCGCCGCGTGGTTGGCCCGGGTGACGGCGGGGTCGATCTCGGCGACGTCAACCTCGGTCCCCGGGTAGACGTGCTGGACGTGGCGCTGGAAGGTGTAGGCGCCGCCGCCCAGGAAGAGCGTCTTGAGGGTGGCCTTCTCGACCTTGGGCATCCACGACCGCGAGGGCGACTCGAGGATCTCCTCGTCGTCGGGGGCGATCGAGGAGGTCCTCGGGGCGGTCTTCAACTCGTCGGGCTTGGTGCTCCCCGGCTGGGCGCCGGCGAAGACCTGGTCGGGGATGGTCGCGCCGTCGGCCGTCGGCTTGGGAGTCGGTGCCGGGGTCGCACCGGGGCCGGCCAGGGTGATCTTGCCGGCCGCCTTGGCGGAGCGGTAGGCGACCATGGCGTAGATGTGCTCGTAGTCGTAGTCGAGCCGCTCGGGGTGCCCCAGGATGAAGTAGCCGTGGATCAGGTTGTCGAGCACCAGGGTCCGTAGTTGCAGGTCCTCGCCCTCGGGCTCGTTGTTGACCTTGATGAAGTAGTAGTTGCTCTCGTCGGCGTAGGCGAGGGCGTCCTTGGTGGTCTTGGGGTCGCCCTTGGGCTCGCGGATGCTCCAGGCCTCGCCGATCTCCTGCGTCCAGTGCATCGGCAGGAAGCCGATGACGCAGAGGCCCAGCGGGATGCCCGCCCAGATCGCGTGCAGGACCGAGCCCAGGATCGTCGCCGCCAGGGCCAGGACGGCCGCGAGCAGCAGGAGCACGCCCTTGGTGCCGAGGTGGTCGATGAGCACGAAGCCGGTGAGGAAGGTCCCCAGGATGCTGCCGACCATGCCCCAGGCGTAGACCTGGCCGATGGCCGTGCCGGTCCGCTTGTGCCGCCGCAGGCGGTCGACGGCCAGCTTGGCCACCACCGGGCTGACCGTGCCCATCGTCACCGCGGGCAGGAAGAAGACCATCGTGACCACGAGCAGCACCCGATACGGCCACGACAACTGCCAGGGCACCCCCCCGATCGAGATCTCGCTCCAGACGATGGCGCGGCTGAGCACGCTCGGCGAGATCCCCTGGCCCGTCGCCTCGCGGAACCACTCGGGCATGTTGTCGAGGAACAGGATCCAGAGCAGGGCGACCGACGCGATCAGGAACAGCCAGCTCACCTGCTTCTCGTTGGTGATGCTGTTCGCCAGCCGGCCGCCGAACCAGTTCCCCAGGCTCAGGCCCGCCAGCAAGACGCCGATGATGCTGGTCCAGCCGTAGACGCTCGATCCCAGGTGCCGCGTCACCAACCGGCCGGCCACCATCTCCATCGCCATGAACGCCAGGCTCGCCAGGAAGGCCAGCATGGCCAGGTCGCGCAGGCTCGCCTGCGGCGCGGCCTCCTCCGGCCCCAGGTCGCCGGCCCTGAGGGACTCGACGTCCGCCGCCCGCGCCCGCGATTGGAGGGCCGCCGCGGCGGCCAGCGCCATCGCGAGCGCCGAGACGCCGCCCAGGATCGCCAGGTAGTTGAGCTGATAGCCCCCCAGGTCGACGCCGCCGATCCCCAGCGTGCGGACGAGCGGGCCGATGGAGGCCGCGGCGAACAGGGCGGCGGTCGTCGCCGCCAGGCCGCGGTTCAGCGGGGTCGCGTCGAGGACGGCGGACAGGACGGCCAGGGCCGCGGCCACCACCAGGACGATCACCGATGTCGGGGCCAGGTAGATGAGGACGAACCCCGCCAGGAAGGTGCCGACGATCGACCCGACCGCGCCCCAGAAGTAGACGTCGCCGATGGCGCTGCCGGCCTTGTTCGAAAGTTCGACGGCCATCTTGGCGACGACCGGCCCCACCATCCCCAGCACGGTGGCCGGGAGCAGGAAGTCGAGCGTGACGACCAGGATCGTCCTCAGCTCCCAGTTGATCGCCTGGGCCGAGGGGACGATCGCGGGGATCATCGCGTTGACGGCCAGGGCCCCGAAGGTCAGGAACGAGCCCAGCGCGAAGAGCGGCCCGACGGCCCGGCGGGGCTCGATCCGGTCGGCCAGGCGTCCGCCCAGGACGTTCCCCAGGCAGATGCCGGCCAGGATGATCCCGATCACGCTGTTCCAGACCGTCAGCGACGATCCCACGTGGCGGGCCACCAGCCGGCTCGAGACCAGCTCCAGGACCATGATGCAGAGGCTGCTGAAGAACGCCAGGGCGTAAGGGGACCAGCGGGCTGCCAGGCCGACCATGCGGGAGGCTCTCCGGGAGATCGCCGATCCTGTTTCGGCGGTGGGGGTTCCGTCCTTGGAACGGGGGGCTTCGTCTGCACGCGAGGAGAACCCACGATAAACGTCGGGCCGGGGCCGTACAACCGGCTACCGGGCCCCGCGGGACCGGCGCACGCCGATTTCCCGGCTTATCCGCGCGCGGCGAGTCTCGGGCTCGATTGACTCGGAGCGCCGGGCGCGTTACACCGGAATTGTCACCCCGGCTCATGGCGGGTCGGGGAGAACGCCAGGCTATGAACGCCCCCATTCGCACGTCGTCCGACGCGCGCCGGGGGCTTTTTTTACGCGCGGATCGCGCGGAGCCGCGGGGGAAGCCCTCGCGGCCAATCGCCCGGCACCTCATCGAAGATCCGAGCCCCGCGTCGCGTCGGCCCGAAACAGGGCGGCGACGAGCCGGGCCCGGCGCACGACGTCGTGTCGAAGGAGGCCCGTCTTGAAACGGCAATATGTCACGGTCGACGGCAACGAGGCCGCGGCTTACGTCGCCCACGCGACCAACGAAGTCATCGCGATCTATCCGATCACGCCCTCGTCGACGATGGGCGAGCTGGCCGACGCCTGGTCCGCGGTCGGTCGCAAGAACATCTATGACGTCGTCCCCACGGTGGTCGAGATGCAGTCGGAAGGGGGGGCCGCCGGCGCCTGCCACGGCGGCCTGCAGGGCGGGGCGTTGACCACGACGTTCACCGCCTCGCAGGGCCTCCTGCTGATGATCCCGAATATGTACAAGATCGCCGGCGAGCTGACGTCGGTCGTGTTCCACGTCGCCGCCCGGTCGCTGGCCACGCACGCCCTCTCGATCTTCGGCGACCACAGCGACGTGATGTCGACCCGCGGCGCCGGCTGGGCCATGCTCTGCTCGAACACGCCCCAGGAGGTGCAGGACTTCGCCCTCATCGCCCAGGGGGCGACGCTCAAGGCCCGCGTCCCGGTGCTCCACTTCTTCGACGGCTTCCGGACGTCCCATGAGGTCAACAAGCTCGAACAGCTCACCCGCGACGACCTCCGGGCGATGATCCCCGACGACCTCGTCCAGGCCCACCGCGACCGCGCCCTGTCGCCGGAGCGGCCGATCCTCCGCGGCACGGCGCAGAACCCCGACGTCTTCTTCCAGGCCCGCGAGGCGTGCAACCCCTACTATCAAGCCGTCCCCGGCATCGTCCAGCAGGTCATGGACGACTTCGAGAAGCTCGCCGGACGCCGCTATCAGCTCTTCGAATACGTCGGCGCACCCGACGCCGAATTCGTGGCCGTCGCCATGGGGTCGGGCTGCGGGGCCATCGAGGAGACCATCGCCCGGCTCAACGCCGAGGGCCGCAAGCTGGGCCTGATCAAGATCCGCCTCTTTCGCCCGTTCGACGTCGCCGCCTTCCTCGCCGTCATGCCGACGACGACGCGGCGGATCGCCGCTCTCGACCGCACGAAGGAGCCGGGCGCGATCGGCGAGCCCCTCTATCAGGACGTCGTCACGGCCCTCGCCGAGGGCTGGGCCGACCGCGCCGGCGACGCCCCCATTCCTCGCGTCTACGGCGGCCGCTACGGCCTCTCGTCGAAGGACTTCACGCCCGCCATGGTGAAGGGGGTCTTCGACGAGCTGGCGACCGAGGCGCCGAAGAAGCATTTCACCGTCGGCATCATCGACGACGTCACCCACCTCAGCCTGAAGTGGGACCCGACTTTCAGCACCGAGGCCCCCGACGTCCACCGCGCCGTCTTCTACGGGCTCGGCAGCGACGGGACCGTCGGCGCCAACAAGAACACCGTCAAGATCATCGGCGAGAACACCCCCTTCCACGCCCAGGGCTACTTCGTCTACGACTCGAAGAAGTCGGGCTCGGTCACCGTCTCGCACCTGCGGTTCAGCCCCCGGCCGATCCAGTCGTCGTACCTGGTGTACAACGCCAACTTCGTCGCCTGCCATCAGTTCAACTTCCTGGAGCGGATCGACGTCCTCGAATGCGCCGACCCCGGCGCGGTCTTCCTGCTGAACAGCCCGTACGGTCCCGACGAGATCTGGGACAAGATGCCGATCGAGACCCAGCGGCAGATCCTCGAGAAGAAGCTGCGGTTCTACGTGATCGACGCCGAGGCCGTGGCCCAGAAGGCCGGGCTGGGGCGGCGGATCAACACGATCATGCAGACCTGCTTCTTCGCCCTGTCCGGCGTCCTGCCCCGCGAGGAAGCGATCGCCGAGATCAAGCACGCGATCGAGAAGACCTACGGCAAGCGCGGCGAGGCCGTGCTCGAGCAGAACTACGCGGGCGTCGACCACGCCCTGGCCCACCTGCACGAGGTGACGGTCCCGTCCGAGCCCGCCGGCGACGTCCGCCGGGTGCCGGCCGTGCCGGCGTACGCCCCCGACTTCGTCAAGCGGGTCACGGCGATGATGATCGAGGGCCGCGGCGACCTGCTCCCCGTCAGCGCCCTCCCCGTCGACGGTTCGTTCCCGACGGCCACGGCCCAGTACGAGAAGCGGAGCATCGCGCTGTCGATCCCGATCTGGGACCCCGAGATCTGCATCCAGTGCGGCCTCTGCGCCCTGGTCTGCCCGCATGCGGCGATCCGCACCAAGGCCTACCCCCAGGACGACCTCGTCGGCGGCCCCGACGGCTTCCCGTCGCTGCCGTTCACCGGCAAGGAGCTGCCCGGGTCGCGGCTGACCGTCCAGGTCGCCCCCGACGACTGCACCGGCTGCGGCGTGTGCGTCGACGTCTGCCCGGCCCGCAGCAAGGAGTCGGTGAAGCACAAGGCGGTCAACATGGAGCCGAAGGTCGACCACCTCGACCGCGAGCGCGCCAACTTCGACTTCTTCCTCGCCCTCCCCGAGGCCGACCGCAGCCAGGTCAAGATCGAGGTCATCAAGGGATCGCAGCTCCTGCAGCCCCTCTTCGAATTCTCCGGCGCGTGCCCCGGCTGCGGCGAGACGCCCTACCTCAAGCTCATGAGTCAGCTCTTCGGCGACCGCGCGATGATCGCCAACGCCACCGGCTGCTCGTCGATCTACGGCGGCAACCTGCCGACCACGCCCTACACGACCAACGCCTCGGGCCGCGGGCCCGCCTGGAGCAACTCGCTGTTCGAGGACAACGCCGAGTTCGGCCTGGGCCTGCGGCTGGCCGTCGACCAGCAGGAGATGTACGCCCGCGAGCTGGTGCGCCGGCTGGCCCCGCAGCTCGGCTCGGAGTTCGTCGCGGAGCTGCTCGACTCGCCCCAGCTCGACGACGCCGGCATCGCCGCCCAGCGCGAGCGGGTGACGATCATGAAGCAGGCCCTGGAAGGCGAGGACGCGCCGGGGGCGATCGCCTTGAAGGGGGTGGCCGACTCGCTGATCCGCCGCAGCGTCTGGATCGTCGGCGGCGACGGCTGGGCCTACGACATCGGCTTCGGCGGCCTCGACCACGTCCTGGCCTCGGGCCGCGACGTCAACATCCTGGTCCTCGACACCGAGGTCTACTCCAACACGGGAGGCCAGGCGTCGAAGTCCACCCCCCGCGCCGCGGTCGCCAAGTTCGCCTCGGGCGGCAAGACCGTCGGCAAGAAGGACCTGGGGATGATGGCCGTCGACTACGGCAACGTCTACGTCGCCACGGTCTCGATGGGCGCCAACCCGCTGCAGACGCTCAAGGCCTTCCGCGAGGCCGAGTCGTACCCCGGCACCTCGCTGATCATCGCCTACAGCACGTGCATCGCCCACGGCATCGACATGACCACGTCGATGGCGCACCAGAAGGACGCGGTCTCCAGCGGCTACTGGCCGCTCTACCGCTACGACCCCCGCGTCGCCCAGGGGGGCGCGAAGCCCTTCCACCTCGACAGCCGCAAGCCGAGCACGTCGTTCCGCGACTTCGCCCTCAAGGAGGGCCGCTACGCGATGCTCGCCCGCGCCAACCCGACGCATTCCGAGAACCTGCTGGCGCTGGCCCAGGCCGACATCACCGAGCGCTGGCACTTCTACGAGCAGATGGCCGGCGTCGAGCGCAACGTGAACCCGATGGAGGAGTCCCCCAAATGAGCGCCCGCCTGAAGACCAAGTATCTCGGCTTCGAGCTGAAGAATCCCGTCGTCGCCTCGGCGGGGCCGCTCACGGGCAAGCTGGACGGCCTGATCAAGCTGGAGGAGAACGGCGTGGCGGCGGTCGTGCTGCCGTCGCTGTTCGAGGAGCAGATCGTCCGCGAGGAGGACGAGATCAACAAGCTCTACGAGTACGGCACCGAGTCGTTCGCGGAGGCACAGACCTACCTGCCCGAGATGGAGGACTACCACACCGGGCCCGACAACTACCTGCACCACCTGAAACAGGCCAAGCACGCGCTGACGATCCCCGTGATCGCCAGCCTCAACGGCACCTCGGCCGGCGGCTGGATCCACTACGCCGAGCTGATGCAGGACGCCGGGGCCGACGCCCTCGAACTCAACATCTATTACCTGCCGACCCACCCCGACCTCAGCTCGGCCGACGTCGAGGGGCGTTACCTGAACCTGGTGGCGGCGGTCCGCAAGTCCGTGAAGATCCCCCTGGCCGTGAAGATCGGCCCGTTCTTCAGCTCGCTGCCGAACATGGCCAAGCGTCTGTTCGACGAGGGGGCCGACGGCCTGGTCCTGTTCAATCGGTTCATCCAGCCCGACATCGACCTCGCGACGCTGTCCGTCCAGCCCCGGCTGGTCCTCAGCAGCAGCGACGAACTCCGGCTCCCGCTGCGCTGGATCGCGATCCTCCGGTCGTACTTCGACAAATCGCTGGCCGCCACTTCGGGCGTCCACACGGCGGAGGACGTCCTGAAGCTGGTCCTCGCGGGCGCCGACGTCGCGATGACCACGTCGGCCTTGCTCCAGTCCGGCCCGACGCTCGTCGGCGACATCCTGCTCGGCCTCCGGAGCTGGCTGGACGAGAACGAATACGAGTCGATCGAGCAGATGAAGGGCTCGATGAGCCAGCGCAACATCCCCGACCCCGAGGCCTTCGAGCGGGCCAACTACGTCAAGACGATCGTCTCGTACAGCACCGAGGCCGAGTGACGCGGGTGCGGACCAGGACGGCCCTTCTCCGTCGCGCCGGGAGGACGCGGCCGTCGGGTCCGTACGCTGTGCGAGGCTTTGTTCGAATCTCGCGACCGAGTCCTTGACTTCGACCGGCTCGGACCATGCAATAAGAGCATGCCTGAGACTTTTGTCAGAGCCTCGGGAGTCCGGCCCGCCCGGAGGCATGCTCATGGCGCTCAAGATCGGTGCGATGGTCATCGTTTTCGGGATCGCGTCGTTCTGCGGGGATGCGCAGGCCGCCGCGGACGAGATCGACGTGATCTTCACGGACGGCGGGTACGACCGCTGGCTTTTCTCCGCCAAGACCGGGCAGTCGGGCGGACGCTGGAAGGTCGCCGCAGACGGCCTTCACGCGGTCATCCCCCGCGGTTCGGAGAAGCGGACGCCGATGTGGTTCGTGGCCGAGGCGAACCTCGAGGGGGACTTCGAGGTCGTCGCTTCGTACGACGCGCGCATCCGGCCGAAGCCGCGGGCGAAGCCGGGGACGCCCGACTATGCGGTGAGCAACGGCGTCGAGCTGGGGTTGCGCGTCGGCGAGACCTGGGTGTCGATCTTCGACGCCGTGAGGCCCGGCGGCGAGGAGGTCGGCTACTTCATCCGGCCTCCCGACGGCAAGAACGGATATGGACAGGTCCCGGGGACCAGGCCGGCCGGGAGGCTGGCGGCGAGGAGGGTCGGCTCGACGTTGATCCTCCTGCACGGCCCTCCGACGGGCGATCTCGTGGAGTTGGGGAGATTCGAGGTCGGCGCCGCTCCGGCCGAGGAGGTGGCCCTGGTGCCGAAGCCGTTGAACACGACGGACGCCCTGGAAATCGTCTATCCCCGCCTCGTCCTCAAGGCCGATCGCATCGTCCGCCTCCGCCGGCCCCCGGCCGACTGGACGGCCTGGATCGCGGCGGGTCTGGGGCTGGTCCTGGCGACGATCGTCGGCTGCCTCGGCCTGAGGCGCTGGCGCTCGCGTCGCGAGGAGGAGCCCCGGCTCGCGCCGAGACGGGCCTTCACCTTGATCGAGTTGCTCGTCGTGATCGCGGTCATCGGGCTCCTGGTCGCGTTGCTGCTCCCGGCGGTGCAGGCTGCGCGCGAGGCTGCGCGGCGGATGCAATGCGCCAACAACCTCAAGCAGGTCGGCACGGCCCTCGCCGCCTATCAGTCGACTCATACGGTCTACCCGTTCGGGCTCGGCGGCGGCGCCCCTCCCGGCTCCAAGGGGAGGTGGTCGGCCCATTCGCAACTTCTCCCGTTCGTCGAGCAGCCGAGCTTGTTCGCATCCCTGAATTTTTCGGGGGTTCCCTGGGTCGAAGATCCGATCCCCCTGAGCCGGATGAACCAGTCGGCGCTCCAGGTGATCGTATCCACGTTCCTCTGCCCCTCGGACTCCGCCTCGGGGCCCGCCGACGCCTACGTCCTCGGCCCGAACAGCTACCGGGCCTGCGCCGGGACTCAGCCGACGAACCTCCCGAGCGACTCGCCCGACGGGACCGGCCGCAACGACGGCGCGTTTTGGTATCAAAGCGCGCTTCGCCCCTCGGCCGTGCGCGACGGACTCACGAACACGGCGATGTTCAGCGAGCGCTGCATCCACAGGGCGGGGCTCGTCGACCCGAAGGCCGACTACCTGCTCACGGCCGACTCGCTCGCGTCCTGCACCTCGGCCGACCCGGCGACGTCGCCCGTACTCGACGTGCCGCTCCAGCGCCCCGGGGGCCGCTGGGGCGACGGCAACATTCTTTACACGCGCTATACGAGCCTCTTGCCCCCGGGAGGGGTCTCGTGCGTCCTGGGCGGATCGAGCGACTACGAAAGCCCGATCGTCACGACGGCCTCGAGTCGCCACCCCGCGGGCGTGAACTTGCTGGTCGGGGACGGTTCCGTCCGGTTCGTCAAGGCCGCCGTCGCAGGGGCGGTCTGGCAGGCGCTCGGGACGATCGCGGGAGGGGAGACGATCTCGCAGGACGCTTACTGACAGGGCCCCACGGCGATCTCCCCTGGGAGGCGTCCCGCACTCGACCGGGCGGAAAACCCGTCGCGCGGCTTCGCTCCTCCACTCGGCTTCGGCTTGCGTTACAATCGCCTCGTCATGACGCCGATCCTCATCCACGATCTCGACGACCCTCGGATCGCCGAATATCGCTCGCTGAAGGCGACGAACGCGACCCGTCACCTCGGCCACTTCGTCGTCGAGGGCGAACGGCTCGTCGAGCGGCTGATCGCCAGCCGCTTCCCGGTCGCCTCCGTGCTCGTGACCGACCGTCACGTGGAGAAGCTGGGGACGACCCTCCCCGAGGGCGCGCCGGTCTACGTCGTGCCCTCCGATCGGATCCACGACCTCGTCGGCTACTCGTTCCACCGCGGCGCCATGGCCTGCGGGATCAAGCTCCCGCCGCCCGACTGGCGCGCGCTCTGGGGCGCGGCGACGGGGCCGTTGACGTTCGCGGTCTGCCCGCAGGTCAGCAATCCCGAGAACCTGGGCTCGATCGCCCGGCTCTGCGACGCCTTCGACGTCGCCGGCATCCTCGCCGGCCCGTCCTGTCCCGACCCGCTCTCCCGGCGCGTGCTGCGGGTCTCGATGGGCTCGGCCCTTCGCGTGCCGATCATCGTCGCCGACGACCTGCTCGGCCTGGCCTCGGAGCTGGAGTCGGGCCTCGGCGTCGCCTTCCTCGCCGCCGTGGCCGACGACGGCGAGCCCTTCGGCCTCGTCGACCCGCCGCGCCGTCTGGGCCTCGTGCTGGGGGACGAGGATCGCGGCGTCGACGCCGATTGGCTTCGGCGTTGCTCGCGGGCCATCACGATCCCGATGCCGGGAAAGGCCAGTTCGCTCAACGTATCGACCGCCGCCGCCATCTTGCTCTATCATTTCACCCGGCGCGAGCGAGCGTGAATCCGGGCGCACCATCCCGTCGAAATCACCCGGGCCGGCGCGTGACGCGTAAGTTATCGGGGGCCGCCCCGTTAGTAATTTTTATATCGCGGCGGACCGTCCGCGCGGGGCGGGCCGGTGATCCTCCTCGGAGACGGCGCTCGATGCCACAGGAACCGATCGCGGCCCCGGTGCTGCAAGTGCTCAGCGGACCGACCACCGGCCGGCTGGTCAAGCTGACCGCCGACCTGACCGTGATCGGCCGCAGCCTCGACTGCGACCTCGTCCTGGACCCCAAGACGGTCTCGCGACGGCACGCCGAGATCGCCCGCCGCCGCGACGAGTACCTGATCCGCGACCTGGAGAGCACCCGCGGCACCTACGTCGACGGACACCGCGTCACCCGGCCGACCCAGCTCTGGAACGAGGCGCGGATCCAGGTCGGCGAGGTGACCCTCAAGTTCCTCAGCCGCTCGGTTCAGGTCCAGGCCGGCGACGACGACCAGTCGACGATCTTCGCCGCCATGGACCTGATGGCGGCCGAGGACCGCGTCGCCGCCATCGCCCGCCCCGAGGAGAAACTGCGGGCGCTCCAGAAGATCAGCCGCGAATTCGGCGGCGAACTCGTCCTCGACGCCCTGCTCGGCCGCGTGCTCGACTCGCTCTTCGACATCTTCTCGCAGGCCTCGGGCGGCTTCGTCCTGCTGGAGAACCAGGCGAAGGAGCTGACCCCCGAGGCGGTGAAGTCGCGAACCGGCGCCCAGGGCGAAGGAGTGGTCGTCAGCAAGACGATCCTCGACCGCGTCATGAAGGGCGGCCAGGCGATCCTCAGCAAGAACACGCGCGAGGAGATGGGCGACGTCCGGAGCATCGCCGAGAGCCGCGTCCGCTCGCTCATGTGCGTGCCCATCTTCGACGCCAAGCGCCGGCCCGTCGGCGTGGTCCAGATCTACGCCGACGAGGGCCGCGGCCGGTTCACCGAGGAAGACCTCGACCTCCTCGCCTCGGTCGCCAGCCAGATCAGCGTGGCCGTCCAGAACGCCCGCATGCACCGCGACCTGCTCCAGCAGCGCGAGTTCGAACGCGAGCTGCAGTTCGCCCGCCAGGTCATGCAGGCCCTGCTCCCGGAGCGGCCCAAGTCCGTCGCCGGCTACGAATTCTGGGACTGCTACGAGCCGGCACGCCACGTCGGCGGCGACTACTACGGCTTCATCCCCATGTACGGGTCCGAGGCCGCCCGCCTGGAACCCGTGCGACGCTGGGCGATCGCGGTCGGCGACGTCGTCGGCAAGGGCCTGCCGGCCGCGCTCTTGACGGCGCGGCTGTCCGCGGAGATCAGCCTGTTCCTCCAGGACGCCCGCGATCCCGCCGAGGTCGTCACGAAGCTCAACCGCCGCCTGACCGAGAACGGCGTGCTCGACATGTACATCACCTTCCTGCTGGTGATGCTCGACGTCGAGACCCATACCCTGCACGTCGTCAACGCCGGCCACCCCGCTCCGTTGGTTCGGCGTCGCAACGGCACGGTCGAGGAGATCGGCCGCGAGACCTCCGGCCTCCCCCTGGCGATCGACGGCGAGTCCGTCTACGAGGCCAGCGAGACCCGTCTGGAGCCCGGCGAATTCGTGATGCTGTACACGGACGGCGTCCCCGACGCGATGAACAGCGCCAACGAGCGCTACTCCGACGCCCGGTTCCGCGCGCTACTCGCCCGCGTGCACGATTCGCCCCGCGAGGCCGGCGAGGCCGTCGCCGCGGACCTCCACGCCCACGCCGCCGGCAGCGTCCAGTTCGACGACGTCACCCTGGTCGCCTTCGGCCGCGTCTGATCGCCGCGGCCGACCTCGCCGTCAGGCGAAGAGACGCATCCCGCGACGCCTCGGCCGCTCGCTCCGCTCCAGGGGGAGGAGCCGTCGCGTCGCCGATCGCGCGTCGCCGCCGAAACCGGTCGTGAACGACCGGGCGGGCAGGCGCAGGACCGCCTCGTCCTGGTCCTGATCCCGCGAGCAGAGCGGGGGGGCGATCTCGACGACGTTCGCGCCCGCGACCAGCACGAACACGGCGTAGGGCAGGGGGGCGTCGGGATCCGTCCGCCGCGAGAGCGAGACCCAGGGCACTTCGCTCGCCGCATGCGTCCGGTAGACGAGGCAGCCCGTCCCGCCGAAGAGGGAGCTGTCGAAATCGTGGTCCGGATTCCCCACCCATTCCAGCGTGTCAGCGAAATGCTGAAGCTCACGCGCCGGCATGATCGCAACCGCCATCCGCACCAGGGCCTTGTAGGCCCCGATGGAGACCGTCGCCGGCGGCGGCCCGCCCACTTCGGCCTCGAGGAGCGACCGCCAGAACCGCGCGAAGTCGACGTCGATCGATCCCTCGAACTGCTCGTGGCATTCGTCGCAGATCTCGCCCGTGCGTAGCGTCGTCGCGGCGACGACCTCCGGCACGATCGGCCGGGGCCCGGTGAACTTCGCCCGGGGCGCGCCCCTCTCGCAAAATCGACAGCCCGGCTGCGGCCTCGCCCCCACGAGGACGGGCTCCGCCGAGGCGAGTGGATATTCGGCGGCCGGCCGGTAGTTCAGCTGGAATGCGAGGTCCATCTCGGCGGCGACCCAGTCGTCCTGGTCGGCCCCATGGACCCCTCCCCGGCGCTCCCATCGCTCGTAGGCGGAGCGCTGAATCTGATCCCAGGTAGGCAGCATCGCGCGATCCCTCGACTGTCGACGCGTTTCCGTCCTCGCCCATCCGAGCGTGGCGGGGACCGAGAAGCCCCCCGCCCGGTGCCCCATCATAAACACGAAGCCCTTCGAGAGAAAGAGCGACGTCGGCGGTGCAAACCGGACCTCGTCCCGGCCGGGGACGAACCTCCTTGACGCGGGCTGCGTAGGAACGATAATGACTCTCGGAGCAGTCGGCGGTTCTCCGTCGATGGCTTCGGCCGTCTCCCCAAAGGGGGCGAACCAGGATCGACCGGATGTCCGAAGTGAACGGTGGCGTGCCGAGGTTGGTCAGCAGGCCTCGTAAAAAGCCGACTAAAACTTAACTGCCAACAACACTGTTGGTCTCCGTCTCGCTGCCTGAAAACAGTGAACGGCCCTGCGACGAGTCTTCTCCCGAGAGACTCGGCCAGGGACGCCAATTCGGGATAGCCTGAGCCAAACCGCTTGTTGAAGCCCGGGCGAAATTCATGATGAGCTAAGCCGAAAGGGATCCTGCCGACCGGAGCCCTGACGCCGACAATCAAATGACCGGCTACGCACGTAGATGCCCTCGCTGAAGCTTCTCGGGACGCGGGTGCAATTCCCGCCGCCTCCACTCTTTACCCCAACTGCTAGCTCCTGACTGGCGGTGACAACCAACGACGTAAAGCCCTGCTCCGGCGGGGCTTTGCTCGTTTCTGGGGGTAGAGTTTTACTCCCCCGAGCTGACAACCGCTGAAAGCTTCTGACCCAAGACGCCGCCCGAAACGCAACCAATATGCAACCAACGGCGTTCACCTATCTGTCGATGTCGAGGCCGCCAGCTCCCGGATTTGCCGCCTGATTTCCTCGGACAATCTTGGCCACGCCGTGACTACCGCCTGTAGGTCGGCGTCCTCCACCAGCGCCTCCACTACCGCCGGAGCCAGCGGGAACGGAAGCGCGGCCAACGCCTCCGCCCTGTCCTCCATGCCAATGTGGGTGTACTTGGCCGTCTGGCAAATGTCGGCATGCCGGGCAAGTTCCTTCGCCTCCATGATCGACGCGCCCGACCTGACCAGTCTCGTAATGTGGGAGTGCCGCCCCGCCGCGTGGAAGTCGGCCAGCCCCTCGTGTGTCTCGTAGGGTATGCCAGCCCGCTCCAAATCCTTTTGCACCATCGTGTAGGTCTTGCGCCGAGCGAGGCGATAGAAAAGCGGTTCATCGGGATCGAGCCCCGAGATCCACCCCCGCACCAGCGTGACCAGTTTGGGGTGCATCGGCAGGACGTCCTTGCGGCGGTGCTTCGAGCAGGCGGCATCGACCGTCAGGGTTGGCTGCGGATCGTCTAGCTTGAACGAGTTCGGGGTCAGGCTCGCCAGCTCGGAACGGCGAAGCCCGGTCAGGTAGCTGATCTGGTAAATCCTCGCCCGCATCTCACCGTCGTAACCCTGCACCTCGACGCCGGAATTACGGGCGGCCTCGACCAGCCGGGCGAACTCGTCGGGCGTGAGCGCCCGCCGCTTGTGCCGCACGTCGGTTTCGGCGTTCAGCCGCTCCATGCCCACCAGCGGGTTGCCGGGCAGCCGCTTGGTCAACACCAGCCACTTGCCGAACGCGTCCGCCGCTTGCAGGTAGTGGTTGTAGGTGCGCGCGCCGATGTCCTCCTCCTCGCGGAACTCGTTCAGCCAGTCCACGACCTTCTCGCCGTCCATCTCGGCCAGCGTCAGGAACCCGCAACCCTCGATGACCCGGGTCACCCGGGTCATGGTCAACTTACGGTGCTTCGGAGTGTTGTTCGCCATCGAGCGGTCGAAGGCATCGAGATGCTCGGTGATCGGACTCTGCTTGATCGCCAGCAGCCGCTCCTGGGCCGGGTCGATCATGCCCCGCTTCCGCAGCAGCACCTCGTTTTCGAGTTTCGCGGCCAGCTGCTCGGTGAGCGCCTTGTCGGTGAAGCCCTTGGCGAACTGGCGGTTACCCTCGTGGTCCGTGTACTGGATCACATAGGGCTTGGTCTTCTTCCCCTTGTCCCGACCTCGCTTGAAGATCGCGGCCACTGCTCTGTCCTCCAAAGAAAAAGGGACGGTTGCCCGTCCCTGATTATAAGTTCAGTAGGTGGAGCGCGCCAGGGTCAGCCATGCGGGCACCCCCTCTCGATCCACTCCGTCACCTCGGCCAGCCGCCAGCGGGTGTTGCGCCCGATGCGAACGGGCTGGGGGAACTTGCGGCCGGAGAGCAGCCGCCACAGCGTCCGCTCGGACACCTGCATGAGCTTGGCCAGTTCCTCTGCGTTGATCAGTTTCGGCGCTGCATCTGTGCTCATCTTTCTTGCCCCCTATCCTTCCCCAGCATGCGCGACTTGGCCCGCTCGGTGGCCTCCTTGAGGAACGACTCGTATTCCTGCCCGCTGTCGCGGAGGCGGGCGGCCTCGTAATCGGTCTTCCACTCCTCATGGAGGGAGTTCGGCCGTTTGGGTTTCTCCTCCGGCATGGTCAGACCTCCGGTTCGCGTGACGACTTCTTGTCCAACTCCTCGCGGCAGACGCGATAGAACTCGCGAGCGGCCTCACCCCGTTCCTCTTCACGCAACACGGCCTGGATGATCCAGACGCATCGCTGGGCGATCCTGACGGCCAAGGCGTGCACCGCGGGGTCTGCGCTCTGAATCTCTATGAACATGTTATCTCTCCTTTTCACGGTCTTTGCCCCGACCCGTCGCGGCGGCGGCCTTCTCTTCGAGCATCTCCTGATAACCGTCCTCTGACACCGCCATGTCGATCAGGCGGTTGCGCTGCGTGTCGCTGATCTTGCCTGGGTCGATCTCCGACAGGAGGATATGCCCTTGGTCACGGTTGGAGATGCCGGACCAGTCGACAGCGTCCTGAAGGATGGCGAGCTTGCTCGGCTCTGGCATGTCTTTCCAATCCCGCTCAACGATGCGGTAATTGCTGTCGCGGCCAACCACCGCCGGATAGGTGCCTTCCTTGATCCGCTCGATGTGCCGCACGGCATGGGCGAGTTGTCTTTCGTCACTGGGCATGGG
Source organism: Paludisphaera mucosa (assembly GCF_029589435.1). NCBI lineage: Bacteria > Pseudomonadati > Planctomycetota > Planctomycetia > Isosphaerales > Isosphaeraceae > Paludisphaera > Paludisphaera mucosa. The sequence continues at coordinate 3,189,537 of NZ_JARRAG010000002.1, read as the reverse complement.
GACCTCCTCAGTTGACCGAGGGCTGAGCGGTGAAGCGCGTCCGCCGCTTGGCCTCCTTGACCGCCTCAAGGCAGGCGACGGTAATGAACGAAACCAACTCCGGTGTGGAGGCATGAGGGCTTGTCTGAAGCATTTCGACGATCAACAGGCCGGCGGCCAAGGCACAGTCGTATTCGATCAACTCACTTTCCTCGGGCATCGTGGCTCCTAATGAGTCAGGCGGGTTGGCTTTCCTCGCCACGGGGTTTTCAGTTGCCGTCGTCGGTGTGCGTCACCGCGAAGGCTGTCACTGCGGCGTCGATCAAAAACAGCATCCACACGAACATGGCGAACTCCCGGGAGGATGCGGGGCGGGTCGCTTTCCCCGCCCCTCGGGTCACTTCTTGAGGAAGGTGCTGAGCACCTTGAGGCCGATTCCGGTAGCCTTGCCGGCCACATTGCCGGCGTCCTTGATGTTGCCCCTCATGTGGTCGTTGATCACGATGAAGTCCTTCAAGCGGAACGTCAGCATGTAGAAAATCCACGCGACCAGCCCGACGAAGACGATCTGCGCGAAACCCTGGTCCATCTGAGACTCCTTGTGCATGGGGTGAAACGGTACGGTCTGTTAGATGGCAGCGCTATCGCTCCATCTCGGCTTCCTTCTGCATGACGGGGGTGCTTGGAGGGGCGTAGCTTTCGAGCATTTGGTCGTAGGAGACACCCAATTCCTGCGTGACCTGCTGCGATGTAGGGCTCAACGGCGTGCCCGGTTCCTCGACCCCGCGTTGGCTTTCAGGGAAGGCCGGGAGGATGGCGTTCTGGAGGTCTTTCAGGCCCTCGCGCCACATAGCCTCGACCTGGCCGGTGAACTGGGGTTGCTCGGAAGCCCACTCGTTCATCTTGTCGACCATCCGCTCCGCGATGCCTGGACTCGATTCATCAGCCATTTATGTGCTCCGATTTGTTGTCTAGCGTTTTCGCCGAGACGATGCGCGCACGCTACCTACCGCCCCTTCTTGAACTCCTCCGCGTAATACTCACCTTCGAGAACTGCGTCGCTCATGTGCTGCACCCGCTTGTAGACGATGAATTTGTCGATGCACATGCACACGCCAAGCGAGACGAAGCCGGCCATGATGAACAGGCCGAGGGTTTCCGACATGGGGCAAACCGCCGCGCCGATCAGGAAGCACATGAACGGCTCGAATCCTCTTGCCTGCTCCACGTCCTTGATGAAGCGGAACTTCATCGCGAGCCATGGATAGCCCCTGTACCGGCTATGCGTGATGATGCCCTTTTGCCTGAGATGGAAGGTCTGGATGCGCCGGACGATCAGAGCGATGAACCACAACATCAGGTAGAGGCCCATGCCGCTGGCCCACCGGCCGCCGGTCAACGCGAGCATCAGAAGGAGAGCCACGAGCCCGTAGGGGTGGAAGGCCTCCGCCCCGAAGCTGTTCCGGATCAGCGGCGTGATCGCCGTCGCGTGGCTGTTGGCGAAGAGATAGATGAGGCCGAGAGAATCGCCGGTGGTGAGCTTCGTCGAGTTGTTCTGTTCCTGAGGCATGGCACACCCCTTTCGGATCAGTCTTTCTGAGAGAACGCGACGATCATCCAGCTCCGACCGTTGCTGAAGGGCTCCGCCGACCGGATGACCACGGCGTCGCAAGTGAGGTCGTTGGCGAGTCCGCCGGTCCTGAGCCCGTGCATGAACACCTTGGGCTGTAACGCGGGCTGGTACTGGAAGGAAACCGAGGTGCTCGCCTTGCTCGCTCCGAAGATGTCCTCGAAGGGATGCTCACCGGGCGAGTTGCTCGTGGAGACGAAGGACTCGAGTTCCCGGCCCAGCATCTCGCTGGCCCACTCCGCTGTTTTCGCGTCGCCGATCGCGTGCATGATCCGCGTCGAGAAGTTGGTGAGGAGGGCATCGGCCTGGTTGCGCCCCGTATCGCCCTTGAGGGCGCCGAAGTACGAGTGCAGCGACTGCGTGAGGAAAACGAGGCAGCCCTTGTGCGAGCGGCACTGCGTGATGAACAGCGAATCGAAGCTGTTGACGAACTGCGCCGCCTCGTCGGCCCAGATGGTGACGACGTTCGACGAATCGTCGGCATGACGGCGGGAGCACCATCTTCTCGGTGAGGAACTTCCAACCCGCCGCGACAAGCGCGCCAGTGTCGCCGTACTCGGCGGGCGCCATGTTCACGATGACCCACTTGCCCTTGAGCATGTCGTCCGGGCTGCAGTTCGAGGTCGTCGAGACGAGCTCGCGCACCACGCCAACGTTGAAGGTATGGAGGATGCCCATGACGCCCGTCAGGATGGACGATCGGGTCTTATCCGCCATCGTCGGGAACTCGGCGAGCCAGTAATCGACGGCAAGACGATAGTCGTGCTCCTCGACGGGGCTCTTGCCCCGCATGTAGGCGGCTTTGAGGCATTGGTTGCAGAAACCGTCCCGCCACTTTTCATCTGTGAGTTGCGCCGGGCTCTGTGGGGCGGCCATGATGAACCGCTGGATGTCGGGCGCGGAGACGCTACCAGTTGCGAGCTTCACCACCTCCACGCCGTTGTAGATCATCCGCTGCTGTTCGCCTTCCCAGAAATCGGCCGACTCGCCGCCCTTGGTATCTGCCGACCGGAGCGTCTCGCCGATGACCGTGATGCAGCGGGTCACGTCCCGCGTGAGCCCGCCCATGGCGAGCACGTAGCCGAGGAAGTTAAACCGCAGGGGCTGCTCCGGCCCGAACACGAGCAGGTCTTCCGAGCGACCCGCCGAGGCGAAGATGGCCTGCCACATCTCGAGGTCTTCGGGCTTCGCCGCGAGGATGAGCCCACCCGATCCGGGCAGTCCGATGATCGACCTGCCGAGGAGCTTCCCCGAGCTGGACGTCTTGCCGGAGCCCGCCCGGCCGATCACGCATACCCCGCCGTTCAGCAGGTCGCGGACGGTGAAGGGGTCGCGTTCAGACCAGCGGAACAGCTTCTGGTCCAGGGGGTCGGACGTCTTCGGGGGCCGCCGATTCTGGAACCATCTCGATAGCAGCGTCATTGCCGTGCCTCCGCATGAAGTCGGGGATGAAGTGCCATACCAGAAGCCGGAAAGTGGGCGGGACGATGGTGGGCAGCACGCCGAGCAGGATGAGGGCGATGCCGGGGAGGACGGTGGCCAGCGAGAATCGCTGAAGCCAAAAGGCTTCTCGATACTTGGCTAACTGTTCGGGAGTGGTGGGGATATCCCTGGGGTCAGGCCGGTCGAAGAAGTCGATATCCAAGTCTTGAATGCTCCTAAACTGCGCCGGGATTGGGCCTCGAGCCTCTTCTAGGCGGCGCAGCGACATCGAGAACGACTGCCAGGCTGCGGCCAGCATGGCGACGCCGAGGATGATGCGGGTGACGATCCTGGCCACGGGTTTCTCCTTGCTCGAATGGGGCGAGTGGGATAGGGTTTCATCATCAGGACGGCGGCCACCATACCGCCGTCATCTTTGCGGGAGGGACACATCGCGCTCTGCGCGTGGGGTTCCAGAGGGCACTGGCGAAGCGATGTTTGGTTCGACTCCCCCCTCCCGCTCCGACTCCTTCAACAGCGGCAGCTTCTGCTCCGGGCGCTTGCACTCACGACAGCCGCAATACGGCTCGTGCTTGTCGTTCTTCTTCACGGCGCTTCTCCTGTGCGCGCACCCTCCACGTCCCCGCCGGAAACGCTCCGGCGGGCTTACCGAATCGAAACCGAAGCGGGTTTACGATCCAGCCAGTGCCATATCGCGCCAGACCGCTTGAGCGGTCTTCGCGTCCAGCCCGGTATCCCGGGCCTTCTGCATGGCCTTGGCGGCTTCCTTCAACGCCTCGATGGCGTCGTCGAGGCTGATCTCATCCCCCGCCACTGTGACGACGGAGCCGCTGACCAGCGGGCACTTGATCTTGCTGGCCCGCACGGCTGGAGCGCTTGCCGCCCGCGTCTTCCGCCCCTGCCGTTCGAGGGTGTCGCGGCTGGCGCCGGAGAGCTTCAAAGCCAAAAGGCCGGGCTGGTCCGCCTGGTCCAGCTTGGACAGCGCGTAGGTGTCGCTGATGGTGATGCGCCCCGCCTTCAGAGCCTCAACGGCCTCGGGAATGCACTTCGACGGCGACATCAGCCTTGTGACGCTCGAAGGGTCGAGGTGCAGGTGTTCGGCCAGCTCCTTGCCCTGCCACTGGTTTAGCTCCAGCAACTCGCGGCAAGCCTGCCATTTCTCGTAGCCCGTGAGGTCGGCACGGTGGATGGCCGTGGTGAGGGCGATCTGAGTGAGCTGGTTGTCGTCCAGATCCTCCTCGGTGATGAACACCTCGACTTCGGTTTCGCCCAGCAGCTTCAACCCTTCGAGGCGGCGGTGACCATCCGCCACGGTGAGGTCGGGGCGGCAGACGATGGGGTGGATAGCCCTTCCCAACCACGACCGGGCGAGGGACTTCAACTCCTCAGCGGAGCCGTTGCCCTGCCGAATCGGCCTGAGCTTCAGGGCGGCGATGGACTTGCGAGCGTGCTTTCCCTTCATTTCTCCTCCTTTGCGCCAAGTTTGGCGCGGTGGGGAGGAGTCGGGTCGAGCTTGGATCGCGCCTACTGGCTGGGGCTACTATCAGAAAAGAAAACGCAATCCCCGTCAAACTGGGTGGCTTGGGAGATTTGTGCGGGCAATGAGTCGTCTCTGAAGCCGGTTTTGACGTGCGGCTTCGCGCGTTTACTGGACAGCAGGCAGCAGACGAACGCGTACCGTCCAATCGGAAGGCTAGGCGGGCAGGCTTTTGAGGTGGGTTCCCATGGGTGTAGTGTACGGACGTATTTAGATTCCACAAGAGGCTACCGGGCGATTCGGCAAGCCGGTCGTCGGCTCACCACGACCTCCTCATGTCCGCCCCAACCGAGGCCTTATCACGGGCACGTTGAACCCGCCACCGGGATGCGCAAGCAGAATGACGGTTTCCCTTCGGGACCCTCCGTAATTCAGCTTGCCCACCGCGAGAGCTTCCCGTCTGGGGCGGCCTCTGAGGGCGTGCCGTAAGGCTCGATGGTCGTGCCGGAAACAAAGAAGGAATTGATTATGAACAATACTCAGCAAGCAGCCAGCACCGATGCAGTAGGCATCATCCAGACCAGCTACACCGTCTCCATCACTTTCACAGCCAAGCCCAGTTTGGAGCAGCGTGCCGAGCTGAAGTCAGCCGGTTATCTCTTCGACAAGGGCCGCTGGTTCCGCAATCAGTCTGATAGCAAGCTCGCTACCAGCGAGGTTGTTGACCAGCTTCTGCAGGCAGCCTAATTGCCTACCGGGGCCGGGTAACACCGGCCCCACTGAATAGATCAATCACTTGTTGCATGAACAATTTTCGCATGATACGAAAATGGGAGCGGTTCGCGCCGCTCCCACCTTCTAAACCACTAACTGCTTTAAGGAATAGTGATTATGTCAAACCAATACATTGAATTAGCCAAACTCGTCAAATCACCGCTCAACGTCCGTAAAACGGCTTCAGCAACTGCGGACGAGGAATTGAAGTCGTCCATCGTCGCCCACGGCCTGATGCAGAACCTGGTCGTCACCGAGGGCAAGAAGGGCAAGTACCTCGTTATCGCGGGTGCTCGCCGCCTCGAAGCCATGAAGTCCCTGCAAGCCGAGGGTAAGCTCCCCGAAGACCACGCCGTGCCCTGTCAGGTCGTGAGCGAGGAACACGCCGCCGAGATGAGCCTTGCCGAAAACATCGTCCGACAGGCCATGCACCCGGCGGATGAGTTCGAGGCGTTTGCGGCGCTGAGTAAGGCCGGCAAATCGGCAGGGTTCATCGCGGAGCGTTTCGGAGTGGAGGAAAAGCACGTCCTGAAGCGCCTCCGGCTGGGCAAGCTCGCTCTGGAATTGCTGGCCGAATACCGGGCGGAAAACCTGACGCTGGAAGTCCTCATGGCGTTTACGGTGACGGACGACCAGACGCGCCAGATGGAAGTGTATAAATCGCTGGATAAGTGGGACAAGAAGAACGAGCATGCCGTGCGCCGGGCCCTGACCGAAGGCACGGTGAGCGGCAATGACAAACTCGCGAAATTCGTCGGCCTTGAGGCGTACACAGCCGCCGGAGGGTTCACGAAGAACGATCTTTTCGGTGACCGGGTTTACTTGGAGAACCCGGATGTGCTGCACCGACTCGCTGGTGAAAAGCTCGAAGCAGCTGCCGAGGAGCTGAGGGGCGAAGGGTGGGCATGGGTCGAAACCGCCATCGAGCATGATTGGGACTTCACGCGTCGGTGCGGATCAATCGAGTCCAGTCCGGTCGACGCGCCTCAGGAGCTGACTGACCTCAAGGCGAAGCTCGAAACCGAGTCTGAAGCCGCGGATCAGGCTTATTACGAAGACGACGGCGAGGACGAGGCCCTGTCGGAAACCCTTGAGGCGAAACGCGACGTATTGGAAAAGCAACTTGGTGAATTGAACGAAAAGCTCGAATCTTACGTTGTGTTTGACCCGGAGGAGATGAAGACCGCTGGCTGCTACGTCTCGATCGACGGCAACGGCACGCTGCGCATCGAGAAGGGACTGGTGAGGCCGGAGGACAAGAAGGCAGCCGCCAAGGCTAAAGGGGCCGACGCGGAGCCTGACGAGCCCGAAAAGCCCAAGGGCATGTCCGAGTCGCTGAAGCGCTATCTCGAAGCCTATCGCCTCAGCGTGGCCCAGGCCGAGATCGCCAAGCACCCGGCGATCGCGTTCGACCTGCTGGTGTTCAAGGCGGCGAAGAACGCCCTGACCGCGCGTTCGACCTACGACGGCCCGCAGGTCTCTTTCAGCCGGAACTTCGCGGGAAACGCCAGCGCGGATGCCAGTGGCTTCATCCGGTCGCAGATGGAGCCGTTGTCGAAGGCACTCCCAACCGATTGGTTGAAGGGCAAAACGGAAGCGGCGCAGTTCGCAGCCTTCCAAGGCCTCTCGGATTACCAGAAGCAAGCCCTTTTGGCCTACTCCGTCGCCCTCACCTTGCAGCCGAAGCTTGATAACGGCGGGGAGCTGACCGCCTATGATGTGGCCCTGTCACAGACGGGGGCGAACGTGGCGGAATACTGGCGACCGACAAAGGATGCCTACCTCGGCCGCGTGACGAAGGATCAGTTGCTCGAGATCGGCAGGGAGCTTGTCGGCGGTGATCGCGGCGAGCAATGGGCCCGGAACAACGCGAATGCCAAGAAGGGCGACATCGCGGGGGAACTGCACAAGGTGTTCAACGAGCCGAACCGTCCGGGCACGACTCCTGAGCAGGGCGAGCGGATAAAGAACTGGCTGCCCGAAGGCATGGCGTTCAGGGAAGCTCCCGAGCCGACCCCCACCAAGGCGAAAAAGGGCAAGAAGGCCGCGTAACGAAACCGGGGCGGGCTCCGGCTCGCCCCACATCAAGGATGATGCACCATGACCACACCGAATCAGGAAGCCCTCGTCGCGGCCGCCTTCAAGAATGTCAGCTATGACGGAGCCCCGCCGAGAGCGGCACCCACCGAAGTACCCCACGAGGCGCAAGCCGCCCCCGAGATGCCGCCCCAGCCTGCCGGCCCCGACGCGATCACGCTCGGCAAGCTCGATGTGAATCAGAACATCGACGTCTCCCTCGACCTCGGCAAGCTCATGGAAGGCCGCCTGCTGATTCTGGGGGCTTCGGGAGCCGGGAAGTCCTGGACGATGCGCCGACTGCTGGAGCAGAGCGCCGGGCGAATTCAGCAGATCGTGATCGACCCGGAAGGCGAGTTCCGAACCCTTGCCGATGAGCTCGGCTACCTCTACATCGAAGGCCATAAGCTCAAGGGAGCGGCTTTAGCCGAAATGGCCCGGCGAGCCCGCGTGAATCGCATCTCGATGGTGGTCGACCTGTCAGACTGCCGACGCGAGGAGCAGATGATGGCCGTGGCCGCCATCTGCCACGCCCTGGTCGAGTGCCCGCAGGAGATGTGGCACCCTGCGCTCGTGGCCGTAGACGAGGCCCACCTTTTTGCCCCTTGGGGGACGCAGGGGCAGGAATCATCGGCCGTGCGAAAGGCCTCGATCGCGGCCATGGTCGATCTGATGAGCCGCGGCCGCAAGCGTGGGCTCGTCGGCGTGCTGGCGACGCAGCGCCTTGCCCGCCTCAGCAAGTCCGTCGTATCGGAGATCCACAATTTCCTGATCGGGATCAACACGCTCGACCTCGACGTGAAGCGGGCGGCCGAGACGATCGGCTGGGACATGCGGAAGGCCTACGACCGCCTGCCGACGCTCACGCCCGGCGAGTTCGTGGCAGCTGGGCCCGCCTTTTCGTTCAGCCCGGTAGAGGTCAGGATCGGTGACGTGAAGAGCCGACACATCGGGGCGGCTCCCCGCTTGGCCGAGGTGCAAAGAGTCGAGGCAAGCGAGGCTCGATCCATGCTGGCGATCGACGAACTGGAGGAGATGAGCCAGACGAACGATCAGGAATCGGCTGCGTCTCCCGGCTTCAAGGCCGTGCGGTCGTTCATCCGCGACGACTCGTTCCCCTTGGCGGCACGGGCGTTCGAGGCGCTCAAGGGCCTCATGCCGGACGGCACGCTGGTCAAGGGGCTTGCCGCGCACCTCGATGTGGCGGAAGACGACGTAATCGCAGCGCTGGCCCTGCTGGAGACATTCGGGGCGGTAGAGATCAACGACGAGGGCGTCCGGGCGAATCCCAAGTTCTTCTGGGAGAAAAGCCAATGACCCTCGAACGCGTCTTCTTCAAAAAGGGCCGGGAACACAAGCCCCGGCTTTCAGCTCCTCGCGTCCCCGGCCATCGCGACGAGCGGTACTGGACGGACGAGGAAAACCAGATCCTGAGCGAACACTACCCGACGAAGGTCTTGTCCTGTTGTGCGAACCTCCTGCCTGCCCGAACGAAATCGGCGATCTACGGCCAGGTGGGGAAGCTCGGTCTGAAGCGCAGCGGTCAACAGCAGAAAAAGAGCCGAAGCCGCGAGGAGTTCGCCGCGCTCGACGCCAAAATCACCGAAATGTGGCCAACCCTGAAAGTTCCGAAGGGCGATCTGAGCGGCGTCAAGGAGCTTGCCCGTCAGTTGGATGAGCCCCGCTGGGTGGTCAGCGACCGATGCACGCGGCTCGGCTTGACCCGCCCGAGAAAGAAAGAGCCGAAGTGGACGGCCGCTGAAGACGAGTTGATGAAACGCGTGCCCCTGCACGACCCTGACAAGTGCTCGGAAATATTCCGCGCCCATGGCTTCACGCGCACGGCGACAGCGATCATGGTGCGGGCCAAGCGGATCAACCTGTCGCGGCGAAACACCGAAACCTTCTCGGCCAGGTCGGCTGCCCTGGTGCTTGGCCTCGATAACAAGACCGTCTCCGAATATTGCCTGAAAGGCATCATCAAGAGCAGCCGGCGGGGGACCAAGCGACTGCCCCAGCAAGGCGGGGACGCACACAGCATCGAGCGGGCCGACCTCCGGCAATTCGTGATCGAGCACCTTGAGTTGATCGACTTCCGCAAGGTCGATAAGTTCGCGCTGGTGGATCTGCTGGTGTCGGTGCAGAATGGCCGTCTGGAATGACGGTAGCTCTTGTCACCAGAACCTTTACTCTGGCCGCTCAACGGTTTCCAACCGATGGCTAAAGCTCAAACATAAATTCTCTTGGATCTTCATCGGAAGGGAAAAAACCAAGAACGCGATAGACTCGTGTCTTTAAGCTCGGTAAATCCACCTGAATGGCCGGAGATTCAAGCAGGAATCCCATGGCCCAAGGCCGATATCCTGAGCCGTTTCGAAATACCGAGTGACCGCGTGCGGCCGATTCCGCTTTCTCGGTTTCCAGTATTTGATTCCATCTCGCAGCTGTAAGCACGTCACCAGTGTCCATGGAGACGCCCTGCAGTGCTGAATCAAGGTATTCTACCGCAAATAGAATATCAGAATTGCGCTCCACAATCTTAATGCAAACTTGATCATCGTGTTTTAGAAGATCGGTTACATCATCCAAGAAGCGTTGATCGAGGTAGAATCTTGAGCCCGAGATACCACTCTTGCTCCCGGCTTGGTCGAGCAAATAGGCCCTCGAAAATGCCGTATTAAGTTGAAGCTGGGAAGGATTCGACACCATAACAGGGTTGCCAAGTGCCTCGGCAACCTTAGAAAGACCACTTTGTTGGTGAGTATAATCGAAAACAAGATCGTCGACTCGCACTTCAGAGTAAGAATGCTCGGCAACCCAACCGGACGATAAAACCGTTCTGGGGCCGGGCAGGTTCTGCGAAAACTCCCTTTGACGGACAAAATAATGGCCTTGAACTGCGGATCTAGTCCAACTTGCGAGACTCGCAACTCCGAATCTAGGACTGCACGTGATGGACCGGACGATCCCATCGTTTAATAACAGCATGTAGCTGCCATCAGGGCCGCTAAGAAACTTGCATTGGTCACGATAAGCGGCACCTACCCGCTCGGCTTGCTGACGCCAGACTTGCGGATTAGGTAACCAGTCCGCCTCCGAAAACGGGCGACCAAACCCAAGCAAGTCAGACCATGCGCAGAACGATCGTTGCAAACGACATTCAGTTGGCGTGCCAACCATTCGCGCGAGCGGATTCAGCCGTGAATCCGCTCTTGAAAGTTCCTCGACCTGCACACTCTGTCTAATTGGGGTATTGATATGCAAACCGATCAATTTTCTGATGAGCCTCACCATCTTCCCGGTGAGAGCCATTGCCGCTATCCCCTTATCTCTTGAGCCATGCTACCGGAGGTCGAAGCCATTCGGCGATTCAGGATTCTAGTGTCTCAAAGCCGCGGGAGCAACGAAATGGCTCGCACTCTCGCATTCCGGTCGCCGTAGGACGCCATGCCAGAGGCCGAGACGCCGGTCGGTGGCCAGTTCGTGCTGTTGTGACCGTCTAGCGCCCTCAACTGCCCAGACGTACAATGGAGCCAAAGGAGGCCCCATGATCGAAAACAAGGCCTACGCGCTGGCCATCGTGCTCGACGCCAGCCTGCTGCAAGTGCCCGAATGCGGAGGCTACGCCGTCGGCGTGACCAGGGCGGACGGCAGTTACGTTGTGTTCCGGGACACCCACGGGGCGATCTACGCCGATGAGGATGCTTGCCTCGAAGACCCCTCCGGCGGCGTTCGGTCCGAATGGCCCCCATGGGGCTCCGGTGAATCATGGGCCGTCGGCTTTGCCACGCTGATCGGCGGCCAGGCCCATGACCGGGGCGGCGAGTGGGAGGTGCTCTACCAGCGGGGAGATAGTCGGTTTTCCGTCATCGGGGCTGACAAGGCCGAGCTCTACCAGAGCCGTGGGCATTACGCGGCGTGCGGGGAGCCCGAGTATTACGGCTGGGACTGGAATGTCTGACGGTCCCCTCAACAACTGCTTGCCCGTCCCGCCGATCCGGCCTACCCTCCGCGGGAACTCCCGAAGGACCCCGCAAGATGAAACGCCTCGCCTGGCTGACCGACATCCACCTGAATTTCCTCCGGCATGCCGGGCTGAAGGCGTTCTTCGCTTCGCTCCCCGAAGCCGACGCCTTCGCCATCACCGGCGACATCGGCGAGGCCCACGACGTGGCGGGCCACCTGCGGGCTTTCGCTGATCGGGCGCCGGTCTACTTCGTTCTCGGGAACCACGACTTCTACCGGGGGTCGATCGCTGGCGTCCGGGCTGAGATTCGCGAGTCGTGCCGCGAGGTGGCGAACCTGCACTGGATGCCCGACGCCGGGGTCGTGCCGTTCACCGAAACCACCTGCCTGGTCGGCCATGACGGCTGGGGCGATGGACGGCTCGGCGATTACCACCGCTCCGACGTGATGCTCAATGATTTCAAGCTGATCGAGGAGTTCGGCGGGTTCTGGGAGAGCAAGGACGAACGGCTCGCTAAACTCCACGCCCTCGGCGACGAGGCGGCGGCTCACTTCCGCGCCTTTCTGCCAGATGCCCTGTCACGGTTCCGGCACGTTATCGTCCTGACTCACGTCCCGCCCTTCCGCGAGGCCTGCTGGCACGAGGGGAAGGTGTCCGACGACAACTGGCTGCCGTTCTTCAGCTGCAAGGCGGTTGGCGATGCGCTCGTCGAGGCGGCGGCGGCCGCCCCGGACCGGCAAATGTCGGTGCTGTGCGGGCACACCCATGGGTCCGGCGAGGCCCAGATCCTGCCGAATCTCCGCGTTCTGACCGGCGGGGCGGTCTACGGGAAGCCGCGCGTTCAGAGGGTGCTCGAAGTCGAGTGATGGCGGTTGCCATGATGTCCCCAGTCGCTGGAACTAACCGCCGAACGGGTTGAAAATGCCGTTCCGGCGGGGTCCCGCCATTCTACCGGCCTGACAATCCCGACGGATCAGGCCGCAGGCCGCGCCATAGCCGGTTCCTGCTCTCGAAACAGACCACCGCATAGAAGCCTTCCGATGCACAGTGAGGCCGCAGCCGTGCATTGCAAGAAAAATGCAGCGCAAGCTCGCATCTTGTTCTTGCAATCCCCGTCTCTTGCAGCCTCGAAAGAGTGCCGGTAAGGCCGATAGGCGGCCTGTAACTCGAAGAAAGGAACTAAATCATGGCTTCACCAGCTCACCAACTCCGCGACGGATGCTTACAAGTCGTCGTATGGCGCAATACGAGCACCGAGGGCAAGACCTACTACACCGCCAATCCCCAGCGGTCCTACAAGGCAGGCGACGATACCTGGAAAAACTCCGACTCGCTCAATGGCGACGACCTGCTGGCGATGGCCGAGCTGCTCCGGGAGGCTTACGTCAGGATCAAGAACCAGCGACGGGCCGATGCGAAGGGCGTCAGGGAACGCGACAACGTGACGGCACGCTAGCAATGTCGGGGGCGGTCACCGATGCCGCCCCTCACATTCTATTTGACATCGGTAAATTTGTTTGTCATTAGTCAATCGCAGTAGGGCAATGAAGCCCGATGCACCTAGAAAGGAATCCCTATGGGAGATAGAGCTTTAGTAATCTTGAAATCTGGCACTGCATACTCACCGGTAATGTACCTACACTGGCACGCACCGCAGGTTCAGAACTACATCAACCGCCTCAAGGAGGTCATGAAAGGCCGCGAAGGCGATATTCAATACGCTTTTGCTCGCCTGCTCGGAATCGCGCATAACGACATCGACGGGAATCTGTCGCTCGGCTGCTGGAACCTTCCGACAGACTTCAGAGAGACCGACGAGTCCTATCTGAGGGAGATGTCCCACGGCGACGGAGGCATCTACGTCGTTGATCTTCTGAACTTCACCATTGCAACCCATGCAGGGTATGGGCTGAAGCACCAGAACGAACGTGATGGCGGTGAAGCCGATCGGGTTGCTGCCAAGGCGATCACTGAGAGCCGTGGCAAGGCAGCATAACAAGACCGGGGAGGGCATGGACGCTCTCCCCATAACTTCATGGAGGATTTATGGGATGCGATATCCACTTTTACGTCGAGAACAAGGTTAACGGAGACTGGCAATCAGCCGACCGCTGGGAACCGAGCGAGGCCTCCGGTCATGAGGTTGAACCCGCTTCGTCTATTCACTACAAGAAGCGATTCTACTCGGACCGCAACTACAGCCTGTTTGCGATCCTTGCAGACGTGAGGAACGGACGCGGTTTTGCTGGTTGTGACACCGGCAACGGCTTTGTGCCGATTGATGACCCGAGAGGCCTGCCGGACGATGTGTCCGATATGGTCAAAGCCGCTTCTGATTGCTGGGACGGCGACGGTCATAGCCACTCGTGGTTCACCGTCGCGGAACTGCTCGAGTACGACTGGACGCAGACGACCAAGCATCGGGGTTACGTGAGCGCAGCACAATTCTACGAATGGAACCGCTGGCGCCGTGAGGATGGCGAAGGGCCGGAAAGCTACTGCGGAGACGTTGGCGGCGGTTCGGTCGAGAAGGTCTCCGAGGCTGAGATGCGTCGCCGCATCGAAGAGGTTACCGCCGGAGACTGGTATCGCAGCGAGGAGAAGGTTCAGGAACAGCTCCCGAGCGTCTACTGCCAAGTCGAGTGGGAACAGCCCTACTACAAAGCCGCTCGTGGATTTCTGTCGGACACCCTGCCACAGCTCTGGCGACTCGGGAAGCCAGAGGACGTCCGCATCGTCTTCTGGTTCGACAACTAATGTTGGCCGACGAGTTCTACAAGCTGGTCCTCGCCCTTTGGGGCGAGGACTGGCGGCCACGGCTCCTGGCGCTCCTAGAGGAGCACGGGCATAGCTACTCGAGGCAGACCCTCTGGAACTGGAGGAAGGGCAAGGCACCGGTGCCAGAGCCAGTGGCGGTGATCCTGAGAAAGGAAGTCGAGCGGCAGGGTTCCGCATGACGATCGGGACGGGCTTCGGCTCGTCCCTTTCCTTTTGACATGTATGATTCACTGCGCTAGCCTCCTGCCGAAACAGCAAGGAGGCACCATGAATTACTCTAACGAATCGATTGCAAAGTTTGCCACGAAGCGAACAAGACCTACTGCCATAGCATCGGCGATAATAGCCAACTCCCTTGGGAAGAAGCAGCCGCATGGCAGCGTGAGAGCGCCATTAAGGGCGTTGAATATGCCATCGCAAATCCTGATGCTCCAGCATCTGCACAACACGAGGCATGGCTCAAAGACAAGTTGGCCGACGGCTGGGTTTACGGCGAGGTGAAGGACGCCGAACAAAAGACCCACCCTTGTTGTGTCCCCTATGAGCAGCTTCCGGTAGAGCAGCAGAAAAAAGACGCCTTGTTCAAGGCCGTCGTCGCAGCCCTAGCGTAGAGAAGGCCCGACGATGCCACGCAAGAGCCGCAAGAAAGGCCAAGTCGAAGCCCCAGCCGCCGAACCCACGCCCGTCGCTGAGGTCCTCGAGCAGTCCCCCATCGCGGCCATCCTCGCCGATCCGAATTCCGGGCTCGTCACCGCCGACCAGCTGCCGATTCCGTCGCGGTCAGCATCCCCAGCCGTGGAAACAGTGGTGGCCGAGGAGCTCGTCGAGAGCCAGAAGCCGAAATCAACCCACGTCGAACGTCTGACCGGCCTGCGCCCCACTCCGTCGGGTTTTGTGGGCTTGGAGAGCTTCAAGAACGCCGGTATCAGACTCAGCCGTTCCTTGGACAAGAACGTCGTCGCGATCCAGTTCGCGGACGACCAAAAGCCTTCCCGCGACGGGCTGAACCCCGAAAATGAACGTCTGAGAGACCGTGGATTCCTCTAAGTGCCGATGAGGTCGCAATGGGAACGGGTCGATCGGCTGAGGCCCGCCGAGAATTACCAGGATGCCAAGGCGTTCGTCGCCATGCTCGTGAATGATCGGCTGGCGGTCGCTGGGGCTGACGTGGGGCGGTCGTGAGCTATATGCGAGATACCGTTCCTCCTATGAGCAAACCGAGGCCCTCGAATATCGACAAGCCGCTGGATTGCTTAGGAACGACGGACGAAGTCGGGAAGCACGACTTCCGGCCGAGTCCGACCGAGCCGATCGTTCACGGGGTTGGCCAGCCGCCGGTGGTTGGCCTGGTCGAGGAACTCGCCGCGGTGACGAGGGAGCGGGATGCGTTGAAAGCTTGCCTCGACAAGATCGCGTGCTGGGACCAAGGGCCGCGTGTCACAAGCTTATTCGACGAGCCCGGGGCGGCTGAGGAGGCGAGAGAAGCCCTTACCGCACTCGCGTCCGGCGAACTCAGGAAACCCCGCACTTGACCTGACGCCGCCTCGACCGATTGGCGCTGCCCTCGCAAACGAGCTACCATGACCGTCTGGAAGTGATTCCCACCAAGGAACCAGCGATGACCAGCTTTCGCTACCGCGTGAAGGACATCAAGCCGGGCGACCTGGTGCAGTACCGTCCGCTGGGAATGGCTAGGACGGAGCAGAACGCCGCCCTGTTCGTTGCCCTCGGCACCGTCGCCGACACCGAGCTTCTCACCAGCAGCATGGCCGTCACCGTCGATTGGGACACGCCCAGCATCCCGCAGGTCATAGACGTGAACGACGTCGAGGTGCTCAAGGCACGCACAGGCCACGCCTGACGGCCTTCCAGAGCGTTCCTGATTCGCCCTTCCGCATCCCCATGGCCCGCAGCTCGTCGACGACCTCCGTCATCGGGCCGTGGTCATGCACCATGTCATGATAGAGCGAGAAGCGGACCAGGACGTCGAAGAGCCGATCGGCCGGAGGCGGCTCGCTGAACAGCTCCAGCAGCTCGGCGGTCGGCTCGACGCCTACGGTGATCCCGTCCTCCTTGATCGGGGTGAAGAGCCCGCCGTCGATGAGCACGCGGCCTTGTGTCCGGGCATGGGCGAAGGCGAAGCCATCCGCTTCGGTGTAGAGCATGGCGATCCTCCTGGTGGGATTTTACCAGAAGGGGGCCGGAGCGCGCCAGATGATGGGCGTCCCGGCTGGCGCCGTCGCGGAGCTTCAGGGTTCCGTCCCTCTGGGACCGGCTTCGCCGCCTTCCGCATCGCTGACGCGGGGAGGGTCACGATGAATACCGGGAGCAACTCAGGGCCGAGGCCGCCTCTGGAAAGCGTCTCACCAAGGCCCCCGACGGGCGAGCTGGTCGTTTCGACCGTGGAGGTACAGGCGGCTCAGGCGGCAGGCGGAGCCTCAGGAGCGCGCGGGGGAACGTCAACAGCAGGAAACAGATTGGCGGCGGCATGAATCGCGGAATGAAATGCGAGATCGGCGTTCTCGACCTGAAATGCGCGCACGCCCTCCTCAGTCGTTTCAGGCTCCAGCAGGTTTTGCGGCTGGACTGCCGCATTCACTGCATGACCGGCCTCTAACAGGCCCGCCTGGGCAGCAGGGTTGTCTCTGACCAATTCGGTCAAGGCAGCCAGTTCTTCGGCCAGATCTAGGAGGAGTTCCTGGACCGGGCCAAATGGTTCCTGAGGATCGAGGAGCGTGCCACGTTCCTCTCGATAAAGATAAGCAAGGTGGCCGATGCGGGCGGGGTGATCGTAGTAGACGGGCGCCTGCTCGGCGGTGGGCTCGTCGCCCCGGATGAAAGCCTCCGACTCTCGTAGCAGGCCGCTCATCAGTTCAGCAAACGCTCGTTCTCTACCCCTGGAGCGAGCCCGAAGTAGAGGATCTCTGACCGCCTGTTCCTCCTGGTGACGATGGTGATCAGCCATGTTCTGGTAGAGCGACAGCCGATGCTGCAGCCCCAGCGCACGCTCCGCCCGCTGGGTGGCCTGCTGCGAGTCGTGCAATTCGCGACGCTGCAGCAGGACGGCATAGACAACCCCGACGAATGCGGCCCCGGAAAATAAGCAATTCAGCGCCCCGAACATGTCTCCGAATGTACCGAGTTGGCTTAGGACCGATTCGACCCGTTTCACTTCCTCCTCTTTATCCAGCTGGAACCAGAAACAATTCAGCGCGATCTTCGGCATGAACGCCAATACGACCCAAAGCACGAACCCGGCGATGCTGATCCCCCAAAGGATCTTGCGGTCGTGCTTTCCCGGAACTGTTTTCGCTGCCACGAGTTACGCCCCTATCCGCGTGGTTGCCCAATTCTTGGAAGCGGCCATCTTAGCGTCTCCGGCTGACGGCGTCTCCCTTCGGGGCGGGCTCTCCCGGGCTCGCTAGACGCTCGGCCGCTGAAGCGGCACCTTCGGCCCCTCCCGATCTCTGACGCGGGGGACTAACCCGGCTGCCCGGAGGCGGCTTGTCAAGGTCGTGGCGCGCCAGCTTCATCCGCTTCGCTACTTGCAGCCGTCACTGCTCCCTACAGCCCGGGTACGGGTGACCGCGCCGCCCAAATTCTATGGGGGGAGTCTTTCGCCCCGTTTGCCAAGTGAATTGCCGCTCGACGCGACAACCCCAGGCAAACAGGCATCTTTCAGGAGGCTTCCCGATGGTCAGCTCAATCATCACCCGCGACCAGCTCCGCACCCTCACTCCCTCGGTGTTCGCCACCACCCCGTGGGAGGGCATGAGCCAGTCCTACCGGTTCATCCCAACGGCTGACGTGCTCGACATGATGTCCGAGCAGGGCTTTCGGGTCACCTCGGCCAAGCAGAGCCGCAGCCGCGTTCCCGGCAAGCGGGACTTCACCCGCCACATGCTCAGGCTCCGCCACAACAGCTTCCTCGACGGCCAGGGCGAGGTGCCCGAGGTGGTGCTCGTCAACAGCCACGACCGCTCCTCCGCCTACCGCGTTTTCAGCGGCGTGATGAGGTTCGTCTGCGAGAATGGGATGATCGTCCAGTCCAGCGACTTCGGCAGTTTCTCAATTCGCCATTCGGGCAGCCGGGATCTCCGCAGCCAGATCATGGCCGCGACGACGCAGATCATGGAGGGCGTGCCCACCATCATGAACCGGATCGCCGACTGGAAGGAGATCATCCTGCCCCGGCCCGTTCAGATGGACTTCGCCCGCCAGGCTATGGAGCTGAAGCCGAACCCGAATATCCCGGCCTCATGGCTCCTGACCGCCCGCAGGGACGAGGACATGACCCGGCCCGATTGCAGCCGGGACCTCTGGCGGACGTTCAATTGCGTTCAGGAGGCTCTCCTGCGGGGTGGCCAGACCGGACGTAAGGGCTCGCGCCAAAATAAGTTGCCGGATACGGTCTTGTTGTGGTCGCCGGCTTTCTGCGACAGTCCGGCGATGCAAGATCCTGACATCGTGGAAGCCCTTCGCAGCAAGTACGCGGCGCTGCTCGACGACCTGGATGAGCGTGGGCGGCGGCGTTGGGCGGCCGTCGAGGCCCGGGCCCTGGGGCGCGGCGGGATCACGGCCGTGGCCCAGGCCACGGGCCTGTCCGATCGCACGGTGCGGACGGGCCTGAAGGAGCTCGACGATCCCGAGCCGCTCGCCGGCCATCGCCAGCGGCGAGCCGGCGGCGGCCGCAAGCCCCACGCGGCCACCCAGCCCGCCCTGCGAGGGGCTCTGGACCGGCTGATCGAGCCGACGGTCCGGGGGGCGCCGACGAACCCGCTGCGCTGGACGATCAAGAGCACCTATCGCCTGGCCGACGAGTTGTGCCAGCGAGGGTACGCGGTGAGCCCGACCACGGTGCGGCGGATGCTGGCGGCGATGAACTACAGCCTGCAGGGAAACCGCAAGACGCGCGAGGGGAAGCAGCACCCGGACCGGGACGGCCAGTTCCGGCACATCAGCGATCGGGTCCGGGCCCGTCGGCGACGCGGCGAGCCGGCGTTGTCGGTCGACACCAAGAAGAAGGAAGTGCTGGGGAACCTCAAGAATCCCGGGCGGACGTATCGTCCGCAGGGTGATCCGATCCCGGTGAAGACGCACGACTTCCCGGACCCGGCCTTGGGCAAGGCGGTGCCGTACGGCGTGTACGACATCCATCGCGACGAGGCGGGCGTGTCGGTGGGGATCAGCCACGACACGGCCGAGTTCGCGGTGGCGGCGATTCGCCGGTGGTGGGAGAAGCTGGGCCGGGCGAACTATGGCCGGGCCAGGCGGGTGCTGGTGACGGCGGACAGCGGCGGCAGCAACGGCTCGCGGTGCCGGCTGTGGAAGGCCGAGTTGCAGAGGTGGGCCGACGAGACGGGGCTGATCGTCGAGGTCTGCCACTATCCGCCGGGGACGAGCAAGTGGAACAAGATCGAGCACCGGGTATTCTGCCACATCACGCGGAACTGGCGGGGGACGCCGCTGGAGACGCTGGAGGTCGTGGTCGAGTCGATCGGCGCGACGACCACGGGGACTGGACTGGAGGTCCACGCCTGGCTGGACGAAGGCACCTACGAGAAGGGCCGGAAAGTCAGCGACCAGGAGCTGGCGGGATGCACCATCAAACGACACGCCTACCACGGCGAATGGAACTATGAGATCCATCCGAGGCGGCACTAATATCCCGGCAAGTTATTTTGGCGCGACTCCTAACGGGCGGGGACGCCAGGTCACCACTCGCCCGGTGAAGGCCGTCGATGCCGACCTGCGAATCAACCGCCGCCTATGGGAGTTGGCGGAGACGTTCAGCCGGAACTGAGCCGCGACGGGGCCACGGACGGCCCCTTAACCGCTCCGCGCACGGATGCGCAAGGGAAACTCGTGTCGTTACAGTCGTCTACAGCACGGCGCGCGCGAAAAACCGCTTTTTGACCATTGGCGACCCGAAACCCAGACTGACAGCGGCTTTGACCGTGCGCACCACCCTGGAGCCCACCCCATGACCTTCCGATTCCTCAGCCCCGGCCACGACGGTGCCGTGGACGACTTTGCCGTCGAGGCGATCACCCTGGGAGCCGCGTTCGAGCAGTTCAAGGCGAGCAACCCGGGGCACGGCTGGTACGCCGTTTGGTGCGGCCGCCGCCTCGCCGGTCATGTCCGCATCGATGAGGACGGGGCGGAGCTGGTCGACCTGAAGACCGAGCCGCCCAGCCACGCGAATCCGTTCGCGTGCGGGGATTGACCACCGACCCGCCCGCTACACCGGAAGGTGCCGGAACGCCTGCCATGTGAGAACGACGCCGAGCACGCTCATCACAGCCCCGACCACGCGGAAGACGCTGTATGCCTTCTGCCACCGGTCGGCGTTGTCGATCATCCGGTTGGGGACCGCCGGGAAGATCAGATAGATCGTCGCCTTGATCGTCATGCCCCACCCGAAGACGGTGACGAACACCGGCCAGTCCCAGACCCACAGATTGTGACCGATCAAGATCAGCAGGCCGGTGGGCAGGGTGTACATCCCGATGATCAGCGGGGCGAGGCCGGTCCGCTTCATGGCGTTGAAGAAGTCAGCCCAGAGGCGGGGCTGAGCCGCATGCGAGAGGCCGATGATCACGAGGGTCAGGGCGAACCAGGCGTCGATGTACGGGGCCACGGTCGGTCTCCTGGAAGGGTTGGTTTCCAAGAGGATAACCGGTGTCTTGGTTTAGCGAAATATAATTTTTGGGCGTCCAAAATTATCGGATCGCCGTCGAGTTCCCTCATGGCGGCACCTGATCAACTCAGCCCTGCGTCTTGCGCCGGGTTGATCGCGATTTGTCGTTCTTCTGCACCCGCAGGTTCCAAGCGAGATGGATCCCTTTGAACAACTGCTCCGGCGACGCCTCCGCCAGGCGGATATGCGTCATGCCCATTCTCCCCCAGCCACCAGCAACGGGGAGGAACACCTCCGGAGCCTCGGCGATAAGCGATTGCTGCAGTTCGGGGGACAACATCAGGTTCCCGAACCCGAGATTCTCATGAGCGAGGGTCGCGAAGATGCGGCCGCCCACGCGGAAATCGGCAGCACCCATGTGGGAGCTTTCCTCGGCGTCATCGAAGCCAAGGGCCAGCTCCCGGAAGTCGTTCGCGGTCATGAAACCGACCTCTCTGGCATGGACTCTCAAGGCTCGACGACCGGGGACACCGTATTCGCATCACGGGCCAGGAGCCAGCGGCCGTCGGGCTGTTTGCGGTAGATCGTCAGGCGATCACCGGCAAGCCGACTTTCCTCTCCGCCGGCGCGTGGCGATACGGTGAGCGAGTCCCGGCTCCGCGTGTAGGCAACCTCGCCGACGACCACGACCTCCTTCAACTCGCTGACGCAATGGATCAGAAGCTCTTCGTGAGCGCCCGAGGACTTGGCGGCGAACCCATCCCGACCAATGCACACCTCGCCCGGAATGATGAGCACGACGTCGTCCGTCGTCATGGGGAGCAACCGTGTCAGGTCACCTGCGTTGATGCCGTCGATCCAGATGGAATGAACCTCGCGGATGGCCTGCTCATCAGATCGCATTTGCTACCTCCTTGGCTTAAATCCTCGGCATCTTCTATCCAAGCTGCTCGGCAAGCCCGACGATGATGCCCTCGGGCCCCCGGATGTAGGCCAGCCGGTACGTGTCCCCGTACTGCATCTCGCCGATAAGCTCGGCCCCGTGGGCGACCATGCGCGCGATGAGAGCGTCGATTTGGTCCACGGCGAACATGACGCGGCGGTAGCGCAGCGCGTTCACCGGTGCGTCCACAGGGCCCAACCTGACCGCGTCCGGCGTGTGGAACTTGTCCAGCTCGATGCCTTGCCCGTCCGGGGTCCGCATCATCGCGATGGTGGCCCGGACATCATTCAGCCCGATCAGTCGCCCGACCTCAGGCCCTTCGACGGTCGCCTCGCCTTCGAGCGTGAGGCCTAGCTCGAGGAAGAACGCCTTGGTGACTTCGAGGTCGTCGACGACGAGCAGGACGTTGTCCATGCGTTTGACTGACATGTTCTTCCGCTCCTCGCTGGTGCCGCCTCAGCCCTTCTTCACGATCCGGTAATGCACGGCGGCCTCGGATGCCTCGAAGCCGGCCACCTCGTAGTCCTCCTCAACCCCCACCCCGCCCAGGAGCCGCTCGCCTTCCCCCACGAAGGACGGAGCCATGACCAGGTGCAGCTCGTCGATGAGCCGGGCTTTCCAGAAGGCCCGGACGGTGGCGGTGCCGCCGTTGATCTTGACGTCCTTGCCACCGGCCGCGGCCTGGGCCTGTTCCAGTATCTTTTCCGGCGAGCCGTCTACGAAGTGGAAGGAGGTGCCGTTCTCGAACTCGAGCGTGGGCCGTGGGTGGTGCGTCAGCACGAAGACCGGGTGCTTGAAGGTAGGGTTGTCACCCCACCAGCCCTTCCACTCCTCGTCGACCCAGGGGCCGCGGAGGGGGCTGAACATGTTCCGCCCCATGATGGAGGCGCCGATGCCTTCGAAGGCCCTGGCCGCGTAGCTGTCGTCCAGCCCCGTGCTGCCCACCTCGCCGCCGATCATGGTCTTGAAGGTCTGGGTGGCCTTGAACCAGTTCATGATCTGCATGGCGTTTTTGCCGAAAGGCTCGGACTGGGTTTGCTGCAGGCCGGCTCCGAAACCGTCCAGGGAGCACGCAAAGGAGCGAACCACGACTTTAGGCATTCAAGGCCCTCCGAAGAACCGTAGCGAGGATAGGTCGATCGACTGGGCCGACCCGGATTCGGGGATTGGAACCATTTATCGGCAGGAAGTAAACGGACGTACAGTAATTTTCGGGATTGGGCGATCCCTACCGGGCCGGGCTCTACTCGCTGCTCTCCCGGAGCCTCTTCGAGTCTCCGCCGAAGGTGACGATCCCTATCGCTGCTCCGCAGGACGCTGCGCGTCCAAGAAAGGGGCATCCATGGGGGAAGTTGGGGCTTCTGTCGAGCAAAACTGCACCGTCTGGGGCGTGGTGATTCTCTTTCCACAAAGTGTATTTATTCGCTTGACCGAAAGCGGGAACCGCGCTACACAAGGTGTATCAACAGCAAGGAGGCTGCAATATGGAAACAATCGAATACCGCACTCTGGACAAGAGCCAATGGGGCAACGGCGAATGGCAGGATGAGCCGGACAAGAAGCAATGGCAGGATACGTCAACAGGTTATCCCTGCCTCATCGTACGTAACCGTTTGGGGGCGCTCTGTGGATATGTGGGTGTTCCGAAAGAACATCCTCACTTCGGAAAAGACTACGACAGGCCACACGTCGAAGTTCATGGCGGGCTGACCTTCGCCGACACGTGCCAGCCGAGTGACGACGAAAGCCACGGCATCTGTCACAAAACGGAGGGCGATGACCACGTGTGGTGGTTCGGCTTCGACTGCGCACACGGCTGGGATTATGTCCCTGGGATGGCGGTTTACCGGGGAGAGACCGGGCATAGCGGGTTTTTTAGCGAACACGAGACCTACAGAAACCTCGCGTATGTGACACGCGAAGTCGAGTCGCTGGCCCGCCAACTCAAGGCCATCGCAGCATGACCGACGAGTTGACGCCCGAGGAGCCAGGGCCAGCGCTCACTAACATGTCGATCCTCTAACGACTTCCATCAAGTAGTCGTCGCTCCATCCGCATCCGCGTCGCTTCATGGCGACGCTGTCCCGCCCGGGGTGCCGCTTGAGCAGGGACAGGCAGAAGCGATTCAGCCAGGCCATGTTCTGGCGCAGGTGCTCCTCTCGGATTCGCGACTCGTCCTCGCGGAAGGTCACGTCGAGGGTCCAGTGGCAGCCGTTCTCGATCCCCCAGCGCGAGCGGACCGCGTGGGCGAACGCCTTAGCGTCGGGCTCGACCGGCAGGCTGCTGATGTAGTAGCGGACGTCCTCCGCCGTCTTTCCCTCGCGGACGACCTCGGAGATCGCCACGCCGATCGACCTCAGCCCCCGCCACGCCTCGAAGCCGGGGAGGTCCTTCGGGGCCTCGAGCTGGATGTACGTCCGCGACTCGCGACGGCCGTGGGCCGCCTCATCGACCTGGAGGCGGCCGACCGGCTCCCCCGCGAACCCTTCGTCCCAACGCCCCAGGACGTGGGCGACGGCCGCCCGATGCAGCGTCCCCTGGTTCCCCTTCAGCGCCAGCACGTAGTCGCCGCCGGCGGCGACGACCGCCCCGGCGACCTCCCTCTGGCAGCCCATCGCGTCGATCGTCACGACGCCGCCGGAGACGTCGATCAGCTTCAGCAACTCGGGGATCGCAGCGATCTCGTTCGACTTCTCATCGCAAGCGACCTGGCCCAGCGACAGGCCGTACTCGCTCGCCCAGGCGGTCACCGAGTGCAACGCCCCCAGGCCGTTCTTGCGGTCGTGGCTGCGACGCAGGGTCTTGCCGTCGATCGCCAGCGTGGGCCGCTCGACGCCCGTCTCGGCCGCGGCCTCGTCGCGCAGCGACCGCAGCCAGGCGGCGAAGCACGGCTGGAACGCCTCGGGCCGCAGGGCCATCAACACGCGCCGGAAGACGTCCTTGCACGGCACCCCGTTCGGCAGCGGCAGGATCGACTCGAGCAGACCCCGCTTGAACGCCGCCCACCGCGCGATCGCCGTCGGCCCGGAGGCCCCCGCCAGGACCGCGACCAGGGCGATCACCACCACCGAGGCCAGCGGATGCTTGCGATTGATCTCCGACCGCGGGTCATCCAGGTCCTGGAAGAACGCCGCCACCTCGTCCATACCGAACCGGCTCGCATCCGCCATCGACCGACCCCCGTCCCCCGCGCCGTGACGCCGCCTGGAGATGGTCTAACCGATGACTCGATCCGGCGCAAGCCGCCAGACTCCGCCGAATCTACCTATAAGTGCGCGCTGGCCCTGCGTTTCGATAGGAACTCACGAGGGCCGCGCAGAGAGTGGCGACGGCGAGGACCAGGATCATCAGTTGCCGTAGCGTCGGGCTCAAACAGGCGGCGCGGGGTGTGGGCATAGCTGATGATAGCAGATGCGGATAGGCCGGTGGGTTCTCAGCGATTCACGTGCATCGACGGGTCTCCTTGCCGACGCATCAGCATTTGACCGTCTTCCGTTTCTTGCCGAGCTTTCCGGCCGCCCGGATCTTCTCGATCGACTCGCGAGCACCAGGGACCTTGCATGCCGTTTCGCCCATGTTGACCTTCACGAGACCGATCCTGTCCGACACTTCGAGCGACCGATCCGTCAGTGCAGCCACGAAGGAACCCGCGTCAATCACGAATCCGTTCATCTGAAGGCGCACGCGATTGGGCTGGTCGTGGATCGTCCCGGCGACCCTGTCCAGCAACTCGCCGATCTTCGCCAGCTCGAGTTCATGGTCCGGCTTGATCTTGAGCACGGCCCCCAGGGTCGACCAGCCGGCGGCGGCGATCGTCTCGGTCTTGGATTCGATCCATTCCAGCCCCATCGCCCAGCCGTGCGGGCCTTCGGACGCGACCCACGGGACGGTCGACTCGCTGAGCATGGACCAGGAGGCAGCCTTCACCCAGCGATTGAGGTCCGCCTTTGTCATCCTGGCGTCGTCGACGATCAATCCGGCGAGATACATCGCGTCGGAGATGCCGGTTTCGTAAAGCTCCAGCGCCAGTGCGTGGTCCTTCTTGATGCGTTTCTGGATCTTCTTGATATCCTCGACGCTGACCCCGAAGAACGGCTCGCAGGCCCCGTGGTTGATCAGCACCTTCTTGATGGAAGGCTTTCCCAGGGTTTTGAGTTCATCGAGGACTTCCTGGGCGGTCATGGGCGTCTCCGGGGAATGGGCGTGACGTGCTCAACCCTTCGTCTTTCGCTTGGGGGCTTTCGATTTGCCGTTCTTCTGAACCCGCAGGTTCCATGCGGTCTGGAGTCCTTCGAGTAATTGCTCAGGGGTCGCCTCCGCCAGGCGGATGTGCGTCGCTCCCATTCTGCCCCAGCCGCCGGCGACGGGGAGGAACACTTCCGGAGCCTTGGCGATGAGCGACTGCTGAAGCTCGGGGGAGAGCATCAGGTTCCCGAGCCCGAGATGCTCATGGGCAAGGGTCGCGAAGATGCGACCGCCGACGCGGAAGTCGGCAGCCCCCATGTGTGCACTTTCCTCGGCGTCATCAAAGCCGAGGGCCAGCTCCCGAAAATCGTTCGCGGTCATGAGACTGACCTCTCTGGGAAGGGATGTCGCCGCCCCCTTCACGACCGACCCTCTCAAGGCTGAACGACCGGGGACAGCACATTCGCATCGCGGGCCAGGAGCCAGCGGCCGTCGGGCTGTTTGCGATAGATCGTCATGCGATCACCGGCGAGTCGGCTCTCTTCCCCACTGGTGCGTGGGGACGCGGTGAGCGTGTCACGGCTCCGCGTGTAGGCAACCTCGCCGACGATCACGACCTCCTCCAGCTTGCTGACGCAGCTGATCCGAACCTGTACATGGGCGGCCGCGAAATGGGCGGAGAACCCATCCCGGCCGAGCGTCGAAAGGCCCGGATTGAGGAACAAGACATCGTCGGTCGCCATGACGAGCAACCGGGCCGGGTCGCCCGCGTTGACGGCGTCGATCCAGGTCGAGTGAAACTCGCGGATTGCTCGTTCATCAGATTGCATCGCAACCTCCGTCGCCCGAGGAATGATCGTGCGGCTGGTCCCTCGCTTGGAAAGCGATGTTCAACTTCCTCATTGCTTCAGCGGCTTGGCATCGAGGAAGTCGTTCACCATAGGGACGACAAGAGACCTGCGATCCATCAGGGTGACATGTGTCGTGTCGGGCATGATGGCCAATCTCGATGCGGAGCGCGGCCGCATGTCGCCATGAACGTCGCCGCCCTTGAGCCGGAACATCTCCGCGATATGCTCGAGCCGCACGCCGTCGGCATCGCCATGGATGAAGAACATAGGAGCCTTGGTAGCCTTGAGCTGCTCAGCTCCGATGTCGTCAGTCGCCGACTCGACGACGTGCTTGACGAACTCCGGAAAGGCGTCCGGCGTCGGGCTGAGCCTTTTGAAGTCCGTTTCAATGGGCGTGCCTTTGAACAATTCCGCCGTAATCTGCGGTATCGCCTCAGCGCCTTCTTTGACCCAGCCATCTTGACTCAACGCAGACGACAGGATGACGACCTTGCGTACCTTCCCCGGATGGCGGATCGCACATTCCATCGCGACGCCACCACCCATGCTGTAGCCGATCACGTCGGCTTGTGGGATCTTGAGGTAATCCAGCAGCGCCGCCACGTCGTCGGCGAAGTTCGCCGCGCTCATCGGGCGTGAAATATCGGCCGTGCGCCCGTGCCCCTGCATTTCGACGGCGACCACCTTCCGCGTCTTGGCAAGCTCGGCGATCCACTCAGCCTCGCTGGGAATCGCCATGAACGCGCCGTGGAGCAGAACCACCGGGTCTCCGTCCCCGTGAACTTCGTAGTACATCTTCAGCCCGTTGACCGGCGCGTAGCCCGTAGTCGGCTCGTGCGCGGATGCGATGGCCGGAACGAACGCTGCCAGGAGAAAAGTGGTGGTCTTCATATTCGGCTCCTGAACTGGATGGTGACTATCCCATCGAGTGGTCGAATGGTGTTTCTCGAAATCGACTGCAAAAGAAGACCTAGCGTTTCTTGGCGATTCGGAAATGCACGGCCGCTTCGGAAGCCTCGAAGCCGGCCACTTCGTAGTCCTCCTCGACCCCCAGCCCGCCCAGGAGCCGCTCGCCTTCCCCTACGAAAACCGCCGCCATGACCAGGTGCAGCTCGTCGAGGAGCCGGGCTTTCCAGAAGGCCCGGACCGTGGCGGTGCCGCCGTTGACCTTGACGTCCTTGTCCCCGGCCGCGGCTAGAGCTTGCTCCAGGACCTGCTCCGGCGGGCCTCCCACGAAGTGGAAGGAGGTGCCGTTCCCGAACTCCAGTGTGGGCCGGGGATGGTGCGTCAGCACGAAGACCGGGTGCTTGAAGGGCGGGTTGTCGCCCCACCAGCCCTTCCAGTCCTCATCGGCCCAGGGGCCGCGGAGGGGGCTGAACATGTTGCGGCCCATGATGGAGGCGCCGATGCCCTCGAAGGCCCTGGACGCGTAAGCATCGTCCAGCCCCGTGCTGCCACCGTCCTGGCCGATCATGGCCTTGAAGGTACGGGTGGACTTGAACCAGTTCATGATCTGGAAGGCGTTTTTGCCGAAGGGTTCGGACTGGGTTTGGTGGAGGCCGGCTCCGAAACCATCCATGGAACAGGCGAAGTTGCGAACCACGACTTTCGGCATTTAAAGGACCTCCGAAGTAACGTAGCGAGGGGCCGACCCGGATTCGGGGATTGGAACCAGTTATCGGCAGAATGTCAACGCCTGTACAGGTAAAATCCGGCGATCCCTACCGGGCCGGGCTCTCAGGCTGCGCCCCGAGCCCCTTCGGGCCTCGGCCATCCGGTTTCGATCCCTATCGCGAGCATTCGGACGGCTACGCCGTTTAGGAAGGGGCCTGCATGGGGTGCGTGTGGAGAGTGCCGATCAACAGAAAGGGGTTCGGTGGTAGGTGAGAGTTCTTTGACGACGCATAAGAAACCGCTTGCGTTTCGTTTGCACGGTGCTGATGCACGGCATGGGCGGTGAAGCCCGCTGAAATCGAAGCTGCACTTTCCGGGAGCACGTATATGTCATTCCGCCAGGCTGAGGAGCCTGACGGCGGCGGCCTGAATCCCTTCCTGGTGACCCCAAGGCGTAGAACCGCACGGATCTCCTCGCCCAGCGTTTCGCGACGCCATGCCCGCCGCTTGTCCGCGTGGCTCGGACGGCATGACGAGCTGTCCCACGGCGAGTTCGAGCGGTCCACCAACTCCTCGTCCTCCCGGCCCCAGGCCCACGCCTCGGTCAGCGTGAACGTCCATGGGCAGATGTGAAACGCCCCAATGTTCGCCCAGATGGACCTGACCTGCTGCTGACCGGCACCCACGACCTGCTTGCATTCTCGAAAGGTGATCTCCAGGCTGAAGCGGTCGGCCACCGTCTCCAGGATGTCGGCCACGCTCGCCGAGGTGTCGCTGCAGAAGTACGCCCGCCAGCCGGTCGGCTCGTCCACCAGTACCACCCGGATCGCCCCGCCTGCCGGCCGGCCGCCAGGTCGCCTGGAACGTCTCGTACCGCTTGACCGCCTTCTCCCCGTACAACTCGAAGGTGTCGGAGGACCAGCCACGCCGCTGGCCGCCGCGCTTGGCCAGATCGATCACGTCCGCGCCGTAGGTCGGGGCTGGGCCGCGCCGCCCCTGCGGCCTCGGTCCGGGCAGGCTCCGCAGCGCAGCGTCCTTGCGGAGCCGGCTGACGACGATCATCCCCATCGCCTTGGCCGGCTTGAGGACTTCCTTCTTGGCAGAGGCGCCGTCGGCGACGACCCAGATCGGCAGCTTCAGCAGGTCCAGCCACGGCTTGGCCCATCTGAGCAGCTCGACGGCCAGTTCCAGCTTGGTCCGGGACGTCGGCCGGTGTTTCGGGTCGATGGCCGGCAGGTCCTTCTTGCGGACGAAGAGGCGAGACAGCAGCGGCAGGGCGGTCGTGCCCCAGGCCCTGTGGGTGACGAGCAGCCCGAGGACGACGAAGACGCGGCCGTAGACGTTGGGCGAGCCGGCCGGGCCGGGGGTCGGGTTGTGATGCACGCCGGCCCCCTGGACGTGCGGCCCGTGCCGCTTCGTCGGCGTGTCGTCCAGGGCCAGCGTCAGTCGCGCGGCCCCGGCCAGGAGCGGCCGAACCGCCTCGTTCAGCAGGCGTCGGGCGATCCGGTCGGGCCTCTCGCCGGCGGCGGCGACGGCAATATAGCAGGACTGATACCGGCCGCCGAGCTTGGCCGCCCTGAGCCAGGTCGTGACGGTCCGGCGTCCCCGCGTCAGGACGGCACCGAGGTACAGCAGGGCAAGCCTCGGGGCGGACCGGCGGTCGAGGGGGGGTGGCGAGCCCGGAGGACCACTGGAACGGGGCGGGCGTCGGATGCGAGGATGTCATCGGGGGCCCGCTCCGCTCGGGGTGTCAGGCTGGTGTGGTGACCGCCATCGTCCCGGTCGGGCCGGCCCCCGTCTACTCAGAGCCCACCGGGAGCCTCCCGTGGAGTACCTCATCCGCCGCACCGACGAGGAATGGTTCGACCTCGGTCCCGATCAATACGATGCCAAGCTACGGCCATCTTCGATTCCAAGTCGCCGCGTCGAGGGCTGGGGCGACTATCGCATCGAAGTCGGCGGGGTCGAAGTCAGCTTCTCCTACGAAGACCCGGGCATCCAGGTCACCTTCGAGGGTGAGGTGCCCGCGAATGTCGCCGATGCCGTCGTCGCCGAGGTGCTGGCGAACATCACTGCGGTCACCGGACAGGAAGGTCGCATCGTCGAGATAGACTCATAGGCGACCTGTCCACTTCCTCGCAAGTACACAAAATCGCGGAAAGTGCTGTGAAGGGGAAGACGTCTCGAAAGCTGATGCAGGAGTACAGCCGCCTGAACAGGCAGTGCTGGGGCCGCCACCTTTGGGCGCGGGGTTTCTTCGTGGCCAGCTCGGGGGTCGTTACGGACGAGGCGATCATCGAGGACATCCGGTCGCAGGATCTGGATAAAGGAGACGGCGACTTCCGAGTGGACGGCGAGTCGTCGTGAACCGGAAGTCGGGCTTGCAGCCGACTGTCGAACCCACCGGATTCCAGCCGGTGGTGGTTCAGTCCGAGAAGAAGCTGACAATTGTTGGACTTCCCGGTGCGCCGTCCGGTTCCCCTCCCTCGGCGCGAAGCCTTTCCTCCGCGCATTCGTTGGCAGAGGACCAGGACTGCCGTCGTCCTGTCAGGCAGACGGAAGGCCGCCGTCGCATCGCGGAGTCGGTGCGAGCATGCGGCCCCTTGATGGGCGACCTCCGACCTGGACCGGGCGGGGCGGAGGCGAACGACTGTTCCGCGCCGTCCGGGCGGTTATCATGGATCGAGAACAGCATCATACCCAAAAAGGACGCGCGTCATGGAACGTCGAGACCTTCTCAAAGGTTTCTCCGCCGCTGGGCTGCTCTCGCTGTTGGATCCCGGCTACTTGAGAGCGAGGGCAGCCGTGCAGGCTGGCGAGGCGCCGACGCGGGCGGTGCCGAAGCGGCCGTACGGGCGGGCGCGAGACCCGATTTCGGTGATCGGCTTCGGCGGGATCGTGGTCAAGGACGTGACGCCCGAGCAGGCTGCGGGCTACGTCTCCGAGGCGGTGGACCGGGGCGTCAATTACTTCGACGTGGCGCCCAGCTACGGCAACGCCCAGGAGCGTCTGGGGCCTGCGCTCAGGCCGCATCGGCAGGGCTGCTTCCTCGCGTGCAAGACGAATCAGCGCGACTCCGTGGGGGCCCAGCGCGAACTGGACGAGTCGTTGAGGCTCTTGCAGACCGACCATCTCGACCTTTATCAGCTTCACGCCATCACGACGCTGGAGGAGGTCGAGCGGGCCTTCGGCCCGGGAGGGGCGATGGAGGTCTTCCTGAAGGCGAGGGAGCAGGGCAAGGTCCGCTATCTCGGATTCTCGGCCCACAGCGAGGAGGCCGCCCACGCGGCGATGGACCGGCACGACTTCGACTCGATCCTCTTTCCCCTGGGCTTCCCGACCTGGATCAAGGAAGGCTTCGGCCACTCGGTCCACAAGCGGGCGCTCGAGGGTGGGAAGGGCATCCTCGCCCTCAAGGCGATGGCCCACCAGAAGTGGACGGTCAAGCCGGAAGGCCGGAGGTGGGGCAAGGCCTGGTATGAGCCATTCGACCAGATCGATCAAGTCTCGCTCGGGCTGAGGTTCACGAGCGCGCTCCCGGCCCACGCCATGATCCCTCCCGGGCACTGGGAACTCTTCAAGATGGCCGTCGAGCTGGCCCAGGCGGGGGCGCTTACCCCGCTCAACGACGCCGAGCGGGAGATCGTCGCGGCCATCGCCAAGGGCAGCGACCCGATCTTCGAGCGCAAGGCCTGACTCCCTCGGGCTCGGCGAGTGGCAAGGCGTCGGTCGATCAGGGGAAGAACGCCTTGAGGAAGCTCGCGAGCGATCCGTCGTGGACCGCTTCGGCGAGGAATTCGGTCCCCTGCTGGTTGCCCCAACTGTAATTGATGATCGTCCGGCCGTGGAACTCGCAGAAGTCCATGTCCGAATTGTTGCGGTCCACGGCCCCGGCGATCTTCGTCCGTTGCTCGTCGTCGAGCCTGGGGTTCGCGATCGCCTTGTCTTGGGGGGACGCGGCGAGGATGGGGTTGAAACGGCTCGGCTGCCAGTGGATCAGGTCCTTCGACCGGACGATGTAAGTCTCGTAGCGGGGCCCCGGGAGCGTCTCCAGGTAGGTCATGTAGAAGTCGCCGTCGAGGTGGCGGATGGACGGGCAGGCGACGTAACGCTCCCTGGTGTAGACCCGGTCCTCGGGGAGCAGCGCCCAGGTCTTCAGATCGGCCGACTCGGCGAAGCGGGTCGTGAACGGGACGCCGACGACCTCGGGGGGCTTGCCGACCTCGATCGCCATGACGTAGCGGTCGCCCGCCTTGCAGACCGACGTGTTGAACAGGCCCCAACCCGGCAAGTCCAGCGCGGGGTGCACTTCCCAGGTCTTGAGGTCGTCCGACTTGAACGCGACGACTTTCGAGCCGTCCCAATCGTTGACGGCGAAGGCCCAGATCGAGCCCCCCTCGGCGTAGGCGCAGCCCAGGTCGTACCCCTGGGCGAAGGCCGGCGACGCCTCGCCCGTCTCGACGTCGACCAGGCGGAAATACGAATCGCCGGTCGTGTTCGGCCTGTAGTCCTTGCGCACGTACTCGAAGCGGTAGA
Source organism: Paludisphaera mucosa (assembly GCF_029589435.1). NCBI lineage: Bacteria > Pseudomonadati > Planctomycetota > Planctomycetia > Isosphaerales > Isosphaeraceae > Paludisphaera > Paludisphaera mucosa. Next base: position 3,156,644 of record NZ_JARRAG010000002.1, on the reverse strand, counting down.
GCCGATCGCGGAAGACGATCGGGGTCGCCTCCACCATGTTGACGTCGATCGTGCCGAGCTTGCGGATCTCCGGGCGCCTGCCGACTTCGGCGTCGACATGCGGCGGGTTCGCGGGTCTCTCCCAGCCCACCGGCTGCGTCCAGGCCTGCGCCTTCTGGCCCGGGAAGGAGGGGTTCTCGGGCGGATGATCGGATGTGACGACCGCACGGACGTAGAGCTCGTCGCCGGTCAGCCGGTAAGAGGCCGTGGCCCCCTCGACGGTCGCCAGGACCTTGCCCACATCGTCGGAATAGCGCTGGGTGACCGCCAGCGGCTTGCCGTCCTGGCCCATGACGGGCTTCCGCGTGCGGTCGTAGTTTCTGGGCGTGCCGACGAACTGCGTCGTGTAGCGCGCCTCGCCCCGGGGTTCGATCTCCAGGCTCAGCGTCCGGTTCTCGGCGGCGTAGGCGATCGACTTCAAGGCGACGCCGCTGGAAGCGTAGAAGTCGCCCGCCTGGATCCCCTTGACGATCGACTCGGGCGTCAAGAATCGGCTCCGGACCATGACCCAGCCCCGGCCCGGCGAGGCGCCGCCCTTGTCGAAATAATGGTGCGAGTCGTCGGTCGCCAGGCCGTAGACCGGCGCGGCCCCCATCTCGCCGATCCGCAGGGTGTTGATCACGTCCCACATCCGCTCGACGCCCACGTGGTGCTCGTCGCCTTGGTGGTGGACGTCGTTGTGGCCGTTGTAGACCTCGAAGAACCGCTCCCGGGTGACCATCGCCAGCTCTTCGGCCGTGATGGCGTAGCCGAAGTTGGGGTGATTCAGATGGCCCAGGATCGGGCGTCCCAGTCGCTTCGACTGCTCCTCCACCGCGGCGAGGTCGTTGGTCATGACGTCGACGACGCTCTTGCCCCCCTGCGGCTTGATCAGTTCGAGCAGGTTGGTCGCGTTCATGTGGATCGGCTTGGACTCGAACCGGTCGGTGAGTTCCTCGCCCTGGATGAGCAGGAACCGCCCAGGCTGTTCGAAGAGCGTCCGATACTCGCTCAGGGGCTTCAGCCGGACTTGTCGGTCGTCCTTCTCGGTGCGGGTCTCGACCCAGGCTTCGCCGAACCGCTTGAGGTACAGATCGAACGCGTCATGCCTGGCCCGGCCGTTCGCGGCGGCCACGCTCATCCACTTCTCGCCCTGGCCCAGGACGTTGTGGTCCGAGAGCGCGAGGAACTGGTAGCCCCGGTGGGCGTACCAGTCGACGATCATCTCCGGGTAGTCGTCGCCGTCGCTCCAGAGCGAGTGGGTATGGAGGTTGCCCTTGAACCAACCTGGTTCGGCCCGGGCCGGATCTCCGGGAGGTGGGGCCGCCTGCGGCCGGGCGATCGAAGGAGCGAGGACGAGGATGAACAAGAAGATCGAGCTGCGCATGGTGCGGCCTCGGGCGGTGTGGGGAGCGGTCGGGCCGCGATTATACACCGCGCCGACTCGCCGCACCGGGGGCTGTGCAGGAGTCGTCGAAGGAAAATCCCCTGGTCGCGACGAGCTTATACGGACGACTTACGAAATGACTTCGACGGCGCGGTCGCGGAACCTCACGGCGGCCATGTAACCGAGGGTCAGGAACGCCACCAGCGTCAGCAGCTGCGCCACGGCGAAGGGCCGTTCGGACTGGGTCGGGGCCAGGGCTTTGAGGGCCGGCACCTTCTGGAACGACTGGACGATCAGCACGAAGACGTTGAAATAGAGGGCCGCCACGGCGGTGACGACGTAGGCGGGTCGCCAGGGGCCCGCGAGGCGTCGGGCGTACCGGGCGTAGATCGCGCCCGCCAGCAGGACCAGCGAGAGGATCCCGAGGGCGATACCCGGCGTGAAGCCGTGGTAGGGGAAGCCGAAACCGGTCACGCTCGTGGCGACCGTCGTCGCCAGGAAGAACGCGGTCCAGCCGTCGAGACGCTTGCCCGCCAGCAGCCCGCACAGCACCACGAAGCCCGAGGCGATCCCGGCCAGGCTGATCGCCACGTGGATCAGCGTGAAAATCTGGAGGCCCGTCATGTCTCACCTCTTTTCGCTTGGGTTCTGTGTGCCGGTGGCCCGGTCCGCGTTCCGGCCGCGTCGCGGCTTCGCGACCTGACCGATGTTCCGATAAAGATACACGGTCGCGTCGGCGGGCGGACGCCGGAAAAGGCATCGAACCGCCTTCGATCGGGATCGCGTGGAATCGCGCGCGGCCCCTTCATCTTGCCGAACCTCTGCCGGATCGTTTAGCGAGCGGCCTGCGTGACTTCCGGCAAGGCCGCGAAGAGCGAATCCCAGGTCCCATCCGGCAGCGATTTGTGTAGTCGCTCCTGGACCTTCCGCCAGGCGGGGCGGACCTGGTCGAGCTTGGCCTTCCCAGCCTGGGTGATCGCGACCCGGCGCTGGCGTCGATCGGCGCCGGCCTGGACCGCCACCCAGCCGCTCCGTTCGAGGGGACGCAGGCTGCGCGTCAGGGTCGTCCCGTCGAGCGAGGCCAATTCGCCGAGGTCGCCCTGCCCGATCTCGCCCGACCGTTCGAGCAGGCTCAGCAAGGTGAACTGGGTGACCCGCATGCCGGAGCCGCGGAACTCCGAGTCGTAGAGCCGCGTCACCGCGCGCGATGCCTGGCGGAGGGCCGCACACAGGCACGGGGTGGCGACCGGTCGGCGAGGGCCCTTGACGGCTTTCCGTTTGACGTCTTCCATAATATCTGTATATGCATCGGAAAGCAGGCGGTCAAGCGGGCGTTCCGGCCGGCCCCATGACCCGATCGAGGCCGGTCGGCTCAGCGGAGGATGGAAATGGCGAGTGAAGGGAAAGTCGCGTTCATCACGGGTGCGAACAAGGGGATCGGGCTGGAGACGGCTCGCGGGCTCGGAGAGCTGGGCTTCACCGTCGTCCTGGGCAGCCGCGACGAGGCGAACGGCCGCGCCGCGGCCGAGAAGCTCAGGTCCGAGGGGATCAAGAAGGTGGAACCCGTGCGGTTCGACGTGACCCGGCCGGAGGACCATCGTGAGATCGCCCGCTTCCTGGCGGACCGCTACGTCAAGCTCGACGTCCTCGTCAACAACGCCGGCATCATGCTCGACGACGCCGATTTCGGGGCCCCGGGCGGAGTCAACACGACGACCACCGTCAAGCCGGAGATCCTCCGCAAGGTCTTCGAGACGAACTTCTTCTCCGTGGTCGCCCTGACGCAGGAGCTGCTGCCGCTGATCCGCAAGTCGCCGGCCGGGCGGATCGTCAACCTTTCGAGCGTGCTGGCCTCGCTGACGCTGCACGCCGACCCGAAGTCGCCCATCTACAACATGAAGGGCTTCGCCTACGACGCGTCGAAGACGGCGCTCAACGCCTTCACCGTCCACCTCGCCCAGGCGCTCATCGAGACGCCGATCAAGGTGAACTCGGCCCATCCCGGCTGGGTGAAGACGGACATGGGCGGCGAGGCGGCCCCCATGGAACTGTCGGAAGGGGGCAAGACGAGCGTGCAACTGGCGACGCTGCCGGACGACGGCCCGACCGGCGGCTTCTTCCACCTCGGCGAGACCCTCCCCTGGTGATTCGTGTCGTGCGCGGGAGCCGGCGAGTGCCGGAGCGAATCGCCGGCCCGGGCCCTTTCGGGAGGATCGAGAGGAGGACTCGGCGAAGCTGAATGCCGAGAACCGCTGCGATCGACTCACGCGCGACCTCCAGGCGATCCCGGGTGGTCCCGCCGCGAGCCTCCGCGACGACGTCTCGAAGCATTTTTAGGCGCACGACTCACGTCGTCCGTACACGCTTGCGCCATCGCTTGTCTTCCCACGACCCGGATCGGTCGTGATCCGTCGGATCGAGAATTGACGCGATCCTGATACGATCTATGATTGATGTGGCTGGGCCTGCTCGCGACGGGTAGGCCTCATCCGACGGCTATGGACGCCCCGACTCGCGAACGATCGCGAGCCGGGGCTCATTTTTTCTCGTCCGACCGAGCCCGGCTCGGTTCGAGGAGAGTCGAGGGTCGGAAAGCGGTTCGAATCCTGGATGGGCGAGCGGGAGGATGTCAGGGGCGATCCCCGAGGCTTCGCTCCCGCCGCGGGGCGCCCTCGCGCGCACGGGGTCTCGTCGCATCGTTGAATCCTGATGAGTCGACCTCCCCCCACGCGGCTCCCGGGCGCAGGCGGGCACGCTCCCTGAGCGGGCCGAGCGGCCCGGAATCGGACGCGTGCTCGTCGGAGGGCTCGGCGCCTCGTCGAGCCCGATCGATCGGGTCGAAACAGGAGTCAATGTGATGGCATGCACCCTCTCCCGCGGGCGTTCGAGTCGGTCGGCCTCCGGTGATTCGCGCAGGCGTTCGAGGGCCGGGCCCCGGCAGCCGGAACTCCTCGAGTCGGTGGTTGCTCTCGACGCTCTTCGTCGACTCGGCCTTCCAGGGAATTCCCGTCGGCAGCCAGAGCCAGCCCTACAACACCATCCAGGCCGCGATCAACGCCGCCTCCGCGGGCGACGTCGTCGACGTGGCCGCCGGGATCTATCGCGAAGACGTCACCGTGAACAAGCGTCTGAGCCTGATCGGCGCGGACGCCGCCACCACGATCATCGAGGGGCCCATCGGCGGCGTCTCCGCCAACACCCTCACCGTGGCGGCCAACCAGGTCCTCGTCCGGAACTTCACGATCACCCGCGCCGGCAACAACGCGACCGACTGGAACGACCCTTCGCTGAACTCTCAGGGGCTGTACTTCAACCAGGCCCTGACGAGCGGCACGGTCGAATACTGCCGGATCACCGGCAACCGGAACGGCGTCTACCTGAACTCCGTCCAGAACATCCAGCTCCTCCACGACGTGATCGACAACAACCGGACCGGCGTCCAGATGGTCCGAAACGTCGACGGGACCGTGATCGAGGACAGCGACATTTCGTACAACTGGACCGTGGGCGTCCTGTTCAACTTCGACGGCGTGGGGACCGTCACCAGCAACGTCACCATCTCTCACGACGCGATCCACGACAACTGGTACGGCGGCGTCGTCCGCCGGTGGACGACCAGCACCGCGATCCTCAACGTCGGCGGCAACTGGCTCGGGACGACGGCCCCCGTGACCTCGAACGTGAACACCAGCGAGCCGGCGTACAACGTCCAGATCCCGGTCGAGTACGGCGGTACGGCGGTGAATCCCGGGGGCGCCCCCGACATCGTCAACGTCGACGCGAACAACCGGATCGATTACGGACCGTGGCTGGAGTCCGGCGCGAGCACGCCGGGCGTGATGGGGTTCGAGGGAGACTTCAGCTCCTTGATCGTCGGACCGGCCGTGCCGCAGTGGTCGGGATCCCCGGGGACCATCCAGGAAGGCGTCGAGGAGCTGGATCACGGGGGGGCGCTGCATCTTTCGGCTGGGACGTACACGCTCGAGGCCGACGTCGTCCTCGGCAAGTCGATCACCCTGCTGGGGCCGAACGTCGGGATTTCGCCGCGAGCCGGCGGCGCAGGCCGGGGGGCCGAAGCGATCGTCGACGGCGGGGCCACGACGTTCACCGGGTCCTCGGGCTACGGCTTCGCCCTGCAAGCCGATTTCACCTCGCTGGACGTGGAGGGGCTCACCTTCACCCACTTCGACGGGGCGCTCTTCGACGCCCCGCTCACGTCGGTCGTTTCCGTCGAGCTGAGTTCGGACGTCTTCACCGCCAACAACGGCGCCCTCTTCATCAAGTCCGACTCGAGCGTCGCGACGGCGTTCGTCGTCTCGGACGACCTGATCGCGAACCAGAGCATGACGGGCGTCGACACCGCGGTCTTCCGGCTCCACAACGTCGTGAGCGGTCAGTTCGACGATAACGAGGCGACGGCCGTTTCCGGCCGGGAACTCTTCGCCATCTACGACTCGCTGGGCGACGCGACCTTCAACGACAATGCTCTGAATATGACCGGCGGCCTCGTCGGCATCTTCGGCGGCGTCGCTGGAAGCGTCGAGGTCGCGCGGAACGACGTCCGGGCGACGACTTCGTCCACTTCGGGGAGAGGATCGATCACCTTCGACGTCGGCTCCGGCCAGACGATCGGCGGCGTCACGATCGAGGATAACGCGATCGACCGGGTCTTGAACGGGGACGGCCTCGTCCTCGCGACCGACGGTGGGGGCTCGATCCGCGACGTGATCATCCGGGGCAACACCATCGGCCACGTCGCCGGATACGGAATCCGTCTTGCGGCGAGCGCCGGGGACGCCGCCGGGAGCGCCATGACCGGTTCGATCACCGGGATTACGATCGATTCCAACGCCTTCGCCGACGGCGCGGGGAGCCCCATTCTCGCGTCCGCGGAGGTGAACGCGGGATTCGTCAACAGCCTCACCGACCTGGTCGTCCGGGGGAATACCTTCGCCTTCGACGCCGGCCTTCTCGAGTGCGCCGTCCTGATCGACCTGCGCAACCTGGGCGGGGAGAGCGAGTTGTCTGGTAACGAACTGACGCTGCGGGGCGTCTTGCCGGCCGCCGACGAAGCTGTCAGCGCCATCGGCGTGAGGGGCGGTCGGACGGGACGCATCCGGATCGCCGACAACCGCCTGGACGGCGGCGGCGTCGCGCGGAGAAATGGCTCGACCGTGTTCGTCACGGGCATCGAGGTCGACTCCCACGACGTCGCGACCGGCGCGCTCCTCTCGAGTGCGGCCGTCGACATCGCCAACAACACGATCACGGGCTTCGAGGACGGCGTCGCCGCCCGCGACCGGGTGCAGGGACTCTTCGGGAATCTCCCCGCCGGGATCCACGTCACGGTCGTCGAGAACGATCTCTCCGGCAACAGCCTTACAGGAGTGCGGGGAGGAGCGACGGGGAGCCTCCTCGACGCCAGCGACAACTGGTGGGGGAGCTTCCGTGGCCCGACGACGACCGCCAACCCGGGCGGCGACGGAGCGGGCGTCGGCCCCGGCGTGCGCTTCAGCCCCTGGATCGGCCTCTATACGGACGGCGGCGCGGCTGGACAGTTGGGGTTTCATCCCGTGGAAGTCACTCATTACGCCGTGCCGACGCGCCTGGTCTTCACGACCCAGCCGTCCGCGGCGACGTTGTTCGCCCAGCCGTTCGCCCAACAGCCGGTCGTCCGCGCCGAGGACGTCGACGGCAACCTGGGCGTCAATTTCGACGCCGCGACCGTACCGGGCTCGGAGGTCGGCCTCACCCTGGAGTCCCAATCGGGGACGGGCTCGCTCCAGGGCGTGAACCCCGTCGCCGCCGTGAAGGGCGTCGTCGCCTTCCAGGGCCTCAGCATCTCGTCTGCGGGCGTCTATGCTCTCAATGCGTCGTCGAAGCCCGACGTCTGGGCCGAGGTGGACTCGGTTCTCAGCGACCCGTCGTCCATCGGGCGCGCCACTCCCACGGTCCGGGTGGCCGACGCGGGGGGCACCTACAACGGCGCCGCCTTCGAGGCCGTCGCCGAGGTCGCCGGGGTCGACGGCGTCTTCTCGGGGAGCCTGGAGGGGGTCGAGCCGATCGTCACTTATTATGCCGGGCTCGGCGTGGGCGGCGATGCCCTGGGCGTCGTCGCGCCGACCGCCGCGGGGACGTACACGGCCGTGGCGCGGTTCCCCGGCAGCGTCGACTACGGTCCGGCGGGCGACTCGGCCGTCTTCACCATCGCCCGCGCCCCGCTGACGGTCTCGGCCGACGGCAAGGCGAAGGTTTACGGCGGAGCCGACCCGACTCTGACCTACACGGTCTTGGGCCTGGTCCCCGGCGACGCCGCCTCGGTGGTCTCGGGCGTCGCGTTGTCGACCGCGACGGGAGCCGAGGCCACGGCCGGGACGCACGCGATCCGCGCCTCCGGCGGGACCGCGGCGAACTACGTCGTGTCCGACGTCGACGGATCGCTCGACGTCTCGCGTGCAGGCCTGACGATCGCCGCCGACTCCAGGTCGACGAAATTCGGCGCGGCCGTGACCGAATTGACGGCGACGTACACCGGGTTCGTCTATGACGACTCTCCGGCGAGCCTGACCACGCCGGTCCGTCTGTCCACGCCGGTGACCGACGACTGTCCCGCGGGGAGCTACCCCATCGTCGCCTCCGGCGCGGACTCGCCAAACTACTCCGTCCGCTATGTCGACGGCGTCATGACCGTGGAGCCCTACGTTCCGCCGGCGAACCCGGTCGTCCGGGCCGCGGACGCGTACATCGCCACGATCTACGTCGACGTCCTTGGCCGGCAGCCGGAGCCGTCGGGCCTCGACTTCTGGATGAGCCGGACGGTCGCCGACCGCTCGCCCCTGAAGGTCTTCCAGTCCCTGTCGAGGTCGCCCGAACGCATCGCCCTGGTCCGTTCCGGCCAGGCTCCGAAGATTCCTCTGCGTGTGGCCTACGCCAACGCCCTGCGGGCGGCCCGTCAGTCCGTCGTCCGACAGGGTGCTGTTCCGGCCGGCCCGGCCGCTCTCGCCCGCTGGGTAGGGCGGTGAATCCGACTCACGCCAACCTCATGAGGCCGCCATCCCGCCCAGGATGGCGGCCGATGCGGTTGACCTCAGTCAGGGGCGGCCCCGTCGGCCATGCCCCAGCCCCGGCGCGTCGCGGTGGGGGAGGGGACGGGAGTCGGCCCTTGGCCCGCGCCCAGGGCCTTGCTATGTTCGGAGATCGTCCCCATCGCCGCTGCGGGCGATCCCGACTTGCCGCCGGGCCGCACGATGGGTGGTTTTACGTCCGAGGGACCATGCCCACCGGCGACGCCGACCCTACGACTCCCGCCGGTGGCGAACCCCCGACGTATCCCGGCTCGCCGTACACCTGCACGATCTGCGGCTGTCTCTGCGACGACCTCGAGCTGACGGCCGATTCGGGACGGGTCGTCGAGGCCCGGTGGGCGTGCGAGCTGGCCCGACCGTTCCTCGTCGGCATGTCGACGATTGCCGTGGATACGCGATCGCCCCGGATCGCCGGCCGCGACGCGAGCGCCGAGGAGGCTGTCGCGGAGGCGGCCCGGATCCTCGCTGGGTCGCGCGCGCCCTTGATTCTCGGGCTGCGCCGATCGACCAACGAGGCCGTGCGGAAGGCCGTCGCGCTGGCGGATCAACTGGGCGCGGCGATCGAGATCGGCGAGGCGCCGGCGTGGGCCAGGATCGCGGCGATGCAGCGCGGCGGGGCGGTCGGGGCCACTCTGGGCGAGGTCAAGGCACGCGCCGACGTGATCGTCTACTGGGCCTGCGACCCGGTCGCCACGCATCCTCGGCACCTGGAACGCTACTCCGCCGACGCCATGGGCCGGTTCGCGTCCGACGGCCGCGCGGGGCGTCGGGTCGTGGTCGTCGACCGAGAGAAGACGGCGACGGCCGACCGGGCGGACCTGTTTCTTCAAGTCGATCCGGAACGCGAGCTGGACCTGCTGCTCGTGCTGCGGGCGCTGTGGCGCGAGGTCGCGCTCGATCCCAGGCGGGTTCTCGCGGCCACGGGCCATCCGCTGGGGGAGCTTCAGGAGCTTGCCGAGATCCTCCAGGGGGCTCGTTACGGGGCCTGGTTCGTCGGGGCCTTCGCCGGCCGGGGGCCGGTCGGCCAGGCTGAAGCGCGGCATCAGGCGGTCACGGCGCTCGTCCGCGAACTTGGCCGGCGCACTCGGTTCGTCGCCCTGGGGTTGGGCGAAGCGGGGAACGCCCATGGGGCCGAATCGGTGCTCGGCTGGCAGTCGGGGTTCGCGCCCGGGGTCGACTTCGGCGGTGGATTCCCAGAGTCGCTGCCGGGCGAGACCTCCGTCGCCGTCCGGCTGGCCAACGGCGAGTTCGACTGCACGGTCGTGGTCGGCGCCGCCGCACTCGACACGATCCTCGACCATCGGTGGGACGAAATGACGGCCCCCCCCTGGATCTTCGTCGGCAGCCCGGACCACGAGGCGTTCGATCGCGCCACGGTCGCGTTTCCCGCGGGAACGGCCGGGGTCGACGCGGCGGGCACGTTCACGCGGGTCGACGGCGTCTCGCTCCCCGTCCGGGCCGTCCGACCTTCGCGCTCGCCCGACGAGGGCGGCTGGCTCGAGGCCGTCGGGAAGGCCGTCGCCGCACTGCGGACGGGCGCGAACGAGCCGGGAACGGCGGTGGGGCGATGAGTACCCTGCGGATCGCCGGCGGGCGCGTCATCGACCCGGCCAATGGCGTCAACGACGTGGTCGGAGACCTCTGGATCGAGGACGGCCGCGTCACGGCCCCGCCCGCCGACCCCGGGTTCCGCGCCGATCGGACGATCGACGCTCGGGGATACGTCGTCATGCCCGGCGGCGTCGACGTCCATTCGCACATCGCCGGCTCGAAGGTCAACGCCGCGCGGATCATGAGGCCCGAGGAGCGTCGCGGCGAGGACCGGGTCATGCGGCGGTGGCGGTCGTTCCGATCGGGGACGATCGGCAGCGTGCCCAGCTCGTTCACCACCGGCTACCTCTACGCGGGCCTGGGTTACACCACGGCCGTCGACGCGGCGATCCCGCCGATGGGGGCGCGGCACGCCCACGCCGAGTTCGGCGACGTCCCGCTCGTCGACAAGGCGATGCTCGTGCTGATGGGCAACAACCACCTGGTCCTCGACGCCGTCCGCGAGGGCGATCCCGCGCGGGTCGAGCGGACGGTCGCCTGGCTGCTGGATTCGGCGAAGGGCTACGGCGTCAAGGCGGTGAACCCCGGCGGCGTCGAGCAGTGGAAGCTGGGCGGCGACCGGATCGCGAGCTGGGACGACCGCGTGGACCAGTTCGACGTCAGCCCGCGGGAGATCGTGGTCGCGCTGGCACGGGCCGTCGATTCGCTGGGGCTTCCCCACCCCTTGCACTTCCACGGCCTGAACCTGGGCCTGCCCGGCAACTGGGCCCAAACGCTGGAGGGGATGCGGGCCCTGGACGGCCATCGCATCCACATGGCGCACATCCAGTTCCACAGCTACGGCGGCACGCCCGACGCGCCGGCGGATTTCGACTCCCAGGTTGGGCCGCTGGCGGACTACGTGAACGCCCACGCCGGCATCACGGTCGACGTCGGCCAGGTCATGTTCGGCGAGACCACGAGCATGACGGCCGACGGACCGACCGGGCACTACCTGGCGAACCTCCTGAGGCGGAAGTGGTACAACCACGACGTCGAGCAGGAGGACGGCTGCGGCGTCTCGCCGATCGTCTACCAGGACCGCAACTTCGTCCATGCGCTCCAGTGGGCGATCGGCCTGGAATGGTTTCTGCGCGTCGAGGATCCCTGGCGGGTGGCGATGTCCACCGACCACCCCAACGGCGCGTCGTTCCGGTCCTACCCCGAGGTCGTCGCGCTCCTGATGGACAAGAACCTCCGCGATGAGACGCTCGCCCGGCTCCCCGAGCGGGTGCGTACGCGGAGCGGCCTGGGGGACCTGTCGCGGGAATACTCGTTGACGGAAGTCGCGATCGTCACCCGGGCCGGTCCCGCCCGGATCCTCGGCCTGGCCCACAAGGGCCACCTGGGGCCGGGGGCCGACGCCGACGTGACGATCTACGCCCCGGACGTCGACCGCCGGCGGATGTTCGCCCTCCCTCGCTGGGTGGTGAAGGGGGGCGAGGTCGTCGTCGACGACGGCGAACTGAGGTCCGCGCCCGGCGGCCGGACGCTGTACACTTCGCTCGACGTCGACGCCGCCACGCGCGGCGAGCTGAGCCGGAAGCTGGCGGAGGGGGCGTCGTTCCACCCGGCGAACTTCGGCCTGGGGCTCGACGACCTGGCCGGGCCGTTCGCCGTCGGCCGACGTCGGCCCGGCTGATCACGCCTCGATCCGAGACAAGCGGGAACGCGACGATGTTGCTCGACGGGGTCTTGATCGTGGATACCTTCGCGGAAGCCTTCCCCATGACCGCCGCGCGGGCGATCGTGACGGCCGACACGACGCGATGGGCCGAGATCGCCGGGCGGACGGTCTCGGGATACGCGACGAGCGTCATCGGCTGCGACGCCGAGGTCGCCGTCGAGCGCCGGCTGTCCCCCCGCGAGACGCCCGACGGCCGGCCCGGCGTCAGCCTCTTGATCTTCGCGTTCAGCCGCGAGGCGCTCGAGAAGGCCCTGGTGAACCGGGTGGGCCAGTGCGTGATGACCTGCCCGACCACGGCCTGCTACAACGGCCTGCCCGTCGGCGAGAAGTCGATCGTCGTCGGCGGCCGCCTCCGGTACTTCGGCGACGGCTGGCAGATCTCCAAGCGGCTGGCGGGCCGGCGGTACTGGCGGATCCCCGTGATGGACGGCGAGTTCGTCTGCGAGGAGGTCTTCGGCACGACCAAGGGGGTGGCCGGGGGCAACGTCATCTTCCTGGGGACCGACCCGGCGGGCGTGCTCGCCGCCGCCGAGGAGGCCGTCGCCGTGATGCGGAGCGTCGAGGGCGTGATCCTGCCCTTCCCGGGGGGGATCGCCCGCTCGGGCTCGAAGGTGGGGAGCAAGTACAAGGGGCTTCGCGCGAGTTCGAACGAGGCCTACTCGCCGGGCCTCCGCGGCCTGGTCTCGACCGATCTGCCGGCGGACGTCCGCTGCGCGTACGAGATCGTGGTCGACGGCCTGACGCTGGAGGCCGTCGAGCGCGCGACGGCCGCGGGCGTCCGCGCCGGGGCGCAGGCGTCCCGTGGAGTCGTCGCTGTCACGTCGGGCAACTACGGCGGCAAGCTCGGGCCCCATCACATCCGCCTGCACGACGTCCTCAAACAATGAGCGGTGGCCGTTGGTCGGGGAAGGGATGACATGGCGATGACTCTGCGTTGGCGGTCGACGACCGAGCTTCCGGTCGACGGCTCGCCGCTGAAGCCCGAGACCTTTCGCGGGCGGACGTCGACGGACGCCGCCCGCACGCCCCTGCGCGTCGGCAACGCGACGGCCGAGCTGGGCGACTTGTTCGACGTCGAGGGCGAGGCTGATGACGAGAGGCTCGTCCTCGAGGGCGACCTTCGATGCGTCTCGGCGATCGGCAGGGGGATGTCGACCGGGACGTTGCGGGTCCACGGCGACGCGGGGTTCCGTTTCGCCGCCGAGATGTCGGGCGGGACGGCCGAGCTGGACGGCTCGTGCCGCGACTGGGCCGGCGCCGAGATGCGTGGGGGCCTGCTGCGGATCCGGGGCGATGCCGGCGACGGCCTGGGCGCGGCCTATCCTGGCAGCCTCTTCGGGATGCGCGAGGGCCTGATCCTTGTCGAAGGGGCCGCCGGGAACGACGTCGGCCTGCAGATGCGTCGAGGACTCATCGCCGTCCGCGGCTCCGTGGGGGCGTGCCTCGGGCGAGGCATGGTCGCCGGGACGATCTTCGCCTGCGGCCCCGTCGGCGCGACGCCGGGCGTGGGGATGAAGCGGGGGACTCTGATCCTCCTGGGCCTCGCCGTCGACCCCTCCGAGGCCTTCCCGGCCACCTTCGCCCACGCCGGCGGCTTCGCGTTCGCATATTTGACCCTCTACCAGGCGCACCTGGCGGAACGCGGCTTCGACCTCCCCTCGGCGGTGTCCTCGGCGGTCCTCGACCGCTACAATGGCGACCTGGCGAACGGCGGCCGGGGCGAGATCCTGGCCCCGGCGCCGCGGCCTGCCCTGAAAGTCGTCTCGCCCTCCTGAGGCTTCCCGCCATGGCCACGACCCTCGACCTCAACGCCCGTGCCTCCCAGATCGTCGAGGCGATGTCGGCCGCCGCCGCCACGCTGCGGATCGCCTCCCGCGAGATCGACGGCGGCGGCCGATTCCTCGACTGCGGGATCAAGGTCCGGGGCGGCCTCCGGGCGGGCGTCGACCTGGCGCGAATCTGCCTGGGCGGTCTGGCGGACGTCTCGATCCCGCTGGGCGATATCGGCGGTCGCGCCGCGCCGCTGGTCCAGGTCTGGACCGACCATCCCGTCCAGGCCTGCCTCGCCAGCCAGTACGCGGGCTGGGCCCTGTCCGAGGGTAAGTTCTTCGCAATGGGTTCCGGCCCGATGCGCGCGGTGCGCGGCAAGGAGGCCGTCCTGGAGACGATCGGCTTCCACGAGGACTCGGAATCGGTCGTCGGCGTGCTCGAGACTCGCAAGGCCCCGCCGCCCGAGATCGTGGCCAGGGTGGCCGAGGAGTGCGGCGTCGAGCCCTGGGGCGTCACGCTCCTCGCCGCGCCCACGGCGAGCCTGGCCGGCGGCGTGCAGATCACGGCCCGTTCCGTCGAGACGGCGCTTCATAAGTTGACAGAACTGAAATTCGACCTCTGCCGGATCGTCTCCGCCCAGGGGACCGCCCCGCTGCCGCCCGTGGCCCGCGACGACCTCGCCGCCATCGGCCGCACCAACGACGCGATCCTCTACGGAGCCCGCGTCATCCTGCACGTCACGGGCGACGACGAGTCCCTCCAGGAAATCGGCCCCCGCGTCCCGTCCTCAGCTTCGCACGACTTCGGCGAGCCCTTCGCGGCGATCTTCGCCCGCTACAACAACGACTTCTACGCCGTCGACCCCCACCTCTTCAGCCCGGCCGAGGTCGTCTTCCAGAACCTCGACACCGGCAAGACCCACGTCTTCGGCGGCCCCCGGCCCGAGATCGTGGCGAAGTCGTTCTGGGGCTGATCGCCACGCCATGCCCAACTTCGCCGCTTTGGTTTCGGGCACCGGATGGCACGTCGCCGACCTGCTGCGCGCGGCGGCTGCGGTCGACGTTTCGCTCCACGTCCTGGCGTTCGGCGACGTCGAAGCGTCGGTGGGGATCGGGCCGGGGCGGGTGTCGGCGTGCGACGTCGGGCTCGACGGGGTCGACGGGGTCCTCGTGCGGATGATGCCGCCGGGGAGCCTGGAGCAAGTGGTCTTCCGGATGGACGCGCTGCACCGGCTGACGGCCGTCGGCGTGCCCGTTTGGAACCCGCCGCGGTCGGTCGAGGCGGCGGTGGACAAGTACCTGACGCTCAGCCTGCTGGAGCGTCGCGGGTTGCCGGTCCCCGCGACGTGGACCGGTCAGACGGCAACCTCGGCGTTGGAGGCGTTCGACGCCCTCGGGGGCGACGTGGTGGTCAAGCCGCTCTTCGGGTCGGAAGGCCGCGGGCTGATGCGCGTGGGCCATCGCGAGCTCGCCTGGCGATGCTTCCACGCGCTCGAACGCACGGGCTCGGTCATCTATCTTCAGCGTTGGATCCGCCACCCGGGTCACGACCTGCGGCTGTTCGTGCTGGGGGGCCGCGTCCTGGGCGCGATCCGACGGACGGCCCGCGACGGGGAATGGCGGACCAACGTCGCGATCGGCGGCCGGGCGGAGGCCTGGACGCCCGACGCCGAGGCCGCGCGGCTGGCCGTCGCGGCGACCGAGGCCGTCGGGGCCGTGTTCGCCGGCGTCGACCTGATCGAGGACCTGGACGCCGGGACGCGCGTCCTGATCGAGGTCAACGCCGTGCCGGGTTGGCGGGCCCTCTCGGCCGCGACGGGGGTCGACGTGGCCGCGGCGCTCCTCGACGCCCTGCGCGAGGCCGCCCGATGAACGAGCTCTCGGCCGGCAAGCTGGCCCAGGTCGCGTGCCTGCTCGAAGCCTCGGCGCGGAAGCCGGGGAACGTCCACCGCTTCGCCGACTTCCGCGACCTCGACTACCTCGATTTCGTGCTCGCCGCCGCGGCCGTGGCCGACCCTCTCGATCGGGCCGAGGCCGATGGCGTGGGCGTCGCCGTGCTCGGGGCCGTCGAGGCGACCCGACGCCTCGTCGCCACGAACGCCAACCTCGGGATCATCCTGCTGCTGGCCCCGATGGCCGCCGTCCCGCTTTCGGAGAGCCTCCCCGATGGCCTCCCTCGCGTTCTCGCAGCCACGACGATCCACGACGCCCGCCTCGTCTACCGGGCCATCCGGCTGGCGAACCCCGGCGGACTCGGCCAGGCCGACGAGCAGGACGTCGCCGACGAGCCGACCATCATTCTCCGCGACGCCATGCGACTCGCCGCCGATCGCGACCTGATCGGCCGCCAGTATGCAAACGGGTTCGAACAGGTTCTCCGCGAAGGTTTGCCCGCCCTCGAGCGTCACCTGGGAGCGGGCCGAAACATGGAGACGGCCATCGTCGGCGCGTTCCTGGAGCTGCTCGGGGCCCATCCCGACTCCTTGATCGCCAGGAAGTTGGGCGATGCGACGTCCCGCGAGGCGTCGCGACGAGCCCGCGAGGTGCTCGACGCCGGTTGGCCCGATGCGGAAGGGGGGACGAAAGCGCTTCGAGACCTTGATGCGTGGCTACGGGGCGACGGCCACCGCCGCAACCCCGGCACGACGGCGGACCTCACGGCGGCGGTCTTGTTCGCCGCCTTGCGTGCGGGGACAATCACCTTGCCTCGCGCAGCCGGCCCGGCGTCGTGGTCCGGCGAGTCCTGGTTCTGACCTCCGCCCATCGAGGGATCACGCCCGTGCCCGCCACGCGCTTCAAGGTTCGCGTCACCAAGGATTACCTGGTCTTCTCGTCGGGGCATTTCATCACGTTCGACGGCGACCACTGCGAGAGGATCCACGGCCACAACTACCGGGCCGCCGTGGAAGTCGACGGCGATCTGGACGCCAACTCCTACGTGGTCGACTTCATCGCGCTCCGCGACATGACCCGCGCCATCACCGACGAACTCGACCACCGCATGCTGCTCCCCGCCGAGAGCCCGCTCATCCGCGTCGCGGCCGAAGGTCCGAACCTCGTGGCGCGCTACGGCGATCGTTTCTGGAGCTTCCCCAGCGACGAATGCGTCGTCCTGCCGATCGCCAACACGACGTCCGAACTGCTGGCGCGATACATCGCCGAACGCCTGCTCGACGCCATGAAGGAACGCGGCTGGTCCGCCCCCCGGGCCATCCGCGTCGAGGTCGAGGAATGCTTCGGCCAGTCGGCCGAGGTCGAGCTGATCTTATAGGCCGCCGTCCATCGCGATCAGGGCATTCCGATCGATGCGGCCGTCGTGCAGCGCGGAGCCGACCAGGACGGCCGCCGCCCCGCGATCGCGCCAGGCCGCAGCTTCGTCGACGCCCGAGATGCCGCCGCCGACCGTGAACTCGACTCTGGGATGGGCCTGGAGCAGGGGCCCGAGCAGGTGATCCGTCCCTGGCCCCGCCCCCCGGCCGACGTGCGCGAGGTCCAGCAGGATCAGGCGACGGACGCCCATGTCGAGGATCCGGTGGGCCAGGGCGAGGGCGGCGCGTTCGGGCCACGCATCGGGCGCGGCGGTGATCGGTCGGCCGTCGCGGAGGTCGAGGCTCACGATCAAGCGATCGGGCCCGGCCCGATCGAGGACGTCGGCGAGGGCGTCGGGCCCGCGCAGGGATTCCAGGCCCGCGATGACCTGGAGCCGCTCGACGTCGAGCAGGGGGGCGAGGTCGTCGCGATCCTCGATCCCCGCATCGACCCAGATATCGAGGCCGAGGTCGACGAGGTCGCGGTAGAGCGAGGGCTCGCCTCGTCGCTGGGTGATGGCGTCGAGGTCGGCGAGATAGACGGTGGCGAAGCCCAAGACGTCGCGGAAGGCCCGGGCCAGTTCCCGAGGGCCGTGGCCGGCGTGTAAGATGCTTCGCAAAGGTCGGTACCGGGCCCGATCGCCGCCGATCGCATGGACGGCCCTCCCTTCGAGGACGTCGAGCACGGGAATGAGCTGGAACTTCGACCCCATGACGCCGCCCCGTCCCTCGACGATCTTGATCTTTGAGCATGTGACCGGCGGCGGGATGGCCGGCGAGCCCCTGCCCCCGTCGTGGGAGGCCGAGGGGGGCGCGATGCGCCAATCGTTGGCCGCCGAATTCGCGGCGGCCGGACGGCCGACGCGCGTGGTCGTCGCACTCGATCCGCGGCTGCCGCCCGAGGAAGGTCCGTGGGAGACCGTGGTCGTCGACTCGGTCGAACGGCTCGAAGCCCTCGCCCGCCGGGCCGATTCTACGTTGCTCATCGCCCCCGAGTCGAGCGGCGTCCTGGAGGAGCTGACATGGCGGCTCAGCGCTGCAGGCTGCCGCATGTTGGGCTCGTCGCCGTCCGCGGTCGCCCTGACGGCCGACAAGGCGGCTCTTGGTGAACATCTCGCGCAGTACGGCGTCCCGACGCCGCGGTCTCGGGTCCTCGATGCGGGCGAGGCGCACCCGTCCGATTGGCAGTACCCGGCCGTCCTGAAACCCGTCGACGGGGCTGGATCGCTCGACACCTTCCTGATCGAGAGGCCGGACGAGCGAAGATCGCACGAGCGCCGGCTTCTCCAGGAATACGCACCCGGCCAGGCCATGAGCGTCAGCTTCCTCGTCGCCCCCGGCGGAAGGGTCCGATTCATCGCCGTCGGCGAGCAGGAGATGGAGCTTGCGGAGGGGCGTTTCGCCTATCGCGGCGGGGTCTTGCCGGTGGATTGTCCCGAGGCGGCTTCGCTCGCGGCCCGCGCGGTCGAATCGGTCCCGGGCCTGGCGGGGTTCGTGGGCGTCGATCTCATCCGTGACGCCGAACGCGGGCGGATCGTCGTGCTGGAGATCAACCCGAGGCCGACGACGTCTTGCGTGGGCCTGGGACGGATCTCAACCCCGGGCCTCCTGGCCGACGCCTGGCTGGCGGCGTTCGACGACCCGTCGCGTTGGTACCGAGCGATGGATCGGGTCGAGCGGGCCGTCGCCGCCGCCGCGCCGGTGCGCTTCGAGGCCTGCGGGCGGATCGGGAGCCGAGAATCATGAAGGATGATCGGGGGCCGCTCGCATCGGCGACGTCCTGGTTGGCGATCGACGTCGGGGGCGCGAACCTCAAGGCCGCGCATTCGTCGGGCGTCGTCCGTTCGTCCCCCTTCGCGGTCTGGAAGGATCCCGCGGGCCTGGGGCGGGCGATCGCCGAACTGGCCGCAGCCTTCCCGACCTTCGAGCGTGTCGCGGCGACGATGACGGCCGAGCTTTGCGACTGCTTCGAAACCAAGCGCGAGGGGGTCCTGCGCATCGTCGACGCCCTGCGCGAGGGGCTGCCGGATCGACCGCCTCGATTCTGGGGGACCGACGGCCGCTTCCATGACGAGGCGTCGATCCGAAGTCGGCCGCTGCTCGCCGCCGCCTCGAACTGGCTGGCGCTGGGAACGGTCGCCGCGCGGGCCGTGGGCGAGGCCCGGGCGATCCTGATCGACGTCGGCTCGACGACGACCGACCTCATCCCCCTTGTGGGCGGCCGGGTCGCGGCTCGGGGGAGGACGGACGTCGAGCGGCTTCAGAACGGCGAGCTGGTCTACGCCGGAGTGCTGCGGACGCCGGTCTGCGCCCTGGCGGTCGAGCTGCTCTTCCAGGGAAGGCCGACGGGTCTCGCGGCCGAGTTCTTCGCGACCACGCGCGACGTCTACCTGACGATCGGCGACCTCGAGGCCGATCCCGACGACTCGTCCACCGCCGACGGCCGCCCCGCGACCCGGGACCGGTCGATCGAACGCCTGGCGCGGATGGTCTGCACCGATCGGGAGTCGTGCTCAGCCGACGACGTGGCGCAACTGGCGAAGGCCGCGGACGGCGTCCTGCTCGATCGGCTCGTCGATGCCGCGCGTCGGGCCTGCGCGACGACGATCGGCGAGCCCGCGACGGCGATCGTCTCCGGCTCGGGGGAGTTCCTGGCGCGGCGCGTCGCCGAGGCGGTGGTCGGCCCCCGGGGCGTGGTCCAGGCCCTCGGCGACCTCTGGGGCCCGGGCGGCTCCGAGGCCGGCTGCGCCCGCGCCCTGATCGAGCTGCTGCGAGGGGGGGAGCGGGGGGATGTCCTCGAAAGCTGAAGAATCACCCGTCATCGTCGTCAAGGTCGGCGGCAGCCTGCTCGATTGGCCGGGACTCAGGGCGAGCCTGGCAGCGTTCTTGACGTCCGACCTCTTGCTCGAAAGACGGTCGCCCCGGCTCGTCCTGATCGCCGGCGGCGGGGCCGCCGCCGACTCCGTGCGGACGCTCGACGCGGCGCACGGCCTCGGCGAACGGCTGGCGCATCACCTCGCCCTGAGGGCGATGGACCTCACGGCGGAAGTCCTCGGCGGACTGGTGGCGAAATCGCGCGTCGTCGACGATTTCGCCGGACTGGACGCGGCCTGGCGCGAGGGCGTGCGGCCGATCCTGGCACCGAGGCGGCACCTGGAAGAGGTCGACGAGAGGGGCGACGACCCCCTGCCGATCTCGTGGCGGACCACGTCCGACGCGATCGCGGCCCGCGTCGCCGTCCGACTGGGCGCGGCCCGGTTGATCTTGCTGAAGAGCGCCCCGTGCGTATCGACAACCCGTCGCGCGGCGGCCGAGAGCGGCCTCGTCGACCCGGTCTTCCCCTCCGCGGCGGAGGGGCTCGGCAGAGTCGAATTCGTCGCCTTCCGCGAGCCCGTGTGGGAGCTACGCCTCGTCCCTTCGTGAGGCCGCGGCCGACTCCCCGGGTGGCTTGACGTCGCGCGTGCCGTCGCGGACAATCGCCGGCGGCGGGCCGATTTCGCCCCACTTCGGGAGGACGGCCGGCCCCCCACGATGGGACGAATTCGACGATGGCTCATCCCCGACTGATCGCCCTGGACCACCCCGGGCTGGCCCCGTTCCCGCTCTCCGATCGACTCCGCGCGCAGCTCGTCTATTTCCAGGCCGGCCCCGACGCGAAGGAAATGCCCGAGCTGGGCGAGGACGAGTACTGGTTCGACCGCGACGAGGTCGCGCGTTGGGTGATGGACGGCGTCTTCTACCTGGTGTCGCCGCTTGACACCGAGAAGGCGACCGAGGTCGAGCTCAGCGAGGAGCAGGACGCGCTCCTGGCCTGGCTGGAGTTCAACCACGTGCGCCACGCCCGCGTCGAGGACTGAGGCCGACTCGACTCAGGCGATGATCGGCCCGACCAGCTCGCCGTGGACGTCGGTCAGGCGCATGTCGCGGCCGCCGAAGCGGAACGTCAGCCGCTTGTGGTCCAGGCCCAGGAGATGCAGCATCGTGGCGTGGAGGTCGTGCATGGCGACCTTGTCGACGACGGCGTGATAGCCGTAGTCGTCGGTCTCGCCGTGGGTCACGCCCCCCTTGACGCCGCCGCCGGCCAGCCAGACGGTGAACCCGAACGGGTTGTGGTCGCGGCCGTCGCTCCCCTGGGCCATCGGCGTGCGTCCGAACTCGCCGCCCCAGAAGACCAGGGTGGAATCCAGCAGGCCGCGGCCCTTCAGGTCGTCGAGCAGGCCGGCGATCGGCCGATCCACCGCGCGGGCGTTCTTCTCGTGGCCGTCCTTCAGGCTGGAATGCTGGTCCCAGCGGTCGTGGCCGACCGACGGGCAGAGGACCTCGACGAACCGCACCCCGCGCTCGACGAGCCGGCGGGCGATCAGGCACTCGCGCGCGAAGATCCGCGTCGGTTCGTAAGCGTCGTCGAGCCCGTAGAGGCTTCGGGTGGCGGGCGACTCGCCGTGCAGGTCCATCAGGCCGGGGACGGCCGACTGCATTTTGTAGGCCAGCTCGTAGTTGGCGATCGCAGCCTCGAGGGCGTCGGGCTTCCCCATCCGGCCGGCGACGCCGCGGTCGAGGTCGCGGATCAGGTCGAGCTTGCGGAGCTGGCCGCCGGGAGACGACTCGACGGGCCGGATGTTGGCCACGGCCTCGGCCGCCGGCCGGAAGACCGAGCCTTGATAGGCCGCGGGCAGGAAGCCGTTGCTGAAGCAGTCGAGGCCGCCGGGCGGGATCAGGCCGCCGTTGAGGACGACGAAGCCCGGTAAATCCTCGCATTCGGAGCCCAGGCCGTAGGTCGTCCACGCGCCGTGGCTGGGCCGCCCTTGCAGGCCGCTGCCGGTGTGGAGGAAGTAGTTCGCCGCCGTGTGCTCGGAGAATTCCGACGTCATCGACCGGATGATCGCCAGGTCGTCGACGTGGCGGGCGACGTGGGGGAAGAGGTCGCTGACGGGCGCTCCGCACTCGCCGTAGGGGCGGAACTTCCAGGGCGACTTCAGCACGGCGCCGACGTTGTTGAACTGGGTGGGGGCCGTCTTGACCTTGATGGGCTCCCCGTGCTCGCGGTCGAGGCGAGGCTTGGGATCGAAGGTGTCCATCTGCGAGGGCCCGCCGTCCATGTAGAGGAAGATCACGCTCTTCGCCTTGGCGGGATGGTGCAGGCCGTGGGCGAGGCCGGGAGCGGCGGCGTCCGCGCCGAAGGCCCGATCCCGCAGCAGCGCGGCGAGCGCCATCGCGCCGAAGCCGTTGGCGCAACGGGCGAGCATCTGACGACGGCTGATCGGAGCGGCGAATCGGCCGCAGTGCATGGCGAGGGCTCCGCGAGGTCGACGCTCGACGTTCAGTCGATGTAGACGAATTCCTTGACGTTGAACAGGGCGTGGCCGAGATCGGCCCAGACGGCTCGGGCGGGCGAGGGCTCGGTCGATCGTCGCGCCTGGAGGTAGGCCGAGCAGCGGGTGATCTCGTCGTCGGTCGGGGCTCGCCCGAACGCTTCCTGGTAGAGCCGGCCGATCCGCGACGCGTCGGTGGCGTTTGGGCCGTCCTCCGCGAGCAGCCGGCCGGCCCAGGCGTCGGCGAGTTCGATCACCAACGGGTCGTTGAGCAGCGTCAGGGCCTGCGCCGGGACGTTCGAGGCGTGGCGGCGGCCCATCGTCGAGAACGGGACGGGCGCGTCGAACACCATGAACATCGGGTTGAGGAAGTTGCGCCGCACTTGCAGGTACACGCTGCGGCGGCCGTGG
The DNA here is from genome assembly GCF_029589435.1 of Paludisphaera mucosa. NCBI lineage: Bacteria > Pseudomonadati > Planctomycetota > Planctomycetia > Isosphaerales > Isosphaeraceae > Paludisphaera > Paludisphaera mucosa. Next base: position 3,134,077 of record NZ_JARRAG010000002.1, on the reverse strand, counting down.
CCGTCGAGCGGCCCACTCGCCGCCGGTCGTCCCCGGCCGTCCATGAACGGCGAGAGGTACGGCGGGACGCTCGGCCCGCCCTGCGTGGGGTCGAGCCGGCCCGAGACGGCGAGGAGGGCGTCGCGGACGGCCTCGGCTTCGAGGCGGCGGACGTTCATCCGGTGCAGCAGGGCGTTGGTCGGGTCGAGGCGGTCGGCCTCCGGCGTCGCCCGGCTCGTCATGCGGTATGCGGACGACTCGAGGATGAGCCGGTGCATCGCCTTGACCGACCAGCCGCCGCGGACGAACTCGGCCGCCAGCCAGGCGAGCAGCTCGGGGTGCGACGGTGCCTGGCCCATCACGCCGAAGTCGTCGGGCGACCGGACGAGGCCCTCGCCGAAATGCTGCTTCCAGATCCGGTTGACCATCACCCGAGCCGACAGGGGGTTGGAGCGGACGTCGACCATCGCGCGGGCGAGCCCGAGCCGGCCGCTGCCGGGGGTCGAGGCGTCCGGGCCCGCACCTCCCAGGATCGCGAGCAGGCGTCTCGGGACGACCTCGCCGGGCGTCCTGGGATTGCCTCGGATCATGACGGATTCGTCCTCGCCGTCGCCGTCCACCGCCGCCGGGGCCAGCGTCGGCGCGGGGATCCGCGATTCGACGTCGCGATATTCCGCCAGCGCCGCGGCGAGCCGGGCCGCGAGTGGCGAGTCGACGACTTCAAGCTCGCGGACCAGGGCGTTCGCGTCGATCGCGACCTCCGGACCCGCGGGCGGTGCCGGCGGGGTGGCCTCGTCGGTCGTCCGGACCGCGACCAGGTCGACCCAGCCTCGGCCGTCGACCGGGTGCGTAACCGCGCCGGTGAACTCCTGCGAGGCCCCGTCGCAGGCTTCCAGGTAGGCTCGATGGCCCATCCACGATGCCAGGTCGCGGCTGATCCAGCGCGGGCCGGCGGGGGCGTCGATCGTGGTCGTCAGGCCCCCGTAGATCGGGTCGCGGACCTTCTCGAAGCCGTCGATAACGACGTTGATCCGCACGCCCATTCCGGTCGCCAAAATGTGCAGCCAGCGCTTCTCGATGGTGAACGTCGGCGACCGGACGACGCCGTGGAGCCGGTCCGAGATCAGGCCGCTGCTTCGCGAGCCGGCGGGCGTCGCCAGCAGGCGCGTCGCCGGCCCCCGGAGATCGATCCGGAAGCCGTTGGATCCCGAAGGGCTCTCGAAGGCGTCGCCCGTCGTTTTCCAGGCGGCCAGACGTGACGGTGCGGACCCGGCTTCCTCGGCCGGGGCGACCGCGGCGAGAAGCGCCTCGACCTCCGCCTTGCGCGGGGCGGGCAGTCGCGGGGCGGCTTCCGTCAGCAGGTCGGCGAGGGCCGCTTTGCGAGCCTTCAGGTCGGCGACGACGGGGGCGATGCGGGCGTCGGAGTCCAGGAAAGCCTGCTGGTGGCGGGTGCTCCGCAGGAAGCCGGCCAGGGCGTAGTAGTCGCGGGTGCTGATGGGGTCGAACTTGTGGTCGTGGCAGCGGGCGCAGCTGACCGTGAGGCCGAGGAACGTCTTGGACAGCACGTCGATCTGGTTGTCGACCCGCCGCACGCCCTCGTCGCGGACGTCGAGCGGCGAGTGCACGCCCTCGCCGAGCCAGTAGAAGCCGGTCCCGCGGACCGATTCGTTCGAGCCGTCGGCGGGGTTCCTCCTGGGCGTGGGCAGGAGGTCGCCGGCGACCTGCTCGACGACGAACTGGTCGTACGGAAGGTCGAGGTTGAATGCCCGGACGACGTAGTCGCGGTAGCGCCAGGCGTTGAGCAGCTCATAGTCGAACTCGTGCCCGGCCGTCTCGGCGAACCGGACCAGGTCCAGCCAGTGCCGTCCCCAGCGTTCGCCGTAGCGGGGGTCCGCGAGCAGCTTCTCGACCAGCCGCTCATAGGCGTCGGGGGCGTCGTCGGCGACGAAGCTGGCGATCTCCTCGGGTGTGGGGGGGAGGCCGATCAGGTCGTAGGTCAGGCGGCGGATGAGGGTCCGTCGATCGGCCTCGCCGGCCGGCTCCAGGCCGCGACCGGCCATCGCCGCGATCAGGAAGCGGTCGATCGGGCTGCGCGCCCAGGCGGCGTGCACGCCCTCGACGGTCGGGGGCGCGACCTCCCGGATCGGCTGGAAGCTCCAGAATTTGGCCCGCCGCTCGAACTCGGGCGAGCCGTCGAGGCTCCCCCGCGCGGTCGCCGCGGCCGGTTCTTTCGTCTCCACTCCCCACGGGGCCCCGCGCGCGACCCATTGCGTGAGGACGTCGATCTCCTCCCGGGGCAACTTCGACTTGGGCGGCATCTGGACGTCGCCGCCGTAGCGGATCGCCGCCACGAGCAGGCTGGCCTCGGCGTCGCCGGGCTCGGCGGCCGGCCCGGTCGTCCCGCCGGCGAGGGCCGCCGCGCGCGAGTCGAGGCGAAGCTCGCCCTTCTGCTTCTCGGGTCCGTGGCAGCCGATGCAGCGATCGAACAGGATCGGTCGGACGCGCTTCTCGAAGAACTCGACGGCCGCGGGGTCCGCGACGGCCGGCGCAGCCGCTTCCTGCGCGACGGCCGAGGTCCCGAGCGCCATCAGGGCGGTCGCGAGACGGAGGGCCGCCCTGCGTGATCGTGCATGCGTCATACGTCGGCCCCGAGGAGGTCACGCTCGTCCGCGCACCAAGGTGTTGAACAAGAATCGTACAGGCCCGCCGTCGTTTCCGCCACCTCGAGAAGGCAGGCGGCCTGCGACGCCTCGTCGGCGCCCGGTTTGCAATCCCGCCTATTGGTCGCTCCGCCCTTCATTTCCGAGGAGGAGGGAGTCGACCGGGAGGCACCCGGACTTGATCACCCACACCCCCGCCGTGGCGGACGACCTGCGAACCCTGGCGATGGTCGTCCACGATCGGCTCTGCGCCGCGTATGGATGCCCCATCCCCTACTTTCACGACCTCGACCCGCTCAGCGAACTGATCTCGTCGCTGCTGTCGCACCGGACCCGCAACGCCGACTCGGGTCGAGCCTTAAAGCAGTTGCGGGCGCGGTTCGCGACGTGGGAGGCCGTACGCGACGCGCCGACGGCCGAGGTCGAGGAACTGCTCGCCCCTTGCACCTGGCCCGAGCAAAAGGCTCCGCGGGTCCAGCAGGTGCTCCGAGCGATCACCGAAAGGCGCGGGGGGGACCTGTCACTCGATTTCCTCGTCGACCTCTCGGTCGCCGATGCCCGCGCCTGGCTCGAAGGGCTGCCGGGCGTCGGGCCCAAGACCAGCGCCGCGACCTTGCTGTTCAGCCGCCTCCGCATCGCGGCCCTGCCGGTGGACAGCCATCACCATCGCGTGGCCGTGCGACTCGGCCTGATCCCCGCGTCCGTTGCCGTCGGCCCCTCTCACGCGTTGCTGGAGGCCCAACTCCCTGCCGACTGGTCGGCGCAGCAGGTCTACGACAACCACGAGGCGTTGATGCTCCACGGCCAGCGCTGCTGCTTCGCCCGCAGCCCGGCCTGTCCGCGCTGCCCCGTGCTCGACCTTTGCCCGTTCGGTCAGGCCCGCATCGACGCCGGTTGAATCTTCAAAACCGCAGCCGGCGGTCTCGCGCCGTGACTTCCCATTCATCGACGACGCGGCCGTCCACCACGACGAGGGCGCGGCGGTGCAGGGCGGTCGTGGGGCAGACGTGGGCGGGGATGGCGAGCAGGGGCGTGCCGATCGGGAAGCGGTCGGCGTCGGGGACTTCGAGGACCAGGTGTTCCTCGCTGTGGCCGACCATCTTGGCGTCGGGGATGGAGGGTAGGAACGCGCGTACGCCGGCGGGGTCGGCGGCGACGGCCTTGTGACCCAGGTCAAGGCAGAGCCGGCTGGGCCGAGGGCGGCTCACGACCCGGGTCAACAACAGGGCGGCGGGTGTGAACGGCAGGTCGGGGTATCGCGAGTGGTAGTTGTAGTCGTGATAGGCCACGGTGCCTGGCGAGCACTCGACCCCCGGGGCGACGAATGCGGCGTGGACCGGGAAGGACGGCGTCCCCCCCATCAGCAGCCGGGGGACGGGCAATCCCTTCGCGAGCAGGCGGTCGCGGAAGGCGAGCACGACGTCTTCGACCTCCCGCGCCCCACGCTCCCGGGTCGCCAGGTCGGGCTCGTTGACGTGGCCGTCGTACGCGCTCAGGCCGTCGGGAGCCAGGCCGGGGAGGCGGTCGAGATCCTCGTAGAGCGCGACGGCCTCGTCGTCGGGGGCGATGCCGGTGCGGCCCATGCCGACGTCCAGGTCGACGAGAGTCGGGATCGGCCGGTCCAGGCCCGAGGCGGCCTCGGAGAGGGCCCGGGCGTGCTCGGGCGCGTCGACCATCGCGCGGAACGTAGTCAATGGAAAGGCGGCGACGAGGCCGACGAACCGGGCGACGTTGGGTCCGACCATCGGGTAGGCGACCACCACGTCGCCCGCGCCGGCCACGGCGAGCATCTCGGCCTCGGCGATCGTGGCGCACTTGTGCTTCTGGATGCCGCGCTCCAGGCCCATCCGGACGACGTCGGCCGACTTGTGGGTCTTGGCGTGGGGCCGCAGCCGGTCGACGCCCCCGGCCAGCCGGATCATCGCATCCAGGTTGGCCGCGACGAGGTCGCGGAAGACCAGGAACGCCGGGCTCGGGATCGAGTCGGGGTCGAGCAGCGTGTACGGGGGCGTGTCGATCATGGCTGCGCCTTGGGCGGGAGCAGGCCCGTGACGGCGGCGGTCATGGCGCGGACGCCGACGGCGATGCTGGCCTCGGCCTCCGGGTGATAGCGATTCGAATGCAGGCTGGGGAGCGTCTGACCCTGGGCGGCGGCCGCCTGGATCCGCTCGCGGGGGACCGTGCCGATCCAGAACATCATGATCGGCACGCCGTCCTGGGCGTAGAGGGCGAAGTCCTCGGCCCCCATCACCGGGTCGGCCAGGACGACGTGCTCCTCACCGAGGGCCCGTTTCAGGAGCGGCGAGACGCGCCCGACCAGCCCGGGGTCGTTGGAGGTCTCCGGCGTCGACTCGTGGACGGTCACGGTCGGCTCGGGCGCCTTGTGGGCGAGGGCCAGGGCTTTTACCCGGCGCTCGACGCCCTCGATGAGCTGGAGCCGGACCGACTCCTTGTACGACCGCAGCGTGAGCTGGAGCTTGACCTCGTCGGAGATGATGTTGTGCTTGGTTCCGCCGTGGATCGAGCCGACGGTGACGACGGCCGGGTCGATCGGCTGGACTTCGCGGCTGACGATGGTCTGGAAGTCCAGGACCGCCAGCGCGGCCAGGACGATCGGGTCGACCGCCTTGTGCGGCATCGCGCCGTGGCCCCCCTTGCCGCGGATGACGACGTCCAGCGACGTCGAGTTGGCGAGCATCGGCCCTGGGCGAAAGTAGACGTCGCCGACGGCCCCGTCGGCCTTGCAGTGCAGGGCCAGTGCGAAGTCGGGCTTGGGGAAGCGCGTGTAGAGGCCGTCGTCGAGCATGGCGCGGGCGCCGTTGATCGCCTCCTCGGCGGGCTGGGCGATGAGCAGGGCGGTCCCGCTCCAGCGGTCCTTGTGCTCGGCCAGCCAGGTCGCCGTGGCGATGAAGCTGGTCATGTGGACGTCGTGGCCGCAGGCGTGCATCACGCCGACCTCGCGTCCCTGGGGGTCGGTCGCTTTCGCCGTGCTGGCGTAGGGGAGCCCGGTTTCCTCGGTGACCGGCAGGGCGTCCATGTCGGTCCGCACCAGGACGACCGGGCCGGGGCCGTTCTCGAGGAGGCCCACCACGCCATGCTTGCCGACGCCCGTCGTGACCTTCGCGCCGAGCTTCGTCAACTCCCCGGCCATCCGCGCGGCGGTCCGGGCTTCCTGGTTCGACAGCTCGGGATTCCGGTGGAGGTTCTGGTAGAGGCCGAAGAACGCCTCGCGATGCGATTCGAGCCAGGCGTCCGGAGCGGCCGGGTCGTCGGCCTGGGAGCGGGTGCAGGCCGAGAGGAGGACGAGGCCGACGATCAGGCAGCGACGCATGAGGCGTTCTCCCGGGGAGCTGGTCATTCGAGCCCGTGCTGCTTCTGCCAGGCGACCGCCTTGGCGTGCTCCGCCTCGGGGATCTTGCCGCAGCGCTGGAAGATCACGGACAGGGCGGTGTAGCTGAAGGCGTCTTCGGGCTCCAGGTCGACGACCTTCTGGGCGTGGGCGATGGCCTTGTCGGCCTCGGCGAGGTCGGCGTAGAGCTTGGCGAGCATCCCGTGGCCGATGGCGAAGTCGGGCTCGATCGCCACGGCCTCTTCGAGCTTGGCCACGGCGGCCGGCTTGTCGCCGCCGTCGCGGAGGTCGATGGCTTGGTCGTAAAGTTCGTTCGGCGTCGGCATGGGACGATCCTGCGAGAGGGGTGGGGTCGGCGGGCGAGCTCGGCCGCCTCGGCTCCCATTCTAGGCGGACGGCCCGGCGGTCGCCAGCGCGAGTGCGAAGCCCCGGACGTTCGTCGCGGCGAGGGTCCTCGCCTTCGGGAGCTTCAACGATTAGAATAGGCGACGTGCCTGGGGGGCGGACGACGCGGGGACCATCGCGAGGGGCGGCCATGCTGCTGGCTTTCACCGATCAGGGGACCGGTCCGGTCGTCGTCCTGCTGCACGGATTCCCGCTGAGCCGGGCCATGTGGGCCGGCCAGATCCGGGAGTGGAGCGGCTCGTACCGCGTGATCGCGCCCGACCTGCGGGGCCACGGCGAGTCGCCGGCGCCCGACGCCGTCTACACGATGGACCTGATGGCCGACGACGTCGTCGAGCTGCTCGACGGCCTGGGGCTCGCCGAGCCGGTCGTGGTCGGCGGCCTCTCGATGGGGGGGTACGTCGCGCTCGCCCTGGCGCTCAAGCATCCCAACCGGGTCCGGGGCTTGATGCTGGTTGACACCCGCGCCGCGGCCGACGAGCCCGAGACGGCGCGCCGGCGCGAGGAGAACGCCAAGGCGGTGCTCGCGGCGGGCCATCCCGGCGCGATGGTCGAGACGATGCTCCCCCGCCTCTTCTCACGGTCGACCTTCCGGCGCAGGCCCGGGATCGTGCCGCCCATCCAGGCCGTCATGGCCGAGACGACCGCGGCGGGCGTCGCCGGGGCCCTCCGCGGCATGGCCTGCCGCCCCGACCGTCGCGAGCAGCTCCGCGAGATCGCCTGCCCGACCCTCGTGGCCGTCGGCGAGGAGGACGTGATCTCGCCCCCCGACGAGGCGAAGGCCATCGCCGAGGCCCTCCCCGACGGCCGGCTCGCCGTCATCCCCCTGGCCGGGCACCTCTCGCCGTACGAGAATCCCGAGGCGTTCGACGCCGCCGCCCTCGCTTTCCTGAGAGACCTCCATCCCCATGCCTGATTCGAGACACGAGAGCCTCATCGCCGACGCGGCCGGGCTGAACGACCTGATCGACCACATCCGCGAGGAGCGCCGGTTCGGCTTCGACACCGAATTCGTCTCCGAGGACACGTACGAGCCGGTCCTCTGCCTGATCCAGGTCGCGACCTCGCGACGCCTGGCGGCCGTCGACCCCCTGGCCCTGGCCGCCGGCGACCTGGACGCCTTCTGGGCGGTCGTCCTCGACCCCGAAATCGAGGTCGTCATGCACGCCGCCGGCGAGGACATGCGCATCTGCCTGATGCGCACCGGCAAGCTCCCCGCGCGGGTCTTCGACGTCCAGCTCGCGGCCGGCCTGGTGGGCTACAGCTACCCGCTCTCGCACACCAACCTGGTGAGCCAGGTCCTCCGCGCCACGGTCTCGGGCAGCGAGACCCGGACCGACTGGCGGCGGCGGCCGCTCACCCCGGCGCAGGTCCGCTACGCTCTCGACGACGTCCGCTACCTGCTGGACCTGCAGGACCGGCTCGGCGCCGAGCTGGACCGCCTGGGCCGTCGGGAATGGGCCGAGGCCGAATTCCGCGACTTCATGGTGGCGGTCGAGGAGCGCGCCGACCAGGACCGCTGGCGTCGCCTCCCCGGGCTGCATCAGCTCAGCCGCCGCGCCCTGGAGGCGGCCCGCCGGCTCTCGGAGTGGCGGGAGGGCGAGGCCCGCCGCCAGAACCGGCCGATGCGGCAGGTCATGCGCGACGACCTGGTGGTGGCCATCGCCAAGCGGATGCCCAACGGCCGCCGCGACCTGGAAGCCCTCCGCGACTTCAACCGGCCGGGCCTGATCAGCCGGGCCGACGAGATTTTGAAGGCCGTCGAGGCGGCCCGCGGCGTTCCCGACGACCAGTTGCCCGAACCCGCCCCCCGCCACGACGACGCCCCGGGGGCCTCGACCGTCGCCAACCTGCTCTCCGCCGCCCTGGCGCAGTGCTGCCTGGAGAACAAGGTCGCCGGCTCGCTCGTCGCCAACACGTCGGACCTCAAGAGCTTGATCCGCTGGCGGCTCGACGGCTGCCCCGGCGGCGAGCGGCCGATCCTGGCCGAAGGCTGGCGCGGCGAGATGTGCGGCGGCCTCCTGCTCGACGTCCTCGACGGCCGCCGGACGCTGCGGGTGGTCGACCCCGCCAGCGAGTTCCCGGTGGCCCTCGAACCGACCAGGACCGAGGAGACGCCCGGACGATGACGCGGATCCTGAGCTGCTTCAGCAACTGCTACGGGCCCGACGGCGTCTGGACGGCCGTCGAGCGGATCCGCGAGGCGGGCCTCGACCGCCTGGAGCTGGCCCTCCGCGGCCACGACTTCGGCGGCCTGGTCATCCCCGAATCGGCCGTCGTCACCGAGAAGGCCGACGACGCCACCGCCCAGGCTTTCGTCGACCACCTGGCGAAGCACGAGGTCAAGGTCAGCGGCTGCAACGTCGGCGGCGCCGACATGCGCACCGAGGAGGGCGTCGCCCTGACCGAGCGCCGGATCCGGTTCGCGGCGCGATGGTTCGGGGTCTCGCTCTGCGTGACCGGCGCCGGCCAGCCGGCCGACGACGACCAGCGTCGGCTCATTTTGAAGGCCCTCCGCAGGCTCGGCGACGCCGCCTCCGAGGTCGGCGTGACCCTGGCCCTGGAGACTCACAAGGGCCCGACCCAGAACGCCGCCGCGATGCTCGCGCTGATGGACGAGGTCCGCCACCCCCACGTCCTGCTCAATTTCGACACCGGCAACATCGCCTACTACAACGCCGGCGTCGACCCGTGCGACGAGCTGGAGAAGGTCAAAAACCTCGTCCGCAACGTCCACCTCAAGGACAACCGCGGCGGCCTCGAAGACTGGTACTTCCCGGCCGTCGGCGACGGCGGCGCGGTCGACTTCGCCCGGGTCGGCGCGATCCTCGACGGGGTCGGCTACAAGGGCGCCTACACGATCGAGATCGAAGGGATCGGCGGCGAGCCCGAGCCCGGGCTGGAGGAACGCCAGCGGCGGATCGCCCGCAGCACCGCCTTCCTGAAGACGCACGGCTACTGAGCGGATCGGACCCCCGAAACGAATTCCGAGGTCTCCCCGGATTTCCTGAAGTCCGCCCGACGGCGAACCGATGACAGCCGATACGGCTCTCGATGTTCACCCGGGATTCAAGAATGGGCCGCCGCCGGCGAATACCCCTGGGACGGTTTCGTCGAGTACGGTTCGGGAGGTAGGGAACATGGGGTTGGACCTGACCTTGGGCGCGGTCGTCTTGATCGCCGCCTTCCGCGGCTGGCTGCGTGGCTTCGTCAGCCAGGCCGTGCGGATCGGGGGATTCGTGGCGTGCTTCTACCTGGCCGACCCGGTCCGGGACCAGGCGCGGCCGTACGTCCTCGCCCGGCTGCCGAAGGTCGACCCCGCCCTGATGGACCGAATCCTCTGGTGGGCTTCGGCCGCGGCCTCGTACATCGTGGTCGTCGGCGTCGTCACCCTGGCGCTCAAGATGGCTCGCCGACCGGACGCCACGGGCAAGGTCGATCTGCGCCGCGACAACCAGTTCGCGGGCTTCCTGCTGGGGACCGCCAAGGGCGTCCTGACGGCGATCTTCCTGGTGGCGGCCGTCGAGAAGTACGCCCAGGACCTGGGCGGGCGGGTCGAGTGGGCGAACCGGATGACGGTCGATTCGAAGGCCCTCGCATGGAATCGCAAGTACGAGCCGGCCCCCAAGATCTGGGATTCGCCCCCGGTCCGCCGCTTCGTCGAGCACATCCAGCGCAACGGCCTGGGCAAGCTCCCCGCCGAGCCCGTCCTCACCGACGCGCCCGCCGGCCAGGTCGCCGAGGCGATCCTCCCCGAGCCCGAGCGGATCACCCCGCGGCTTGAAATCCCCGGCGACCCAGCGCCGCAGGCGTCGTCCAACCTCGACATCGACCCCGAGGTGCTCGTCGACCTGGAACGCTTCAAGGCCGAGCGCGACGCCCGGCGGTCGCGACGGCCGGATCCGGACTGGCGTTGACCGACCTTGGACCGGGAGTAAACTCGCGTCCGGCGGGATGTTCCGGCCGACGCGGGTGATCCAGGACGAGGGACGGCGGCATGGAGGACGGGTGCCGGATCGAGGCCCGAGGGCGACGCGACGTCGGCCCTGCGTGGGGGCTCGTGCTGCTGGCCTTCGGGGCCTATCTGACCCTGAAGGGCTATCACAGCCTGGACGGCGACCAGGCGCACCGGCTGCCGCTCTTGCTCCACAGCCTCGATCCCCGGCTCTACGCCGACGACCCGTTCGTCCGCTCGTTCGACGCCTTCAACCCCCATCGCGGCTCGCTCCGGCTGCTGGGGGCGATGACGCGGTCCGTCGGCCTGCCGGCGACCCTGTTCGCCCTGTTCGCCCTGACGTTCGCCCTGAGCGTCTGGGGGTTCTTCCGACTGGCCGCCGCCTTCTGGCCGGGGCGAGCGGAGGCCGCCGGCTGGACGGCCGTCGTCCTCTTCCTGGCCGCCAAGGCGGGGAACATCGGCACGAACCACCTGTTCGAGGCGATGCTCCTCGACCGCCTGATGGCCCTGGCGCTCGCCTGGACGGCCGCGGCCGCCCTGGTGGAGAACCCTCGGAAAGGCTGGTGGACGTCGGCGATTGCGCTCGGCGCGGCGGCCTGGATCCACCCGTCGCTCGGTTTGCAGCTCGCCCTCGTCTTCTCGGGTTCCTGGCTCGCCTGGGTCCTTTTCGGGAGCCGGACGCAAACCTCCTGGCCGCTGGCGATCCGGGCGGTCGCCGCGACGTCACTGGCGATCGTCCCGGGTCTAGTCGACAACCTCGCCCCCTTCGGCAACCTGCGCGAGGGATTGAAGCCCGAGACCTTCCGGGTCCTGACCGTCGAGCTGCAAAGCCCCCAGCACATGCTGCCCCACCTCTGGCGACAGCCCCAGTGGCTGGCGGCGGCGGCCTACCTCGGGCTCGTGGCGGCGGCGCTGGTCGGGCTGAGGCGAGCCGGCGAGGACGCCGATTCGGAGCACGAGAGCTCGCCTCGATGGCGACTGCTCCTGATGCTGGGCGTCGTGCTGACCTGGCTCGCGGGAGCGTGGGCGGCGGTCGAAGGGATCGGGCACGTCGGCGCGACGGTCTTCCAGCCCTTCCGGATCGCGACTTTCGGCCGCGGACTGGCCCTGGTCGTGGCGAGCGGCCATGTCGTCGGCCTCTGGCGACGCGGCGGCCTGGCCGACCGCCTTCGCGCCGTGCTCATCCCCGTCGCCTGCACCGGCGACTGGCTCTTCGCCGCGGTCGTCGCGATCGAACTCGTCATGACGCTGTTGGAGGCGGCCGGCGAGCGGATCGGCTCCGGGACGCGGGACGTCGTGCTGGTCGGCCTGCTGGCCTGGGCGGGCGCGTTCCTCGCCAGGCACGACACCGAGCGCGGCGAGCGCGCGCTGGCGGCGGCGGTCGTCGGGGGGCTTGCCCTTGGCGCAGCGGGCCGGCGACTCCCGAGTTTCTCGCTCACCTGGACGCCGCGGCGGCACCGCTGGGCGACGGCGGCCGCGTGGGCTTTCCCGGCGGCGGCGCTCGTCGGCGGGCTGTTGCCGGCGTCTCATCCCCCGGCCGGATCGAGGTTCGTCCGGGGGCTCGTCGCCCATTGCCGGTTCGCCCCGGTGCCGATCGACGACGTCGAGGAACTGGCGACGTGGTGCCGCTGGAACACGCCCGAGTCGGCCCGGTTCATCGGGCCGCCGGGGCCGAAGGGCTTCCGGCTCTGGTCCCATCGCAACTGGGCCTTCAACCGCGCGGGGAGCCCGTACCACGCCCAGGGCCTCCGCGACTGGTACGAGCGGTTCCGCGACCATGTCGATTTCGACGGCCCGCCGGCGGCCTTCGTCCGGGCTTACCTCGACGGCCGCCATCGTTTGGAAGCCCGTTACGACGGGCTCAGCGACGACCAACTCGCCGCCCTGGCCCAGCGTCAGGGGGCGGACTACGTCGTGGCGGGCGCGGACCGGCCGAGGGCGACGGCCGACGGCCCCCTCGAACGCCTCCAGCAGCGGGGCGAATACGCGGTCTACCGGGTGCGGCACGAGCGGCTCGCCCAGGCCCAGCGGTAGCGGAGCCGATGCGTGAACGACCCCGGCGCGAGGCTCGCCAGGGCCTGCGCCTGGACGGCCCGGGGACCCTTGCCGGCGATCGCCAGGCGTGAGGCCTCGATCGCGGTGAACGTCAAGCGCCCGTCGCCGAGCGGACCGCCGTCCCAGCGCACGGCGGTCTCGTCCGCTTCCTGCAGGTCGCCGGGGCCGAGGCGGACCTCGTAGGTGGCGGCCAGGCTGGACACGACGTCGCGGCAGCGGTCGGCGACGTCGAACTCGATCGCCGCGCCCCCGTCGTCGTCGGTCGAGACGGTCAGGACGGCCGAGAAGTGGTGACGGTGCAGCAGGCCGGTGAGCAGCAGGCGGACGCGACGGTCGTCGTCGTCGAAGGCGTGGTGCTGGACTTCCTGGTAGACCGGGCTGAGCACCTGCGACGGGTCGCCCGCATCTGGGCCGTGCTCGATCGAGGCGAGCAGGGGAGGGCCGTCGCCGAGGCCGATCTCGTGGCTCCAGCGGTCGCCGGCGCGACGAAGGACGATCCGGACGGCGGGCGTCCGGATCGTCACGGCGTCGTCGGTCTGGTCCAGGTTCCACGAAGCGCCGGGCATGGCCGGGTGAGCCCCTTTCCAGATCGGGCGGCTCGCGCCGCCGCGATCAGTGCGTGCTCTTGGCCAGCTTCATCCGGAGGTACGACTCGATGAAGCCGTCGAGGCCGCCGTCGAGCACGGCCCGGGGGTTGCCGACTTCGTGCCCCGTCCGCGCGTCCTTGACCAACTGGTAGGGCTGGAGGACGTACGAGCGGATCTGGCTGCCGAAGCTGACGTCGCCCTTCTCGTCGTACTTCTTGGCGTACTCGGCCTCACGCTTCTCCTCTTCCAAGCGGACCAGCTTGGCCTTGAGGTTGGCGTAAGCTATAGCGTCGTTCTTGTGCTGCGATCTCTCGCCCCGGGACTCGGCGGCGATGCCCGTCGGCAGGTGCGTGTACCGCACGGCCGACTCGGTCTTGTTCTGGTGCTGGCCGCCGGGGCCGCCGGCCCGGAACACGTCGCGCTTCAGCTCGTCGTCCTTGAGGACGATGTCGATCGTGTCGTCGACCTCGGGGATGACGTCGACCGAGGCGAACGAGGTCTGCCTCCGCGCGGCCGAGTCGTACGGGCTGATGCGGACGAGCCGATGGACGCCGGTCTCGCCGCGGAGGTTGCCGTACGAGTAGCCGCCCTTGATGTAGATCGTGACCTCGGCGACGCCCGCCGCACCGCCGTCTTCACGGTTGGTGATCTGGGTCGTGAAGCCCCGGGCCTCGGCCCACATCAGGTACATGCGCATGAGCATCTCGGCCCAGTCGCAGGCCTCGGTGCCGCCGGCGCCGGCGTGGATGGTCACGATGGCGTTGCAGTGGTCGTTCGGGCCGCTGAGCATCGACTGCAGCTCGAAGGCCGCGAAGTCCTTGTCGGCCTTCTCGCACGACGCCTGGATGTCGGCGTCGAACTCGTCGGTCTCCAGCTCCTCGGCCATCTCGATCGCGGCGGCCATGTCGTCGGACTGCTTGACGAGGTCCTCGAACGGCTTGAGGACGCCGTTGAGCGTCTTCAGCTCGGCGATGACCGCCTTGGCCTTCTCCTGATCGTTCCAGAACGACGGCCCTTCCATCTCGCTCTGGAGGGCGTCGCGGCGGGCGAGCTTTTCGCCGAAGTCAAAGAGAGTCTCGGAGATGGAGGATTCGATCGATCACATTCTTGGCCGATCGCTTCAACTCGGCGTCCACGGAGACACTCCTGGCAAGGGGGAGGGGAGGGAGAGGGCCGGCGGTCTGGCCGGCCTGCGGGTCGAGCCGCTAAGATCGGTCCATTAGAACCGAATGCCCCGGCCGCAACCAGAGCAGTCGCCGGCCGCGTCCGTTCGGCCCGTGAGATCGCGAGCATGACCTTTCGCCGAGATCGAAGGCCGGGCGCGGGCCGGCTGGCCCCGTCGCCCACCGGCGGCCTGCACGTGGGCCACGCCCGCACCTTCCTCGCCGCCTGGCTCGCCTCCCGTCGCGTCGGCGGCGCGATGATCCTGAGGGTCGAGGACCTCGACGCTTCCCGCGTCCGGACCGAAGCCGCCGACCAGGCCCTCGTCGACCTCCGCTGGCTGGGCCTCGACTGGGACGAGGGCCCGGACGTCGGCGGCCCCCTCGGGCCCTACGTCCAGTCCGAACGCCGGTCGATCTACGACGAGGCGCTGGAGCGGTTGAAGGCCGAGGAGCGGGTCTATCCCTGCACCTGCACCCGCGCCGACGTCGAGCGCGCCGCCTCGGCCCCCCACGCCGAGGACGAGGGCCCGACTTACCCCGGCACCTGCGCCGGGCGATCCGCCCTGGACGCACAGGTCCTGGGCGACCGCCCGTTCGCCTGGCGATTCCGCGTCCCGCCCGGCCCCGTCGCCTGGGACGACCTGTTCTTGGGCCCGCGCGAGGTCGACCCCGCCCGACTGGGCGGCGACTTCCTCATCGGCCGCAACGGCCTGGGGCCGGCGTACCAGCTCGCCGTCGTGGTCGACGACGCCCAGATGGGGGTCGACCAGGTGATCCGCGGCGACGACCTCGTGCCCAGCACGCCCCGGCAGATTTTGATCTATCGGGCCTTCGGTTGGACCCCGCCGCGCTTCGGCCACGTCCCCCTCGTCCTGGGCCCCGACGGCCGTCGCCTCGCCAAGCGCGACGGCTCCATCAAACTCGCCACCCTCCGCGAGCAGGGCGTCGACCCCCGCCGCCTGATCGGCGTCCTCGCCCATTCCCTCGGCCTGTCGCCCAGGCCGGTCCCATCCCGCCCCGCCGACTGGATCGCGGCCTTCGACCCGGCGAGCGTCCCGTCGACCGCCTGGCACGCGTCGCCGGACGCCTGGAAGCCCTGAATGTTTCGCGATCCACCCGCCCCGGACGGATCCGGGGCGGGCTCGGCTCGTCGAGTCGGATCAGGTCAGGTCAGGTCAGGTCACGTTGGAATCCACCACTCGACGAGCCCCCAGGGCACCGCCGCGAAGTCGATCCCCTTGGGGTCGCTGACGCTGGCCTCCTCGGCCTCCACCTGGATGCAGTCGCCGTTCTTGAGCCAGACCACGATCGGCGCGCCCACGTCGACGCTATGGCCGTCGGGCCTGGCGGCGCCCTGCGCGCCGCCAGGGCGTCGGGCGGGGTGCATGTCGAGAATCCGGGGCAGAGTCGCATACCTCATGGAAAGATCTCCTTGCATCTCGATTCCGTCGCGCAGGCCGACGTCGCGAAAATTCCGCGAGCGCGACCGCGCCCCAGGGGCTCGCAAGCCGACCACGCCGCTCGTCCTTCGCGGGGAGGTCGGCTTCGATTTGGGTTCGCTCGTGAGAAACCGACTTCCTATTTTATGACGTAAATGACTATTTCATATCGACTTAATGGCGGTTTTAGGGAATCGGATCGGCTTCGTTTCGCGACGATTTTTTCATGATTTTCGGGGCCCGCCTGGGTTCGGGGTTAGCGATCCGGGTCGGTTTTCGAGGACCTCCCAAACCTAACTATGCATCAAGATGTGCAGTTGCAGAAAAGGTGGAATGGAGATCCACCAGGGGGGGCTGACCTCGAGCGCATCGAATTACTTCGCTTCCCTGAGCAGCCTGCCGTAACGCTCCAGATCGTCGTAGCGGTTCTGCCAGGTCGTGTACATGAAGCCGTCGACCTTGGGGACGCCCCGAGCGGCGGCGTTCCAGGTCGAGAAATTGTCGTCGCCGTCGTAGTAGCCGGCGAGGACCTGCGCGTGGCCGCGGGCGGCGAAGAAGTCGAGGCTCGCTTTCGCCTTGCCGGCGTTCCAGTTGGCGATCGCGACCGAGGGGGCGAGCCCTTCCCACGAGCCTTCGAGGGTGCCGTTGGCCAGGTAGTAATCCTTGACGGCGTTGTGGGTCGGGTCGAACATGTCGGACCAGACGACGACCCCGGCGTCGGGCCGCAGGTCGCGGAGGATCTGCGTGCAGCGCCGGGCGTTGTCGGCCAGCAGCGCGCCGGGCGTCAGATTGCGGGAGCGGCACGCCCGACACCAGTTGGCGACGCGCAGCTCGTCGTGCTGCATGAAAAAAGTCCGAGGATGGTACAGGTCGTCGACCCGCCTCGCCTGGTCCTTCAGCAGGTCGTAGACCCTGGGCTCGCTCAGGCAGCAGGCCGCGTACGAGCCCAGGACGAGCACGGGGTGGTACCAACTCACCTTCAACGCGTCGCCGTCGTGGATCCGCGAGCCGGAGGTGAGCCGCAGCGGGGCGCCGTCGTGGTTGAACTCGTACTCGCCCTCGTAGGTAACTTGGCCGAGCTTCGGGTCGCGGACGGGCTCGAAATCCTTCCCCTCGACATAGTTCGTCTTGCCGTCGGCGGAGGCGACCGCGAGCGGGCAGCCGTCGCGCCTCAGGACGTTGACGAGCGCCATCTCCTCCAGCGCCAGGTCGTCGATCCAGAGCGTCCCCGACTTGCCCCCCCAGAGGCCGGCGTAGAGGTTCACCTCGGTCTGGTCCTGGCTGTTGAAGACGACCTCGACGCGGGTCCAGTCGCGAGAGGGCTCCAGGCCCCCCTCGTGGAAGGTCAACGGCCGATCGCCCTGCTTGCCGATCGCCAGCAGCCGGAACGCGCCGGTGGGCGCGAGGTCCTGGGTCTTCGCCCAGCAGGAGAGCCGGTAGCAGGCGTGCGGGCGGACCTTGACCGATTGGATCAGTCGACAGACCGGCGTGGAGCCCAGGTCTTGCATGCGGCAGGACGTGGTCCCGCCGTGGGCGACCTGGCGGTCCGCCACCGTCCCCTTCCCCGGGGCGTCCTGGTAACCGAAGCCGACGAAGACGTCTCCCTTCGTCTCCTCCAGGTCCCCGTTCTTGATTCGCGCGGCGGGATCGGGCTGGAGGACGGCGTCACGCCCCCGGACGACGAACGGGGCGTCGACGACCGGCATCCCCTCGGCGAGGTTGACGTCGTGCGAAAGGAGGCCGTTGCTGTAGCCGATAGGGAAGATCCCCGGGATGATCTCGACTTCGGCCCGGACGGCCGCCGCCTTCACGCGATCGACGTGCTGGAAATAGTGGGCCGGCATCCGCCCCAGGAAGTTCAGCTTGTAGTCGCTGATCACGACCCCGTTGTAGTCGTCCCTCCCGGCGCGTTCGATAAGCGCGACGACCCGATCGGCCTCCGCCTCGACCATCAGGTTGGCCATCACCCAGACCCATCGCCGCTCATATCGCGGGCCGAGGCCGGCCGCCTGGGCCGCGCCGGCGAGGCCGGCTAACAAAAGGACGAGGCCTTGGAACATCTTCATCGGCGTCCCTCCAAGCGGAAACCGTGGCGGCGACAGGCTATGAGTCGGATCGGATTCTACCGATGCGACGTGCGACCGTCCAGGACGTGGCCCCCGGGCGGCCCGGTTCGGCGGAGGCGGACGGTTGCCCGGCCCGACGCGCGGCCGTAGCATGTCGTCCGCGAGGCGAGGCGCGGTCGGCGGGTTGGGAGCTTCGGCGCGTCCTCGGGGTCGAGGCCGGCGTCCGGGAGCCAAGTCGAACAGGAGAGTCGCATGATCCAGCGTGGATTGATCGTCGTCGGGGCCTGGTTCGCCCTCTTCCAGGCCGGGTCCGCCGGCGCCGCCGACCCGCCGGCCGCGGAGAAGTCGACGTTCTGGGTCATCCCCCACACCCACTGGGAGGGGGCCGTCTTCAAGACGCGCGAAGAGTACCTGGAGATGGGGCTGCCGAACATCCTCAAGGCGCTCCGGCTGCTCGAAGAACAGCCGGGCAACCGCTTCGTGCTGGATCAGGTCGCCTACGTCCGGCCTTTCCTGGAACGCTATCCCGACCAGGAGCCGCTCTTCCGCAGGCTCGTCGCCGAGGGCCGGCTGCAGATCACCGGCGGCATGGACGTCATGCCCGACGTGAACATGCCCGGCGGAGAGTCGTTCGTCCGCCAGGTCCAGTACGGCAAGGGGTACTATCGCGACAAGCTCGGGATCGACGTGACGACGGGCTGGCTGATCGACACGTTCGGACACCACGCGCAGATGCCGCAGCTCATGAAGCTCGCAGGCTTCCGTTCCTACTGGACCCAGCGCGGGGTGCCTTATCGCGAACACCCCGCGGAGTTTCTCTGGGAGGGGATCGACGGCACTCGGCTGGCGACGTTCTACATGCCTGCCACCTACGCCTTGCTCTACGGCTCGCCCAACGACCCGGCCAAATTCCGAGAATTCCTCGTCGGGCGATTCGGGGCGCTCGATCGCAACGCGCCCGGGCCGCATCGGGTGGGCCTCGCCGGCGTGGACGTCGGAGTTCCCGAGCCGCATCTCGCGCCCATGGTCGAGGCGTTCGACAAGGCGCCCGACTCGCCGTTCCGGGCGCGGATGGCGACGCCCAGCGACTTCGAGGCGGTGATCGGCGAACGCACGGACCTGCCGGTGTTCAAGGGCGAGCTGAGCCCGATCTTCCAGGGGGCTTACAGCAGCCGGATCGAGCTGAAGACGTGGATGCGGCGGATCGAGGAGCGGCTGCTGACCGCCGAGAAGCTCGCCGCGATCGAGCAGATGCAGGGGGGCGGTGGGGCGTCCGACCTGCCCGCGCTCTGGCGGGCGTGGGAGCCGGCCCTGTTCAACGAGACCCACGACCTGGCGTCGGGCGTCATGACCGACCACGTCTACGACGACGTCGTCGGCGGCTTCCAGTTCTCCGACCGTCTCGCCGCCGAGCAGATCGCCCGGGGCTGGGACGCGCTCGCCGCCAGGATCGACACCCGGGGCGAGGGCGTGCCGATCGTCGTGTTCAACCCCCTGAGCTGGACGCGGTCCGACCTGGCCGAGGTCGACCTCGGCTTCAGCGCGAAGGGCGTCGGCGGCGTCGAGATCGTCGACGACCGGGGGGCGGTCCGGCCGTCGCAGGTCGTCGCCTCGACCACGTATCCCGACGGCGGCGTCTGCAAGGCGCGGGTCGCGTTCGTCGCGGCCGACGTGCCGTCGCTCGGCTACCGGACTTACCACGCCCGCCCCGCGTCCTCGCCCGCCACGCCGCCCGCTCCGGCGCCGGCCACGGTCGCGCTGGAGAATCGGTTCTACAAGATCACGCTCGACCCCGGCACGGGGGCCCTCGTCGGCCTTCGCGTGAAGGACGGCGACTGGGAGGTGTTCAAGGGGCCCGCCAACGTCGTCGCCAGGCACCAGGACAAGGGCGACGTGTGGGAGCTTTACAAGGGGCTCGACGGCGGCAGCAACATCGCCATGAAGACCGTTCAGCCCGTGCCGGCCCGGGGCTCGGCGAAGTTCAGCGACGAGTCCCACGACGCGCCGGGCACTCTCGTCTCGGGGCCGGTCTACTCCGAGTTCCGGGTTGCCCACTCGTTCGACTCGGGCGGGTACGCCTCGACGGTGCGGCTATACGCCGACCTGCCGCGGATCGACTGCACCACGACCCTGGTCAACAACGAGAAGTACGTCCGCTACCAGGTGCTTTTCCCCACCACGATCGCGGCCGGCAAGCGGTTCGACGAGATCCCCTTCGGCGCGAGCGAGCGGCCCGACGGGATCGAGTTCCCCGCGCAGAACTGGTCCGACCTGAGCGGGTCCGGGCGGGGGCTGGCGGTGCTCAACATCGGCCTCCCGGGGCACGTCGTGACCGAAGGCACGTTGATGGTCTCGACCTTGCGCTCGCACAACCTGGGCGCCTACGGCTTCGGCGGCGGCTACGAGCCGGGGATGAGTTCGGAAGGGGCCTTCCAGATCGGCAAGGAGTGGACCGCCCGGTACGCCTTGCTCCCCCACGCCGGCGACTGGCGCGACGCGGGCGTCCCGAAGGCGGGCCTGGAGTTCAACCACCCGCTCATCGCCCGCACCGTGGGCTCGCACGAGGGGAGTCTGCCGACCAGCCGAGCTTTCGTCGATGTCTCCGCGCCGAACGTCGTCGTCTCGTCGCTCAAGCCGGCGCGCGGGGGCGGGGTCGCGCTCCGGCTTTACGAGACCTCCGGCCGACCCGCCCCCGCGACGGTGGTCAAGCTGCCCGCGGACATCGTCGCGGCCGGCGAGGCCGACCTCCTGGAGAACGTCCCGGCGCTCGCGGCGGTCGCGGCGGGCTCGGTGAGCGTCGACCTGGCGCCGTTCCAGATCAAGACCCTCGTCCTCCAGCGCAAGCCCCGGGCTCCTACGGCCCCCTGAGCCCAATCCCCCGCCCGGCCGCAGTCGAGACCTCGCCGGGCGGCGCCTCGCCGCTTACTTCTCGGCCTCCTTCTGCTCTTCCTCCGTGAACGCGATGTCCTGGCCGGTCGTCGCATAATCCGTCGTCTTCCTCGCGAGGCGCTCGAAGCCGAAGGGGAACCCGCCGGATTTCATCCTGAGGGTTTGGGAGCGGTGGAGTCCGAAGTGGGACGCCTGCCGGAAGGCGTCGAAGTCCGCCCCGAGGAAGACGAATTGCCAGCCCTTCGACTTGCACCGATCGACGGCGTCGTAAACGTCGTACTTCGACACCTCTCGGCTGTGGTTCTCGACCCCGTCGGTCATGACCACGATCACGGTCCTGTCGGCCCCGGCGGCCTCGGCCGTCGAGATGATGCGGCCGAGGGCGTCGTAGAGCGGGGTCTCGCCCCGCGGGGTCGCCTCGGCGGGCGTCACGTCCTTCCACTCGGTCGAGGGGACCCGGTCGCGAAGCACTTCGAATTTCAGCCCATCCATGCCGTCGAAGGTCGCCAGGGTGACGGTCGCTCCCGCCAGCGCTTTTACATAGGTGTTGATCGAGCCGAGCGCCTCGTCCCACCGCGAGGCCATCGAGCCGGAACGATCGAGGAGGATGTAGGCGTTGAGCGTTTCGTTCGCGTCGGACATGGGACCTCCCCACACCGGGGCTGGCCCGGCGGGCGGGATGAGGACGGCTTATCGGGATGAGACTCTTCGTACAACGGGAGTCGCGAGGCAAGCTTACGAAGCGAGCCTGAAATTCCGGGTGCAGGCTACCGCCCGTCGCTCGGAAGCCCTACAAACGTGACGTCGGTGCGCGGGCTCGAGGCCCGTTCGAGGACGGTCGCGCCGGGTTATTCTCATTGTCGACCTTCCACGCCCTCCTGAATTTGGCGAGGCGGTCCCCTCCCCCTCCACGACTCCACCGGGAGCGAACGATGTCCAGGCACGCCGTCGCGTTATGCGTCCTGCTCCTGATCGCGGCCCCGATCCGGGCGCGGGCCGAGTCGGCCGAGGTGAAGGGGACGTTCCCCGTCGCGATCCGGCTGGACGCCACGCGGTCCACGGGGCCGCTGCATCCGATCTGGCGGTTCTTCGGGGCCGACGAGCCGAACTACGCCACCATGAAGGACGGCCGGGAGTTGATCGGCGAGCTGGGACGCCTGCGGCCGGGGTCGGTCTACTTCCGCGCGCACAACCTGCTGACCTCGGGCGACGGAACGCCCGCGCTCAAGTGGGGCTCCACCGGCGCCTATCGCGAGGACGCTGCAGGGCGTCCGGTCTACGACTGGTCGATCGTCGACCGGATCTTCGACACCTATCTCGAGCGCGGCGTCCGGCCCTACGTGCAGATGGGCTTCATGCCGAAGGAACTGTCGATCAAGCCGGAGCCCTACCAGCACCGCTGGACGCCCACGGCGAAGTACGACGAGATCTACACGGGCTGGGCCTACCCGCCCAAGGACTACGCGAAGTGGGCCGAGCTGGTCCACCAGTGGGCGAAGCACTGCGTCGAGAAGTACGGTCGGGCCGAGGTGGAGGGGTGGTACTGGGAGACCTGGAACGAGGCCAACATCGGCTACTGGCGGGGGACGCCCGAGGAGTTCCAGAAGCTGCACGACTACGCCGTCGACGCCGTCCGGCGGGCCCTGCCGACGGCGCGCGTCGGCGGGCCGGACGCCGCCGGCAGCGGCGGCCGCTGGAGCCGCGACTTCCTGGAGCACTGCCTGCGCGGGACGAACCACGCGACCGGCCGGGTCGGCACGCCGATCGACTTCGTGTCGTTCCACGCCAAAGGGGCCCCGAGCGTCGTCGACGGCCACGTGCGGATGGGGATCGCCGAGCACCTGCGGACGGTCCAGGACGGCTTCCGCCTCGTCGCCTCGTTCCCCGAGTTGAAGGAGAAGCCGATCGTCATCGGCGAGTCCGACCCCGAAGGCTGCGCCGCGTGCCAGGGGCCGCGGTTCGGCTATCGCAACGGCACGATGTATTCCAGCTACACCGCGGCGAGCTTCGCGCGCAAGCACGACCTGGCCGAGCGGCTCGGCGTGAACCTCGAAGGCGCCCTGACCTGGGCCTTCGAGTTCGAGGACCAGCCCTTCTTCGCCGGCTTCCGCGCCCTGGCGACCAACGGCATCGACCTGCCCGTCCTGAACGTCTTCCGGATGTTCAGCCTCATGGGCGGCCGGCGGCTGGACGTGCAAAGCTCGGGCGCGGTCGGCCTCGACGCGATCCTCGAAAACGGCGTGCGCGCGGCCCCGGACGTCTCCGCGCTCGCGTCGTTCGACGGCGCCTCGCTCGCCATCCTCGCCTGGCACTACCACGACGACGACGTCCCCGGCCCCGACGCCGACGTGACGATCGAGGTGGCCGGCCTGCCGGCGGCGGCCCCCGTCCTCCTGCACCATTACCGGATCGACGCCCGCCACGGCAACGCCTTCGAGGCCTGGAAGCGGATGGGCTCGCCCCCTCGGCCGACGCCCGAACAGATTGCCGAGCTGGAGCGGCAGTCGCGGCTGACGCTCTTCGACTCCCCCGCCCGGCTTCGACCCGAGGACGGGATGCTCAAGCTGCAGGTCGTCCTGCCGCGTCAGGCGGTCTCGCTCCTGCGCCTGGAACTCGCCGCCGATCCGCCGCCGCTGCGCTAGTTCGAGAGATCGGCGAGGTACGTCCGACGCGGGGAAGCTCGCTCAATCCGCCAGCACTCCGTGATGTGAAGTCACCCGGTCCCGGCCACGGCTGTACTGCCGGGGCGAGCATCCCATGACTCGTTTGAAGGCCGTGCTGAAGGCGCTTTCGGACTCGTAGCCGAGCGATAGCGAGATGGCCGAGATGGGATCGCCGGAACTGGTCAGACGGTCCCCGGCCAGCAGCATCCGCCAGCGCGTCAGGTAGTCGATGGGGGTCGCGCCGACGGTCTCCTTGAACTTCTGGGCGAATCCCGACCGCGACATCCCGACGCGCTCGGCCAGCTCCTGCAGAGTCCAGGGATGGGCGGGGGCGGCGTGCATGGCGTTGATCGCCGGGCCGATCTGCTCGTCGGCCAAAGCAAAGAGCCAGCCGACGCCGCCCCTCGAGCCTTCCGCCAGATGCGCCCGCAGCGCCTGGACGAGCATCATGTGGGCGAGGTGCTGGATCACGAGATGGCCGCCCGGCTGCGGCTCGCGCAGCTCCTGCATCATCCGCTCGATGGACCAGCGCAGCGCCAGCTTGTCCGCCTCTTTCCGGATGTGGACGATCGGCGGCAGCATCTTCAGCAGGATGCCGGCGTGCTTCCCTTCGAGGCCGATGTAGCCGCCGACGCCCGAGACGTCGCCTCCCCCGTTCCAGACGGCGAACCCGCCGTTCATCGGCCGCGAATGCATCGCCTTGAAGTCGACGGGCGGCAGCGCCAGGTCGCTCGTCAGTCGGAAAGGCCGCCCCAGGGGGAGCAGGAAGCAATCGCCGGACTTCAGGCGTACGGCTTGAGAGACGCCCTCCACGACGAGCCAGCACTGGCCGCCGACGATCGCATAGCACTTGATGCCTTCGTGCTCGGGGAACTGCAGCGACCACTCGCCGCCGACGTCGAAACCCCCGCACATGGTATTTCGTGGTTTCAGCAGGGAAAGCACGCCGGATAAGGGATCCATGGGTCGCTCCTGGACGATCGCGAAGAAAGATTGGACTTCCGAGCATAGATCGTCTCGGTTCAAAAACCTAGCCTTGGAAATCCGCGAACAGAAACCGAATTCAATCCAGGGGGGATTCCTGATGCGTGTTTTCCTGACCGGCGCGACGGGCTTCATCGGCACCGAGGTCACTCGGGACCTCATCGAGGCGGGCCACGCGGTGCTCGGCCTTTCTCGCTCGGACAAAGGCGCTGGGGCGCTCGCGGCCGCCGGGGCCGAGGTCCACCGGGGCGACCTCGAAGACCTCGACAGCCTGCGGAAGGGGGCCGCGGCCTGCGACGGGGTGATCCACTGCGGTTTCATCCACGATTTCTCGCGGTTCCAGGAGGTCTGCGAGGTGGACCGGCGGGCCATCGAGGCCATCGGCGACGCGCTCGCCGGCTCCGATCGGCCCTTCGTCGTCACCTCCGGGACCGGGATGGGGACCAGGACGCCGGGCCAGCCCGCGACCGAGGACCATTTCGACCCCAACCACCCGAACCCCCGCTTAGGCTCGGAGATCGCGGCGGAGGCGGTCGCCGATCGCGGCGTGCGCGTGACGGTCGTCCGCCTGCCGCAGGTCCACGACACGTTGAAGCAGGGCCTCGTCACCCCGGCGATCGCCGTGGCCCGCGAGAAGGGCCTCGCGGCGTACGTCGGCGACGGGCTCAACCGCTGGCCCGCGGTCCACGTCCTCGACGCCGCCCCCGTCTACCGTCTGGCCCTGGAGAAGGGACCGCACCGGGCGAGGTATCACGCGGTCGCCGAGGAGGGCGTGACGGCCAGGGCGATCGCCGAGGCCATCGGCCGGGGCCTGAAGATCCCGGTCGTCTCCCTGTCGCCCGAGGAGGCCGCCGGCCACTTCGGATGGATGGCGATGTTCGTCGGCTGGGACATGCCGGCGTCCAGCAAGCTGACGCAGGAGCGGCTGGGATGGCGTCCGACGCAGAAGGCCGGGATGATCGAGGATCTCGACCACATGAACTGGTCCGGGGGGTGAGAATCCGTCGGGCCGTCTCGATCGATGCGACGCATGTTCCTGGGAGGCGAGCCCGGGCGTGACCGACCCGACGTTCGGCGAGATCGAGTTCAAAATCGACGCCTGGGACGGCCTCGCCCCGTTCGCGTACGAGCCGTCCCGGACGTCAAGGTTCGCGGTCCACATCTGGGCCGACGAGTCGGGCCCGTCGGCCCTCCAGCGAGCGACCTTCGATCAGCTCAAGGCGCGATACCCCTCGCTCTGGCCGGACATCGCGGAGGCGTTGCTCCTTTGCCACCCCGGCCTGATTTCCGTCGAGGAGGTCGCGGCGGGACTCAGCCCGACGATCGGCTGCTACATCGAAGACGAGGGCGGCCCCGCCCACGCGGACTTCGAGCTGGTCTACACCTTCGACCTTCCCGGGGAGGGCGGCCGCGGCTATTTCGTACGCATCGTCGGGTGGGACATCGTCGAAGCCTTCGCCGCCGAGTGAGGTCGAGCATCGAAGTGATCCTCACCGGGGCTCCATGGTCCTCTCGACGGCGGGGACCTCGATGATGCGGAAGGGCGGCGCGTCGGGAGAGGTCCGGCGCATCAGGGGGAGCGAGACGTTGTAGACCGGGACGCCGCCGGAGGTCCGTCCTTCGGGGCTGCCGTTGTGGGCGTGGCCGTGGACGACGGCGTCGACCGGGTAGCGGTTAAGAGGGTCTTCCAGGCGGCCGCAGCCGAGGAACGGGAAGATCTCGGGCGGCTCGTTCTCGACGGTCGCCTGGATCGGCGCGTAGTGGAGCACGGCGATCCGGCTCTCGGTGCGCAGGCGGGCGAGGGCAGATTCGAGCTTCAGGGCCTCGTCGACCGCCTCCTGGACGAACGCCTTGACCGCCTTCTCGCCCCACGAGCCGAGCGTCCCGCGGCCGAAGCCGCCCGCGAAGCCCCGGGCCCCCGCGAAGCCGACGCCCTTGACCTCCACGGCGTCGCCGTCGAGCAAAAACAGCCCCGCGTCGGTCAGGATCCGAGCGACCTCGTCCTCGCGGCCCATCTCGAAATCGTGGTTCCCCAGCACGGCGACGATGGGCAGGTGCGAGGCGACGGCCAGCTCCTCGACGAGGATCTCGGCCTCCTCGGGCAGTCCGTAGTCGGTCAGATCGCCGCAGAGCACCAGCACGTCGGCGAACCGGTCGGCGTTTTCGAACAGGGGTCGGATCGTCCCTCGGGATGTCTTGCCGCAGTGGAGGTCCCCCACCGCGGCGACCCGCACGATCGATTTCGAATCGGACATCACGCCCTCCACCTCCGGGGATGACCAGGAGTCGCCGCCGACCGGGCGACGCACAGGACCTTCTTCTCGGCAAAGTGCGTGCCCACTCGGCATTGCCTTTGCGAGATTGGGCGGTTCCTGGAAATCGCGGCGGAGGACGAAGGCGATGGAACTGGCACCGGTCGATCTGGATCCCAACACGCGGGCGTTCTACGTGCGGACGCTGGCAGTCCTGAACGAGGCGGACGCCCCGTTCCTCGTGGGGGGGGCGTATGCGTTCGCGAAGTACACGGGGATCGAACGTCACACCAAGGACCTGGACGTCTTCGTCCTGAGGCGCGATCGCGATCTGGTGCTGCAGACGCTCGCGGCGGCCGGGTATCGCACCGAGGTCTCGTTCCCCCACTGGCTGGCCAAGGCGTTCAGCGACGACGGGTTCATCGACGTGATCTACGGCGCGGGGAACGGCGTGGCGGAGGTCGACGACGAGTGGTTCGACCACGCGTCCGACGGAGAGATCCTCGGCGTGCCGGTGAAGCTGTGCCCGGCCGAGGAGATGATCTGGTCGAAGGGCTACATCCAGGAACGCGAGCGGTTCGACGGCGCGGACGTCGCCCACCTCCTGCGAAGCTGCGGCGAGTCGCTCGACTGGACCCGGCTGATCGGCCGCTTCGGCGACCACTGGCGCGTGCTTTTCGCCCACCTCGTCACCTTCGGCTTCATCTACCCGGCCGAGCGCGACCGGATCCCCGGCTGGGTGATCCGTCGCTTCCTGGCCAAGCTGGGCGACGAGCTGGAGAACTCGTCCATGCAGGAAGGCGTCTGCTTCGGCACCTTGCTGTCGCGCGAGCAGTACCTTGCCGACACCGGCCGATGGGGCTATCACGACGCCCGCCTCCGGCCCCTGGGCCGCATGTCGCCCGAGGAGGTCGCCCACTGGACGGCCGCCATCGCGGACCCGACGGGCTGACGAATCGCCCCGCCTCCTTCTCCCGAACGGATAAGGGCTGATGCGAATGGCTTATCTCACCGCGACGCGGTAGGATGGCCGACGTCGCAGGTCACCTTGCATCCCGATCTCTTCACGGGAAAAGGACGGAGACGATGAGCACACGGCGTACGCGTCGGGAATTCCTGGGCCGCGTCGGCGGGGGCATGCTGGTCGCCAGCGTCGGCCTCGGCACGGCGGTCGACATGGGCCTCACGTCCGCCCGAGGCGAGGATGCGGGCGACGGCCGCATCACGTTCGGCGATCTGGAACCCCTCGTCGGCTTGATGCAGGACACGTCGATCGACCGGATCTTGCCGGCCCTCGTCGAGAAGCTCAACGCCGGGACCGACCTGAAGCAGCTCGTGGCGGCCGCGGCGCTCGCCAACGCGCGGACGTTCGGCGGCGAGGACTACATCGGCTTTCATACTTTGATGGCCCTGGCACCCGCCTATCACATGGCGCGCGAGCTTCCCGAGGACCGTCGCGCGCTGCCCGTGCTCAAGGTGCTCTACCGCAACACGAACCGCATCCAGGAGCACGGCGGCCGGGCGTCCGAGGTCCTGCACGCCGTCAAGCCGGGCGTCCTGTCGGCGGGTCACGACCCGGCCGAGGCCCTGCGCGACGCGGTCCGTCGCCGCGACGTGGACGAGGCCGAGGGGACCTTCGCCGCGATCGCCGCCGGCTCGCCCGACGACGCGTTCAACAGCCTGCTCATGACTGTCGAGGACCATACCGAGGTGCACCGCGTCGTCCTCCCCTATCGCGCGTGGGAGCTGCTCGACGTCGTCGGCCGGGAGCAGGCCCACACGATGCTCCGGCAGTCGGTCCGCTACTGCGTCAAGAACGAGCGTGACGCCGCCCACGCCGCGCAGAGCGACGAGTCCCGCGTTCTGCTGCCGGCGCTCTTCGACCGGCACCACCTGCCGCGGACGTCCCCCGGGACGAAGCGGCCCGGCGACGAATGGGTCGCCGCAATGTGCAAGACGATCTTCGAATCGAGCCCGCCGACCGCCGCCGAGGCCGTGGCCGCGGCGCTGGCCGAGGGGATCGACCCGGCGGACGTCGGCGAGGCGATCGCGCTGGCCGCGAATCAGCTCGTCCTGCGCGACGGCGGCCGCCTGGAACGCTGGGCGCAGCCGGGCAAGCCTCCGGGGAGCGTCCACGGCGACTCGATCGGCGTCCACGCCAGCGACGCGGTCAACGCCTGGCGAAACATGGCGCGCGTGGTCAACCCCCGCAACGCCGCCGCCTGCCTGATCCTCGCCGGCTTCGAGGTCGCCCGCGACCGCCAGTCTCGCGAGGCAGAGTTCCGCACGTGGGCCCCCCGCCCGCTCGCCGAGTACCTCGACGGAATCACGGCGACCGACGCGAAAGTCCTGCTGGCCGAGACCGAATCCGCAATCAAGGCGAATAAGCAGGAGATCGCGTCCGCGTTCGTGGGCCGATACGGCGGCCTCGGCCTCGACCCCGCGCCGGTCTTCGCGCTCATGCTGAAATACGCGGTGAGCGAGGACGGCGCCCTGCACGCCGAGAAGTATTACAACACGGTCCGCGAGGAGTTCGCCTCGACCCGGCCCGCCTTCCGCTGGCGGCAGCTCGTCGCCCTCGCCCGCGTCACCGCCAGCGAATGCGGCCGCCCCGCGCCCGGCATGGCCCAGGCGAGGGACCTGCTCAAGGTCTGATCGACGCCGGCTCGGGACCGCCGGCCTCGCGCCTCACTCGTGCAACCGGCTGAGGCGTTTGACGTCGGTCCCGAGCAAGCCCGCGATGCGCGGGGAGACGGCGTGAAACTTGGCGCAGACCTCGTTGCCCGTGATCGGGTAGGCGTGGTAGCCGCCCGTTCCGTCGTCTCGGAAGGCATAGATCTTGCCCTCGCGGACCCCGATGAAGACCCCCTTGTCCGGGACTTCCAGGCAATGGACCGGATCGTTCAACAGGCGTTCCGCCTCGATCGGCGTCAGGTCGAGGCGGGAGTCTTTCCGCCCGGGCTCGCCAGGGGATTTATGCTTCGGGTTCGGATTGTACTATCGAATGGATCGAAGCCCTTCCGGAGTTGGACGGGATCGGCCCCGCGTGGTCAAGGCCTCGGTCAGTCCCACCAGAAGTACCAGACCGGCGCGTCGAGTAGGGTCGCGGCCAGGTTGGCGATGGTCCCGCAGCCCTGGTCGACGATGTCCGAGCAATACCAGTACTGTTCCCAGGCCAGGTCCATCGCCGCGTCCTGGGTCTGAGGCGGCCGGGCGACCAGGCATTCCACGACGTCGTGGGACGCGCCGACGATCTCCGCGCCGTACCGCCGGAACCACGCGCGGTGGAACGCAGCGTGGACTTCCGGGAACGGACAGTCGTTCCAGCCGCCGTAATTCAGGACCGCCGGGAGCTGCCAGGGCTCGTCGATCGTGACGAGGCCCAGGTAGACCTCGGGCTTGATCTTGCCGGTCATGAGGTCGATGTGGAGGCCGATCCCCGACTTCTCGATCTCGCCTTCCGGCCATTCCCCGATCAGTTCGTCGTCGAGCGCGACGCCGTCGTCTTCGACCTGACCCTTGCGCCCGGCGATCCAGGCGGCGGGATCGACGTCGAGCGACGCCCGGATGATCGCGGCCGGGTCGCGGCCGTCGGATTCAGCGGCTTCCTCGAGGTATTCCAGCTCCTCGGCGCCCCCGATCAGGAACGGATATACGCGACTCGTCGGATACTTCGCGCGGTACTCTTCGAGGCGCCGCAACGCGTCGACCCCGGCGACCTTGAACGTGGTGAACTCCATCCGTCGTCTCCGCCGCCCGGTGGGCCCGAGGTCGCAGCGCCAGCCGCGCGACCTCGACCCCCAATCGTACCACCGCGGCGACCGAGCGGGAGCCGGTCTGGGCGTTTCGACCTCAAGTGCGGGACGGCTCCAGGCAGACGAGCACGTTCGCGGCGGCGACGGTCAACGTGCAGAGGGCTCCGTAGAAGGCGCGGAAGAGCCAGGCGCCGGGGGCGTCGGTCGGATGGATGAAGCCCAGGGCGAAGAAGACCGCCCCCAGGGCCAGGGCGACGACGGCCGGCGTGCGGTAGCTGCGGGTCGAGCGGCCCTCCTCGGGCGACGCGAGCAGCACGCTCAGCGGGAGGATCAGGGCGATCAGCAGGGCGTAGACGAAAATCGTTCCCATCGGTCGATCTCCCGGGCGTAACGACGTGACCCCTTCCGCCCGATGGATGAGCGACGGCCCTCGCGGCGTGCCACGGATTTCCGAGAGGCCTCGGTTGGCCGGGACGCGGGCTTCCCGGTAAGCTCGCAAACCGTAAATTCGATACAATTTTCCACGCGGCGGAGGGCCGATGAGGTGGCGATCGCGAAGACCAACGCCGTCCGGCTGCTGGATCGGCTGGGGGTGGCGTACGAGCTGCGGGAGTACGAGGTCGACCCCGACGACCTCGTGGCCGAATCGGTCGCGCGGAAGATCGGCCTGCCCCCCGAGCAGGTCTTCAAGACGCTGGTGGCGCGAGGCGATAAGCACGGCGTCTGCCTGGCCGTCGTCCCCGCCGACTGCGAGCTGGATCTCAAGGCGATGGCGAAGGCGACGGGCGACAAGAAGGTCGACACCGTCGCCCTGAAGGAGGTCGAGCCGCTCACGGGCTACATCCGCGGCGGCGTGACGGCGATGGCCTGCAAGAAGGCGTACCCCGTCTATCTGGAAGAGACGGCCGAGCTGTTCGAGGTGATCTCGGTCTCGGCCGGCGTGCGGGGCGTCCAGGTGCTCCTGGCGCCCGACGACTACGTCCGGGCCGTCGACGCCCGGGTTGCGGGCATCGCCAAGGCCAGGTAGAGCCGAGGTCAGAATCGGGTCGCTCGGTAGGGGCGGGGATCGAGCGAGGGCGGCTCGCCGTCGAGCAATTCGGCGACGAGCTTGCCGGTGCCGGTGGCCATGGACAGGCCCAGCATGTTGTGACCGGCGGCGATCATCACGTTGCCGAGCGCCGGGGCGCGGTCGATGATCGGCAGGCCGTCGTAGGTCATCGGCCGCCAGCCGAACCAGGTCTGCTGGATGGGCTCGGCCTCGGGCTCCTGCAAAAACGGCGCTGCGCCGTCGCGGAGGAGCTGGAGCCGGGCGGGGGCGATGGTCTCGTCGTAGCCGGCGAACTCCATCGTCGAGCCCAGCCGGTAGCCCGCGTCGAACGGGGTGACGGCCACGCGGGTCTCGGGGAAGATCATCGGCACGCTCGGGCAGATCGACGGCCGGGGCATGGTGAGGCTGTAGCCCTTGCCGGGCTGGATCGGGATCTTGCAGCCCAGGTCGTCGTTGAGCCTCGGCGTCCAGGCGCCGGCCGCCAGGACGAAGGCGTCGGCCTGGATCGGGCCCTGGACCGTCTTGACCGCCGTCGCCGAGCCGTTGCGGCGCTCGAAGCCTTCGAAGGCGCAATTCTCTCGGAACGATCCGCCCGACGCCTCGACGTTCGAACGCCAGGCTCGCATCAACTTGTCCGGTCGGAGGTGGGCGTCTTCGCGGTAGTGCCAGCCGCCCGCGAGGCCCGGCTTGAGGGCCGGCTCGACATCCAGCACGGCGTCGCCGTCGTGGCGTTCGGCCCGGCAGTGGAACGCGCCGCCGAGCAATTCGTCGGTCGGGGCGTAGGCCTCGAACGCCTTCCGGTCCTTGTAGACGAAGAAGAGCCCGCGCTCGCGCCACTCGCAATCGAGACCCTCGTCGCGGATCAACTGCTGGTACAGGGCCAGCGAGGCGTCGAGGATCGGCTGGATCCCGCGGGCGGCTTCGAGCATGTCGCGCTCGTTGCAGCGACGGGCGAAATGGAGCAGCCACGACCAGAGGGCCGGGTCGAGGCGCGGCTTGATCTTGAACGCCGAGTTCGGCCTGAAGAGCGACGCCAGCCCCTTGGCGACCATGCCCGGCTCGGTGAGCGGCAGGACGTGGCTGGGGCAGACGAACCCGCAGTTGCCCGCCGAGCTGCCGCCGCCGATCGCTCCCCGGTCGATGACCGTGACGTCCCAGCCGGCCCTGTTCAGGTAATACGCGCACGAGGTCCCCACGACCCCGCCGCCGATCACGACCACGCGCTTGCTCATGTGCGGATGCCCGAACCGAAGGGATCGCGGGGGTCGACCAGCAGCGTCGACTCGGCCGTGATATAAGCCTTGCCGCGGATCCGGGGGCGGACGCCCCCCTCGATGATCCGCGCGGAGCCCTCGAAGACGCTGCCGACGATGCTCTCCTGCCGCCAGACGCGGCCCTCGGCGAGCTTGCCGTCGGCGACCAGGCAGGCGAGCTTGGCGCTCGTGCCGGTGCCGCAGGGCGAGCGGTCGTAGGCCTTGCCGGGGCAGAGGACGAAGTTGCGGCTGTCGGCGACCTCCGGCGACGACGGCGGGCCGAACAGCTCGACGTGATCGATCTCGCGACCGTCGTCGGTGTGCACGCCCTGCGCCTCGAGGGCCTGGCGGATCCGCCACGAGACCTCGGTCAGCCGCTCGACGTTCGCCAGGTCCAGCCGCTCGCCGTGGTCCTGCACGAGGAAGAACCAGTTGCCGCCCCAGGCGAGGTCGCCCGTGACGCGGCCCAGGCCCGGGACGTCGACCTCGACGTCCTTGAGGGCGCGGCGGCTGACGACGTTCTCGACGGCCACCGTGCCGTCAGGATCGAGTTCCATGGTGACGTCGCCGACCGGCGTTTCGACCCGGTGGACGCCGGGGCCGATCCGGCCCATGTGGGCGAGCGTCGCCCCCAGTCCGATCGTGCCGTGGCCGCACATTCCGATATAGCCGACGTTGTTGAAGTAGATCACGCCCGCCGCCGACTCGGGGTTCACCGGCTCGCAGAGCAGGGCGCCCACCACGACGTCGGACCCGCGGGGCTCGTTGACCACGCACGACCGGAAGTCGTCGAAGCGGTCGCGGAAGATCTCCACCCGCTCCGACATCGGCCCCCGACCCAGGTCGGGTCCGCCGGACACCACCACGCGGGTCGGCTCGCCGCCGGTATGCGAATCGATCACCTGGATCCGCCGCATCGTGACCTGCGACATGGCCCAACCTCCTTTCCGATCGAGTCAGGCCGTCGCCGGGATCCGGGGCCGATCGGCGATCCCCTTGCGGATGATCGCCAGGATCCGCTCGCGTTCCTCGCCTTCGAGCGTCAGCCGGGGGGCGCGGACCATCTCCGAGCCGTAGCCGCACTCCTGGACCGCCAGCTTGATGTACTGCACGAGCTTGGGGAAGGTGTCGAGGTGCAGCAAAGGCATGTACCAGCGGTAGACCTCGAGCGCCTCGTCCCAGCGGCCGGCCTCGGCCAGGTCCCAGAGCAGCCGGTTCTCGGCCGGGAAGGCGTTGACCAGCCCCGAGACCCAGCCCTCGGCGCCGAGCATCAGGCTCTCCAGCACCAGGTCGTCGACGCCGGCGAGCAGCGTGTAGCGGTCGCCGCAGGCGTTCTTCAGGTCGGTGATCCGGCGCACGTTCTCGGACGACTCCTTGATCGCGACCAGCGTGGGCTGGTCGGCCAGCTCCTGGAACATCTCGGGCGTGAGGTCGACGCCGTAGGTCACCGGGTTGTTGTAGACCATGATCGGCAGGTCGGTGGCCGACGCGACCGTCCGGAAGTGGGCGATCGTCTCCCGGGGCGCGGTCTTGTAGACCATCGGCGGAAGGACCATCAGGCCGTCGACGCCGATCGCCTTGGCGTCGGCCGCGTACCGGCAGGCCAGCTTCGTCGTATACTCGGCCACGCCGGTGAGGACCGGCACCCGGCCGGCGACGTGGTCCACCGTCGCCCGCAGGACTTCGAGCTTCTCCGGCTGCTCCAGGGAATAATTCTCGCCGACCGTCCCCAGCATGATCAGGCCGTGCAGCCCGGCGTCGATCATGACGTCGACGTGGGCCAGCGTGGACTTGAGGTTGAGCGACTGATCCTTGTTGAACTGCGTCGTCGCCGCGGCGAAGACGCCCCGCCATGAACTCGACATCCTCTGAACCTCTCGCGTGTCGGAATCGTCCGCGACGGCCTGTTCCCCCGGGCCGTCGATCAACGTCATACTATCCGATCATTCGACTTTCCACGACCGCCCACCGGTCTGGATTCGAGAGTCCCGGAGCCGCGACCCGCCCATGCACCCCACCCAATCCCGACCGATGCGTCTACCCGCCGCCGCCTTCGCCGCCCTGCTACTCGCCCTGGGAGGCCCCTCGCTCGCGGGGGACGAGGGCTCGAAAGCCGCCTATGCGCGGGCCGACGGCCTGGCGAAAGCGACACGCGACAAGGTCTTCAAGGCCAGGGTCCGCGCCAACTGGCTGGGGAAGAGTCATCGGTTCTGGTACCGCAACGACCTCGCCGACGCCGCCCGAGAGTACATCCTCGTGGACGCCGAGAAGTCGGAGCGCCGGCCGGCGTTCGACCACGCCAAGCTGGCCGAGGCCCTGGAGAAGGCCGTCGGCAAGCCCCAGAAGGCGACGCACCTGGCGCTCGACCAGTTCACGGTCGCCGACGACGGCGCCGTCCATTTCGGGTTCGAAGGCAAAACCTACCGCTTCGACCCGGCCGGCGAGCTGAAGGAAGCCCCGTCGCCGCCCGTCGAGAACCTCGCCCCGAGCGAGCGCGAGCGGCGTCGGCCCACCGAAGAGGGGACCCGCGAGTCGCCCCGAGGCGAGGATTCGCCCGACGGCAAGTTCTCGGTCGTCGTCCGCGACCACAACCTCATCCTGCACGAGAAGGCCGGCGACAAGGATACGGTCCTGAGCTTCGAAGGCTCCGACGTCGACGGCTATGAAGCGGGCGTCTTCTGGGCGCCCGACTCGAAGCGCTTCATCGCCCTCCGTCGCGTCAGGGGGTCCGAGCGCAAGGTGAACATGGTCGCGTCGGCCCCGAAGGACCAGCTCCAGCCGAAGCTGGTCACGCACGACTATCTCAAGCCGGGCGACCAGGTTCCCGTCTCGCGCCCGCACCTGTTCGACGTCGACGGTCGCAAGGAGGTCCCGATCGAGCCGGACCTGGCGCCGAACCCCTGGAGCGTCGACCAGTTCCGCTGGGCGCCCGATTCGGGCCGGTTCACGTTCCTGTACAACCAGCGCGGGCATCAGGTGATGCGGCTGGTCGCGGTCGACGCGAAGACCGGGAAAGCCTCGGCGATCGTCGACGAGCGGCCCGAGACCTTCTTCTGCTATTCCAGCAAGCTCTTCGAGCGCCGGATGGACGGCTCGAACGAGGTGATCTGGATGTCCGAGCGCGACGGCTGGAACCACCTGTATTTGATCGACCTGGTCGACGGGCAGGTGAAGAACCCGATCACGCGCGGGACGTGGGTCGTCCGGGGCGTCGACCGGGTCGACGAGGAGAAACGCCAGGTCTGGTTCCGGGCGGGGGGCGTCCACGCCGACCAGGATCCCTACCACGTCCACCACGCCCGCGTGAACTTCGACGGCACCGGCCTCGTCGTCTTGACGGCCGGCGACGGGACGCACGAGGTCGAGTATTCGCCCGATCGCGAGTTTCTCGTCGACGCCTACTCGCGCGTCGACGCGCCCCCCGTCGTCGAACTGCGGCGAACGAAGGACGGCGGCCTCGTCTGCGAGCTGGAGCGCGCCGACGTCTCGCGGCTGGAGGCCACGGGCTGGAAGCCTCCGCAGCGGTTCGTCGCCAAGGGCCGCGACGGCAAGACGGACATCTACGGGATCATCTGCCGCCCGCGCGACTTCAACCCGGACGCGAAGTACCCTGTGATCGAGAACATCTACGCCGGGCCGCAGGGCTATTTCGTGCCCAAGCGGTTCGCCCCCTTCTACGGCCACCAGGCGCTCGCTGAGCTGGGCTTCATCGTCGTCCAGATCGACGGCATGGGGACGAACGAGCGTTCCAAGGCGTTTCACGACGTCTGCTGGAAGAACCTCCTGGATTCCGGCTTCCCCGACCGCATCGCCTGGCTGAAGGCCGCCGCCGAGAAGGAGAAGGCGATGGACCTGTCGCGGGTGGGGATCTTCGGCGGCTCGGCCGGCGGCCAGAACGCCCTGGCGGGGCTGCTGACCCACGGCGACTTCTACAAGGTGGGCGTCGCCGATTGCGGCTGCCACGACAATCGCATGGACAAGATCTGGTGGAACGAGCAGTGGATGGGATGGCCGATCGGTCCCCACTACGCCGAACAGTCGAACGTGACGCTCGCTCCCAGGCTGACGGGCAAGCTGCTGCTGACCGTCGGCGAGCTGGACCGCAACGTCGACCCGGCCTCGACCATGCAGGTCGTCGACGCCCTCATCAAGGCCGACAAGGACTTCGACCTCGTCGTCTTCCCGGGCGCCGACCACGGGGCCGGCGGCAGCCCCTACGGCGAGCGGCGGCGCCGCGACTTCTTCGTCCGCCACCTGCTCGGCGTCGAGCCCCGGGGTCGATGAGCCGGGGAATCAGCGGGCCCCGAAGAGGACTTCCCAGATCATGGCGATCACGACGACGTAGGCGTTGCTCAGCCCTTCCTCGCGGAAGAACTGCGTCGGACGGGTCGGGTCTCCGATGAAGGGGCGGAGGATCCAGCCCATCTGGATCCCGACGAAGGCGTAGACGACCAGCCAGGCCCGGAGCATCGTCGCGTGGACCGGGTTGCGCGCGATCAGGTCGCGGTAGCTCCGGCGCAGGATGGCCTGGGCGCCGAAGCTCGCCGTCGCAAACATCAGGCCGTTGAGGAGGATCGCCGGCCGATAGCCGATGCCCGAGACGTAGGCGAAGGCCGTGACGGGCGCGAGCGAAGACAGGATCACCGTGAGCCCGGCCTGCGTGGCCGACAACGCCGCGACCGAGCGCGGGAAGTCGTCGCGCAGGCCGAAGAGCGTGTTGAACACGAAGAACGTCGGCAGGCTGATCGCGAACGAGACCGTCAGCAGGACCGGGACCTTGAGCGCGGAGTAGAGCATCTGCAGCGGCCGATCCCCAAGGGAATCGCCGTACGCCCCCATCACGGCCCCATAGACCATCCCGAAGGCGATCAGGATCGCCAGCCGCGAACGCCATGAGACCACGGCGGTCGGCGGCGCGTCCGGCTCGGCCGCGGAGCCCTCGCGGAGCACGGCGTCCGCACGAGACAACAAGGTGAGGCTCATCGTCGGATCCCTCCCGCCAGGCGGACCGCCTCAGGAAAAGAGGGAATGGAGGGCCTGGAGGACGGCCTCGAAGAAATTGGACTGACGGGCGCGGAACCAGGTGAACGGCACGTCGGGGTTGCCGATGAAGGGCCGCAGCACCCAGCCCATCTGGGCCCCGACGAGGCCGAAGAGGAGCAGCCAGATCCGGAAGATCGTCTTCACGTGGCGTCCCAGAAACTGGTCCGAGATCGGCCGGAGGGCGGCCGGGGTCGGGCCGTCGCCTTCCGGGATCGTCGTCTCCTCCAGCACCTGCGCCATGCTCAGGCGCTGAAGGGTCTGGAGCAGGAACATCTGGGCGAGGAACCCGGCCGTCGCGAACACCGCGACGTTGAACAGGACCATGAAGGGATAGCTCGTGGTGCAGGCCGAGAAGAACGCGACGATCGGCCCCAGCGAGCAGAGCACCGCCACGTTCACCCCCAGCGTCGCCGTCAACAGCCGGAGCACCGACGACGGCGACAGCCGCGAGCCCACCAGGGCGTTGAAGACGTAGAGCGACGGCAGGGTCACCAGCAGCGTCAGGTAGAACAGCAGCGGCACCTTGATCATCGTCGCCACGACCTGGCCGAGCGCGGGGCCGTTCTTCGAGAACATCGCGAAGGCCCCCATGCAAAGCCCGTGGGCCATGCACAGGACGATGATCACGCGCGAGAGCCGGCCCGCGGAGATCCGCACGCCGCCGTCCCGCAACGACGAGAGCTGCGTCCGGTCGCCCCGCAGGATCAGGTCAAGCTCGCGAAAGCCCTGGCCCCACCCCGATCGCCCGTCACCCCTCGATTCGACGATGGCCATGCCGAAATCCTCCTGCATCTGGATGCTGCGACCTAATCTTTGTGTTGTAAAGTCGATTTACTTTGTCAGGCAAAGATTTTGCCGTCAACCGGAATTCAGGGTCGTTCGTCGAGATTTTCCACTAACGAGGAGGGGCGACGGAGAGGTCCTCGATCTCGCCGGGGTCGATCGGGGGGACGTCCTCGGTCTGCGCGGCGGCCGCGCGGATCCAGGCGAGGACGGCGCGGTGGGCGGGGTCGTCCAGGCCTCCCCAGCGCGGGCCGCCGACGTGAGTCAGGCCGGTCGGGCTCGTCGCATCGGCCTCGCCCTGGCCGACGGGGCTGCGGGGCTTGCGGAGGAGGAGGCTCGCCTCGGGGCGGCCGAGGTCGACGACCTTCGAGGCCGAGGCGAAATTCGCGGCGACGTCCTCCTCCGTCGGCCCGCCTTCGCGGGCCTCGGCGACCCTGAGGATCGCGTGGTTCGCGTGGCAGTCGACGCAGGCGTGGCCGTCGGGGCCGGCCTTGTAGAGCAGGGAGTTCACGGATCGCCGGAACGACTCCAGGCTCAGGAAGACGGGCCGATCGACGGCGACGTCGGCGGCCGTCGTGGCCGGGTCGAGGCCCGAGGCCCGGAACAGGGCCTCGACGCGAGCGGTCAATGCCGGCTCGGCGATGAGGACCTTCAGGCGGTGGGCCAGGACGGGGAATCGGACGAGCAGGCGATGATGCTTGACGATGGCGAGCGCGTCCGAGCGGACGCCGGCGTCGGGGTCGATGAGCAATCGGGCGAGACGTTCGAGGACGTCGGCGCGGTCCCAGAACGACGCTCGCTGCGAGGTGGCCGCCAGGCCCAGGCGGCGGATCTTCGGCGAGGCGTCGGCCAGCGCGAGGAGGATCGTCGGGGAGGCTTCTACCGACGTCGCGGGTACTCTGACGACGAATGCGGAGAAGGCCTGTTCGCGGATCGTCTCCGACGGGTCGCCCGCGGCGAGCCGGAGCAGGTCGAGCAGCGGCCTGGACGCCGCGGCGTCGCCCCCCACATCCGGACGTCGAAGCACCATCCGAATTGCTTCGGCCTTGCGGGCGGGGTCGTAACCCGCCCACCCCCGATTAATCGCGGCGACCACGTCGGCGTCGGCGACGCCGGGACGGTCGAGCAAAGGCAGTAGCTCGGGCTCGCCGTCGAGCCGCGTCGCGAGCGCGGCCGTCGCCCGGGCGATCTCGGGACGTCCGGCTAGCCGCGGGTTCCGGCCGATCGCGGCGATCAGCGCGGGGCGCGACTCCGCCGATTCGGTGACGCCCCGGGCGATCGCCCGCGTCCGAGCCGGGTCGTCCTCGGCCCCTTCGAAGCTCATCCCCGATGCGATCCGCCGCGCCTCGACGCGGATCTCGGCGTCGCCGTCGTCGAGCGCCCGCAGCACGGCGGCCTGGATCGAGGCGTTCCGGGTCCGCTCCGGGACCTTGAAAAAGCTCGCGAGCTGGAGCGCCTGGCGACCGCCCGATCCGGCCCGGGGAGCGTCGAGGAGCACGGCGAAGACGGCCTCCAACTCGTCCAGCGGGACCTCGTACAGGAAACCGAACTCGCGGTCGTTGCCGACGTCCACCGCACCCTCGGGCTGGCGGGCGTACGTCCGGCCGCGGAAGAACGAGCCGTCGAACGCCCGGAGGATCCCCTCGCGCCGCGGCTCGCCGCCCGATCGGAGGGCCGCCAGGATCGGGGCCAGAAGGACGTCGCGCTCGACCTTCCGGCGCCCTTCGAGGATCGGGCCGCGCATGGACTCCGGCAGCGCCGCGAGGTTCCGCTGGAGGCTCACGCCCCCGCCGAGATTCTCGTCGAGCATGATGTAGAGGTTCTCGCTCAGGTTCGTCCTATGAAGCGGAACCTCTTCGACGGCCATCCTCGCCAGGACGGCCTCCACGATCCGCCTCCTCAGCGCCGGGTCGGGCGTGCGGTAGAACCAGCGGCGGAGGGCCCGGGCCGCCTCGAACCGCGTGAGCAGGTCCGGGTCGTCCGCACGAGCAATGAGGCGGTTCACAAGCTCGCGGCGGTCGTCCAGGCCGTGGATCGGCCCGGTGAACAGGCTCACGGCGGCTCGTCGCACGCGAGGGTCGGTGGCGTCGAGGGCGGACGCGATCGCCTCGACGCCGATCCCCCGGTTGCCGAGCTGGCGGAATGCGAAGGCTGCGGCCCGCCGGACGACCTTCGAGGGGTCGCCGAGAGCCTTCGCCAGGGGCTTTACTCCTTCGACGCAATTGAGCCGGCCCAGGCAGGCGGCGGCCGAGGCCCGCACGAGGGGCGACGGATGGTCCAGGAGCGGGCCGACCGCCGAGGCGAACCGCGGCCGCTCCGCGGGGGGGACGTCCCAGAGGGCCTCCAGGTCGTCGATCGCATGGACGACCGAACTCGTCCGAGGCGGCGACGGCGGCCCGTGGCCTCGATTTGCCCATCCCAACCTCGGGCCGTCCGCGCGGGGGAAGGCTCGGGCGAGGGCCATGACGGCGTATCGCGTCTCGCGCATGGGGGTGCGGAAGTTCTCGTGCGTGTCGGCCTGGAACCAGCCGCCGAATTCCTGCTGCTGCGACAGCAAGTACTTCAAAGCCCGATCGACGGCCGGGTTCTCGCGGGTGAGTCCGGCTTCGAGGAGGGCGTCGACGATCTGGCCGGTGGTGTAGACCGCGCTCGGGCCGGGTTTGGAGTCGGACTCGTGCCAGCCGCCGTCGGCGTTCTGGAGGGTCAGCAGGGCGCCCGTCTCGCGGCGGATCTTGTTCGCATGGGCCTGGCGGTCGATCAGGCTCCACGCGACCAGGCGATGGATGCGGTCCTGAAGCGTCTCGACCTGCTTGTCGGCCTGTCGACTGCCGAGGATGGCGGCGATGTTCGCGGCGGCCCGGGCGTCCTCGGCGCGGCCGGTGCGGCGGGCGACCTCGGTGAGCGTCTTCCAGCCCCTCCAGGCGAGGCCGAACTTGCTCTCGGCCGGCACGACGTTGTGCTCGTCCTCGGGGAGCGTCGTACGCGATGCCCAGGCGGCCCTCAGGAACGGCCCGAAGCGGGCGAGGGCCGCGGTGTCCGCGCCGGCGACCTCGCGGTCGAAGTCGACGAGCACGCCGCCCTGCGCCCCCTGGGCTTCGAGGGGCGTCGCGATGTAGCGCTGCCAGAACAGGCCGGCGTCGCCGTAAAGGGGGGCCGGCGAGTCGGCGATTCGCTCCACGAGATAGCTTAGCGCGTCTTTGGCATGAATCGGATAACCCGCCCGATGCGCGGCCAGGGCCGCCTCGGCGGGGAAGCTCGTGGCGTGGCAGCCGGTGCAGCGCAGGCTCGTCTCGTGCAGGTTCGCCGCCCGCACGAAGCGGTTCCCCTCGCGCGGGACCTGCGCCAGCCAGGCGTCGCCCGCGTTCAGGATGTAGTGCAGGCCGGCCTCGACGGCCTTCGCCGGATCGTCATACGGCGGGACCTCGGCCATGCGCGTCCGCAGGATGTAGGCCGGATGGTTCGCGTTGACCCGCAGGTAGTAGACGCCCTTCGTGAACGTCCGCACGAGATTCTTCGAATACCGCTCTCGCTCGCGATCGTGGACGATCTCCATCGGGTCCTTGCCGGCCGAGTAGACCTTGGGCCGACCGTCTTCGACGGTGAAGATCCTGAGGTCGGCCGAGACGTCGCGGTCGATGAGGTCGAGCGTGAACGTCACCAGCACGGGCTTCTCGGATTCGACCTCGAAGCGGAACCAGTCGAGGCCGCTCCGGCCCTCCTCGCGGTTGTCCAGGAACTCGACGTCGTCGGCCGAGCCGTAAACGGTGCGGCCCAGGACCAGGCGGTTCGCGCTCCCCCATTCGTCGTTGGGCTCCGATTCGAGGGCGGCGTGGTCGTCCTCGGAGAGGCCGTCGCCGCGCCAGGAGAGGGAGACCTGGAGGGCCGGGGCGGTCGCGACGGCCTTCGATCGCGTGAGCCGGAGTGTGGCGAGGCCGTCTTGCGTCGGTCGGTAGGCGAGGTACACGTCGGGGTCGCCGGAGTGCAGGTCCTTGCGAAGGACAGGGCCGTCGGGGCCGATCAGTTCGACGGCCAGGCGGTCGTCGCTCGCGGGGGCGGCGAGCGAGACGACCAGCTCGTAGCGTCGGCCGTGCGTCAAGTCGCCGAGCGGCCGGGTCCGGATCTCTCCCGACGCGATCGAGGCGTCCG
This sequence comes from Paludisphaera mucosa, assembly GCF_029589435.1. Taxonomy (NCBI): domain Bacteria; kingdom Pseudomonadati; phylum Planctomycetota; class Planctomycetia; order Isosphaerales; family Isosphaeraceae; genus Paludisphaera; species Paludisphaera mucosa. The sequence goes on along the minus strand of NZ_JARRAG010000002.1, from coordinate 3,091,603 downwards.
CTCGCACAGCGTCGTCGCCGCGGACGGGCCGTCGCGCGGCGAAGAGGACGAGCGCGGACAGCGTGGCGACGATGAGACCCCGAAGGACGGACGGAGGAAGCATGGCGAACGGCCCTCGAAACGGGTCGTGGTCGGACTTCCTACCATTGTACGGGACGTCACGCGGCCGGGGGAGCGGTGGTCGAGCCGACGGCCTCGGGGATTCGGTTCAGCAGGGAGTGTCGGCGGCTGTAGCCGAAGTAGATGATCATGCCGACGGCCAGCCAGGCGAGCAGCCGGATCCAGTTGTCCCGGCCCAGCCAGAACATGAGGCCGCCGTTGACGAGGACGCCCATCGTCGAGACGAATTGCACGAACGGGGCGCGGAACGGGCGGGGCAGGTCGGGGTCGGTGATCCGCAGGATCCAGACGGCGGCCGAGACGATCACGAAGGCGAAGAGGGTGCCGATGCTGACCAGCTCGGCCAGGAAGCTGAGCGGGGCCAGCGCGCCTCCCATGGCCACGACGAAGCCGACCAGGAGGGTCGACTTCCAGGGGGTCTTGAATAGGGGATGGACCGCGCCGAAGAACCGGATCGGCAGCAAACCGTCGCGGGCCATCGCCAGCAGGACGCGGGGCTGGCTCAGGTTGCCGACGAGCAGCGAACTGGTCATCCCGGCCAGGATGCCCAGCGTGATCATCGTGCCGGCGAACGTCAGGCCCTTCGCCTGCATGGCGGCGGCCAGCGGCGCGGAGACGTCGAGTTGGCGGTAGGGGATCATCCCCGTCAGCACGGCGGCCGTGGAGACGTACAGGACCGTGCAGACGATCAGGGCCCCGATGATGCCGATGGGCATGTCCTTGCTGGGGTTCCGGGCCTCCTCGGCGTGGGTCGAGATCGAGTCGAAGCCGATGTAGGCGATGAAGATCTTGGCCGCCCCCATCGCGACGCCCCGCCAGCCGTGGTCCTCGTGCAGGAACGGCGACCAGTTCTTGGGGTCGACGTAGGCGGCCCCCGCGCCGATGAGGGTCAGGATGACGGCGACGTTCATCAGGACCATCGCCGCGTTGAGCCCGGCGCTCTCGCGGATGCCGATCACCAAGACGGCCGTGATGAGCACGGTGATCAGCACGGCCGGCAGGTTGAACCAGGCGATCGCCTCGACGCCGTTCGGCAGAGTGACTCGGTTGAGGAAGAACCCGACGTCGTCGGAGAAGTCCCACGGCGATCGCAAAAGACGCGGGTCCATGTGGACGCCGAAGAGGTTGCGCAGCATCGAGTCGAAATAGCCCGACCAGCCGTTGGCGACGAAGCACGAGCCCACGGCGTATTCCAGGATCAGGTCCCAGCCGATGATCCAGGCCAGCATCTCGCCGAGCGTCGCGTAGGCGTAGGTGTAGGCGCTGCCGGCCACGGGCACCATGCTCGCCAGCTCGGAATAGCAGAGCGCCGCGAACCCGCAGCCGACGGCCGCGACCAGGAACGAGAGCATGATCGACGGCCCCGCGACGTCGCGCGCGACGAGTCCCGTCGAGACGTACAGGCCGGAGCCGATGGTGGCGCCGACGCCCAGGCCGATGAGCGCGAGCGGGCCCAGCCGGCGATGCAGGCGGTCGCCTTCCTCGTTCATCTCTTCGATCAGCAGGGACACCGGCTTCCGGCGGAACCAGGGGCTGGAGAACCATCGCATGCGTCGAGCCTGCCTTCTGAATCGCGTCGTCGCTCCTGGCGAGCGGGCCGGTCGAGGAAGTAGGCCAGACTACGGCATGGGCCCGTCCTCGGTAAAGGCTGGGATCCGGCCGCGGGGCGATTCGCGCGGACGTCGGCCGCGGCGCGGTCAGGCCGGCGCCGGGGCCTCGTCTTCCAGGTCGCCCTCGATCAGCTCGTGCTCGATCTCGTGGGCGGCGGCCGTCAGCCCGCGCACCTCCTTCAGGTTCGCCAGGTAGACGAGCGCCCCGGTCAGGCCGCACGAGTACATGAGGATGCGGAAGGCCATCATCGCCAGCGCCCCGCTGGGGTGGCCGACGAGCCCGAGGAGCTGGTCGGCGACGCCCTCGCTCAGGCCGAGCGCGCCGAAGGGGAGGGGGACGGCCATCGTGAACAGGGTGAGCGGGCCCATCAGGAAGTGCTGGCCCAGGGTCGTGGTCATCTCGGGGAAGAGCATCCGGCCCATCAAGTAGAACGCGAAGACGTTGATCGAATGGCCGACGACCGACATCCCCAGCGCCAGCAGCACGACGCCGAGCCGCGAGCGGTAGGTCGACGCCATCGTGTTCAGCTCCGAGAAGATCGTCCCGAGCTTGCCGTGGTGCGGCTGCATCGAGGCCGGCAGCAGCCGGGTGAAGAGCCGGCCGAAGATGGCCGCCAGCAGCAGGAGCCCCGCGGCGGTCGCGACCCAGGCCGCCAGGATCAGCCGCTGGACGGCGGGCGTCGCCATCCCCCAGGCCGCGACGCCGGCGATCGACGCCAGCACGAACAGCCCCAGCAGCCCGAGGATCCGGTCGATGACCATCGAGGCGACCGCCTGGGTCTTGCGGATGTGCATCCGCACGAGGTACGCCGCCTTGATCAGGTCGCCGCCCACCGCGCCTGGGATCACCAGGTTGAACACGTAGCCGATGAAGCCCAGCAGGAACGTCGAGCGGAGCGTGAACCGGGGCTCGATGACCCGCACCAGCGCGTACCAGCGGACGAACGTCAGCATCACGCTGAGCTGGAAGATCGCGATCCCGACCAGCAGCAACCGCAGGTCGAGCTTCCGCGAGAAGACCTCCAGGATCTTGGCCCGGTTCTGGTTGACGACCACGGCCAGCAGCCCGAACGCCAACGCGATCAGGCCGAGGTTGACCAGCGTGCCGATAGGGGACTTCTTGGCGGGTTCCGGCGTCGATCCCAGGCTGTCGACCGTGCTCACGAGGGGCCTCCGATGCGTCGTCGTTCCGAATCCGTTCGTCCGATCAGGTCAGATCGCGCCCTTGGTCGAGGGGACCTCGTTGCTGCGCGGGTCGCCCTCGGCGGCGTCGCGGATCGCGCGGGCCATGCCCTTGAAGATCGCCTCGGAGACGTGGTGGGTGTTGCGGCCGTAGTGGAGCAGGACGTGCATGTTCATCCGGCCGTGCGTCGCCACGGCGTGCCAGAAGTCGGCCACCAGTTCGCTGTCGAACCCGCCGATCTTGGGCGAGGGCATGGGGGCGTTCCAGACCCAGTAGGGCCGGCCGCCCAGGTCCACCGCGCAGGTGACGAGCGTCTCGTCCATCGGCAGGATGCAGTGGCCGTACCGGCGGATCCCGGCCTTCCGGCCGAGCGCCTGGTCGAGCGCCTGGCCCAGGCAGATGCCGATGTCCTCGGTCGTGTGGTGGTCGTCGACGTGGAGGTCGCCGTGGCAGGTCACGGCGAGGTCCATCAGCGAATGCCGGGCGAACAGCTCCAGCATGTGGTCGAGGAATCCGATCCCCGTGGCCAGGTCGGCGCGGCCCTGGCCGTCGACCGCCAGGGACAGGCGGATGTCGGTCTCGCGGGTCTTGCGGGCGATCTCGGCGATGCGCGGGGGTTCGCTCAAGGTTCTCGATCCGGGGCGGAGAGGTTCGTGGTCCGACGCCGCGCGGGCGATTGTAGCCGATCGCCGGGCCCTTGATCAGGGGAGATCGCGTAGGACTTCCAGCAGCCGGTCGATCTCGGCGTCGGTCCCCACGCTGATCCGAAGCCCGGCGGGGTAGCCGGGATACCGCATCAGCCGGACGAAGATGCTCCGCCGCTTCAGCTCCTGGAACGTCGCCTCGGGGGCCGGCCCGCCGGTGGCCCAGACGAAGTTCGCCTGGCTGTCGGTCACCGTGCGGCCGGACTGGCGCAGGGCGTCGGCCAGGCGGGAACGGGTGGCCAGGATCTTCGAGCGGGTCTCGGCCAGGTACGCCTGGTCCTCGAGCGCGGCCTTGCCGGCGGCGAGGCTGAGGGCGTCGCAGTTGTACGAGTCCTTGACCTTGTTCAGCTCGGCGACGATCCCCGCGTCGGCGACGAGATAGCCGAGCCGCAGGCCGGCCAGGCTGTAGCCCTTGCTGAACGACCGGGTCACGATGACGTTGGGGTGGTCTTTCAACAGGGCGATGCAGTTCTCGCGGGCGAAGTCGCCGTAGGCCTCGTCGACCACCAGCGGGCAGTCGAGCCGCTCGGCCAGGGCGGCGACCTCGGCCGGGGCGATCGCGGTCCCGGAGGGGCTGTTGGGGTTCGCCAGGTAGACGAGCCTCACGCCCGGCGCCCGGAAGGCGTCGAGGTCGAGCCGCCAGTCGGCGTCGAACGGGACGACGTGCGCGCGGCCGTCCTGCAGGCTGATGAGGGTCGAGTAGAGCAGGTAGCTGGGCGTCGGGAAGGCGGCGAGGTCCCCCGGTCCGACGAAGGTCCGGGTCAGGATCGTCAGGACGTCGTCCGAGCCGTTGCCGGCGAGGATCATGTCGGGCTCGACCCCGTGGAGCGCCGCGGCCGTCTTGCGGAAGGCCAGGCCGGAAGGGTCGGGATACAACCGCAGGCCGTCGGTCACGGCCTCGACCAGGGCCTGCTTGACGCGCGACGAGGGGGGGTAGGGGTTCTCGTTGGTGTTGAGCTTGATGAACGTCCCGCCCTGGGGCTGCTCGCCGGGGACGTAGCCCTCCATCCTGGCGATGTGGGGCAGGACGTAACGACGAGTCTCCGCGGGACTTTCCACCTTCCGGGGCTCCTTGGTCGCGTTCAGGCTTCGGGGGCTTCGTTCGCGAGGCGGTCGAGGGCCTCGTCGGCGATCCGGTACGTGATCCACTCGTCGAGCGGGCCCGCGCCCAGCGACTTGTAGAAGCCGATCGCCGGCTCGTTCCAGTCGAGGACCGCCCACTCCAGGCGGCCGCAGCCGCGCTCGCGGGCGAGCTTCGCCAGCGAGCCCAGCAGCGCCTTGCCGATCCCCTTGCCGCGGTGCTCGGGCTGGACGAACAGGTCCTCCAGGTAGATCCCCGGCTGGCCCCGGAACGTCGAGAACGTGTGGAAGAAGAGGGCGAGGCCGACAGGCTGGCCGCCGACCTCGGCGATCAGGACCTCGGCGAACGGGCGGGGGCCGAACAGGTTCCGGTGGAAGTCCGCGGCCGTCGCCTTGGCGAACTGGTCCAGCTTCTCGTAGATCGCCAGCTCGCGGATCAGGTTCGCGATCGTCGTCGTGTCGCCCGGCACGGCCGGGCGGATCGTGAACGAGGCCTTCGGCAGGGGAGAGGGGTCGGGCTGGCTCAAGGTCTGGGGCTCCTCCGGGCCGGTCGTCGATGCGGCGACGACGGCGGACGTGGTTCGGGGTCGCGACGGCCGGCGTCAGGGTCGGCCGGCCTTCTCCAGGCGGACGTCGACGCTCCAGCGGTGCGCGGTCAGCCCTTCGACGTCGGCCAGGCGGCGGACGTCGGGGGCGAGCTCGGCCAGGCCCCGCTCGTCGACGGCGATGAGGCTCGAACGCCGCAGGAAGTCGTTCGCCGAGAGGCCCGACGCCCATCGCGCAGTGCCGCTCGTCGGCAGGACGTGCGAGGGCCCGGCCGCGTAGTCGCCGAGCGCGACGGGCGTGAGATTCCCCAGGAAGATGGCCCCGGCGACGGTCAACGCGGGAACCAGGCGTTCCGGGTCGGCCGTCGAGACGTGCAGGTGCTCGGGCGCGAACAGGTTCGAGAGCGTCACGGCCTGCTCCTCGTCGCGGCAGTCGATCAACGCGCCGAACCGCTCCAGGCTGTCGCGCGCCAGGTCGCCCCGGCTGAGCTTCGCGAGCTGATCTTCGAGAGCGGCCTGCACCCGCTCGACGAGCCCCGGGATCCAGGTCAACAGGATGCTCGCCCCGGGCGAGTGCTCGGCCTGGCTGATGAGGTCGGCGGCGATGAAGCGGGGGTCGGCCGACGCGTCGGCGATGAGGACGACCTCGCTCGGGCCGGCGATGCTGTCGATGTCGACCTCGCCGTAGACGTGCTTCTTGGCCAGGGCGACGAACAGGTTCCCCGGGCCGACGATCTTGTCGACGGCCGCGATCCCTTCGACGCCGTAGGCCAGCGCGGCGACGGCCTGCGCGCCGCCGACCCGGTGGACCTCGGTCACGCCCAGCTCGCGGCAGGCGGCCAGCAGCTCGGGGTTGTAGCCGCCGAACTTCGTGGGAGGGACGACGACCGCGATCTCGCGGACGCCGGCGGCCTGGGCGGGGACGACGGTCATCAGCAGCGTCGACGGGTAGGCCGCCGCGCCGCCGGGGATGCAGACGCCCACGCGTCGCAGCGGCGTGTAACGCAGGCCGAGTTTCAGGCCCGGCTTCGGCTCGATGTGGACGTCGCGGTTGAGAATCGCCCGCTGATAGGTCAGGACGTTCTCGCGGATACGGGCGATCGTCGCCAGGTACTCGGGGGCGGCGCCGCGGTGGGCCGCGTCCAGCTCGTCGGCGGAGACCCGGACCTCGCCCGGCTTCAGGGCGACCTGGTCCAGTTTCCGGGTGTAGTCGAGGACCGCTTCGAGCCCGCGGGTCGCGACGTGGTCGCAGATCCTCTCCACCACCTGGAGGGGCGAGAGCGGCTCGCCGAACACGGCGACCGTCCGGGCGCGGCTCTCGGGGCTGACGACGTTTCCCCGGGGGCTCAGCTCGCGGCGCAGGGCGGCGATCGCCTCCCGGGCGTCGTCGCGGGTGCAGTCGATTCGGCGGATTTTCAGGCTCAAGGTGCTCGCTCGCGATGACCAGGCAGGCGGGACGACTCGCGGCCTCCATTATCGCGCATCGCCGCGATCCTGCAACCGGAGCGGCCGCGAAACGGCGGGCGGGATCATCCCTCGGACGTCGTCGCCGCGTTCGCCGCCAGCCCCCAGAGCCCCAGCAGGCCGAGGATCGCCAGGTCGTCGAACAGGAGTGGAGCGAACGCCGGCGCGCCGAAGAGGAAGGAGTTCCAGACGGACGCCGTCGGCCGCCCCAGGTTCGCGACCACGTGGAAATAGGACCCGGCCGCGCCGACGACCAGTTGCACGACCATCACCCCGACGGCCGCCCTCCGGAGGGGCCGGTTGTCGGGGACGCTCAGCACGGCGCAAAGGAAGCTGAAGGCGATCGCCGAGGCGACGACGCTGGCCCACTCGCTGGAGAAGTAGAACCCGTTCTGAGCATGGTCGGCGAGGCTCAGGACGAAGTTGCCGGCCCATCCCCCCGCCGCCAGGAGGACGACCCACTCGGCCCAGTCCCGCGAACGCGCGTCGACCATGCGGTTGAGCAGGACCAGGAAGCCCAGCCCGGCATAGGCCAGGGGCGCTGCGAAAGGGGCCGTGTAGACGAGGTTCTTGAGGGTCATCGCCTCGAAGAAGTCGCCCCGCAGGTGGTAGATCAGGCCCGCCACGCCGACGATCAGCGAGGCCCCGCCGACGAGCACGCCGATCCCCCAGGACAGGCCCGCCCGCCGCCGCGAGACGCCCTCTTTCGGGCGCCGGCGCAAGCTCGGCTCGGCCCCGCCCAGCAGCATGGCCAGCAGGAGCAGGGGGGGGCAGGCCATCGAGAAGACCACGGGGATGAACTCGGCCGGGTGCTCGAAGGCGTTCACGGCGTGCGCGACGGCGACGTCGACCGCGAGGAACCCGATGTTGCCGATCGCGAACAGCTCGACCCAGAACGAAGGGCGGCTCGGCCATCCCCTACTCTGCAGCGCGCGAAGCATGGGCCCCGCCTCCCGGCTTGTCAGGTGTGGCCGGCGCGTCTTCCGGCTTGAAGACGTCCGCGGGAAGCTCGTCGACCTTCGTGGGTTCGACGGCCGGGGCCGGCGCGGCCGGCGGCTCCGCGGCCGGGGCCGCGGGAGCGGCCGGCCGCGATCGTCGGGCTGCGCGGGCGGACTTCGGGGCGGCCTCGCCCACCTTCGCCCCCGCGGCGCGGATCTCCTCGGCGGACTTGGTCAGCTCGGCCATCTTCTGGACGATCTCGTAGTAGCCGTGCCACTGGACGAAGTCGGCCCCGCCCATGTAGGCCCCGTGCTTGGCGGTCCGGCCGCCGTAGTGCCAGAGGTCGAAGTGGATGTATTCGATCGGCTCGTCGAACGGCTGGGGGGTGAGCAGGCCGTCCTTGCGGAGGTCGGCGATGATCTTATCGGCGTCTTTCACCAGCTTGTTGGTCGAACGGACGACGCCCTCGGCCTCGCCGTAGAACTGGAGGATTTTGGGGTTGGTGTGGCACTTGAGGCAGATCGCCTTCATGTTCCGCCGACCTTCCTCGAACTTGGGCCGGCGGTCCGACACGCTGGCGAAGAGGAAGTACGAGAGCCGCTCGGTGACGTCGTGCGTGAACTTCTCCCCCTCCAGCCCGCTCATGTGGCAGGTCGCGCACGTGGGGACGGGCATGTCCTCGGTGGTGAGCTTCTCGGGCCGGGCGGAAAGGTTCATGATCGGCCGCTGGGCGTTGAACAGGACGCCGTGCTTCGACTCGTGGTAGATCTCGAGTTGCGAGTGGTCCGGGCCCATGTGGCACTGGCCGCAGGTCTCGGGGAGCCGCGCCAGCTCGACCGACGCGACGTGACGCGCGTGGCAGGCGGTGCACGAGCCGATCGAGCCGTCGGCGTTGGGCCGGCCGATGTCGTGGCACTGGCGGCAGCCCTTGTTGATCGCCGCCATCCCTTCGACGGCCGTCAACGGATGCGCCGGGCGATCGACGGCCCCCTTGTGGATGCCCTCGCTGAAGGCGATCTGCTCGGCGTTGAAGTCGCCCGCGCCGGCGACCGCGGCCCAGGCGGGGGCGGCGTGACGGCTGCGCATGTACTCGTCGACCTGCTTCTGGTGGCAGGCCTGGCAGTTGGACGAGGTGAGCTTCTTGGTGATCGTGAAGCCCTTGTGGTCGTAGGGCTCCTGGCCCTTCGTCGGCTGATGGCAGTCGAGGCAGTTCACGCCCGCCTTGCTGTGGCGGCTCATCTCGTACTCGTGCACGACGGCCGAGGTCTCGTGGCGATGGCAGTCGGCGCACTTGCCGGTGGCCTTGACAAGGTCGGCCGAGGCCCGCGCGACCTCGATCCGGGGCCGCTTCGCCTGCACGATGAAAGCGGCGACGATCATCGCCGTGCTGAGCACGACGGCGAGGAATAATCCGCGAAACGACATGGTCGTCTCCCGTCGGAATCCTGAGCTGTGTGGCGTCCGGCGGGCCGACCCGGCTCGTCGTCGCGCCCTCGGCCGCTTTCGATGCTCCCGACGGGGCCGTCGAATCGCGAGGGCATGCCGCCGCTCCGCCCGTGACGGGGCTTCGGCGGCGATGCGGGGTGAGGCCCGCCTGTCACCAGGATCGAACCTGAACCACGTCATCGTTCAGTTTTTCCAGTCTACACCGACGGCCGGGAAGGACCAAGGGCCTGGCGGGATTCCTTCGCTCGGCGCGCACGGAAAGACCCCCGCGTCGCCGTGGGGGCCGGTTTCGGGACCGAACGGCGAGGCGTCGCCGTCAGCTCGCGCGACGTCGCCGGGCCCGGGTCGCCACGCCCGCCATGACGGCGAGGCCGGCCATCGCCAGGCTCGACGGCTCGGGCGTCGACGCCGAGGCGATCTTCGCGGGCGGATTCGAGGGGTCGTATCCCAGGTACATCGGCGCTTGCACCTCTGCCCCCATTCCGTTGCCGTAAGTCGTGCCGAACGACCCGACGAAGACCGAGCCCGCCATCACGTTGGCGTCCGTCAGCACGGCCTCCGAGGCGAGCAACGCGCCCGCGAAGTTGTTCCGGTTCAGGTCGATCTGCTTCGCGTCGTAGAAATTCCAGATGATGTTGGAGACCGACGTCCGGAAGGCCCCGTCGAAGTTCAGGCCGCTGTGGAAATCGATCTGGGAACCGCCGACGTTGAATACGACCGACTGCCCCTCGCCGAACTTGAAGCCGTTCAAGTCCAGGGCGAACCCGCGTATGTTCGAGTCGTTGAACAGCTTCGCGTCGTCGATGTTGAAGACCGCGTTGCCGTCGGCGTTCACGGAGAGGACCGTGAAGACGGCGGTGTCGACCTGGGCGGTCGGGATGTAGATCGCCTGCTTCGTCGCCTCCATCGCGTGAAAGGCGAGCGAGTCGGCCTGCAACTCCTTGGCGTCGGCCGCGCCGATGCCGGACACGGACGAGTCCATCTTGACCGCGCCCCCGTCGCGCGTGGAGACGATCCGGGCCTTGTCGTTGGACGCCCCGTTGATCGTGCCGCCGATGACGGCGTCGCCCTGGAGGACCTTCACGGTCTCGGCATTGTTACGCTTGGTTTTCACGTCTCCGCCGACGACCAGCGACGGGTTGGAAGAGGTCGGCGAGCCTTGTTTCGCCGCGACCTCGAAGCTGTTCTGCACGTAGAGATTCCCGCCGACCCGTACTGGGCCTTGCGCATCGGAGGCGGCGTAGAGATCCCCCGTGGTGACGACGTTCCAGTTCGTGAGCAAATCCGCCCGGGCCGGCAGCGCCGTCGACGCCAGGCCCAGGACGCAGAAGAACCAGCGCTGCTTCGCGAAGTTCGCCATGAAATCTCCAAGAATTTCGCGACGGGTCTTACGCGCGGACTTCCTGCCCAAGCCGCGCGGGGGTCCGTCACTCCCGGCGCGGCGTCGCCTGCTTGCATGAAACCGATAGGTCGCGGACCTCGACCTTACAAATGGTCGATCGCCGGCCCGCTCGGAAAGGGCGCGATGAGGGGCCGGATGCGACGAGACGTGGAAAAATCGGGACGTGCGGCCGACCGGTCGGGACGGGGTCGGTCCGGAGGCCGGCGGATCTCCATGAGGCTCGCCTCGCGGAGAAGGGCGCAAAGAAAAACCCCCGCAGCGTCGCGGGGGCGATGGGGGCGCTCGTCGGGCGCCGCCGATCAGGCCGCGCGAAGCCGCTTCAGACGCCATGCGGCGCCGGCCGCCGCGGCGAGGCCCAACATCGTCACGCTCGCGGGTTCGGGGACCGCGGGATGGGAGGCGGGATCGAAGCCCTTGAACAGCGGGAGGTGGATCTCACCGGTCTGGCCCACACCATTCGGCCCCAGGAATTCCTTGACGAAGACCGAGCCCTGGATCGGGGCCGAGCCGCTCTGGAGCGAGGCCTGGTAGGCGAGGATCGCACCGTCGAACTCGTGGTTCGTGAAGTCGAGCGAGGTCGCGTCCGTGAAGTTCCAGATGACGTGCGAGCGGGCCCAATCGCTCGTGAAGAAGCCGACGAAATTGCCCATGCCGTTGTTCATGGAGAACGACGCGCCCGTCACGTTGATGACCACGGTGCCGACGGAGGACTCCGTCATGCCGTTCGCCAGCTTCAGGTCGATCTGCTGCGTCTTGCTGCTGAAAAGATCCGCTCCGTTGATGTTGAAGACGGCGATCTTGTTGGCGTCGACCGCCGCGACGGTGAACAGGGCCCCGCTCGGCTGGCCCGAGGGCAGGGTCGCCACATTGGCCGCCAGCGTGGCCATCGCCGCGAAGGCCTGCGAATCGGCCTTCAGCTCCAACGCGTCCTGGACGCCGATGTTCTGGACCGCGCCGACGTTCGTGTGGACGCCGGTCGTGCCGTCGACCGCCGTCACCTGGGCCCCGGCGCCGCCGATCTGGGCGTTGCCGGTCTGCACCCGGACCTCGCCCGTCACGCTGCCGCCGACCACCAGCGTGTCCTGGCTACGGTACGGCGAGCCCAGGTGGATGCCCACGTTGTACTTGTCGACGCTCATCGCGCCGCCGATGCGGACGTTGCCGTCGATCTCGGTGGAGGAGTGGGAGTAGAAATTCCCCGTCGTCACAAGGTTCCAGTTGTTGATCAGGTCGGCGCGGGCCGCGACCGACGAGGCGGCGAACAGCATGCAAAAGGTCAGGGCTTTTCGAGAAACACGCGACATGGTTGCTCCCAAACCGGGTTCTAACGTCATGAGGTCTCGCCGGGCACTCCAGGAGGGCAGCTTCGCCTTCGCAGAAGCCGATCGCCGTGGATCGTGCTTGCATGGAATTGATATCCCTGGCCCCGAAGGAAACAAGACTGGTGGGCGTAATATCGACGCGACTTGAGGGCATGTCGCGCGATGTCACCGGAATGTTGATCGCGGAGGACGTCGGGCGGCCTGGCCCATTTGCCGCGATAGCCTCTTGACAGGTTGAACGCGCGTGGCCGCGGGGATACGCTGGCCGAGTGCATCCCGGGTCTGCGACCGTCGCGAGCCGCGACGGCGGCGTCCGGTCAGGGTCCCCAAGTCCGCCCAGGTAGGCTGATACATGAGCACGATCTTCGCGGCGAAACGCCGCCCGTTCTTCCTGCTGTGGGTCGCCGCCATGGTGGGCGCGGTCCGTGCGGAGGAGGCGAGTCCCATGCCCGCCTTCACGGGCGAGCGCCTGTACGTCCAGGGCGCGGCCGATCGTTACGCGCCGGTGGCCGACGCGATCCGATCGCTGGAGTCGCGTTCGCCGCAGTCGTACTACGTGGTCGTGGTCAAGTCCTCGGGCGAGGGGCAATCGGCGACCCGGGCCTTCGCCGAACGGCTCCGCGACGCCTGGCGGGGCGAGGCCGCGACCAGGGGGGAGAAGCTGGACCTCGACCGCGCGGTGATCGTGGTGACGGCCCTCGACAACCACCAGGTGAGCGTGCTGCCCGGGGCGACGCTCGCGGGCCGGATCGGGCTGAAGGGGGCCGTGATCGATCGCGAGATCGTCGAGCCCAGGTTCATCCCGCTCGCCCGCGCGGGCGACTATCCGGGGGCCCTCGTCGCCCTGTTGAACGGCGTCGACGAATACGTCACCGCCCATGAGGCCGCGCAGGCGCCCGTGGCCGGCACGGGGGAGGTCAAGACGACGACCGCGGCGCCGTCCGCGCCGCCGACGCGGCTTCATGGGCCGGCCGGCAGCGACCTGGCCTGGTCGCTCGCCGGCTCCTTCGCCGCCATCGCCCTGATGATCGCCGGCCTCGTCTGGCTGGGCCGGCGGCGGGCCCGCGGAAGCTTCAACGCCAAGCTGAAGGACTACAAGGGCAAGGCCGTCGCCATGATGGACCGGCTCGACGGCCTCAAGGCCCGGCTCAAGTCGCTCCCCGTCGAGGACCCCGACTTCACCGAGCCGATGACGGGCGACACGCTGGCCCTCTATCAGAAGGCCCAGGAGGACCTGAAGGGGCTCTGGGACCGCTGGCTGGAGGTCATGGACGTCGTCGACCGGGCCCAGAAGCAGGGGGCCAAGGGGTCGAAGGCGATGGCCGAGGCCGAGGCCCTCGTCTCCGAAGCCAAGGTGTTCGACGAGGTCGAGCAGGGGGCGCAGGCGTGCGCCCAGACGATGGACCGCCTCAACGCCGCCCACGACGAGGCCCGGGTGACGGTGCAGGCCGTCGTCGAGATCCGCGAGCAGGCGGCCGCGCGGGTCAAGGCGGTCCACTCCGCCGGCCTGCCGACCGTCCCCTACCAGCCCGAGGTCGATCGGCTGGAGGCCCAGGCCGGACAGGCCGCCGCGATCCTGGCGCGCGACCCCCTGGGGGCGAAATCGATCCTCGAACGCACGAAGGCCGAGGGGGACGCGCTCGTCCTGCGCGCGTCCGACGTCGTCGCCCGACTGGGCGACGGCAAGAAGGTGCAGGAGGCGATCGCCAAGCTGCGGGCCGAAGTCGCCGAGCATCGCCGCGGCGGACTCCGACTCGCCGAGGAGGGGGGCGACCCCGACCCGCCGTCCTCCCAGTCCGAACAGGCCCTGGCCCGCCTGCAGGCGGCGCTCGAGGCGGGCGACCCCGCCCTGGCCGGCCAGGAATTGGCCGCGGGGCGGACGCTGCTCGATCAGGCCAGAGGCGTGCTCCACGCCGTGGTGAAGGCGAAGGCGTTCGTCGAGCGCGGGCTCGACGAGAGCCGTCGCGAGACCCGCCGGCTCCGCGAGGCCGTGAATCAGTACGCGGCCTTCGAGCAGGAGCTGAAGAGTGATTTCGCCCCGGCCTCGTGGCAGGCGGTCTCGGGCAATCTCCATCAGGCCCGGACGCTGTTGGAGACCTTCGAGCGCAAGGCCGACGAGGTCGAGGAGGCCGCCGACCCCAAGACGCAGAAGTACCTCCTTGCGGCCCGACTCCTCGGGCGGCTGGGCCTGGAGCAGAAGGCCGTCTTCCAGCTCATGAACGCCGTGGGCGAGCAGCTCACCGGGCTGAAGGGCGTGCGCGAGGAGTCGAAGCGGCTCGCCGACGACCTCGCCACGCGAGATCGCGACGTCCGACGCTTCTTCGCCCAGTACGACCACGTCGTCGGCGGCCAGGCCCGCGAGAGCCTGCAGGCCGCTGCGAAGGCTCGCGAAAAGGCGATCCGAACGACCTCCACGTCCCAGCCCGACTGGCCCTCGGCGCGGCGGGCCCTCGCCGAGGCGCGCGAGGAGTACGGCATCGCGCTGTCGCAGGCCCAGTCGGACCTGGACGTCTATCAGCTCTTGACCACCGAGTACGACCAGGCGCGTCAGCTCGCCTCGCGGGTGGAGGCGTTCCTCGCCGGCCATAGCGAGGACCGGCTGGCCGCCAACCAGCACTTCCGCCACGCACAGGAGGTCCTGGACCTGGTCGGCAACGACAGCACCCGCGTCGGCAACGAGTGGCCGATGCTGCTCGACCAGGTTCGCGGGGCCAAGAGCGACCTGGAGCATTCCGAGCGCCTGGCCCACGAGGACGTCCGGCTCGCCCGCCAGGCCGAGTCCGAGATCTCCGAGGCCGTGAGGACGCTCCGCGAAGGCCGCACTTACCTCTCGATGGGGGTCGCGCTCGACACGTCGCCGGCCGAATCGTCGCTCGACCAGGCCCAGGGGCTCTATCATTCGCAGGAATACGAGCAAGCCATACGCGCGGCCGGTTCGTCGATCCAGCAGGTCCGCCAGGCCCATCAGTCCGCCGTCCAGCAGGCGTACGTCCGCCAGATGCAGATCGCGGCCGAGCAGCGGCGGCGGTCGGTCGCGATGCAGAATTTCGGCATGGGAGCTGCAATAGGTGCGGCCGGGGCCATGATGGGAGGGGCCGCCATGGCCGGCGAGCCCGACGACCGGGAGCAGCCGGTCGCGGACGCCGTGGAGTCGGACGCCTCCTCCAGCTCATGGTCGACCGAGGCCAGCGAATCGACCTGGTGATCGCCCGGCCGCGAGGAACCTCGCGCCGCCGGCCGCGGGCTCGTGGCGTGTCCGGTCCGCCTGATCTAAGATGTTACGTCACGTACCCTATCGCATCATGTCTCAGCACGGGTGACGCCATGATCCTCGGGAAACTCTGGAACGCCATCTCCGCCCAGTTCAACAAGCTCGCCAACGCGATCCGGGGGTACGACCCGATCGCCGAGATGCAGCTCGAGTACGACCGCTCCGTCGCGCAGCTGAAGGAAGGCCGCGAGGGCCTGGCCCAGTATCGCGCGCTGGTCGAGCGGGTTCAGAGGCAGGTCGACAACCAGACCAAGGTGGTCTCCACGCTCGAGGCCAAGGTCAAGGCCTTCCTCAACGCCGGCGACCGCGAAGGGGCCGCCAAGTTCGCCCTCGACCTCCGCCGCGCCAAGGAGGACATGGCCGAGAACGAGAAGCAGCTCCAGCTCCACGAGCAGGCGTATCAGAACAACCTGCTGAAGATCAAGAACGCGGTCGAGAAGCTCGAGAGCGTCAAGCACAAGATCACCAAGTACGACGCCGACCTCAAGATGAGCCGGGCCGAGGCCGAGCTGTCGCAGATCGCGACCCAGTTCAACTTCAACGTCACGACCGATTTCGGCCAGGCCGAGCAGGTCATCCAGGACCAGATCGACCGCAACCGGGGCCGGGTCCGCGTGGCCGCCGACCTCTCGGGCGAGGGCGTCGAGGACATCAAGCGCGAGATGGCCATCGAGAAGAACCTCGCCGAGGACGCGCTCAAGGACTTCGAGAAGGAGCAGGGGCTGGCGACGCCCGAGACCGTCGGCGCGGGACCGGCCGACAAGCAGCTCGGCCCCGCGCGGACCAAGCAACTCGAACCGCTCCCCGAGCTTCCCTGACTCGTACGGCGGTCGGGCGACGGGACCTTGGAGACCGAGACCCTAACGGGGCGTGGTGATTCCGTGAGCATCGATCCATCGGCCGTCGAGGCCGTCGCGCCGGCCTTGCTGAACGTCGAGAAGTCCGCGGCGGTCCCGGCCTGGTTCCCGGGCTGGGCCCGCGACTTCGCCGAGCAGTTCTACGCCGGCGCGAGCTGCCTGTTCGTCCTCCACGGCAACGTCCACGACCTGGTCCGCCAGTCCGACGACCCGCCCGTGACCTACGGCAGCGTCGCCGATTTCCTGACGTCCCAACTCTTCGGCAACTGGGACGTCGTCCTGCGTCACGACCTCAGCCACGGCCTCCGCGTCTTCGCCGGCAGCGACGGCGACCGCCTGCGCAAGATGGTCTCACGCCTCTCCGAGCGGATCGGCGAGCCCAAGGCCTGGCCCCGCGACCCGGACGCGATCCTCGACCTGCTCGACCGCCTGATCCAGTCCAACCTGATGGAGACCGACCCCGCCAAGCGGCTGAGCATCGCCGTCGTCTTCGACCACGCGCAGTATCTGGCGCCGTCGAGCGACCTGGCCCAGCTCTCCGGGCCGCTGGGGTCGCGCCTGGTTCGGCTGCTCTCCTGGGCGCAGAACCCGTACATCAAGCGCAACAACATGTCCTTCTGCCTGCTGTCCGATCAGCTCAGCGAGGTCAACGAGCGGCTGGTCGGCAGCCCCCACGTCTCGGCGCTCGCCGTGCCGATGCCCGACGTCGTCCAGCGCAAGGCCTTCGCCGAGTGGTTCGACGGCCGCGACGGCAAGCTCGGGAACCTGACCGACTTCACGCCCGAGCAGCTCGCCGACCTCACCAGCGGGTTGAACCTGGTCAGCCTGGAACGGCTGCTGGTGCTCGCCGAGCGCGCCCACGTCAAGCTCGACGCCGACAGCCTCAAGAAGCTCAAAAAAGGCCTCATCGAGCGCCAGGCCCGCGGCCTGGTCGAGTTCGTCGAGCCCCCCACGACGATGGACGACTTCGTCGGCAACGAAGGGGTCAAGCAACGCCTCATCGAGGACGCGAAGCTCCTGGCGAAGGGCCGGCTCGACGCCGCGCCGATGGGCTATCTGATCTGCGGCCCCGTGGGGACCGGCAAGACCTACCTGGCCGAGTGCTTCGCGGGATCGGTGGGCGTCCCCTGCGTCAAACTCCGCAACTTCCGCTCGAAGTACGTCGGCGAGACCGAGGGGAACCTGGAACAGCTCCTGAACGTCCTCCGCGCGATGGGGCCGGTCGTCGTCGTCATCGACGAGGCCGACGCCGCGCTCGGCAACCGCGAAGGGGGCGGCGACTCGGGGACGTCCAGCCGCGTCTTCTCGATGATCGCCAGCCAGATGGGCGACACCCGCTATCGCGGCAAGCTCATCTGGATGCTGCTCACCAGCCGGCCCGACCTGCTGCCGATCGACCTGAAACGCCAGGGCCGCGCCGAGGTCCACCTTCCGCTGTTCAACCCGCCCGACGACGAGGAGGTGCGCACCATGTTCCTCGCCATGGCGCGCAAGAACAAGTTCCGCCTCGACCCCGCGTTGCTGCCCGAGGGCCTCTCGAAGCACGGCTTCAGCGGGGCCGACATCGAGAGCATCGTCCTGTCGGCCAAGCGGCTGGCCCTCACCCAGAGCCGCGAGCAGGCGACGGCCGACGACCTCGCGCACGCGCTCGACGATTTCGTGCCCTCCGCCCAGGGGCTCGAGAAGGAGAAGCAGGAGCTGGCGGCGGTGCTCGAGTGCACGTCGAAGTCGTTCCTTCCCACCGAGTGGAAGGACCGCTTGAACCAGCCCGACGCCCGGGCCAAACTCCAGGAACGCATGGCCGCCATCCGGCGCGTCATCGAAGAATGAACCGAACGGGGAGACACGCGATGTCGAACGCGAAGAAGCACCGGACGCCCTGGCTGGACGACGAAGGCGAGGCGCCGCTGGTCCACGAATACGCCGAGAAGCTCGGCGGCTTCATGTCCGCCATGGCCGACGGCAAGATCGAGAAGCACGAGCTCGAGCACCAGGAGGAGCGCGTCGTCGCCCTCATGAAGAAGATCGAGCCCGAGCTCGACCCGGCGCTTCACGAGCAGGTCACCCGACTCCTCTGCGAGCTGACGGCCTACAACATCATGCACACCCTGCACGGCCTCCTCGAAGCCGCCCCCAAGACCAAGTTCCGGGGCTGAGGACGAGAGCCGCGAATCGCTCCCGAGAAGCGAGCCGTCGAGCGGATGGAGCCGCCGACGACTCGTCTCGGTCCCCCTCCCCGCCCCTGGAAATCGCGGCGCGGCCCGGCAATCGACCCCGCCCGACTCGCCTTCCATCCTCTCCCTTCTTCATCCGTCGCCCCACGTCCTTGGGCGATTCCCTGCGGCCCGATCTCACGTCCCTCGTCGGGCCGAAGACCCTCCTCGTCGCGAGCCTTCACTCTTTTATGGATGATCGCAGGCGTCGAGGCGACTGCGTCAGGGCCTCGGTTCTTCGCGGTCTGGACTTGAGAGACGATTCGACGAGTCGCGATGCCGCATGGGCGTTTCGCCCGCATGACCGGCCGGCATATCGACCATACCATGATCCATCCATCTTTCGACCCGGGTCACATTCTGTCGGGATTTTCCGTTGGACTCGGGGCGAGTCGCCCTTTACCCTTTTGGGAATTACCCTTCAGCCTTCCCGAAGTGCCGGGGCCGCGAGCGATTGGCACCGTCGACCGCGACGCCGCTGCTCCGGACGAGCCAAGCCTTCTTTGAGCCTCCTTGCTTCAGTCGCCTCGCCTTTCGTGACGAGAATGGACTCCGACAGGATTCTTCTCGTGCCACGGCCCGCAGAACGATGGTGGGGGTGCATCGCCCCCTCCTCTGGAAGTCTCCCTCATGGTTCGCCCTGCGCGCCGGCGGTCGGCGTATCGGGGGTGTCGAGTCTCGCGAGCGTGAGACCGGATTTCGTGGTCCGTCCTTCTCTCTCAGGAGTGATGCTGCATGTCTTCGACGCATTCGTTCATCCTTAAGGCCTCGTTCGGGGTCCTCTTCCTCGGGGCGGCCTGCCTGCTCTTCGGCTGCGGCGATTCGACCCCGAAAACCGGGACCACGGTCTACTCGAGTCCCGAGGAGGTCTCCGCGAAGAACCAGGGGCTGAAGGACGCCATGAAGGGCGGGGCCTACGGGTCGGCGGGCAAGAAGGCCGCGAACAGCATCCAGTGAGCCGCACTTCGGAGGGGGGTGGGATCATCCCCTCTCCCGCCGAAGTGAGGCCGAGCCAGGGAATTACGGGCGCCTCGCGAGGTTCTCATCGCTACTCTCCTAAACCGACTTCGCGAGGTAGCGGGAAGCGGCGTTTCGTCCGGTCGTATCGTATTTTCCCCATATTTCGTCGAGAGGAGTCGCCCTTGCAATCTCGTCGTGGATTCACGCTCATCGAACTGCTGGTTGTGATCGCCATCATCGCCGTCCTGATCGCCCTGCTCCTGCCCGCCGTCCAGTCGGCGCGCGAGGCGGCCCGGCGGTCGCAATGCATCAACAACCTGAAGCAGATCGGCCTGGCGGCGCACAACTATCACAGCTCGGTCGGGTGCTTCCCGCTCGCCGGTTCGAAGAACGCGTTCGGCGGCCCCGGGGACTTCCATCCCTGGAGCAGCTGGAGCGCCCAGGCCATGTTGCTGGGCTACATGGAGCAGGCGCCGCTCTACAACGCCGCCAATTTCAGCTGGTCGCCCACGATCGGCGGTGCGGGATACGTCATGAACACCACCGTCTCCGACGCCGTCATCAACGCCTTCCTCTGCCCCTCGGACGGATTCGCCGGCAAGGCCAACATCAACAGCTACTACGCCTCATACGGGACGACCGTCGAGCAGGGCGGCTTCGAGTCGAACCAGCCCTCGCAGAGCAGCGGACTCTACTGCCAGTACACGATCTACACGGTCGCGGACTGCACGGACGGATCGTCGAACACCGTCGCCTTCGGCGAGTCGCTCACGGGCGACAACGCGGGCACGACCAGCGCGTATCGGGGGAACATGGAGCTGGGCGCCAGCGGTGCGAAGGTGACGGGGTACGTGCTCGACGGCTCGTCGCGCATGGCGGACGTCATCGCCGACCTCCAGACCTGCGCCATCGCGTCCAGGAACACGACGAACGGCAGCATCTCGAGCGCCCGCGGCTTTCGCTGGGGCTACTCGGCGACGGGATACTCGATGTTCAACGTCCTCCAGACGCCGAACGAGCTGAAGTTCAACGGCTGCCGCTTCGGCTGCGGCGGCGGTTGCGACCCGAGCTATGGCTATTCGTACGGCCTGTCCAGCAACCACGCCGGCGGCGTCAACGTCGCGTTCGGCGACGGCAGCGTCCGGTTCATCAAGGACTCGATCAGCCGACCGACCTGGTGGGCGCTCGGCACTCGGAGCGGCGGCGAGGTCGTCAGCTCGGACAGCTTCTGATCCCGACCGGGTAAGGTCCATCCCGATCGCTCCGGGGACGAGTCGCGGCCGGCGGGCATCCACGCCGGCCGCACTCGAGCCGGAGCGATGTTTCGCGCGCGGCCCGGCCGCGTCCTGAGGATGAACAGCCATGCGACCCCGGCTCTCCGCCTGCCTGATCCTCGGCCTGGTCGTCTCGACTCGTGCCGCCGCCGGGGACCTCAAGGCCGACTCGCCCGTGACCTTCCCCAAGCAAGGGGCCTTGCCCGCGAAATATCCGGCCGATGAACCGGCCCGGGACGGCTCCCAGCCGGAAGAGGGATATCACCTCTCCTCCACCCCCGAGCGCTCGCTCTCCCAGATCGTCAAGATCCAGGCCGAGATGCCCTCGGGCCGCTTCGCCCCGCCAACGCACGACTGGGGTCCGTTGAGCCGCACGCGCCGGATCCTGGCCGAGGGGGGCTCGCTCCGTTTGCTGGCGGTCGGCGACAGCATCGTGAACGACACCATGCGCTCGGCGTGGGTGGCGAAGCTCCGCGAGGCCTACCCGAAGGCCAGTATCGAGGCCAGAGTCTATGTTCGGGGCGGCGGGGGCTGCCAGCATTACAAGGAAGAGAGTCGCGTCGCCCGATTCATCGGCCCGCTCAAGCCCGACCTGGTCCTGATCGGCGGCATCAGCCAGAAGGACGTCGCCAGCATCCGCGAGGTCGTCCACCAGCTCCGCGCGATCCGTCCCGACGTGGAGATCTTGCTCTTCACCGGCGCCTTCGGCACTGCTGACCCCCGCGTTCCCGACGAGCTGGCCCGCGCCGCCCACTCGGGGACCGGCGAATACGGAAAGGCCCTCAAGCCCCTGGCCGTCGAGGAGCGTTGCGCCTACCTGGACATGACGACCCCCTGGGCCGAATACATCCGCTCGGCGGGCGTCCATCCCCACCTTTTCTACCGCGACGAGGTCCACGCCAACGAATACGGCGAGCAGGTCCTGTCGAAGATCCTCATATCCTTCTTCGAAGGGGCCGGGAATCCTGTGACAGCTGGCGGCAAATAGCCGTTCGCGGCTCCTTTCACTTCCATTGCTCGTCGAAGAATCCTTCCGCGACGACCTGTTCCGAAGGGCCGATGCGGAAGACCGCGAAGTCGGGAAGATGGGGGTACAAAAGGGCGTTCGTCCCCTGGAACTCGCGTGCGCCGAAGGTGGGGCCCGTGTTGATCACGACGTAGCGGAGTGGATTGCGCGGGTTGGCCTGGATCAGGACGGGGGCGTGATCCTGGGCCGGGTAGACGCCGCCGCGGAGCTGGCACTCGTCGGCGTTCCAGGTGAGGCCGATCTCCGGCGCGAGGTCCCTGATCCAGGAGTTCGCCCCCGTGTCGCCGAACAGGATCAGGTTGTGGTTTGCGACGTCCTGTGCGGTGACGTCGACGTCGTTCTTGATGGTCAAAGTCCCGCGCATCCAGCGCTCCCATTCGGCGGCGAAGCGGACGAGCCGCGCCTCGGCCCACTCGCAGACCCGAGGGTTGGCCGGGCGTCCGGTGCCGCGGATGCAGAGGAACGCGTCCGTGAACGCGTCGTCGATCGGCCCCTGGACGCCCGGATGCTTCACGCGTGCGATGTTCGTCTTGACGCCCCGCACCTGCTCGGCGTCGAGCGGACGCCAGCCGTCACGCCCCCGGCGAAAGACGGCTTCGGCTGATTCGCCGGCCTCGCCGGGGAGCGGGAATTCTCGGCCGTCCAGGCGGACCGTCTCCGCGGGGCGACGCACCACCGACAGGACGGCGACGTTCTTGGTCTTGACGTCCGCCACGTCGCCCTGAAGGTCGGCGTCCAGCGTGGCGGGGACGTAGTGCTGGCCCAGGCGAAGGATCTTGAGCCAGCCGACCTCCGGGTATTTCAGGGTGTACGTGACGAACCGGATCCGGCGGGGAAGGCGGTCGGATCCCCGTGCGGCGCGCTCGTCGTGGAAGGCCTTCAACTGCGCCGCACTGTCCTTGTCGACGGCGTGCCCCATGCCCTTGCCCACGATCCGTCGGAAGTCTGGACCGACGGCCGTCGTCACCAACCCCTTCGTCTCCATCGCGACCCCCTGGGCCTGGAGCGCTTCGAGGATATTCAGGGAGGCCTGGGCCTGGGGATCGACCTCGCCGCCGTAGCCCGCGACGGGGACGTTGTAGGCGTTGCGGGCGTAGTCGACGGCGTCGTAGATCCTCAGGAGCTTGCGGGTGGTCTCGGAAGGGTCGACGAGCTTGGCGTAGCGGATCGTCTCGGTGAACCCCGCGCCGGCCTCCACCGACGACCAGCGGCTGGGATGGTGCAACCCCAGGTGCCAGGCCCCTGCGCCGCCCATCGAGAAGCCGCGGAGTACGATCCGGCGACTGTCGACCCGGTAGATGATGCGAACTGCCCTGATGGCCTCGAGCACGTCGGTCTCGCCGGCCCAGCGAAAGGCGTTGTTGCCCCGCCCGTAGACGTGCAGGACCATGCTGGTCTGCCCGTCGGCGGCCGGCTCGCCGTCGTGGGCGTCGAAGAACCGGACCTCGCTGAGCCGCGCGTCGCGGCCGTGGAGCACCACGTCGAGCCGCGACGGCCCGCCGTCGGGCTCTTGCACCTTCGGGAGGACGACCGCATAAGGCTGGACCGAGCCGTCGATCCGCGATCGATAGCCCCGGACCGTCCCTCCTTCCGCCCAGGCCCAGGGCCTCCGACCTTCGGCGAGCGCCCGGGCGCGATCGAGCCCCTTGTCGAGGACCCTGAGCGTCCGGCCGACGTCGCGAGCGTCGAAGAACTCCTGGAACTTCAAGGCCCAGACGGCCACCTTGTGCGCGATCTCGGCGTCGGCCACGGCGTCGGCGCCGTCAAACCCCGCGGCCTCCCTCCTCGCCCTGGCCACATCCAGGGCCCGGCCCAGCTCGGCGATCTTCTCCTCGATCGTCGCACGCTCGGCCTGCGTCGGCGTGTACAGCCGCGCGCTCTCGGGCACCTGCCAGGCGTGGGCCGTCGACCCGATGGCGAGGAGCATGACCAATCCCGCGGCGATCGTCGTCCAACTCGTCATCGTGGAAGGCCCTCTCAATATTCGATGATGACGACGTCGTGGACGTCGTCGACGAGGGCGGAGACGCCCGTCGCGTCGAACGTCACCACCGAGGTCGGGTTCGCGACGCGGGCTTTCAAGGGGGGCGTCGCCAGGCTGATCCGGGCCCGGAACGTGGGCGCGTCTTCGATCAGGCCGGGGATGACGTAGGGCCGGTTCGAGCCCGGCGTCGTCGTCGGGCTCGGCACGGCGGCGATCAGGTGGACGCGGATCGTCCGCGAGCCTGGGTCGTCGGTCACGACCGACTCGACGTAGGTCGGGGCCTGAACCCGCACGCGGGGCGAGGGCTGGAGCAGGCGGACCGCGTTCGCGAGCAGCTTTCGGGCCTCGACGATCGGGTGCTCGCTCGCGAACGCGGCGTCGGGCGAACCGGCGAACGTCAGGACGCGGCCCTTGCCGACGTCGTGGAGCAGGACGGCGGGGCCGACCACCTCGCCCGCGCTCATCGGCCAGCCGGTCCCCTCCTTGCCCTGCTTCTGACGGACCGTACGATGGGGCGATAGCAGCTCGCCGATCGGCGTCGCCGTCGTCGGCTCGTAGACCGCGGCCGGGCCTTCCACCAGGAACGACCAGCCGGCCTCGATGCCCTCGCCCAGCGGCGAAGGGGCGTCGGCCGGCAGACGGACGTGGTTGTCCTCGCCGTCGAGCCGGCGCACGAGCCGGGCGCCGATCAGGTCTTCGAGCGACGACCGTTCCTGCGACTCGCCGCGCCAGCCGAGCAGGCCGCTCCAACCAGTGACGATCAGCCGGCCTCCCGATTCGACGTGGCGCTGCAGGCTGACGACCTCGTCCTTCGAGAGGATCGCCGCGTTGGGCAGGATCACGACGGGGAACTTCGCCAACGATTCGGCCGTCGCGTTTTCGTCGAGCGCGACGCCCCAGGGGATGTGCTCCATCACCATCGCGCGATGGGCCCCCTGGAACGCGCGGAAGGCGCGTGCGGGCTGCTCGCGGCCGTACCAGTCGCGCGTCCGGGACGAGAAGTAGATCGCGACGTCCTGGATCGGGGCGCCCGCCAGGCTCGCCCGGCCGCCCTTGGCCTCGCGGAACGCGGCGCCGATGCGGCGGTAGGCGACGGGGTCGAGGCCGCCGTCGTATCCGGTCTTGTCGACCATGGTCACGAAGGCCCCGTGGGCCAGGAGCGTCGCCAGCTCCCAGCGGATGTCGTTGAGCGGCCGGGTCGTCTGGTCGTGGTACATCCGCACCCCGCGCTGGATGGCGACCTGGAACGGCTGCCCCGGCGTTGCGGCTCGGTAGAACTCGGCGTTCAGGCCGACCCCGAGGCTGCTGAAGCCCCAGACGCCGGTCTCGCCCGTCAAGAAGTCGCTGTTGCCGCCGTGCTGCACCGGGCGCTGGCCGACCTCGAAGGAGAAGGGCGGGTTGCCGTGATAGTTGAAGTCGACCGTCGCGGCGGGCCTCTGATCCTTGACGTGGCGGTAGAGGGCCCTCATGAACCGCCGGCTCGTGTCGTACCGGAAGGCGAGCATGCGGTCCCAAGACTCGTCCCAGGTCGCGCCGGCGGGTTGGGCGACGTGGTACTCGGCCTCGAAGAGCTTGCGGCAGGCGTCGCACCAGCAGCCGTACGGGGCCCCGAACCCCTGGTCGAGCATGTCGACGTGGAAGCCGTCGATCCCGTAGGCGAGCATCTCGGATGTCAGGGCCTTGAGCGTTTCGAGGTAGCCCGAGTTGAGGCAGAAGCGACCCGGGATGATCGCGCCGTCGGCCCCGCGCATGGCGAACTCGGGGTGCGACGCCAGGTAGGCGCCGCCTTGCTGCACGACGCAGTAGGCGATGACGGGGAGGCCGTGCTTCGCCGCCTCGCCGACGGTCTCGCGGAGCACGTCGCGCCCGCCCAGGCCGGGGCATTTGGCGACGACCTTCGAATCGTAATAGGCGTACTCGCCGTCTCGGGCCCAGATCACGACGTACTCGGCCCCCGCCTCCACGCAGCGGCGGACGACGTCGCGGCCGTTGAATCGGGCCGCATAGCCGACGTCGGACGGGTCCGAGCCGAACTGGGCCCCGGTCGGGCCGACCTCCATGCCGACCAGAAGACGACGATACCAGGGAAGCTCGTCGCCGCCGAGCGCCGTCGCGCCCGTCGCCAGGAGGCCGATCAGGGCCGTGAGCCGCAGGAAACGCGTCGTCATCGGGGCGTCCCAGAGAGGAAGGAGAGGCGAGGCGTCGAGCGAAACCGTTTCGCGGATGGAGCGATTAAATCCCCTCGCCGCCCCACATACAAGCGGCCCGAGGCGACGCCGGTCGGGCTCGGATCCTCGCGGAAGAACCATCTCCGCGAGGTCCGGGACCGCGTTCACTCTCGCTCGCCTCGGCCGCGAAGCCCCTCGCCAGGGCCTTTGACGTCGGCCTGCCAACGTTTACCATGCAGTGCAAGGTCGGGTGGCCGGGGAGGCTCGCGCGGAGCCTTTCGCCGGCTCGAAACCGAGGGGCGCGGGGTGAAGCGGTCGCGTCCGCCTCGTCGGGCCTTCCGCAACCGCAGCCGACGGGATCCGGCCCTGCGGAGGAGATGACGACGATGCGTATGCGAGCCCTGCTGCCGGCGCTGGCCGCCGCAGCGGTCATGAACGCGATGAACGCGCGCGGCGACGACGCCGAAGGCGACCTCAAGAAGCTGGAAGGGACCTGGACCACGACCGCCGCCGGCGGCGAGGCCGCGACCTACGTCTTCGAGGGCAAGACCCTCAAGATCAAGGCCCCGTCCCGGTCCTACACGATGGAGGTCTCGCTCGACCCCGCGGCCAAGCCGTCGAAGACCATCGACCTGAAGATCGTCGAGGGACCCGACGACGCCAAGGACAAGACGTCGAAGGGGATCTACAAGTTCGAGAACGACGATACGTTCGTCTTCTGCTTCCGGCCCGAAGGCGACCGTCCCGACGCGTTCGAGCAGGTCGGCTTCGAGCAGTTCCTGACCACGCTGAAGCGCAAGCCCTCGGACGCCAAGCCCAAGCCCAAGGCCGACGAGCCCACCGCCGACGCCCCGCTGCCCGAAGGCTGGCCGAGCGGCACCAAGGTCGGGGCGATCGAGGTCAAGCGTTACCCGGCCTACCGGAGCGCCGTGAATCGGACCAAGGACGTCGACATGGACGGCATGGGCCGGCTGTTCTGGCCGCTCTTCCTGCACATCACCCAGAAGAAGATCGCCATGACCGCGCCGGTCGTCATGACCTTCGACCCCAAGGCGGCCCCGGCCGCCGAGGCCCAGGGCGACGTCTCGATGGAGTTCCTCTACCGACAACCGACCCAGGGCGAAGCCGGCCAGGGATTCGGCCCGGTGGCCGTCGAGGATCGGCCGGCGGCGACCGTCGTCAGCCTGGGACTCCTGGGCCGGCCCGGCGACGCGGGCTTCCGCGAGTCGATCGCCAAACTGCGGGCCTGGCTCGACGAGCACAAGGCCGAATGGGTCGAGTCGGGGGCGCCCCGAATGCTCGGCTATCACGGCCCGATGACCCCGGCCGATCGCCAGTTCTTCGAAGTCCAGATCCCGATCCGGCCTGTCGACAAGGCGAAATGATCGAGCCGTGCGCACGGAAGGCGTCGTTGCGACGTCCTCGCGTCCCTCCGGCTGGAGAAGAGCCGTGTTTTACTCGACATACCTCTTCCTGATCCTCGCGGCCGCCGGGCTGGTAACATGGGGAGCCCTGCAATGGGTCTGCCTCGGCTGGGTCGTCCGCATCTATCGGCGGGCGGACGGCCCGGGCTCCTACGCCTGGACGATCCTCGGCGCCCTCGGGTGCATGGCGTCGATCCCGATCTTCGGCACGGCGTTCTTGCTCTGGGTCAACGTCCTGTGGCTTTTTCTCGGCCGGAACTGAACGATTTCCCCGACGTCCCTGCGAAGAGCGACGGTCGTTCCCACCCACCAGGAAATGGTTCATGCCTCCCGAGGAAACCACGACGGCCGCCGAGGGTTTCGTCGAGACCCTATCTGAACGCCCGCCCGCGACGCCGCCCAGCCTCCTCGATCGTCGGCGCACGATCGCGCCGGCCGGGTTCAACCGCTGGCTGATTCCGCCCGCGGCGATGGCCGTCCACCTGTGCATCGGCGAGGTCTACGGCTTCAGCGTCTTCAACGTGCCGCTGACCCGCGTCGTCGGCGTGACGAGTTCCGTCGAAGGCCGCGACTGGACCATCCCGCAGGTGGGCTGGTGCTATTCGATCGCCCTCATCATGCTCGGGCTGTCGGCCGCCTTCCTCGGTCGCTGGGTCGAGCGGATCGGGCCGAGGAAGACCATCTGCGCGGGGGCCTGCTGCTTCTGCGGCGGCCTGCTGCTGGCGAGCCTGGCCGTCTCGTTGCACAGCTTGGTGCTGCTCTACCTGGGATACGGCGTGCTCGGGGGCGTCGGACTGGGTCTAGGCTACATCGCGCCGGTGTCGACCCTCGTCAGGTGGTTCCCCGACCGGCCGGGCCTGGCGACCGGCCTGGCGATCATGGGCTTCGGCGGCGGCGCGCTCATCGGCGCTCCGCTGGGCGTCGAGCTGATGGGCGCGTTCAAGTCGGCCGCGTCGGTCGGCGTGCAGGAGGCGTTCGTCGTCATGGCTCTCGCCTACTTCGCCATGATGATGTTCGGCGCGTTCACGATTCGCGTCCCCGTCCCGGGCTGGCGTCCCGAGGGGTTCGTCCCCGCCGCGAAGCCGAAGGGCCTGGTCACGCACGCGGACGTCTCGCTCGACCACGCCTGGAAGACGCCCCAGTTCTGGCTGCTCTGGGTCGTGCTCTGCATGAACGTCACGGCCGGGATCGGGATCCTGGGCCAGGCCTCGCTGATCTGTCAGGACATGTTCGGCGTCCCGGCGGCGGTGGGCGGCGGATTCGCGGGGCTGCTCAGCCTGGCGAACATGTCCGGCCGGCTCGTCTGGTCGTCGGCGTCGGACTACATCGGGCGGAAGGGGATCTACTGCGTCTTCTTCCTGCTGGGAGCCGTCCTGTACGCCCTGGTGCCGATTGCCCAGGCCCGCCAGAGCGTGCCGCTCTTCGTGCTGCTGACGGCGCTCATCATCTCCATGTACGGCGGCGGCTTCGCGACGACCCCCGCCTACCTCCGCGACCTGTTCGGCACGATGCACCTGGGGGCCATCCACGGCCGCCTCATCACCGCCTGGTCGATGGCCGCGGTCCTGGGCCCCCAGCTCGTCAACTACATCTCGACCTACCGGATCGAGCACGGCGTCCCCCGCGCCGAGGCGTACAACGCGACGATGTACCTGATGGCCGCGCTCCTGCTGGTCGGCCTGGCCTGCAACCTGCTCATCCGGCCCGTCGAGGAGCGCCTCCACCACCGCGAAGCCCCCTCGGCGGCCTGACCTCGTCCCGACGTTCGACGAAGGAGCCTGAGTCGTGAAGTCCTCGCCGTTCCGCCTCGCCCTCGCGTGGGGCCTCGTGCTGATCCCCTTGGGTTGGGGCGTCTTCCAGAGCCTGACCAAGTCGCTGCCGCTCTTTCAACGCTGAGGCGCGAGCCACGGGGCCGCCGAAGCCGGGCAACTCTCCGACGAAAATCTCGCGGAAGGCGGGGCATCGCCAGCCGGCCCTTCGCCGCGTATCATGGTCGTTTTGCGGCCTGGCCAGGGCGGCGGCCGCGACGGGTCGGGACGGGGTTCGGGCGAGGAGCGAGGTCCATGAGATTCCACGTCGGGGGGGCGCTCGCGATAGCGGCGGTCGTTCTAGGGCTTTCGGTCGCCGCGGCGGCCGACGATCGGCTGAAGCCGGCGCTGGAAGCGATCCAGCCGGACGGGATCCTCAAGCGGATCGGCGTCCTGGCCTCCGACGAGTTCGAGGGCCGCGGACCCGGGACGCCGGGCGAGGAGAAGACGGCCGCCTACCTCGTCGAGCAGCTCAAGGCGATGGGGCTCAAGCCGGGCAATCCCGACGGCACCTATGAGCAGGCCGTGCCGCTCGTCGGCTTCCAGGCGACCGAGGTCCGGGGCGCGTTCCACGCGCCCAACGGCGAGCTGGGGCTGGAGTTCCCCAAGAACTTCGTCGCGGTCTCGCGGCGGCTCGCCCCCGAGGTGAAGGTCGAGAACTCGGACGCCGTCTTCGTCGGCTACGGCGTCGTCGCGCCCGAGTACGGCTGGGACGACTACAAGGGGGTCGACCTCAGGGGCAAGACGCTGATCATGCTCGTCAACGACCCGGCCGTCCCCGACCCAAAAGACCCGAACGCGCTCGACCCGGCGATGTTCAAGGGCAAGGCGATGACGTACTACGGGCGCTGGACGTACAAGTACGAGATCGCCGCCGAGAAGGGCGCCGCCGCCGCGATCCTGATCCACGAGGAAGGCCCGGCCGGCTACCCGTTCTCGGTGGTCCAGGGGAGCTGGAGCCGCGAGAACTTCGGCATCGACGAGCCCCCGCAGGAGGGCGTCCCGCCCCGATCGGCGGTCGAGGGCTGGGTCGACGTCGAGACGGCCGGCAAGCTGCTGCAGGCCTGCGGCCAGGACCTCGCGGCGCTCAAGAAGGCCGCGCTCGACCGGGCGTTCCAGCCCGTCCCGCTCAACGCCAAGGCCGAGTTCACCATCAAGACGAGCCTGCGCAAGGTCCAGTCGCGGAACCTCGTCGCCAAGGTCGAGGGCGCCGACCCGGCGCTCAAGGACCAGTACGTCGTCTACACGGCCCACTGGGACCACCTCGGCCGCGACGCCAAGGCCGAGGGCGACCCGATCTACAACGGCGCGATCGACAACGCCTCGGGGGTGGCGACCGTGCTGGAGATCGCCGAGGGCATCACCAAACTCGCCCCGCCGCCCAGGCGGTCGACCCTCTTCCTGTTCGTCACCGCCGAGGAGAAGGGCCTACTAGGCTCGAAGTACTACGCGGGCCATCCGCTCTATCCTCTCGACAAGACGCTGGCGAACATCAACATCGACGGCATCAACGCCTGGGGCCCGACCAAGGACGTGATCAGCATCGGCATGGGCCAGTCGAACCTCGACGACCTGCTGATCGAGCTGGCCGGGGCGAAAGGCCGGGTCGTCAAGCCCGACGCCGAGCCCGAGAAGGGGGCGTACTACCGCTCCGACCACTTCGAGTTCGCCAAGAAGGGGGTCCCCGCGCTCGATCCCGAGGGGGGCCGCGACTACATCGGCAAGGCGCCGGGCTACGGCCAGCAGAAGCAGGACGAGTACACCAAGAACGACTACCACAAGCCCAGCGACCAGATCAAACCCGACTGGGACCTCACCGGGGCCGTCGAGGACGCCCGGCTGATGCTGGAGGTCGGCGTCCGCGTGGCCGACGGCGACCGCTGGCCCGAATGGAAGCCCGACAGCGAGTTCAAGGCCCGGCGTGAAGCCATGCTCAAGGCGGCCAAGCCTTGATGGACGGCTCATCGACCCGCCGCGTCGGGGCGGGGTTCGGGCTGATCGCCCTGATCGTCGTGGGAGCCTGGGCCGACCGGTCGTTCGGCTGGGTCGAGCCCGCGTTCGACTTCGTCGCCCACCAGTTCTACGAGGTCCCGATGCTGGCCCGCGTCCGGCGGCCGTCGCAGCTCGTCCTCGTGCGCTGGCACCTGGCGATCGCGACCGCCGCGGCGGCGCTCGGGCTGATCGCGTCCCCCCGGCTGGGGCGCGAGGCGCGCTGGGCGCTGGCGATCTTCTGGGTCGGATACGTCATCCGCGCGGCGGCCTGGATCTGCGGCGGCAACGTCCCGCTCGTGCCGGGCGACAGCAGCCATTACCTGGAGGTCGCGACGTCGGTCTACCGCGGCGAGGGGCCGGTCAAGCACTACGTCGAGAGCTTCTTCAACGACTATCCGCGGATCCGCAGCAATCAGGGGGTCCTCGACGACTGGGCCACGCCGCTCGACGCCTACGTCCGCGCGGCGGTCTATCGGCTGGTCGGCGTCGCGCCGGGGGCGTCGTTCGACGCGACGGTCGCGGCGGCCAAAGGGACGAGCTTCGTCGTCAACCTGCTCGCCTTCCCGGCGCTCTACGGCCTGGCCCGCCGTCGGTTCGGGCCTGAGGTCGCGCTCGCGTCGATCGCGATCCTCGCCGTTCTCCCGGTCCACGCGATCTATGCGGGCTTCGTGCTCCGCGAGAGCCTCGTCGCGCTCACGGCGATCCTGGCCGTCTGGACGATCGCCGAGGTCTGGAACAGCGCGAGGACCGGGGCGACGCTCGGCTGGACGCTCGCGGCCGGCGTCTGCGGCGGGCTCGCCATCCTGGCGCGGAACACGGGGCTCGCGCTGGCGCTGGCCTCGGGGTTGAACGCGCTGGTCCGGTTGCGTCGGCGACCGCTTTACATCGTGCTATGGGCGGGCCTCCTCCTGTCCGTGATCGCGCCCTGGGCGCTGGCGACGATGCGCGAGTACGGGCGGCCGTTCTACTCGTACACGAACCTGTTCGAGTACAACTTCTCGTGGACCGTGCACCACTACGAGCAGGGGAACACGAGGCCCGAGCAGTTCTACACTCGCGCGAACGCGCCCGAGATCGTCCGCGTGAAGGTCAAGTCGCTGATCATCATCGCCGTCTACTCGACGATGATCGTCGGCCTGCCGGTCGCGGCGGGCTACCTCTACCGGCTGCGGAAGGGCGGTCGCGACGAGCCGGGCAGGGACGTCGACTGGCTCTCGGCGACGATCTTCGTCGTCTTCGTCGCGGCGACGATCAAGAGCATCGCCGACGTCACGCAGGTCGCGCAGCTCGGTCGGTATTACCTGCCCGCCTACCTGGTGATGATCCCGACGGCCGCGGCGGGCGTCCTGGCATGCGTCGACCGCTGGAAGGTCGACCGTCGGGCCTACATCTGGTTGGCCGCGACCTACGTCGCGCTCCTCTGGGCCGATCCGACGTGGGCTTACGACGCCTCGTGGTTCGCCAGGCCCTATCAGCTCCACTGGCCCGCGCTCCGCGAGGCGGGCGACTGGATCAAGGGCCATCCGGACGCCGTCCCTCCCGACGCGCGCGTCATGACCTGGTTCCCATGGGAGATGCGCGTCGCCTCCGACCGGCCCACGGTCTTGATGCCCCGCAACTACAGCGCGGCGAGGATCGAGGAGGTCGCGCGGCAGTACGGGGTGACGCACATCCTCTGGGGCTCGTTCGAACCGCCCGAGCACGTCGACCCCGAGACCTGGGGCCCGTACCTGGAGCAAGTCCGGACGTCGCTCGGGCTGTCGCAGGCCAAGGAGCTGTATCGATCGCCGCGAGGCTCGCTGTATCCCGTCCGCCTCTTCCGCGTCCGGTAGGGACCCCCGCGCGATGCGCAAATCGATCCTGCTCCTGATCGCCGTCCTGATCTTCGACGTCTGGTATCGCGCCTACACCTTCGCGCCGACGGTCGTCGAGGCGACCGGGCTGCGGGCCTGGCCGACGGCGACGGGTCCGTCGGAGCCGCTCGACTGCGACGAGGCGATCTACGCCCACATGGGGCGGCGGATCCTGGCGGGAGACGTCCTGTATCGCGACTTGACCGAGAACAAGCCGCCGCTCGGTTACTGGCTGTACGCGACGCCGATCGCCCTATTCGGCTACTCCGAAACGGCGATCCGCCTCTTCCCGATCCCCTACATCCTGGCGACGATCGCGATCGTCTGGTGGATCGGCGTGAGTCTCTCCGGGCCCGTCGCCGGCGGGCTGGCGGCCTTCCTGTATGCGATCCTCAGCACCGATCCCTACCTGTTCGGCAACGGCTCGAACCTCGAACACCTCATGAACTTCTTCTCGGTCGCCTCGCTCGGGCTGATGGTCCTGGGCTGGGATCGGGGGAATGCCTGGCCTTTCGCGCTCGCAGGGGCGGCGCTGGGGGCGGCGACGCTGGTGAAGCAGGTGGCGGTCCTGCCGTTGGCCGTGTACGTCGCGGCGCTGGCGATCCGGCCGACACGGGATCGGATCAAGGCCGTCGGCTGGCTGGGGCTCGGCCTCGGCTTCACGCTGGCGGCGGCGGCGGGGGTGCTGCTGGTGCAGGGGGCGGGGACGTCGGCCTACGACGACATCGTCCGCTTCGGTCGGGCGATGGCGACGGACGTCGCGCCCGAGCCGGGCGCCCCCACGGCCTGGATCCGCTGGCTCACCGGGAACGCCGACCCCCAGGGGACGCTCCCCTGGCCATTCGGCAAGACCGACTACCTGGTCTGGTGGGGGCGGGGGAGCTGGCCCCTCTGGCTGATGACGCCTGCCTGCCTGGCGCACGTCGCCTTCGCGCCGACGACCTCGCCGAAGCGCCGGCTGGTCGCGGGATGGACCGTCGCGGCGATCGCCGAGGTCGTCCTCCCCGGCATGTACTGGCCGCACTACTACCTGCTGCCGACGCCCGGCCTGGCGCTCGTCCTGGCGATCACGGCGGGGGACAGCTTCGCGGCCCTGGGCGGCAGGGGCCGGATCGTCGAGCTGGCCGGGGCCGTCGCGATCGTCGCGGCGACGCTCGGGACGACGTTCCTGCAGGTCCGCGACTACCTGCTCCGTCCGCCGCAGGATTTGACGGTCCGCTACAAGGGGGGGGGCCAGTGGGTCGTCCTGCGGGCGCTCGGCAAGGAGCTGGGCCGTCGCAAGGGGGTGTTCGACGACCCGAGGCTCTACATCTGGGGATGGCAGAGTCCGCTCTTCTTCTACGGCCAGCTCGACGGAGCGAGCCGGCACCTGTTCACGGACAACCTCTTGCGCGATTACGCCGACCGCGATCATCCCCTGATCACGCCACGGGTGGCCGAGATCATGGCCGACCTGCGTGCGAAGCGGCCGGCCCTGATTTTCGCCGGCTACCCGCCGTTCCCCGCGCTGCGGTCGTTCCTGTTCGAGAACTACCTGCCCTCGCGGCTCGTCCCGAGCGCGAACGGCCTGGGACTGTGGGTGGCGAAAGATCGCTACGCCGCGTTCGAGAACTTCGACGGCCCCGGGACGGCCGGTCCGCTCAGGGAGCTGTCGGGGCCGGCTCGCGGAGGTCCCGGCCCTGGGCGATGACGCCCGCGTAGCGATCGCGGAGGCCGTCCATGATCGCGTCCCAGCTCTGGGATTCGGCGTACGACCGGGCGGACCGGGCCAGCCGGCCGCGAAGCTGGTCCTGGTCGACGAGTTTGATCAGCGCCTCGGCGAAGACCTGCGGCGGCGCCTCGGGGTCGACGAGCAGGCCGGTGTCGTCGTCGCGGACGATCTCGCCCACGCCCCCCGCGCGGAGCGCGACGACGGGGAGGCCCGAGGCCATCGCCTCCAGGACCACGTTGCCGAACGTCTCGGTCGTGCTGGTGAACGCGAAGACGTCGCCGGCCGCGTAGTGGTCGGCCAGCTCGTCGCCCACGCGGTAGCCGGCGAAACGGGCGATGCCGCCCATTCGCGCCTCCAGGTCCCCGCGCGAGGGGCCGTCGCCGACGAACAGGATGCGGACGTCCGGGCGGCGGGCCGCGACGAGGGCGAAGGCCTCGGCGAGGTAAGCGACGTTTTTCTCGGGCGCGATCCGGCTGACGTAGGTCAGGACGACGTCGTCGGGGCTCCAACCGTAAGTCTCGCGCACGGCGGTCCGGCCCGGCCGGTCGGGACGAAAGAACGTGCAATCGACGCCGCGGGGCCAGAGCACGAGGCGATCGAAGCCCCGGCCTTCGAGCTGGGCGATGGTCGTGCGCGAGGGGACGTAGGTTTCCAGCGTCCGGTTGTGGAACCAGCGGAGATAGCGCCAGATCAGCGAGCGCGCCCAGCCGACGCCGTAATGATGGCTGTACTGGTCGAAGTTGGTGTGGAAGCTGGAGACGATCGGGATCGAGCGGCGGGAGGCGTGGCGGAGCACGCTGAGGCCCAGGAAGGCCTCGGTCGCGACGTGGACGACGTCGGGCCGGAAGGCGTCGATCGCGCGGTGGGTCCGGCCGAAGGGGGGCAGGGGGAGCCGCAGCTCCTTGTAGAAAGGAAGGCTGATCGACCCCACCCGGCAGGCGTGGGGCGGGTCGGGGCGGTCGCCGTAGTCGGGGTAGACGAGCTGGACGGCGTCGCCGCGCTCGCCCAGTCGCCTCGCCAGCTCGCCGAGGGTGCGCGAGACGCCGTTGACCTGGGGCGGGAAGGTTTCGGTGACGAGGGTCACGCGCATGATCGCCGGCGTCTCCGAGTCGGGCCGGGGGGCGCCCGTCGCCGCACGCCCCCGCCCTGGCCGAGGCTCACATCTTGGAGATGACCGCCGTGGCGAACTCGCTGCACTTGACCTGCTTCGCGCCGTCCATGAGGCGGGCGAAGTCGTAGGTGACGGTCTTCTGGTCGATCGCGCCGTCCATGCCCTTGATGATCAGGTCGGCCGCCTCGGTCCAGCCCATGTAGCGGAACATCATCTCGCCCGAGAGGACGACCGAGCCGGGATTCACCTGGTCGAGGTCGGCGTACTTGGGGGCCGTGCCGTGGGTGGCCTCGAACACGGCGTGGCCGGTGAGGTAGTTGATGTTGCCGCCCGGAGCGATGCCGATGCCGCCGACCTGGGCGGCCAGGGCGTCGGAGAGGTAGTCGCCGTTGAGGTTCATCGTGGCGATGACGTCGAAGTCGGTCGGCCGGGTGAGGACCTGCTGGAGCACGATGTCGGCGATGGCGTCCTTGATCAGGATCTTGCCCGAGTCGAGCGCCGCCTTCTGCTCGGCGTTGGCCGCGGCCTCGCCCTGGGCGGCCTTGGTCCGCTCCCACTGGTCCCAGGTGTAGGTCTGCCCGGCGAACTCTCGCTCGGCGAGGGCGTATCCGTAGTTGCGGAACGCCCCCTCGGTGAACTTCATGATGTTCCCCTTGTGGACGAGCGTGAGGCTCTTTCGGCCGTTGGCGATCGCGTATTCGATGGCCGACCGGATGAGCCGCTCGCTCCCCTCGCTGGAGACCGGCTTGATGCCGACGCCCGAGGTCTCGGGGAAGCGGATCTTCTTGTACGCGGAGGGGAACTCCGCCTTGATGAAGTCGAGGAGCTTCTTGACGTCGGCCGAGCCGGCCTCGAACTCGACCCCGGAGTACACGTCCTCGGTGTTCTCGCGGAAGATCACCATGTCGACCTTCTCGGGGTGCTTCACGGGCGAGGGGACGCCCTTGAACCAGCGCACCGGGCGGAGGCAGACGTAGAGGTCGAGGAGCTGCCGGAGGGCCACGTTGAGCGAGCGGATGCCGCCGCCGATGGGCGTGGTGAGCGGCCCCTTGATGCCGACCAGGTACTCGCGGAAGGCCTCGACGGTCTCGTCGGGGAGCCAGGTGTTGAGCAGGGAGTGGGCCTTGCCGCCGGCGTAGACCTCCATCCACTTGATCTGCTTCTTGCCGCCGTACGCCTTCTCCACCGCCGCGTCGAAGACGCGGACGCTGGCGCGCCAGATGTCCGGGCCGGTGCCGTCGCCCTCGATGAACGGGATGATCGGGGAGTCCGGGACGGTCAGCTTTCCGTCCCGGATCGTGATCTTCTCTCCACCCGCCGGAGCCTCGGCTTTCGGGCTCGCCATGAAACTCTCTCCTGACGTGGACTCGTGGTGACCGCCCGCCGCGGCGACTTGGGGTCGCGCGCCCGGGACGCTGGATCTCGGCCGGGGGCCGCGTCGCCCCGGGTCGCGGGGCGGGGCCGCCAGGCCGGTCGATCATGGCAGAATCGACCGGGGTCGGCAAGGGCCGGCGCGGTCCGCCGGTGGCGCAGAGGCCCGTCCGAGGGTACGATCGGATGGCTACGCTTACGCCTCCGTTCGGACTTCGCGAGGGGGGGATGGATGCGCCGGATTCGCGTTCGGATCACCGTTTTTCGCATGGTCCTCGCCGTCGAGGTGGCGGCCATCGTCATCTTCGTCGCCACCGATCGGTGGAAGCGAATTACCGCGGGGCGATCCGCCAATTACCGTGCGGTCGCCGGGGGCCATGCGGTCCTCGCGAAGGGGTTTCGGGAAGAAGCCGAGTGGAATCCTGCGAGTTTGAGGATGGCGCGATGGCACGAATTCCTGTCGCGCGAATTCGAGCAGGCTGCGGCGCATCCCTGGGGCCCGGTACCGCTGAGTCCGCTTTCCCCCCCTGCGGGGTGGACCCCGCCGATCGTCGAGGGTTCTCGTCCGCGATGACGAATCGCCAGGACGGGTTCAGGCGACGGGCTGCTCGAACACGGCGACGCTGGCGGTGAAGCCGTGCATGAAGTTCTGGCCGCCGATCGGGCCCAGCTCGCCCATGGCGAAGAAGCCCGCGACCGGGATCGGGCCGAGGACCTCGCGGATCGTCGCGACGTCGTGGTTCGGCACGTCGAACAGCCGCGTGCCCCGGCCGTTGCACGAGAAGAGCAGGGCCCCCACCGGGACCGTCCCCCCCTCGTCCCCCTTGGGCCGGCGGGCGAGGCTCTCGCGCAGGTCCTCGTCGGCGGTCTCGGCGTCGCGGACGTGGAACTGGACGGTCTGGCCGACGCGGATCAGGTCGTTGATCTGGATCGCTCCCGACTCCTCCGCCCCCACGACGTTGCGGACGAGGAAGTCGCCGCGGTGGAACGACTCCTGGTACTCGTTGATGACCCGGCCGATGTGCAGGCCTTCCTTCAC
Organism: Paludisphaera mucosa; assembly: GCF_029589435.1. Taxonomy (NCBI): domain Bacteria; kingdom Pseudomonadati; phylum Planctomycetota; class Planctomycetia; order Isosphaerales; family Isosphaeraceae; genus Paludisphaera; species Paludisphaera mucosa. The sequence continues at coordinate 3,053,725 of NZ_JARRAG010000002.1, read as the reverse complement.
CTTGTCGACGTCCTCCTCGGGCAGGTCGCGGAAGATTTCGCGGAGCGCCTCCAGGGCCGGACGGCGGCCCAGCTCGCGGATGATGTTCTGCTCGGCCTTGGTGACGAGCAGGGTGCGGCCGATGGGCCGGCAGCCCTGGCTGACGACCGTCCGGACGGCGATCGGCCCCGAGATCCTCAGCGCGACGGCGCCGTCGGTGAACGCCTCGCCGTCGAGCAGGAGCCGGTTCGAGCCGGGCTCGTTGCCCGCGCTGGCCATCCCGCCCAGGATCTTCAGCCCGACGAGGTCCTCGTTGGCGATCTTGAGGAGGTCGTTGACGCCGAACGTGAAGGGGTCGGCTAAGAGGATCAGGGTCGACTCGGAAGGCTTTTCAAGCGACGCCAGCGACTGCCTGAGCGAGCCGCCGCCGGGGTCGAACCGCACGGCCTGGATCTCGGCGGCCGAGTGGTGCAGCGACCAGACGGCGAGCGCCGGCTTGTTTTCGACCTCCTGCTCGTCGCCGACGATCGACTCGCCGGTGCAGCCCAGGACGTGCCGGGTGCGGCCCTGCTCGAGGAACGCCTGCGAGAGCTTGCCAAGCACGGCGGCGTGGTGCCGCGAGCTGAAGATCAGGGTCAGGTCGGCCGGATCGGGGTCGGCGTCCGAGCCCGGCTCGGCGTCCAGGCGCTCGAGGATCTGGTGGAACGCCGTGCTGGCGCTCCGGGCCGTGGAGAGGGCCGAGACGCATTTCATGGCCGCACCTGCTAGAGAAATGGCCCCCGGCGGCCCGCCCGATTCGACGGAGAGCAGGCCTGACGGGCGCCGGAACCGGGGCGACGTTCCGGGGGAGTCCGCATAAGCCGACTTCTCGCCACGCCGTCCACCCAATATAATCATTCACGAGAGGGCCCTCTACCGGAACGATCCACGTCGCAAGGGGTCGAGACTCCGAAACCACCCCCGGACGCGGCGAGGGCCGCTCGCCGAAACCTCCTCGAACGGCCGCGAAGGCGCTCCGCCGCGACGACCCCCTCTCCGCTCCGCATGGACGACGAAGACCGACGCACATCGCGTTCGGGACGACCGATCCACGTCATCGGACCTGACCTATGGCCTTCGATCCCAAGTACATCCGCAATTTCTCCATCGTCGCCCACATCGACCACGGCAAGAGCACCCTGGCCGACCAGCTCCTTTTGCAGTCGGGGGCCATCAGCCAGCGCGAGTTCCGCGAGCAACTCCTCGACGACATGGACCTGGAGCGGGAGCGGGGGATCACCATCAAGGCCCGCGCCGTGGCGATCAACTACGTCCTCGACGGCCGCAACTACGAGCTGAACCTGATCGACACCCCCGGGCACGTCGACTTCCACTACGAGGTCTCGCGGAGCCTCGCCGCCTGCGAGGGCGCCATCCTCCTCGTCGACGCCACCCAGGGCGTCCAGGCCCAGACGGTCGCCAACGCCTACCTCGCGGTGGGCAACGACCTGACGATCGTCCCCGCGCTCAACAAGATCGACATGCAGGCGGCCCGGCCCGACGAGATCAAGGAAGAGATCATGACCACGCTGGGGATCGACCCCAGCGAGGTCCTCTCGGTCAGCGGCAAGACCGGGGCCGGCGTCCCCGACCTCTTCCGGGCCATCATCGAGCGCGTGCCGCCGCCCTCGGGCGATCCGTCCAAGCCCCTGCGGGCCCTCATCTTCGACTCGAAGTTCAGCGACTTCCAGGGCGTCGTCGTCTACGTCCGGGTCGTCGACGGCGTGCTCAAGGTGGGCCAGAAGATCCGCCTGATGGCCGAGGGGACCGACTTCGAGGTCATCGGCCTGGGCCGGTTCCGACCCCGCGAGATCGCCTGCGACGAGCTGGGGGTCGGCCAGGTCGGCTACGTCGTCGCCAACATCAAGAAGCTCTCCGACGTCCGCGTCGGCGACACCGTCACCCAGGTCCCCAACCCGGCGACGGAGAGCCTCCCGGGCTACCAGGAGCCCGTGCAGGTCGTCTTCTGCGGCCTCTTCCCGGCCTCGCACAACCAGTTCGACGACCTCCGCACCGCGCTCCAGAAGCTCGCCCTCAACGACAGCAGCTTCACGTTCGAGCCCGAGACGTCGGACGCCCTCGGCTTCGGCTTCCGCTGCGGCTTCCTGGGCATGCTCCACATGGAGATCGTCCAGCAGCGGCTGGAACGCGAGAGCAACCTCGCCCTCGTCCAGACCGCGCCCAACGTGACCTACGAGATCCTGACCAAGAAGGGCGAGACGCTCCACATCTCGAACCCGACCCGGATCCCGGACCCCGGCGAGATCGAGGAGTTCCGCGAGCCCATCGCCAAGATCAACTTCATCCTGCCGACCGACGCCATCGGCGCGATCATGCAGCTATGCGAGGATCGCCGCGGCACCTACATCAAGACCGAATATCTCTCGAGCGCGCGGGCGATCCTGACGTACGAGCTGCCGCTCGCCGAGATGATCTACGACCTCTACGACAAGCTCAAGAGCGCGACCCGCGGCTACGGGACGATGGACTACGAGTTGATCGGCTTCCACGCCGACGACCTCTGCCGGCTCGACATTCTGGTCGCCGGCCAGAAGGTCGACGCCCTCTCGATCGTCGTCCACCGGGCGCACGCCGACCGTCGCGGCCGGAAGCTGGTCAAGAAGCTGCGGGCCGAGATCGACCGCCACCAGTTCGAGGTGGCCATCCAGGCCGCCATCGGCAGCCGGGTCGTGGCCCGCGAGACCATCTCGGCGCTGCGGAAGAACGTCACCGCCAAGTGCTACGGCGGCGACATTTCGCGAAAGCGGAAGCTCCTGGAAAAGCAAAAAGAGGGCAAGAAGCGTATGAAGCAGGTGGGGAACGTCGAGATCTCGCAGGAAGCCTTCCTGTCGGTCCTCGACGATTCCGAGGATTGAGCCCCGGACCGAGCGTGCTCCGCGTCCCCTCGGCGCCCGCGGTCGAGCCCGGCGCCCGAACCCGATAGCGGACGATCAGCCATGGACACGCTCCCGCCGTCGCCGATGCCCGAGCCCGCCGAGGGCGACGACCCGCCCGCGGCCGGGGTCGCCCGCCAGACGGTGGAGCTGCTGGTGGCCCTCTGCATCGGCGTCCTGCTCTTCCGGACCTTCTCGGCCGAGGCCTACGTCGTCCCCACCGGGTCGATGGCGCCCACCCTGCTGGGCCATCACCGCGAGCTGACCTGCCCGAACTGCAAGTATCCCTTCGACGTCGGCCTCGACGAGGAGGCCCCGCCCGCCCGGCCCGTCTGCCCCAACTGCGGCCGCGCCGGCTTCGACGACGAGCCGGTCGTCCCCTGCAACGGCGACCGCGTGCTGGTCCAGAAGTTCCTGTACGACTTCCGCGCCCCCGAGCGCTGGGAGGTCGCCGTCTTCCACTACCCCGGCGACCCGTCGCAGGCGTACGTCAAGCGCGTGGTGGGCCTTCCCGGCGAGTCGATCCGGGTGGCCAAGGGGGACGTCTGGGTCGACGGCGTGGTCGCGCGCAAGAACCTGGAGGACGTCCGCGGCATGCGGATGCTCGTCCACGACGGCCGCTATCCGCCGGCCGACTCCGAGCGCTTCCCGCGCTGGGCGTTCCGACGGGGCGCTTCGCTGCACGCCGAGCCCAGCGGCTGGAGTCAGGGGCCGGACGGCTTCCGCCACGAGCCCGTCGCCGGCGCGGCTGACGCCGACGACTGGCTGGTCTACCGCAACTGGGACCCGTCCCTCAACCGCTACGCCCCGATCCGCGACTACTATGGCTACAACGGCGGTGAGGGCCGTTCCGACAACGCCGTGCGCGACGTCGGCCTGGAGGCCCGCGTTCGGGTGGGGCCGGGCGTCGACTCGTTGGCCCTGAGCCTCCGCTCGGGCGGCGATCGTTTCATCGTCCGTATCCCGACCCGCACGGAAGATCCCGTCGAAGTCCTGCGCAACGGCATGCCCCGGAAGACCTTCCTGCTCGCCAATCCCCTGGCCGCCGCCGCGGGAGGCGACGGCCTGCGGACGATCGAGGCGTCGTTGTTCGACGGCCGGCTGCTGGTCGCGATCGACGGTTCGCTCCTGTTCGAGCCGCTCGATTACGACGACCCCACGGACTCGCCCTGGAACGACGAGTCGCCCGTATCGATCGGCGTACGCGGGGGCGCGGTGGCCGTCCCCGAGCTGCGGATCTACCGCGACGTCCACTACACCAGCTCGCTGGGCGTCGCCCATCACCGCCCCAACGGGATTCTCGAGCCGTACCGGCTGGGCGAGGGCGAGTACTTCGTCCTGGGCGACAACAGCCCGGTGTCGAACGACTCGCGATTCTGGACGCAGGGCCCGGTCGTGCCCCGGGAGCTGTTCCTGGGCAAGCCGTTCCTGGTCCACCTGCCCGGCCGGGTCGTCGCCCTGGAGGTGTTCGGCCGGTCCCTATACTGGATTCCCGATCCGCGGCGGATTCGTTACATTCACTGACTGGCCCGCCCGGACCGCGGCCTGCCAGGGAACCCGCCCTCCACCGGTTGAAGAGACCCAATCATCATGGGACGGACCGCCGCCACGAACCCCCCGGGCCATTCCCTGCGACCGGCCGTGTCCGACCCGCGCGGCCGGACGGCCGCGCCCCGGACCGGCGACGGATTGCGCGAGACGCTCGAAGCCCTCGTCGTCGCCGCGGTCGCCGCCCTGGTCGTGCGCGGCTTCGAGGCCCAGGCGTTCGTCATCCCGACCGGCTCCATGGCCCCCACCCTCATGGGGCGCCACAAGGAGGTCGTCTGCCCCCAGTGCGGGTTCACCTTCTCGGTCAACGCCTCCGAGGAGGTCGAGGGAGGCTTCCCGCTCCGGCCGGTCTACTCGGGCGTCTGCGTGAACTGCCGCCACCAGGCCACCCGGCTCGACGACGCGCCGAGCTACAAGGGGGACCGGATCCTGGTCTCGATGTTCCCCTACGACCTGCCGTTCCTGCCCGGCGCCTCGCCCCCCGAGCGGTACGACGTCGTCGTCTTCCGCTACCCCGAGGAGCCCGAGGTCAGCTACATCAAGCGGCTGGTCGGCCTCCCCGGCGAGACGATCCGGATCCATCACGGCGACCTCTTCATCAAGCCCCCGGGAGCCGACGACTTCAAGCTCCAGCGCAAGCCGATGGAACACCTGCGCGGCATGCAGATCCCCGTCTACGACGACTCCCACCAGCCCCGGACGCTCCGCGACCGCCCCGAGTGGCGGCGGTGGAACGGCGAGGCCGCCGGCTGGGCCGTCGTCGAGCCCGGCAAGAGCCTCTACCGCTGCGAGAAGGCGACCGAGGACTGGGCCGACCTCCGCTACCGGCACCTCGTCCCCGAGCCCGAGCAGTGGGAATCGCTCCTGAACGACCGCGCGCCCGGCCGCCCGCCCCGGCCCACTCTGATCACCGACTTCTACTCGTACAACACGAACCTCCCCGCCGAGAACACCGACCTGAGCCAGACCCGCGGCGACACCCGCAACGCCTGGCTCCAGCCCCACTGGGTCGGCGACCTGACGCTCGCCGTCGACCTCGACGTCCAGTCCGACAAGGGCGAGGTCCGGCTCGAACTGGTCAAGGCGGGCGTGCCCTACTACGCCGCGATCGACGTCGCCACGGGCAAGGTCCAGTTCCAGCGCCGTGACGAGACCCTGGCCGAGTTCGACTCGACGGTGATCGGCCGGGGGCGGCATCGCCTCGAATTCGGCGACGTCGACGACCGCCTGACGCTGCTGGTGGACGGGCGGACGGTGGGGGGCGACGGGGTCGAGTTCGACCTGGGCGACGAGGTCCCCGTCCCGACGTCGGCCGACCTCTCGCCGGCCGCGGTGGCGGCGCGGGGCGCGGTCGTTTCCGCGAGCGACCTTGTCCTGAAACGGGATATCTACTATACCCAGACGCCGGGCTACACCGACTACGGCCCCGTGTGGGAAGGTCGGGAGCCCCGGCGGCCGTCCGAACTGTTCGATTTCCTCGCCGATCCCGCCCGGTTCCCCAACCTGGCGCGGGTCCGCAGCGAGGAATACGAGCTGGGCGACGACCGATTCATGATGATGGGCGACAACAGCCCCCGGAGCAAGGACAGCCGGGGCTGGGACTCGTTCGACCGGGCGTGGGACACCGTCGACCGCAAGTCGTGGGAGGTGCCGCGGAGCCTGGTGACCGGCAAGGCGTTCTTCGTCTACTGGCCCCACGGCGTCCCGTTCGGCCCCGACGTCCGGATCAGCCGCGACCTCCGCATCCCGTTCCGACCCTACTTCGAACGGATGCGCTGGATCCGCTGACGACGAGCCGCCGCCCGGACCGTCCCGAAGCCCACCGCGTAACGCGATCACGGAGGATCGAACGATGGCCCTGCTCGAAGTCCGCGCCCTGGAGAAGTGGTACGGCCGTCGCCAGGTCGTCAACGGCGTCGAGTTCGACGTCGACCAGGGCGAGGTCGTCGGCCTCCTCGGGCCCAACGGGGCCGGCAAGACGACCAGCTTCCGCATGACCATCGGCCTCATCGACGCCGACGGCGGCTCCGTCATGTTCGACGGCCGCGACATCACCAAACTGCCGATGTACCTCCGCGCCCGCGCCGGGATGGGCTATCTCGCCCAGGACTCCAGCGTCTTCCGCCAGCTCACCGTCGAGCAGAACCTGATGGCGATCCTGGAGACCCGCAGCGACCTCTCGCGAAAGCAGCGCAAGGACCGGCTCAACGAGCTGATCGACCGCTTCGGGCTGGGCAAGATCCGCAAGACCAAGGCCCACATGGTCTCGGGCGGCGAGCGCCGGCGCACCGAGATCGCCCGGTCGCTGATCACCGATCCCAAGCTGATCATGCTCGACGAGCCCTTCGCCGGCATCGACCCCAAGACGGTCGGCGAGATCCAGGAGCAGATCCGCGACCTGGTCGACACCTACCACATCGGCATCCTGCTGACCGACCACCAGTTCCGCGAGACCCTGGAAGTCACCGACCGCTGCTACGTCATCCGCGAGGGCCGCGTCTTCGCCTACGGCAACCGCGAGCAGATCCTCAACAACGCCGACGTCCGCCGCTACTACATCGGCGAGCGGTTCGACGGCGGCCACCTGATGGAATCCCAGCGCCCGGTGATGTCCCTGTCCAAGACCCAGCCGTCCCTGCCGCCGGCCCCGAATCCCACGCCCGCCCCGCCCCAGCCGACCGCGACGACGCCGCCCACGGTCCCGAACCCCGCCGTGGTCCCCGCACCGGCCCCTCGGCCCGCACCCGTCGACGACCCCGCCGACCCCGAGCACGTCGGCCGCACGATCGCCGGCGACGGCCGGGGCTACGTGCAGGGCGGCACCCACTCGATCCAGGTCAACCAGATCCCGCCCGACTTCAACATCGACGACCTGTACGAGAACTGAGCCGGCACGGCCCGTCCGCGGGATCTCCGCCGTTGGGTTCGAACTGGGTTCATTGTGGGTTCGCTCGTTTCCCATAAATCCGCGTTGAGGCCGACGCAAATACCGGCCTTTTCGTTGGTTAGGCAAAATCCGACCGCCGTGGAAATCGGGTTCGGTCGTCCATTTCAAGTGTTCATTTTTCCGATGCTCGAAACCTTCGGGCCGAACTTGCCCGGGCGGGCGGCGACGACGCGCTCGCTGAACCAGTCGACGGCTAGCAAGATGAGGATGGGTCCGCCGAACAGGCAGGCGAAGAAGACGACCAGCCCGATCGAGGTCTCTTCAGCCACATCCTTCGGCCGGGGGAAGCGGCCCTGCATCCAGAAGCTCATCGGCCCGATGCCGCATAAGGTGAAGCCCACGACGACCATGCCCAGCAGGAGCGTTCGCGCCCGGTTCATCCCTTCGCCGATCCAGACCCGCATCCCGGAACGCATCGCCAGCCCCAGCCCGGCCGCCGTCAACACCGCCGAGGCGAGGACGCTCCCGAAGATGATCAATAGGCACGCAAAGACGCCGGGCGGGGGCGGGCCATGGGCCTTTCTCGCCGGACCTCCGAGCATCCCCGCCACGAACATCAGCGCGAATGCCAGGCCTGCGACCTTCCAGGCACCCCACGCAAAGGTGAACAACGCGCAGATCCAGCCGCCCGCCCGGTCGGGGATCGTTCGCGTCAACCGCCGACCCGCCTGAAAATCCCGCCGCCAGAACGCCAGGCAGGCCACGACGACAGCCACGTTCGGATCGATGTACCAGCAGAGGGCCATGATCAGCCCCAACCCCAGCCAGTAGGCCGCCCTACGCTTGCGCGAAGTCCAGGGCCGCGGCTCTCCGTCGGGGAACAGCTCCCAGTCGAAATCGCCTTCGAGGTCGTCCATCGCGAGGCTCCCGGGTCGAAAGGATCGGGCCCCCGGCGCGTGGAGTCCCATCATGGGAAGGATGGAGCGCATTCGCACGTTGTGGAGGGGCCTCGGTCTCAATTCGCGACGAAGTTGATCAGTTTCCCGGGCACGACGACGACCTTGCGGACCGTCTTGCCCTGGAGGACGGCGGCGATCCGCTCGTCGGCCCGCGCGATCGTCTCGATCGCCTGGGCGTCGGCGTCGGCGGGGACGACGACCTTGCCGCGGAGCTTGCCCATGACCTGCACCGGGATCTCGACCTCGTCGTCCTTGAGCAGCGCCGGGTCGAACGTCGGCCAGGGCTCGTAGGCGAGCGTCGTCTCGTGTCCGAGGACCTGCCACAGCTCCTCGGCGACGTGCGGGGCCATCGGCGCGAGCAGGAGGACGAAAGTCTCCATCGCCGCCCTGGGGCGGACCTCGGCGCCGGTGAAGGCGTTGACGAACTCCATCAGCCGGCTGACGGCGGTGTTGAACCGCAGGCCGTCGTAGTGCTCGCCCACGGCCGCCACGGTCCGGGCCACCAGCTTGGCCTGCTCGGGCGTCGGCTCGGCGTCGCAGACGCGGGCGTCGAGCCGGACGTCCTCGGCCTCGGCGTCGACGATCATCCGCCAGGCCCGGCCCAAAAAGCGATAAACCCCCTCGACGCCGTTCATGCTCCAGGGCTTCACCGCTTCGAGCGGGCCCATGAACATCTCGTAGAGCCGCAGGCTGTCGGCGCCGTACTCGGCGACGACGACGTCCGGGTTGATGACGTTCCCCCGGGCCTTCGACATCTTGTGCGCGCGGGCGTCGACCCGGACGTCCGGGGCCTCCTTGAGGACGAACCCCTCGCCCTTCTTGACGATCTTGTCGTCCTCGAGCTTCACGACTTCGAGCGGGGCGCGGGTCGCCTCGCCCTTGCGGAAGACCCCGTCGTCGGCGTGCACGACCTCGGTCGCCGGGATCCACGCCCCCGAGGGATCGCGATAGCCGGTGTATTCGGTCTCGCCCAGGATCATCCCCTGGTTCACCAGCCGCTGGAAGGGTTCGGGCGTGCTGACCAGGCCGCGGTCGAATAGGACCTTGTGCCAGAAGCGGCTGTAGAGCAGGTGGAGCACCGCGTGCTCGGCCCCGCCGACGTACAGGTCGACCGGCAGCCAGTGCTTCTCCTTCTCCGGATCCCAGGCCCGCTCGGCGTTCGCGGGGTCGATGTAGCGGAGGTAGTACCAGCACGAGCCGGCCCACTGGGGCATCGTGTTGGTCTCGCGGCGGAACGTCTCGGAGTAGCGGACCCAGTCCTTCGCCTTGCTGAGCGGCGGCTCGGGGTTCCCGGTCGGCTTGAAGTCGTCCAGCTCGGGGAGCAGCACCGGCAGCTCGTCCTCGCCGAGCGCGATCACGCGGTCGTCGGCGTCGAGCACGACCGGGAAGGGCTCGCCCCAGTAACGCTGGCGCGAGAAGAGCCAGTCGCGCAGCTTGTAGTTGACCGCCTTCTTGCCGACCCCCCGCTCGGAGAGCCAGGCGGTGATCGCCGTCTTCGCCTCGGGCGTCGGCTTGCCTTCGAGGACGAAGGTCTCATTCCGCGACTGGATCGCGACCCCCTCGTCGTGGAAGACGTCGGCGAACGCGCCGGGGTCGGCCTTGTAGGCTTCCAGGAGCTTCGCGGCGTCGCCGGTTTCCGCCCCCTCGGCGGCGTTGGCGGCGAGCCAGGAGGCCGGGGGCTCGACGACGGCGCGGATGGCGATGCCGAACGTCTTCGCGAACTCGAAATCGCGCTCGTCGTGCGCCGGGACGGCCATGATGGCGCCGGTCCCGTAGCCCATCAGCACGTAGTCGGCGATCCAGACGGGGATCGGCTCGCCGGTGACGGGATTGACGGCGAGGCCGCCGGTGTCGACGCCGGTCTTGGTCTTGGCCAGGTCGGTGCGGTCGAGGTCGCTCTTGAACCGGGCCTGCTCGCGATACTTCGCGACGGCCTCCCGGCGCTCGGGCGTGGTGATCCGGTCGACCAGCGGGTGCTCGGGGGCGAGCACCATGTAGGTCGCGCCGAAGAGGGTGTCGGGCCGCGTCGTGTAGACCCGGATGACCCCCTCGGCGGGCGTCTCCGGGAACGCGCCGGGGGGACGGGGCGGGGGGGCGTCGCCGAGGAGGATGGGGAAGTCGACCTCGGCCCCTTCGCTGCGGCCGACCCAGTTGCGCTGCATGTCCTTGATGGGCTTGGGCCAGTCGACGTGCTCGATGTCCTCGACGAGGCGGTCGCCGTAGGCGGTGATCCGCAGCATCCACTGGGTCAGCGGCATGCGGACGACGGGGTGGCCGCCGCGCTCGCTCTTGCCGTCGATGACCTCCTCGTTCGCGAGCACCGTCCCGAGCGCCGGGCACCAGTTGACGGGGACCTCGGCGCGGTAGGCCAGGCGCTTCGAATCGCGGTACGCCTGGGCGTCGACGCCGGGGGGGATGGGCAGCTCGGCGATCGGCCGTCCCTTCCCTCTGCGCGGGGCGCCCTGCGAGTCGGTCCAGGCGAATTCGGGGTCGTACCAGGTGTCGTGGATCTTGAGGAAGATCCACTGCGTCCACCTGTAGTAGTCGGGCGAGGTCGTGTCGATCTCGCGCGACCAGTCGTACGAGAAGCCCAGCGACTTGATCTGGCGGCGGAAGTTGTCGACGTTCGCCTGGGTGGTGATCCGCGGGTGGGTGTTGGTCTGCACGGCGTACTGCTCGGCCGGGAGGCCGAAGGCGTCCCAGCCCATCGGGTGCAGGACGTTGAACCCGCGCATCCGCTTGTAGCGGCAGACGATGTCGGTGGCGGTGTAGCCCTCGGGGTGGCCGACGTGAAGGCCCGCGCCGCTGGGGTAGGGGAACATGTCGAGCACGTAGAGCTTGGGCCGATCGGGGTCGAAGTCGGGGGTCGCGAACGTCTGATGCTGCTCCCAGTAGGCCTGCCACCTGGGCTCGATCCGCTGAGGGTGGTACGCGGGCATGGCGATGTCTCTCCGGCGCGTCGCGGGACGCGCCCCGACCTCTTCGATTCGACTCGTCCGACCACGAAAAACGGCCCGCCGCGACGCCGGGGGCCGATGCACCGATCGAAACGACGAGCATACCGTCTCCCGCCCGCGATCGCCAGCGGGCCGGCCGCGCGTGCGTGCGTCGAGGGCCCGCGCCGGCGCGTCCCGAGTCGTCGACGCGACCCGCGCGAGGCCCCGGACCCGCACGGCCGGCGCAGGCCGCCCAGGCGTCGCGGTCGTCGCCTCGACAAGTCGACGAATGATGAATCTTGCAACCGTTTGGCGTTTTTACAAGCCGGGAGTCGCCCCGGGGCTTCGAGGACTTGAGGAAATCCTCGAAAAACGCGCGGGTTTTCCGCCCTTCGGCCGAACGGCGTGTAGACTTCAGTCGAAGTCGGGATTTCTGGTCCCTCGCCACGATCGCTTCGGCCGATGGTTCGGCATCGCTCTTGCGATTCGTGGAGGTCGAGGCTCGACCCGGGATGTCGAGCGTATGACCAGCCCGGCGAGGAGATAGGACAATGGCCAACGTGTTTTCGGCCCCGATCGCCCTGCGCGCCCAGCGAGCCTGCCTCGCGGCGGCGGCCGTCGGCGCCCTGCTGGCGGCGGGATGCAACCACCGTCGTTCCGTCCTGCGGCCGGTCATGCCGGCGCCCCGCGTCATGGCGGCCCCCGGCTGCACCAACTGCGGCTCCGGCGGCTCTTCCGTCGTGACCTCGCCCGGCACGGCGATCATCCGCGAGGGCCCCGCCGGCGGCTCCGCCCGCGAGCCGGTCATCATCACCCCCGGGGGCGGTCTCGATTCGTCCGTGCCCCTGGAATCGCCCCCCTCGTCGGTCGGCTCGTCGCCCACGTCGCGTCGCGCCCCCGCCGCCGAGACCCCGCCCAAGGCGACGATCGACGAGCCCCTGCTCGACGACCTCTCGCCGGCCGCCGCCACGAGCAGCCGGTCGCGCAGCCTGCGGCCGCCGATCGAGTCGAAGCCCAAGTCCTCGGCGCCGGACCTCTCGGCCCCGGCCCCCGCGGCGGGAGCGACTAGCATGAGCCCCGGCGGCTCCGGCAGCCTCCGCACCACGTCGGCGACGGGCGTCGTCCGCCGCGCCAGCGCGAAGGACCCGCTCCGCACGTATTTCGCGACCGACGCGGCCGACGACCTGTTCTTCCCCAACAAGGCCGACCGGCCCTGGAAGTACGTGGTCGTCCACCACAGCGCGACCGAGGCGGGATCGTACGACGCCATCGACGCCGAGCATCGCAAGCTGCTGGGCCTCGACGGCTGCGGCTACCACTTCGTGATCGGCAACGGCACGGGCAGCGGCGACGGCCAGATCGAGGTCTCGCAGCGCTGGGTGAACCAGAAGCACGGCGTCCATTGCCGCAACGCCCGCCGCGCCGACATCGACGAGTACGGCATCGGCGTCTGCCTGATCGGCGACTTCGAGAAGGCCCCGCCGACCCCCCGGCAGCAGGCCGCGCTCAAGGCGCTGCTGGCCTACCTGAGCGAGCGATACACGATCGAGCAGGACCGGCTGGAGACCCACTCCCACATGGCCGCGACGCCGACCGTCTGCCCCGGCAAGCACTTCCCGACCAACGCCCTGGAAGTCCCGGCCCGCCCGGCCGCCGCCCAGGCCGACGCGTCGCCGACGCCGAGCGCCGCGACCCGCCGGCACGTCCCGACCGCCTGGCGGCTCCCGGACCTCGACCCGGCGCCCACGCCCGCCGCCCCGGCCCGCTGAGCCGAGGACCCGCCGAAGGTTCGATCTCCCGACCCGCAGGGAAGCGGGTTCAGGCCTTCCCCCCCAGGCGACGGACCGCCTCGTGCAGGATGGCGATGACCGACATCGCGTCGGTGATCTCGCCCTCCCGGAGCATCCGCCAGGTCTCGTCCCAGGCGACCCGGCGCACAACGAGCTGCTCGGAGCCCTCGGGCTCGCTCTCGCCCTGGGTCAGGCCGGTCGCCCGGTAGATGTAGGCGACCTCGTCGCTGACCGAGTTCGAGAGGTGGCTCGTGGAGATCAGCTCGAGCCGGCCGGCGGTGATGCCGGTCTCCTCCTTGAGCTCGCGGATCGCCGTCTCCTCGGGCGATTCGTCGGCGGGGCAGCCCCCCTCGGGCATCTCCCAGGAATAGGCGTCCTGGGGATAGCGATGCTGGCCGACGAGCCAGACCGAGCCGTCGTCCTCGACGGGGAGGACGCCCACGGCCCGGTTCTTGAACTCGACGACGCCGTAGATCCCGCGCTGGCCGTCGGGGCGGACCACGTCGTCTTCGCGGACGCGGATCCAGGGGTTCTCGTAGACCGGACGCTTGCCCAGGGTCCGCCAGGGGTTGCCGGGCGGGGCCGCGTCCGGACGGGGTTCGTCGCCGGGGACCGCCGCGCTCACGCGCCGATCGCCGCTTTGAGGGCCAGGCCCATGTCGGCCGGGCTCTTGGCCACGCGGATGCCCGCGCCTTCGAGCGCGGCGATCTTGTCGGACGCCTTGCCCGACCCACCCGAGATGATGGCGCCGGCGTGGCCCATCCGCTTGCCCGGCGGGGCGGTCTGGCCGGCGATGAACGCCGCCAGCGGCTTGGTGAACTTGCCCGAGGCCTTGAACTCGGCCGCCTGCTCCTCGGCGTTGCCGCCGATCTCGCCCATCATGAGCACGGCGTCGGTGTCGGGATCGGCCTCGAACATCGCCAGGACGTCGACGAAGCTGGTGCCGTTGACCGGGTCGCCGCCGATGCCCACGCAGGTGCTCTGGCCGATGCCCAGGTTCGTGAGCTGCCAGACGGCCTCGTAGGTGAGGGTGCCCGAGCGGCTGACGACGCCGATCCGGCCCGGCTTGTGGATATAGCCCGGCATGATGCCGATCTTGCACTCGCCGGGCGTGATCACGCCGGGGCAGTTGGGGCCGATCAGGCGGACCTCGGGGTGGTACGTCTTGAGGTAGGCCACGGCGCGGGCCATGTCGACGACGGGGATCCCCTCGGTGATGGCGATGATCACCGGGATGCCGGCGTCGGCCGCCTCCATGATGGCGTCGGCCGCGCCCGGGGGCGGGACGAAGATCATCGTGGCGTTGGCGCCGGTGGCCGCGACGGCCTCGAGGCAGGTGTCGAACACCGGCCCGCCGACGGCCGTCTCGCCGCCGCGGCCGGGCGTCACGCCGCCGACCAGGTTCGTGCCGTATTCCTTGCACTTCTCCGCGTGGAACCCGCCCGACTTGCCGGTGATCCCCTGGCAAATGAGGCGGGTGTCTTTTCCGACCAGGATGCTCATGGATTCGATTCCGTGGATGCGTTCGGGAGGAAGCCGGCGATCGGGGGGGCCGCCGGGGGCGTCGTGTGGGGTGGGACGGCGGTCAGGCGGCCTGCTGCTTCGCGGCGGCGACCACCTTCTGGGCGGCGTCGGTCAGGCCGTCGGCCGTGATGATCTTGCGGCCGCTCTTCTCCAGCATCGCCTTGCCGATGTCGGCGTTCGTCCCTTCGAGGCGGACGACCAGCGGGACCCGGAAGTCGATCTCGTCGTACGCGGCCAGCAGCGCCTGGGCGATGATGTCGCACTGCATGATGCCGCCGAAGATGTTGACGAGGACGGCGTTGACCTTGTCCGAGGAGAGGAGGATGCGGAAGGCTTCCAGCACCTGGTTCTTGTCGGCGCCGCCGCCGACGTCCAGGAAGTTGGCCGGCTCGCCGCCGTGGTACTTGATCAGGTCCATCGTGCTCATGGCCAGCCCGGCCCCGTTGACGAGGCAGGCGATGTCGCCGTCGAGGCTGACGTACGAGAGGCCCGAGCGGCCGGCGCGAAGCTCGGCCGGATCCTCCTCGTCCTCGTCGATCAGGCCCGCCAGGTCCTTGTGGCGGAACAGGGCGTTGTCGTCGAAGTTCAGCTTGCAGTCGAGCGCCAGGACGTCGCCCTTGTCGGTGACGATGAGGGGGTTGATCTCGGCGAGCGAGGCGTCGCTGTCGATGACGAACTTGACGAAGTTCTTGAGGAAGACCGCGCCCTTCTTGGCCGTCGGCCCGCTGAGGCCCAGGGCCTTGCAGATCTTGCGGGCCTGGAAATCGGCGAGGCCGAGGCCGACGTCGACCGGCTCGCGGAGGATCTTCTCGGGGGTGTCGTGCGCGACCTTCTCGATCTCGACGCCGCCTTCGGTCGACGCCATGACGACGGGCCGCTTGAGGTTGCGGTCGATCGCGACGCCCAGGTACAACTCGCGGACGATGTCGTGGCCGACGGTGACGAGCACCTTCTTGATGGCCTGGCCTTCGGGGCCGGTCTGGTAGGTCACCAGGGTCTTGCCGAGCATGCCGGCGGCGGCCTTCTCGGCGTCGGCGGCCGACTTCACGAGTTGCACGCCCTTGGCCATGCCGTCGGGGCGGGGCTTGTGGCCGCTGGCGATGGCCAGGGCCTCGTCGCGGTCGACCTCGGGGCCGACGGCGACGCCCTTGCCGCGCCCGCCCGCGTGCACCTGGGCCTTCACGACGACCAGGCCGCCTCCCAGCGCCTCGTACGCCTTGGCGGCCTCGGCGGCCGTCGTGACGACGATGCCGGCGGGCACGGCGACTCCGGCCTTGGCGAGAAGTTCCTTGGCCTGATACTCATGAACCTTCATTCCAAACGGCCCTGTTACCAAGAAGTTAGGACGGGAACGGCGGCCAGCGCCGGGTTCACCAGCGGACGTTTATACGCTCGTTTGTACCGCGCCGGCTTCTTCGACGCCAAGGGGGGCCGGGACGCGGGCGCCGGAACCGACGCCGGGGGCCGGCCCGATGGCGACGGTCGGCTCATCCTTCCAGATCGATCTCGCGGCGGATCGCGGCGATGTCGGCGTCGGTCAGCATGGCGGAACGCAGGCTGGGGACGTCCCGGACGACCAGGTCGCGCGGCTTCTCGACCCGGCGGCGGTCGGGGGCCGGCGGCGCGGCGTTCGTCGGCGTCTTGCGGGGCCGGGGGGGCGCGCGGTCGACGGGCTCGACCTCGATCGCTCCGAAGACTTCCTGCCAGTAGGCCCGCTCGGCGTCGTCGAGGGCGGGGGCGGCGCGGGACGATTCGGGGTCGGAGGCGGGTTTGACGGGCGGGCGAGCCTCGTAGGCGAGGGTCGGCAGCCGGTCGAGGAAGTCGTCGGCCTTGATCGCGCGGGCCTTGCGGCGGGTCGCCGACTGGCGGACCTCGCGGTCGTTGGAGACGATCGTGAGCGACTTGGGCGTCGAGTGGTGGGCGAGGATCCGCTCGATCCGGGAGTCGGCGTCGGCGTCGGCGACCGCGAAGATGACGGTCATGCCCCGGTAGTTCGACTCGATCGGGAAGTCCGCCGGCGGCTGGTTGGCGTCGAAGACGATCGTGGTCTCGGCGGCGAGATCCTTGAGCGCGGCGGCCAGCCTGTCGAGGAACCGCTTGCGCGCGCCGCGGAACTGGTGCCGACCCATTTTCGAGTCGACGACGCCGGCCGCGTGCATCACGTTATACCCGTCGATCAGCCATCGCATGGACGCGCGCACCCGTAACGCCGTTCGATCAAAGACCCTTAATCAGTCTACGGGCGCGGGGCGTGCTTTCAAGTCGCGGATCCTCCGCGACTTGCGCGGATCGGTGCGGTCAGGAGGGCGACGCCCCGGCGGGGGTCTCCTGGACGATGCCGCCCAGGGTGTAGCGGACCTCGCCGTGGACGACCACGGTGTGGGCGCGGCCGCGGACCTCCCAGCCGTCGTAGGGGGTGTTCCGGCTCTTGCTGCGAAACTGGGACGCGTCGATCGTCCAGGAGGTCGAGGGGTCGATGATGGTCACGTCGGCGTCGGCCCCGGGGCGGAGCGTCCCCTTGGAGAGGCCCAGCAGGTTGGCCGCGTTGATCGTCATCTTGCGGATCGCCTCGGACCAGCTGAGGTGGCCGGGCTCGATCAGGTGGGTGACGGTGATCGGCAGCAGCGTCTCCAGGCCGACGATCCCGAACGGGGCCTGGTCCAGCTCGCGCATCTTCTTCTCGCGGGCGTGGGGGGCGTGGTCGGTGCAGAGGATCTCGATCGCGCCGTCCTTGAGCCCCTCGATCACGGCGGCGACGTCCTCGGCCGTGCGGAGCGGGGGGTTCATCTTGTAGTTGGAGTCGAAGCTCCGCAGCCGTTCGTCGGTCAGGCTGAAGTGATGGGGGCAGGCCTCGGCCGTGACCCGGATCCCCCGGCGCTTGCCCTCGCGGACCAGCTCGACGGCCCGGGCGGTGGAGATGTGCTGGATGTGGAGCCGGCCGCCGGTGATCTCGGCGAGGCGGATGTCGCGGGCGACCATGATGTCCTCGGCGGCGGCGGGCATCCCGCCCAGGCCCAGCCGCATCGACTCGAAGCCCTCGTTCATCACGCCGCCGGCGGTCAGCTCCATGACCTGGCAATGCTGCATGATGACCAGGTCGAACATCTTCGAGTATTCGAGCGCCCGCCGCATCAGGCCGGCGTTGGAGACCGGTGAGCCGTCGTCGGTGAAGGCCACCGCGCCGCCGGCCACGAGCTGCCCCAGCCCGGCCAGCTCCTCGCCCTTGCGGCCCTTGCTCACGGCCCCGACGGGGAAGACGTTGGCCTGCTTGGCCCGCCGGCCCTGGAGCACCACGAATTCGGCCGCCGCCTGGGTGTCGATCGGCGGGATCGTGTTCGGCATGCAGGCGACCGAGGTGACGCCCCCCGCGAGCGCGGCGGCCGCGCCTGTGGCGATCGTCTCGTCCTCCTCGTTGCCGGGCTCGCGGAGGTGGACGTGGACGTCGATCAGGCCGGGGCAGACGATCAGGCCCCGCGCGTCGACGACGATCTCGGCCTCCTCGTTGCCGCCGCCGCTGGGCAGGATCCGGCCGCGGCTGATCCAGAGGTCGCCGACCTGGTCGAGATTCTGGGAGGGGTCGATGATCCTTCCGCCGGTGATCTGGATGGTCGGCAAGGCGAGAGTCCTCGTGGAGCGGGGCCTTGTGGGAAAGGGAGTCGTTTACTCGCCGGCCGGCATCTTGCCGCTGACCAGGTAGAGCACGGCCATGCGGACGGCCAGGCCGTTGGTGACCTGGTCGAGGATCGCCGAGTGCTTGCCGTCGGCGACCTCGGGGGTCAGCTCGACGCCCCGGTTGATCGGCCCGGGGGCCAGGATCAGCAGGTCGGGCTTGGCCTTGCGGACCCGTTCCTGGGTCATCATGTAGAACTGCGAGTATTCGCCGACCGAGGGGAACATCCCGCCCTGCTGGCGCTCGAACTGGATCCGCAGGACGTTGATGACGTCGCACCGCGGCAAGACGTCTTCGAGCCGGTAGGCGACCTCGCAGCCGAGGCGTTCCATCGACCGGGGGACGAGCGTCGGCGGACCGCAGAGGATGACCTTGGCGCCGAACTTGAGCAAGCCCCAGATGTTCGACCGGGCGACGCGGGAGTGGGCGATGTCGCCCAGCAGGGCCACGGTCAGGCCCTCGATCTTCCCCTTGGCCCGGCGGATCGTCATCAGGTCGAGCAGCCCTTGCGTGGGGTGCTCGTGGGCACCGTCGCCGGCGTTGATGATCGAGGACGAGACGTGCTGCGAGAGCAGGTGGGGCGCGCCCGGGGTCGGGTGGCGGACGACCATCACGTCGCAGCCCATGGCCTCGATGTTCTTGGCGGTGTCGATGAAGGTCTCGCCCTTGGAGAGGCTGGAGACGCTCGCGGTGAAGTCCTGGGTGTCGGCCGAGAGCCGCTTGGCGGCCAGGCTGAAGCTCGTGCGGGTCCGGGTCGAGTTCTCGAAGAAGAGGTTGAAGACGATCCGCCCCTGGAGCGCGGGGACCTTCTTGCGACTCCGCTTGGAGATCTCCGAGAACGACTCGGCGGTGTCGAGGACGGCCGTCATCTCCTCGCGCGAGAGGTCTTCGAGGCCGAGCAGGTGCTTGCGGGTCCAGGCCGTCGGCGCGGGGTCGGACCCGGGGGCGTCGGCGGGGGGGATCCGCGGGCTGGCTGCGGCGGGCGTTGCGGTCGACACGCGAGGGCTCCTCTCAGGAAGGGGAGAGGCGGGGGGCCGCCGGGATCCGGACGATCTCCTCGACCGGGTCGATCGGTCGGAGGCGGACCCGGACGCGGTCGCAGCGATCGGTCTTGAGCTTCAGGCCGACGACGTCGGGCTGGATGGGCAGCTCGCGCCAGCCGCGGTCGACCAGGACGGCCAGGCGGATCCGCGCCGGCCGGCCCAGGTCGCAGATGGCGTCGATGGCCGCGCGGATCGTCCGGCCGGTGAACAGCACGTCGTCGACCAGTACGACGTCGGCCCCGTCCACGTCGAACGGAATCTCCGTGCCGCGGAGCACAGGCCAGCGCCGGGCCTGGTCGAGGTCGTCGCGATAGAGCGTGATGTCGACGGCCCCGACCGCGCCCCCGGCGACCGCCTCGGCCGCCAGCCGCTCGGCCAGCGGCACGCCCCGGGAACGCACGCCGACCAGCCGCACGGGCGAGGAGGGCGTCGATCCTTCCCAGATCCGCCCGGCCATCGCCTTGATCAGCGCGCCGGTCTCGCCGGCGTCGCATTCCTGCACCTCTTCCGAGCTCATCAGGCCCACCCCAGTCTCGGCGTCAGGCGAGTCCGTCCGTCAGTCGGAAGTCTAGCAGACCGATCCGCGGGGGGACAAGCGGCGTGACGGATCGCGGCGTCGGCCGCGCCCGGTCGCGAGGGATGTGCTTTCCAGGTCGACGAAACGGAAATCGATTTTAGCGCCCGCAGCCGGTGATGATCCTGAAGGGTCGACATTTCACCCCATTCCCGAGCCTCGACGCCTGGGAGCGGTGGGTCCAGCGAGGTGTCGATTCAGGTCGCGGATCGATGCAGGCGCTGAGAAGCTAAAGGAAGAAGAGGAATTGGGGTGCGAGGGCTACAACCACCCAGCAGACGCCCAATGCCCATACCGAGACGTCGAGCCACGCTCGCGGCCTCCGGAGTCGGCCGCTCACAGCCTGGATAAAAGCGTTGGTCGAAGCCGCCATGGCGGTCTGCTGTGCCACCCAGGCGCTATACCCCTGGACCAAAACCTCGATCTCGTAAGGCTGAGCCAGGTTCGCGTAAGGGAGACGCATCACAACCAGCAGTCCGTTGACGGCCCCGACAAAAAATGCCGTGAGCCCGAGCGCTGCGGCCGGATGCGAACTCATCCGACGCCTGGAGCGCTTCATGGAACACGCGAGCAGCGTGAGGCTCAGCGGCAAGAGAAGGTAAGTCGCCCCCATGGCCTGGTACGCGATCCACGGCGGCCATTCGTCGGCGAAGCGAGGCTTGATGGAACGGAAGAAATAAAGCCAACAGCCGAGCGATGAGCCGATCCCCCCGGTCAGCATCATGAACTCGGCGATCGACGTTCTGCGTCCCGATTGTGCGGGCATGACTCGCTCCCGAGGGGATGATTCGTTTCAAGAGAAGCCCATGAGATCGGTCAACCAGGCCCGATGAGAAGCTTCATGACCTTACCCACTCAGGCCGTTGCTCGTCTGCAATCGACGCAAACACAGGCTGTTCTCGCCCACCGGGCGGGTCTCTTGTTCGCGCTTTGAGGTCGTGGAGATGCGAGGGGACGAGCGCGCGACGGATCGTGAAGTCGGTCGCGCCCCCGTCGCGCGGGCTGTGCTTTCCCGGTGAACGAAGCGGAAAACGCTTGTCGCGTCCCGAACCGCGAGCGACTCTGGAAGCTCATCACTTCCGCTCGTTCGCGAACTTCGGCCCCCGGGGGCGGCATGACCCACGCGATATCGATCTACTCCGCGACGCGCGCTTTGCGACTGCCGGAGCTGCAGCGGTATGCCGACTGGGAAGGGTGGCAGATCCGGTTCGTCGACGTACTGGACAGGCCGATCCCGGAGAGGTTCCTCGACTGGGCCCCGCCGGGGATCTACGGCGTGTTCGGCTGGCCCTCGTCGGACCCGGAGACGATGGCGGACGTCGATCGCACGCTGCGGGAGGAGGACGTCGAGGCGATCCGTCGACTCATGGCGAATTGGCACGTCCCTCGCGTCGCCTTCTGCAGCTTGAGCTTCCTGGAATTGCCGACCGACGACTCGTTCATCCAGCCGGGGCGCGAGGAGGACTTCCTCTGCCTGCCCCCGGGAGCCCGAAAGGATCGCGCCCGGACGCGATACACGATCACGACCTATAGCATCGACGACGAAACGACCCGTCTGAGGGAGATGCTGGACCAGCAGGTTCGGTGCGCATCCAACGGCGTCGGCGACGAGCCGGCTTCGGACCTCAGGCGTTGAAATGTCAGACTGCGTACGTCGGATGCGCGGGCCAGGTCGGTCGATCCGTGTCTGAAAGTCGCGACCGTAGGACGGGGAGGTTCCATGGCAGATGAGGTGATCGTCTACACGCTGGTGCCCGCTCTGGGCACATCGGAACTGCGGCGCTATGCGGCCTGGGAGGATTGGGAAATCCGCGTGGTTGATATCCTCAAGGCCCAGGCGATCCCGTCGGAAACGACGTCCGAAACCCCGCTGTCCGGCTTACCATTTTGCACCGTGTTCGGGTGGCCGTCGTCGGAACGGAAGATGACGGAGGAGGTCGATCGGACCCTCCAGTCCGGGGACGTCGAAGCGATTCGAGGTCTGTACAGCATCCATCGAACGCCTCGCCTCGGGCACGTCGGCCTCTCCTGCTTCGATCAGCCGGGCGGGGAATCGCCCCTGGACGCCGGCCGGGAGGAAGACCTCCTTACCTACGCCCCGAAGCACCGGAGGCGAGCGTCCCGGACGGTCTACAGTCTCGGCGCCTCGCGGTTCGACCCCCCCGAGGCCGTCTGCCTGCGAGAGCTGCTCGTGAAACTGATCCGTGGCGCGACGGGCGGAGTCGGCGACGAGCCGCAACCGCACCTCCGACGCTGAGGACGCGAACTTCGAAGGCGGCGAGGGGCCCCCCCTCCGATCCGCCTTCCCGGGAGCCGACTTTGTCCTGTAGGATGAGGGCCGATGACAACCGACCGCGACGAGGAGCCTGCCCCCCGATGAAAATCCTCCTGGCCAATCCCCGAGGCTTCTGCGCGGGGGTGAACATGGCGATCGAATGCCTGGAACGGGCGCTCGGATTCTTCGGGGCGCCGGTGTACGTCTATCACGAGATCGTCCACAACAAGTACGTGGTCGACCGGTTCTCCCGCGAGGGGACCGTCTTCGTGGAGTCGCTCGACGAGGTGCCCGAGGGCTCGCCGCTGCTCTACAGCGCCCACGGCGTCTCGCCCGAGATCCGCCGCCAGGCGAAGGCCCGCCGCCTGCTGGCGATTGATGCCACCTGCCCCCTGGTGACGAAGGTCCACCTGGAGGCGATCAAGTACGCCAAGGCCGGATACACCATCGTCCTGATCGGCCACGAGGGGCACGACGAGGTCATCGGCACGATGGGCGAGGCCCCCGAGCAGATGGTGCTCGTCGAGACCGCCGAGGACGTCGAGCGCCTGGAGCTTCCCGACCCCGAAAAGGTCGCCTACCTCACCCAGACCACCCTCAGCGTCGACGACGCCAACATCGTGATCGCCGCTCTCCGGGCCAAGTTCCCGAGCATCAACAATCCCCCGAAGGACGACATCTGCTACGCGACGCAGAATCGCCAGGTGGCCGTCCGCGAGCTGGCCGCGCGGGCCGACGTCGTCATCGTCCTGGGGAGCCAGAACAGCTCGAACAGCCGCCGCCTCGCCGAGATCGCCCTGTCGATGGGCATTCCGTCGCACCTGATCGACGGCGTCGCCGAGATCCAGGCGTCCTGGTTCGACGGGGTCGACACCGTCCTGATCACGGCCGGCGCGAGCGCCCCCGAGAACGTCGTGCAGGAGTGCGTCGAGTACCTTCAGCGGACCTGCGGGGCGACGATCGACGAGGCCGTCGTCCGCGAGGAGGACGTCCATTTCCCCCTCCCCAAGTCGCTCCGCGAGCTGATCGCCGGCGGCGAGTCGACGGCCCACGTCCGCTCCTGACGGGCCGGCCGTCGCCGGTCATCTCGATGCTCGGGCGTCGGCCTGGAATTCCGGCCCGGCGAACGGGTCGGCCGCGCCGGCGAGATTTTGCCCCGAACCATCGGGCGCGACTTGCTCCTCGTCCGCTATCCGACGGAGTTCGCCGTTGAGGCGGCGGACCGCGGCGACGACCAGCGCCGTGACCTGGATCAGGCAGATGGTCTGGATTAGCTCCTTACCCATCCAGAGCAGTTGAGCCGACGGCGAGACGCGGGGATTGCGCTGCAGGGGCCAGCCCCCTTGAAGGTCGGCCGTCTCGCAGAAGAGCAGCAGCCAGACCACCGCGCCCGTGGCCGCCAGCGACCGCGTCGAGTTGGCCGATTCCTCCGCCTGCTCGACGCCGAGGTGGGCCAGCATGTCGCCGGACAGGCTCGCCAGCAGCGCGAACTCGGCCCAGCCCAGGGCCGCGCCGAGCTGGAGTCGGAACCAGGCGTGCTCGCCGTGCATCTGGGGGTCGCCCTGGTCCAAAAACCAGCAGGCGACGTCGACCAGGCACATCGTCATCAGCAGGCCGGCCCGACGGTGCCAACTCCGGACGTCCCAGACGCCCCAGAGGACCGAGGCCCCGGCGAGGGTCGCCCAGGGGGTCAACGTGGCGACCAGCCGCGCCAGGCCGGATCGCTCAATCCAGAAGAAGAGGAACCGCAGGTCGCCGAGCATGCCGACGAACCAGCAGATTTCCAGGAAGCAGGCGGGGATCAGCCCGGCCGCCAGCAGGAAGAAGCCGAGGCGGCATAACCGATAGGTTTTCAGGTAGTCGATTCGTGGGTCGATCATGGGGCGGCTCGGCCCTGTGAGGGTCGGAGGAAGCCGGAACATCCAGGCGAGCGACCGGGCCATCGTACCCCGCGACGACTCGCCCCGCCAAGCCCCTCAAGCCGGGTCCGCAGCCTCGGCCTCGACGTCGCCGAAGACGATCGCGACCTCGCCCCAGGCTCCCGGCTGAAGTCGGGCCGCGGCGAGGTCGACCTCGATCGCCACGGCGTTCCGAGTTTGCAGCGGCGGCAGGTCGACGACGAGTCTTCCGCGGGCGTCCGAACGAAACGCCACGATCTCCCCGTTTACCCGAATCGCCCGGATTCCCTCGCCCGCTTCGATGACGAGACGGCCCCGGGATCCCGGGCCGGCGGGGTCCAGGCCGATCGGCCGGCCGAACCGGCGGACGAGTTCAAGTCGGACCGACGGGACGTCGGAAAGCCGGAAGAGGTCGGTCCATTCGATGGGCAGGTTCACGCGCCTGGGCGGCGCGGAGGCGTCGTCGGGGTCGCGGGCCTCCCACCCGGCGCGGAGTCGGATTGCATGTTCGGGCACGTCGCGACACCCCTTCCCAAGGCCATTTCCGGCCTTCGGCGCAGTCGGCAAATTCCGCATTGGTCTGGCCGGTTATGCCGATAACCAGTATATTCTGGTTCTTCCCTGAGTCACCCTCGTCAAAATCGGCGCTGTGAGTTGGGCCGGGGACCGAGGCGTGCCGGCGCTCGTGAGCCGATTCCTCTGCTTCTCGCGACCGGGGCGGTGCCATGCCCCCCAAGTCCCGTCGCACCGATCCTTGAGAGAAACGAAGCCGTATGGCCGGTACCAATGGTGAGATCGGCGGAGTCCGATTGGCGGTGTCCGAGCCCCGTCCCGCGACGTCGAGCAACGGACAGGCGCACATCGCGCCCCGGACGCGTTCCCTCACCGGCGTCCAGATCCTCGGCACCGGCAGCTACGTGCCGGAGCGGGTCGTCAGCAACCTGGACCTCCAGGATTCGCTGGGCTTCGACCCCGAGTGGATCGTCAACCGCACGGGCATCCACGAGCGCCGCTTCGCCCTGCCTCACCAGGCGACCAGCGACCTCTGCGTCGAGGCGGCCGCGCGCTGCCTGGAGAACGCCGACTGCGACCCGGCCGACGTCGACATGCTGGTGCTGGCGACCTTCACGCCCGACATGGCCTTCCCGTCGACCGCCAACCTGGTCCAGGACCGCCTCAAGCTGAACTGCGCGGGCTTCGACATCCAGGCCGCCTGCGCCGGCTTCGTCTTCGCCCTGGTCATCGGCTCGCAATTCGTGGCCACCGGCAACAGCCGGCGCTGCCTGGTGATCGGCGGCGACTGCAACAGCCGGGTGATCAACCCCGGCGACCAGAAGAGCTATCCGCTGTTCGGCGACGGCGCCGGCGCGGTCCTGCTCGGGCCGGGGACCAAGGACCAGGGGCTGCTCGCCTACCAGATCGGCTCGGACGGCTCGGGCTCGGACCTGCTGACCCGCCCCGCGGGCGGCAGCCGCATGCCGCCGACGATCGAGACCGTGGAGCAGGGGCTGCATTACCTGACCATGGACGGCCGGGCCATCTTCAAGTGGGCCGTCCGGATCCTCGCCGACTCCACGCTGGCCGTGCTGGGCCACGCCGGCCAGACCGTCGGCGACGTCAAGTGGTTCGTGCCGCACCAGGCCAACGTGCGGATCATCCACGCCGCCAGCGACGTCCTGGGCTTCCACCGCGACGCGGTGTTCAAGAACCTGGAACGCTACGGCAACACCTCGGCGGGCTCCGTGCCGATCGCGCTCGACGAGATCAATCGCGCCGGCAAGCTCGACAGCGGCGACCTGATGCTCACCTCGGGCTTCGGCTCGGGCCTGAACTGGGGCACCGTCCTCTTCCGCTGGTGAGCCCGGCTCGCCGAGGGGGTCGGATTCGAAACGAGCGAGGCGTCCCGGCCGATGGTGCGGCGGGGACGCCTCGCGTGCGTTTTCGAGGCCTCGTGATCAGGGGGCGATCGGCAGGCGGCCGACCTTCCGGCGGGCGAAGACGCCCGCGCCGAAGTTCCCCAGCGCGTTGCGGCCGCCGGTGTCGTACGCCTTGCCGGTGACGTGCCCGGTGATCGAGCCGTTGCCGAACGTGGCGCCCGTCGAGTAGTCGTGGTTCTTGGGGATCGTCGAGGCCGAGACGGCGCTGTTGATCAGGTCTCCCCGCTGCTGGTACGAGGAGATGTGGCTGGCGTTGCGGGTGGCCTGCAACCCCTGGCGATACGCCTGGTAGTCGAAGCCCGTCGCGATCTCGCTGTTCAGCAGGTTGCCGTTCACGCCGACCTGGCCGATCGAGCCGGTCGTCGTGATCGACGAGTTGGTGATCGCCGAGCCCGGGGCGACGGCGTAGGTCGGGTAGCCGATCCGCCGCAGGGCGACGAAGTCGGGGTTCTGGGCCGTGACCGTCGAGACGTTGGCGGCCTGGGCCTTGAGCGAGCCGATGCGGCGGGCCCGGACGGCCCCGCCCAGCAGGCCGGCCGCGGGGTAGCCGGTGCTCCCCGCGGGGATGCCGTAGCTGGTCGCCGGCAGCAGGATCGTCTGCGTGTCGGAGTTCTGGTCGGTCGACGGCGTCTGGGTGGACGCCGTGAAGACGCCGGTCGGGTCGCCGAGCCCGCGGCGGAACCGCAGCTTGCCGATCGCCCCGTTCACGTCCAGGGCGACGCCGTCGGCCACGCCGCCGAAGTCGGCGCGGCGGAGGTGGGTCAGGCCGCTCGTCGACGTGGTGAAGGGGGTCGTGTCGCGCTGGGCCGTGAAGTTCTTGGCCGAGCCGCGGACCTTGAGGTTGTCGACGCCGACGGCCTGCAGCGAGGTCCGGCCGGTGGTGCCGACGACGTTGTAGAAGAACTGGTAGGCGCCCGGGGCCGGGCCCGAGATCGGCACGCCGCTCCAGACCTCGACCGTCCCCTGCTGCGTCCCCGTGA
The DNA here is from genome assembly GCF_029589435.1 of Paludisphaera mucosa. NCBI lineage: Bacteria > Pseudomonadati > Planctomycetota > Planctomycetia > Isosphaerales > Isosphaeraceae > Paludisphaera > Paludisphaera mucosa. Next base: position 3,026,792 of record NZ_JARRAG010000002.1, on the reverse strand, counting down.
CGTAGTTCGGCGCGACCGCCGACTGGGTCGTCGACACGATGCTGAAGTCCTGCACGACGCCGTTGACCGAGAACTGGACCCACGGGGTCGTGACCGGCCCGGTCGGGATCGTCGAGTCCTCGCTGTTGTAGACGGAGTTGTAGATCGAGTCGAGGTAGATCGAGGTCTTGACCTTCGACGGGTAGTTCGCCTGGCCGACCTGGATCTGGTAGGGCGTCGGGTCGCCGGCGGTGTCGAACAGGCCGATGACGTCGTGGAACTCGAGCGACCGGGCCCCGCCGAGCAGGAAGACGCCCGTCGAGTCGGAGACCGCGGGCGTTACCATGCTCGTCAGGTCGAAGCCGTTGAGCTGGATCGAGCGCACGCCGTCGGCGGCGATCAGGCGGTTGAACCGGACCGTGCCGCTGGTCGTGACCCGCGTCGAGGCGACCGTCGAGCCGGTGACGTAGGTCGAATTGATGTTCGAGCCCACGATCTGGATCGTGGCGATGTCGTCGTCGAGCGCCCCGTCGTTGGGGGTCGTGTCGGTGACGATGACCTTGCCCGGGCCGTGGACGGTGATCGTCCACTCGTTGCCGGAGCGGTCCTTGCCGCTGACGATCTTCCCCTCGTTGCTGTCGAGGGGGTTGTTCACGTCGTGGATCCGATAGAGGGAAGCGGCGGAGACGACTTCCTTCTCGTTGGTCACCGGGTTCCGGACGTACAGGTCCGACGGGACGTACGGCGAGAGATAACTCGCGATGTTGGACGCCATCAACTGCCGGCCCTCCAGGATTTCGAGACCCTGGAACCGGCCGCGCCGGGCCGTGGCGGACCGGCTGGACCCTCTCCGCGTGCTTCCCATGGAAGACTCCCTTCCCCAGCGGCCCGATCCTCGGGCGCGGCCCTCGGTCTCGCGACCGAGCGGCGACGCCCCATTCGGGCCACCCTCCGTGATTCGGTTGGTCATCCGGCCGAACGGACAGACGCGCGACTCGCCGCAGGGCCGGACGCCTCCCCGCTCATCGAGGGGGAAAGGTCCCGTCGCTCCGCCGCGACTCGCTTACGACTCTCTTGTTCGGCGATGCCGCCGCACCGACTTCATGCGGCCCGGGAGGATGGGGCGTCTCGGAAGACGAGGGAATCGAGGACAGCGATGGGGACGGTTACACCACGGGGGTGGGGCGGAGCTGGGAGACCGCGCTCGCCTCGTCGGCGACGATCAGGAAGTAGCGGTCGAGCTTCATGACCTGGAGCAGGTCGTGCACCGCGGGCTGGAGCTGGAACAGGGCGATCTTGCCCTCGCGGGTCTCGATCCGCCGCTTGAGGCCGACGAGTATGGCCACGCCCGAGCTGGAGAGGTAGTCCACCTTGCTCATGTCCAGCGCGGTCCGCGGCTCCTGGCGAGTCTGGATGAACTCGAAGAGCGCGTCGCGCAGGGGCGTGTTCCGGAAGTCGTTGAGCCCGGAAGGATCGGTGAAGGCGATGATCAGGACGCCCGATTCGTCACGCGTGCTGAATGTGCTCATAACGACGACAGCTCCTCCGGCGACGCGCCTCGACCTGATCCCGCCTCGAAGTCCCGAGCCGCGAGCGAGGCCGGCTGGGGACGGTCCGCCGCGTCGGAATCTGGGGCGGCCCCGTTCGAATGCGGGGGACCGCCCGGGAACGCATGGGTTCCCGACTCCATCTTACCGCACGCTTTTACCCATCCGCAATTCGATGAGTCTAGCATAATGATTCCGGGGCGGGACGGAGCGTTTTCTCAACCGCGGTAGAATGTTAAGATCGTCCGTCCGCCGGGTCGGCGACGACGACGCCCGGCGGAATCGCCGGGGCGCGGGCGTCCCGCCCGTCGCCGCCGTCCCCGTCGTTGCGAGGGATCACGCTTGAATCGCTTATGGCTAGCGCTTCGGACCTTCTGGCGGACCCTGACCGAGGCCGATTTCGCGGCGCGGGTCGAGCCCCTCTTCTCGGACCGACCGACCGGGCCGGACCTGCGGATCCTGGCGGTCCTGCAACGTGACGGCCGGCTGGTGGACTTCCTCGAAGAGGACATCGACGGCTACACCGACGGCCAGATCGGCGCGGCCGTCCGCGACATCCACCGCGGCTGCCGCAAGACCCTTCACGACTACTTGACGATCGAGCCGATCCTCGACGGCCTGGAAGAGTCCCAGGTGCGCGTGCCCGCCGACTTCGACCCCGCCGCGGTCCGCCTGATCGGCAACGTCGACGGCTCGCCGCCCTTCCTGGGCGTGCTGAAGCACCACGGCTGGCGGGTCCGCTCGGTCCACCTGCCGGTCCTGCCCGCCGCGAGGGACGATTCCTCCGTCCTCTCGCCGGCCGAGGTCGAGATTCCCTGAGGCGACGACGGTCCTACGAGGGGGAAGCGAAGGCATGGCGCGTTACGTCGTCGGCGTCGATCTGGGGACCACCAACACCTCGTTGGCCTTCGCCGAGGCCGCGGCCGGCGGCGACCCGTCGGCGACCACGCCGATCCGGCAGCTCGCCGTGCCGCAGGTCGTCGGCCTCAACGACGCCGCCCCCCGGCCCTTGCTGCCGTCGTTCCTCTACCTGGCGGCCCCGAAGGAATTCCCCGCCGGCGCGCTCGACCTCCCCTGGAAGGCCGGGGCCGACCGCGCCGTGGGCGTCTTCGCGCGCGACCACGGGGCGAAATCCCCCGGCCGGCTGGTCAGCTCGGCCAAGAGCTGGCTCTCGCACGCCGGGGTCGACCGCCGCGCCGCCGTGTTGCCCTGGACCGCGGCCGACGAGGTCGCCAAGGTCTCGCCCGTCGAGGCGTCGGCCGCCTACCTGGAGCACCTCCGCGACGCCTGGAACGCGAGCGTGGCGGACAAGTCGCCCGAGGACCGACTGGAGAAGCAGGAGGTCCTCCTGACCGTCCCCGCCTCGTTCGACGCCGTGGCCCGCGAGCTGACCGTCGAGGCGGCGGGCAAGGCCGGCCTGGCGAACGTGACGCTGCTGGAGGAGCCGCAGGCCGCCTTCTACGCCTGGCTCGCCGAGGCCGGCGACAGGTGGCGAAAGCAGGTCAAGGTCGGCGACGTGGTCCTCGTCTGCGACGTCGGCGGCGGCACGACCGACTTCACGCTCATCGCCGTGACCGAGGAGGACGGCGACCTCGCCCTCTCGCGGCTCGCCGTCGGCGAGCACATCCTCCTGGGCGGCGACAACATGGACCTGGCGCTGGCTTATGCGGTGGCCGGAACGCTCCCCCAGGGCATGGAGGGCCTCGACGCCGCCCAGCGCGTGGCCCTCGGGCACGCCTGTCGGGCCGCCAAGGAGACCCTCTTCGCCGACATCAAGAAGAAGTCCGCCGCCGTCACGATCCTGGGACGGGGCTCGAAGGTCATCGGCGGCTCGCTCAAGACCGAGCTGGACCGCGAGATGCTGAACAAGGTCCTCGTCGACGGCTTCCTGCCCTCCTGCGAGCCCACCGATCAGCCCTTGCGAGGCCGCCGCGTGGGCCTGACCGAGATCGGCCTCCCCTACGCGGCCGACCCCGCGATCACCCGCCACCTGGCGCGCTTCCTGGGGCGTCAGGCCGGCTCGTTGCACGCGGAGGGCGCGATGATCCTGCCGTCGGCCGTCCTCTTCAACGGCGGCGTCTTCAAGGCCGACGTGCTCCGCGAGCGAATCCTGGAAGTCCTCTCGAAGTGGGCCGGCAAGGCGGTGCCCGAGCTGCGCTCGAACGACCTGGACCTGGCCGTCGCGCGGGGGGCCGCCTATTACGGGCAGGTCCGTCGCGGTCGCGGGGTGCGGATCCGGGGCGGCGTGGCGCGGTCGTACTACGTCGGCCTGGAGACCTCCGCGCCGGCCGTGCCGGGCGTCCCGCCGGCGGTGAAGGCCCTCTGCGTCGTGCCGATGGGGATGGAGGAGGGGACGCAAGCCGACGTGCCCGGCGCCGACCTGGGGCTGGTCGTCGGCGAGCCCGCCGTCTTCCGCTTCCTCAGCTCGACGACCCGCCGCGACGACGCCGTGGGCACCGTCGTCGAGCGATGGAATCCCGAGGAGATCCAGGAGCTGGCCCCCCTGGAGACCGCCCTGGCGGTCGAGGGGGACCTCGAAGGCGCGACGGTCCCGGTCCGGCTCCACTCGCACGTCAACGAGGTCGGCACGCTCGAACTCTCGTGCCTGAGCACCCGCGACGATCGCCGCTGGAAGCTGGAGTTCCACGTCCGCGAGCCGGGCTCCGACTGATCACCGCGAGAGGCTGCGGCAGACCGCCAGGAACGTCGGCCGCATCTTGGGGAAGTCTTCTTCGTGGCAGTACGCCAGGACCGAGACGCGGCGGTCCTTCAGCAGCAGCGTGACGTGGTAGCCCTTCAGCTTGCCGCCGAACATCCCGGCCGACGCCGTGAAGACCGACATCCGGCCCTCGCCGAGGCCCGAATCCTTGAAGACCTCGGCCTTGCCCTCCTGATAGCCGCTGAGGTCCTCCGTGCCCGTCTTGGCGTAGTGCTCGTGGGCCTTCTGGACGGGGGCGAACTCGCTCCCTTCGGGGAAGTCGCCGGGATTGGCCGAGTCGGAGCCGGAGATCAGCGAGCCCGTCGTGTCGGCGTAGACCGTGATCTTGGCGGGGTCCTTGTCGAGCAGGATGTACGAATACGTGTTGTCGGGCCGGGCGCCCGTCTGAGCCTGCCAGCCGGGCGGGTGGCGGAGCTTGAACGCGCCGTCCTTGGCGCCGAACTCGATCGAGGCGAGCGCCTTGTCGGCCTCCGGGTCGACCTTCTTGTCGCCGTCGTCGACGAGGTCCTTGACGGCCGCCGCCTTCGCCTTGCCCGACTGGGCCTCGGACGCGGGCTGGCTGAACTGGCGGATGAGGTCGACCAGCAGTTTCCCCGAGTCGGGGTCGATGAGCGCCAGCGAGGCCCTTTCGAGCTTGATCTTGTACGTGCGTTCGAAGGACTCGCCGTCCTCGTCCTTGAACTTGAGCAGCAGCCGTCCACCCTTGACGCTGTAGGTCCCGGAGTTGGCCGAACCGCCGTCGATCGACATCGTCGCGCGTTTCATCTCGTCGAGGGCGAGCGAGTACGCCGTGTGCGTGAGCGACTGGCCGATCTCGTGCTCGACCATCGAGCCCTTCCAGACGCCGACGATCGAGGGCGGCTTGAGGAAGGCGTCGTAGGCCATGTATCCGAGCCCGCAGACCAGCGCCAGGCCGACGGCGGCGACCGCCCCCAGCACGCGCTTGTCGAGCGCGTCGGGGTTCGCGGCGCCCGGGCCTTTCTTCTTCTTGCCGGCCTTCTTCGCCTTCCTCTTGGGGGCCGCTTCGCTCGAAGGGGCGGCCGTCGGCAGGGGGGCGAGGCGGGCGAGGGGCGGGGACGAGGCCTCGACCAGCTCGAGGTCGTCGAAGAGGCCCCCGCCGTCCGGCTCTTCACGCGGGGCGGGCGCCGGACGCTTCGGGGCCGCCTGCCTTGCGGCGGGCTTGGCGGCTGCGGCCTTGGCGGCGGCGGGCTGGGTCCGGGCCGGCTTCGCCGCGCCGTGCTCGACGTACCCCCGCCCCAGCAGCTCCTGGGCGACCTTCTCGGCGGCGGCGCGGGCGGCCGCCTCGCTGGGGAGGGATTGCTCCTGGCGGCTGGACGAGCCGTCGGGCTTGAGGCGGACGACCGTCAGCGTCGGCCCCTGGATCTCCAGCACCACGACCTTGCGGTCGACCGCGTCGCCGAGGCTGAACCTGCGCATGCGCGACTCCACTCGTCGAGTCTCTCCGCCGCGAGGGGCAATCGGTCGCGATCCCGAGAGAGGGCCCGCTCGCGCCGACATCCTGCAATCCCGCTTACGAGATTTCAAGAGTGGTCGACGTTTATGAGAGCCTTCTCATCAAGTGTTGCATCCGATCACGGCCAGCCGAACAGCTCGACGAGCTTCGTCGACAGCACGACGGTCGTGACGGCGCCCGAGGTGAAGGCCACGACCAGCACGCCGGCCGCGGCGATCTCGCGGGCGATGGTGAGCCGGGGCTCGTCGGGGTCGCCGATGGCGCGGGCCAGCGTGTCGACGGCGCTGTGGCAAAGCTCGGCGAGGAGGACGAGGCTGCCCCCCAGGATCAGCAGGCACCAGCCCCAGAGGTCGACCCGCAACAGGCCGGCGATGATGGCGATCAACACGCCTCGATAAACGTGCGCGTAGAAGCTGGAGTCGCCGCGGACGGCCTGCTTCAGGCCCCGGAAGCCGGCGGTCAGCTTCCCGCGGGTGCCCCGGCGGTCGGCCTGCGAGGCGACGCCGGGCGCGTCGTCCATCTGGAGCTGGAACCGTTGCTCGTCGAACTCGGGAACCGGCAGCCTCCCCCTCGGCGGCTCCTCGTCGGCCGGGGCCGTGGGGAGCGGGGGAGGGGGCGGAGGCGAGTTCGGCCGGCCGGGATTCCGGGGCTTGGAGTCGGGCATGGGATCGACGGCGGATCGCCTCTTCCTCCGCGGGCCGGGTCGGGACGGTTCAATCGAGCGGGACTCGTCCGGCGGCGGCTTACTGGACCGGCGCCAGGCGCGAGTCGAACTGGTTCAGGCCCGTGCCCGAGCCGAGCCGGAGCGTCGGCGCGAGCCGCGGCGAGATCTGGAAGGCGAACATGTAACTCTGCCGCTGGGGGTCGACCGACAGGCCGAGCGACAGCAGGTAGTCGGCCCCGATGCGGGTGAACGAGAACATCGAGCCCAGCGAGATCTTGTTGCCGAAGTCGTAAGAGGTCGAGTACGTCCCGTACCACTTCGGGCTCAGCCAGTAGTTGATCGCCGTGTTCAGGGCCGACGTCTGGATCGGCCCCGTGTTGACGACGCTGTAGCCCATGAAGATGTTGCCGCGCGGCGGGCGGGAAAGCGAGATCCCGGTCGTGATGATGTTCAGCCCCTGGGGGTTGAAGCCCTGGACGTTGTAGTTGTTCAGGGGCGTGCTGCCCACCAGGTCCCAGTAGTCGAAGACGCCGGTCGAGATGATGCTGGTCCGGTCGCCCAGGAACCACTGGTAGTTGTACATCGTCTGGCCCCAGGACTTGCCGAAGTTGTCGCGCTGGGCGTACGGGAAGTACGTGGTCGAGGCGTCGAGTGTCATCCAGTCGACGATCCGCCGCCGGCCCTCGGGCCCGCGCTTGGTCTGCAGCCGCTGGTGGATCCCGAGGTTCATGGTCTCGACCGACGCCTGGACGTCGGTCGGGCCGGTGATCGGCGAGAAGGCGCGGCGGATCATCAGGTGCCGGGGGTCGTAGGGCTGCGGCAGGATCCCGTTCTGCCAGCTCGTGATCGCGAAGTAGCGGCGGACGTGCTCGTAGGCGTTGTCGTCCAGGTCGTCCTGGATGGCGATGTCGTTGAGCCGCACGTTCGAGTAGCTCGTGCGATAGTCGCCGAAGAAGCTGACCTTGTTGTTCAGGCCGTGGATGTTCAGCAGCTCGTTCTCGACGCCGGGGTAGATCTTCCACATGGTCGACTCGGCGTGGAGGCCCGCCGCCCCCCAGTACCGGCCCAGGGCCCCGGTGCTCTGCTGGCGGTTGGGGCCGCCGCCGATCTGGTCGCTCCAGCCTTCGAGCTGGCCCTGGACGTACGGGTTGAGCCGCACGATGTCGCCGAAGTTCATCGGCAGGCTCAGCTCGTGGTTGGTGTACGCCCGGCCGGCCGTGAAGACGCCGCTGGTGTTCGAGATCGGGTCGACCGGCATGTAGGCGAACAGGTTCGGGTTGTTCACCATGACGTCGGTGTGGGTGTTCGCGTAGTCGACGCCCGTGTGCGAGTAGTGGACGAGGCGGTCGCCGAGCAGGGTGTCGCCCAGCCGGTAGTAGTCGAACTTGGGGAGCCACTGCGACTCGGTGTTGAAGTTCTGGAGGTTGGCCTCGGTCTGGAGGCTCATCGACCAGTTGTTCTTCTGCCACTGGCCGTAGAGCAGGGTCTCCTGGTCCATGCCGATGTCGAAGAGTCGCTTGTAGTACTCTTCCAGGAAGTAGCGGTCGGACGTGTAGGCGAACTCGGCCTGGACCCGCAGGTCCTCGAAGCGATGCTCCTCGTCGTCGGGGAGGAACCGCTGCATGTGGCGGATGTTGAACCGGCCCCGCATGTCCTGGAAGGCCGGCACCCCCGAACGCTGAAAGCCCTTGCTCCCCGCGCCCGCGGGCCCGTTGGTGACGATCGCCGGGCCCGAGCCCAGGACGTCGATCCCCTTGTCCTGGAGGCCCCAGACGTCGAAGTAGCCGAAGTAGTCGCGGGTGACGCTCTGCTCGACGTTCCTGTTCCGGTGGTACGGGTCGAGCACGTCGTTGATGAGGTCGGAGCCGAACCAGCCCAGCTCGCTGCCGAGCGCGGGGAAGGTCTTGGTACGCGCGCTCAGGTAGTCGACGTCGAGGTTCCAGTTGTCGATCTGGTTGGGGCGTTGCAGGCCGAACACCTTGAAGCCGTTCCAGTCGGTGAGCAGCTGCTGGCCGAAGTAGTTGTTGGTCCGGAAGCTGACCATGCGCAGGGGCGGATCGAGGTCGTCGGTCTCGCCGGTGAACCGCGGCCAGTAGAAGACCGGGAACGGCCCCATGTAGAAGAAGTTGGTCCGCGCGTCGTAGGTCCAGACCTTCTCCTCGGCCGGGCCGCCGGGCCCGCCCACGCGCTTGCCCGTGTTCGGGTTGGTGGCCTGGGTCGAGGCCCGGGTCAGGGTGATCGAGCGGTTGTAGATCTTGTACGCCGGGTCGGGGAACCGGCTGCCGGTCGAGATGCTCCGATCGGCGCGGATCTCGGGGTCCTTGCTCATGACGAGCGAGCCGTCGGGCTGGCGGATCACGGCGTGGAACTGCTCGATCCGGGGCGACTTGAGCTTCATCGGGCTGATGAGCCCCTGCGCGAAGACGTCGACCTGGCCCTGGACGGCCATCAGCTTGTCGGTGACGAAGTCGTAGTAGATCTTGTCGGCGCGGAAGGTCTTCTGGTCGGCCTGGCCGGCCCACTGGTTCTCGTCCTGGCGGAGGATGACGTTGCCTTCGAGGTAGACCTCCATCGGCTGGTCCGGTCGTTCGACCCGCTCGCCCTGGGATCCGACGACGGCCTCGCCCTTCTTGGGGTCGGGGTGGCGCCAGATGACGGCGCTCTCGGCCTCGATGTCGATGGTCCCGAACTGGGGCGTGGTGGCGACGATATTGACGCCGCCCCGGACGATGATCGTGTGGGTCCCTTCCGAGCGATACTCCTTGATGTCGATGGGCCGGCCGCTTCGGCGATTGATCCAGGTCACGCGCTGAGAACCCGGGTTCGTCGGCGGCCGGAACATCGGCGGGGCCGCGAGCGGGTCGACCTCGGGGGCCGGCTCGTGGGGTTCGTCGGCGCGCAGCGGGGGCGCGGGGCCGTCTTCCATCTCGCCCGGCAGGGGTTCCAGGCCCGGGGCGGGGGACGGGTCGAAGTCGTCCCTCAGGTTGGGGACCTCGACTTCGGGCGTCTCGCCCTCGATCGGCGGCAGGTCGATCACGGGCGGATCCTGCACCTCGGCGCGGGGCGCGGGGCGGCCGCCGTCCTGGGCCGCCTCGACGGCCGGGTCGCGGGGGGGCCGGCCCGACGGCGGCTCCTCGGGCGCGGGGACGAGCGCCTGGGCCTCGACGACCTGCGCGTCCGCCCGCATGGGGGCGGAGACCGCCGGCGCGGCGACGGGCCGGCCCGCCTGCTCGACGACCTCGCGGGGGAGCGGGCCGGGGGGCCTGGCGACGGCCGGGGCCTGGGCGGGGAAGCCGACGCGGGCGAGAACGTCCAGCCCCTGCGGGGCCGCGTCCAGCCGGACCACGTGCGGCGACACGTTCACGCCTTTCGCCGATTGGAGGACGGCGCGGCCCTCCTTGCGGGGGTCGGCGTCCGGGCTCGGCGCGCGGACCTCCCCCTCGGCGTAGAGTTCCGCCTGGTAGACCTGGGCGCCGTCGAGCGCCTGGCTGGTGATCCGGACGACGAGGCTCGACGCGGTGACGCCGCGGCCCCCCTGGATGGCCGACGCCGCGCCGGTGAGGACGACCCAGCGGCCGTCGGGCGCGTCCCAGACGATCGCGCGGGTCGCCGCCAGCTCGATCGGCTCGGCGAGGCCCGGAGCGGCGGCGCGCGGGTCGTCGGCCGCGGCGGCGAGGCCGCGGAGCGAGGCCGCAAGGATGAACCCCAACCACACGCGTAACCGCATGTGACGTCTGGGTTGGTCGTGCTCGCGCACGGTACCTCCCGAGAAACGACCGACGTGACGAGGCGGGCGGCCGTCCTTGGCCGTTCCGCGATCAACCGACGCCCCGTCTCGACCCGACGCGCGATCCCGCACTCGGCACCGACCGATTCGGTCGATGCGATCGTTCGGAAGTCGCTCTCCCCGCGGCCGCGCCCGATACGGGCGCCAGATGGGAACGGGGTTTCCAGTCGAGACATGGACGCGAAAGGACGTTCACCGGGGACGTTATCCGGCCCCCCCGTCCCGGTCAAGGCGAGATCGGGACGGGGGCCGGACGATCGGCCGGGCGTCAGTCGGAGTCGAGCAGGGGGACGTTCCAGTAGGCGTCGCTCAGGAACCGCGACCAGCTCGCGATCCGCACGGTCGAGGCGTCGTACAGCGGCTTCCAGGCCGGCCGGAAGGGGGGCCGCTTGAGCTTCATCACGGCCTGGTCGGGCGTGCGGTTGGCCTTCCGCGAGTTGCAGGCCACGCACGCCAGGACGCAGTTCTCCCAGGTCGTCTGGCCCCCCTGGGCGCGGGGCAGGACGTGGTCGATGGTCAGCTCTTCCGTCCCCGGCCGGCCCCCGCAGTACTGGCAGGTGGCGTGGTCGCGCTTGAAGAGGTTGCGGCGGCTGAACGTCACCGTGTTGAACCGCGGCCGGTCATGGCGCGTGAGCGTCAGGACCTCGGGGACCCGGAGGCGGAACCGCACCGTGCGGATGAACGGCTCGCCGTCGCGCGGGGCCATCTTGGCCCAGTCGGTCCAGGAGTAAAGCTGGAAGTCGTCGGGATCGACGACGTGCGCCGCCTCGTTCCACAGCAGCACCAGGGCCCGCGCCACCGGGGCGACGTGGACCGGCTGCCAGTGGCGATTCAGGACGAGAGTCGGCCGTTGCAGTACGCTCACCCCCATGATCGAGGCTCTCCACTCACGCCGAGGTTGCGAAGAGGACGGATGCCGCGTCGTTCAGCCAGGAGAAGCTCTTGCCGCCTCCCATGATAACCGACCGCCGGGGGGGCTCCGCAACCACCGCCCCCGCCTTCCGCGGCGCCTTCCAGACCCGGCGGGGCTGTCGCAAGTTCGTGGCCGACGATAGATTGATGCAGAAGGCTCTCGCCCCGGTCGGCTCCGGCGCGACGGGCCTTCTCGTCCGGGAGGAACTCGATGGCGCTGAAGGCGGAGATCGTGTCGATCGGCAGCGAGCTGGTGAGCGGCCAGAGCCTCGACACCAACAGCCGATGGCTGAGCGCCGAGCTGGGGGCCCTGGGGATCCCCACCGCCTTCCACACCACGATCGGCGACGACATGGACGACAACGTCCAGGTCTTCCGGATAGCCTCCCAGCGCGCCGACCTCGTGCTGGTCACCGGCGGCCTGGGCCCCACCCAGGACGACCTCACCCGCGATGCGCTGGCCCGCACGGCCGGCGTCAAGCTCCACGAGGACGCGGGCTCGCTGGCCGCGATCGCCGCCCTGTTCGCGCGACGGAACCGGCCGATGGCCGAGCGGAACAGGATCCAGGCCATGCTGCCCGACGGGGCCGAGGCGATGCCCAACCCCGTCGGCACCGCGCCGGGGGTCTGGATGAAGGTCGGCCGCGCCGCCTTCGCCGCGATGCCCGGCGTCCCCTACGAGATGCGGCAGATGTTCCAGGAGCAGGTCGTTCCCCGCCTCCGCCAGCGGCGCTGGGTCGAGCGGGTGATCGTCCACCGCAAGATCGCGCTCTTCGGCAAGGGCGAGTCCGAGTTCGAGGCCGAGGCGCTGGACCTGACGGCTCGGGGCCGCGTCCCCGAGGTCGGCATCACGGTCCACGACGCCACCATCAGCTTCCGCATCCGTGGCGAGGGGGTGACGCAAGAGGAGGCCTGGGCCCAGACCGAGGAGACCGCCGCGCTCATCCGCAGCCGCTTCGGCCCGCTGGTCCTGGGCGAGGGGACGACCGACGTCGTCGACGCGCTCGTGGCCGAGCTGAACCGGACCGGAGCGACCTTCGCCACGGCCGAGTCCTGCACCGGCGGCCTGCTGGCCCAGCAGATCACGGCCGTCCCGGGCGTCAGCGCCAACTACTTCGGCGGCGTCGTGAGCTACGCCAACCGGGCCAAGACCGAGTTCCTGGACGTCCCGGCCCAACTGATCGAGGCCCACGGCGCCGTCAGCCCGGAGGTCGCCGCCGCGATGGCGCAGGGGGCCCGGGCCCGTTTCGGCGTCGACCTCGCGGTCAGCACGACGGGCGTCGCCGGCCCCGACGGCGGCACCCCCGAGAAGCCCGTCGGCCTGGTCTACCTCGGCCTGGCGACCCCCGAGGGCGTCGAGACCCGCCGCATCGAGGTCGGCCCCGAACAGCCCCGCGACGTCATCCAGCGGCGCTCCACGAAACAGGCCCTCAACTGGGCCCGAACGACCCTCCAGAGCTGGCCCGAGGCCGGCGGATCGCGATGAAGCTCAAACGCCAGCCCGAGGATTTCCAGGTCGAAGAACTCCCCATCGTCGCGGCGACCGATCGCGGGCGGTACACCTTCTACCGGCTCTCGAAGACCGACCTCGGCACCATCGAGGCCGTCGAGGCGATCTGCCGGCGCTGGAACATCCCGGGGGGCCGCGTGGCCTACGGCGGCCTCAAGGACCGCCACGCCGTCACAGTGCAGTACCTGACGATCTTCGACGGGCCCGCCCACGCGATCCATCAGCCCAACCTCGACCTGGAGCCGCTGGGGAAGCTCGAACGCGCCTACGGGCCCCAGGACTTCTCGGGCAACCGCTTCGTCGTCGTGCTCCGCGACATGACCGCCGGCGCGGCGGCCGAGGCCGGGCGGCAGCTCGTCGCGGCCTCGAACGACGGCGTGCCCAACTATTTCGACGACCAGCGCTTCGGCTCGGTGGGCTACTCGGGCGAGTTCATCGCCCACGCCTGGCTCCAGGGCGACTACGAGAAGGCCCTGCGCCTGGCCCTGGCCGAGCCCAACGCGTTCGACCGCTCGGAGACCAAGGCCCGCAAGGCGGCCCTGCGCACCCACTGGGGAAACTGGCCCGAGGCCAAGGCGGCGCTCGACCGTTCGTCGGAACGGAGCCTGGTCACCTACCTCGTCGACCACCCGACCGACTTCGCCGGCGCGTTCTCGCGGCACAAGCGGGAGCTGCGCGGGCTGTATTTCTCGGCCTTCCAGAGCTGGCTCTGGAACCTGATCCTCGCCGGCTGGATCGAGCGGAACACGACCCCCGAGCAGCGCGTGCTCGTCGACCTGAAGGTCGGCGCCCTGCCGTTCCCCGTCGGCCTCGACCCCGACCAGCGGCGGCTGATCGACGAGGCGGAGCTGCTCCTTCCTTCGTCTCGCACGCCGCTGCCGGACGGCCCGCTCGGCGAGATCGCGGCCGACGTGCTGGCCGCGTTCGGTCTGACCTGGGCGGACATGCGGGTCAAGAAGCTCAAGGACGTCTTCTTCTCGAAGGGCTCGCGCAGGGCCCTGATCCCGCTCGACGACGTCCGCTCAGAGGTCCTCGACGACAGCTTCGAGCGGGGCAAGAAGGCGGTCCGGCTGGAGTTCACCCTGCCGAAGGGGGCCTACGCCACCATGCTGGTCAAGCGGCTGACGGAGGCCGTGGGGGCCGACGCATGACGCCCGAGATCCTCTTCGAGGACAACCACTGCCTCGTCCTCAACAAGCCCGCGGGCATGCTCTCGCAGGGGGACGAGACGGGGGAGCCGAGCCTCGTCACATGGACGGCCGATTACTGGAAGGCGAAGTACGCCAAGCCCGGGAACGTCTACGTCGGTTTGGTCCATCGCCTGGATCAACCCACGTCGGGCGTGGTGCTGCTGGCGAGGACGAGCAAGGCCGCCGCGAGGCTCGCCGACCAGTTCCGCACCGGGGGCGTCTCCAAGCTCTACTGGGCCATCGTGGAGGGCCGGCCCGACCAGGATGCGGGCGACTGGGTCGACCACCTGGAGAAGGACCATCGCACGAATCGCGTGCGGACCACCGGCGAAGGCGAAGGGAAAGTCGCGAGGGTGGCGTTCGAGGTGCTCGACTCGGCCGCGGGGCTGACGAAGCTGGCGCTCCGGCCCTCGACGGGGAGGAGCCATCAGTTGCGGGTGCAACTGGCCGAGAGGGGGATGCCGATCGTCGGCGATCGGAAGTACGGCTCGAAACGGCTGGTGCGTGCCCTGGACGGCGAGCCGAGGATCGCGCTTCACGCGCGGGAGTTGACCTTCCAGCATCCGACGCTGGGCCAGGCGATCAGGATCGAGGCGCCGGTGCAGGCAGACTGGCCCGAGTCTTCGCCAGGATGGTCGGGATCGACGCGCGGCCGATGAAGGCCATGCGGAACGAAAGGCCGGTGACGAGCATCGCGGCGAACGGCTGCCAGACGTCCGAGCCGACGAGGCCGGCGCGCGCCGGCGTCGGGGCGGCGACGGTCGGGAGGACCGGCGTCGGCGCGAAGGCGAGGCGACGTTCGACCACCTGAGCCTGGACGGGCGGCTTGGCGGCGGGGGCGGCGGCCGGCTTCGGCGTCTCGGCCGGGGCGGCGGCGGTGGGCTTCACGCCGACGCGGGAGTCGACGAACTCTCGGGCGATCTTCCACGAGGCGGCGTCGTTCAGGCCCAGGTTCTCGGCCTCGCGGCGGGCGACGTCCCAGCCGATCTTGTCGTTCAGCACGCGGCGGATGTACCAGAGGGCCCCCGCGACGCGGCCGTCCTCGTCGAAGAAGTAGAGGGGACGTGCGGCGTCGAGCGACAGCTCGGAGGAGAATCGGTCGAGGTGCTCGCGGTCGAGCTTGGCCAGGTCGGTCGGGAACGAGACGTAGCGAAGTCCCCGGCGCGCGGCCTCGCCGATGAACGCGGGGTCGATCTTCGAGGGGTCGCGGAGGTCGAGCAATGTCCGGTAGCCCTTCTCGGCCAGCCAGCCGAGGCCGACGGTCGAGGGGACGCTGCCGCCGGCGAGCTTGAGGTCGACGGCGGCGAACCGCGCGACGCCGAGCGCCCCGTTGGTCGGGACGTCGACGTCCGGGGCGGGTGCGGCGGCTGCGACGGCCGGGGCCTGGGCCCCGGCGTCGCCGGCCGCACGACCGGATGGGTCGTGCGCCGGGGCCGACGTCGTGGTGGGCGTCGTCGCCGCGGCCGGGGAGGCCGCGGGGGCGGACGCCGACGCGGGAGACTGGGTTTTCACGGCGGCGGGGGCGACCGGAGGGCTGTCGCTCCGCTCGGCGACCTCGGGCGGGAGGTCGAGGGGGGGCAGGTGGTCGAGCACGCTCCCCGGGTCGGCGTCGTTGGCACGGCTCCGGGTGCGGGTCGCGTCCGTCGTCGACCGCGAGGCCGGCGACGAGACGACCGATTGCGTCAGGTCGACGCCCGGGTTCTGGACCGGACGTCGCGTT
Source organism: Paludisphaera mucosa (assembly GCF_029589435.1). Classification (NCBI taxonomy): domain Bacteria; kingdom Pseudomonadati; phylum Planctomycetota; class Planctomycetia; order Isosphaerales; family Isosphaeraceae; genus Paludisphaera; species Paludisphaera mucosa. The sequence continues at coordinate 3,011,290 of NZ_JARRAG010000002.1, read as the reverse complement.
TCGTAGCTCGAGGTCGGCTGGCGGACGCCGCTGCTCGTGCCCGACCGGCTGCGAGTGGGGGCGGAATCGGGGGTCGCCGAGGGGAGCGGTTCGAGACCCGTCCCCGAGTCCGACGAGGGGACGGTCGAAGGCACGGGCGAGCCCTGGATGATCGTCGGGGTCGACGTGCCGAGGGGGACGGCCGGCGAGACCACGCCCACCGGGGCGCCGTACTCGACCGGGGAGTCGCAGCCGGCGGTGCCGCAGCCGTCGCCGCACGTCCCGAACCCGCCGCCGATCTTGCGGAAGGGGGACATGATCCGGCTCGTGGCGCGGGCGGGGAAACCGCAGGGGCTGAAAAGGCTGCAGCCCGAGCCGAATCCGCCGGAGCGGCAGCCCGTCTGGAGCATCGTGGCGACCATCAGCGATCCGAGGGCGAGGGCCTTGGCCCACCGCCTCCGACCCGACGGTCGGGCGCGGGCGAGCCCGCGCTGTCGCAACCAGCTCAAGCTGAACATGGCAAGAATCTCCCGTTTGAGGTGGACCCGATGCACGAACACCCCTCGCGACCCGCCCCTCGAAGATCGAAGCGCGGTCGGAGGGGCTTCCCCGACGTCCTCGGCTGGGACGGCCCGGTTCGTCAGGGGGCGACGGATCGAATCCGGCCGCCTCTCGGGACGCGACGGACCATCGCCTGATGACTGGACGGAGCCCGCCCACGGCCTGGAGGAAGGAGCGCGCATCGGGATGTCTCGGGTGCCGGATCAAGGAGGTCGAAGGTTCCCGCACGCTGGCGGCGATTGCGTCCGGGCCGGTGTTCGGATCCACTTCGGCGGCCCTCGTCCCCGAGGACGACGCCCGCCGAGGCGGCCTCTCACACGGCCCGACGCCCCGGGTGACCGGAGCGTGCAACCGTCTCGACGACCCCGTGGATCTGGGCCGTCAACGAAACTTAGCCGACGATCCTGGCGTTGCCAAAGATTCCGGGGGACTTCTACAATGGGCGCGTAAGTCCAGTTCGTTAAGTCGGTAAAGTTTCCCAGGCTTGACTGAAAACCGGCCCCGATGACGCCTCGACGACCCGCGCCGCCGGCAGAGTCTACGTCTCCGGCAAAGTTTCGTTTCGGGGCCCACGCACTCGTCGGGGCGCTGGCGCTGGTCGTGTTCGGCTGGAACCTAGGCGACGTCCCGTTCGTCGACGAGTACGCCTACATCACGCAGAGCTACTACGCCGACCTCCTTTTCGAAGGCCGGACCAACGACCCCGCCTGGCTCGACTTCCCGGCCTATGACCTCGTGCCCTTGCCGAAGTACCTCATCGGCCTGGCTCTGCGGGCCGCCGGCGAGCGCCGGCCTGGTCCCGAGGCCGCCCGCGCGTGGTACGGCGACACGTCGAACCGGTACGGCCCCCCGCGCGTCTTGACCGTGTCGCGGGCACCGTCGATCGTCCTGGGTGCAATCGGCTGCGTCGCGCTCGCGGTCATCGGGGGGCTCGCCTTCGACCTGCGGGTGGGCCTCGTCGCGGCGGTCCTGCTGATGCTCAACCCGCTCTACGCGCTACACGCCCATCGGGCGATGTCGGAAGCCCCCTGCGAGGCGTTCCTGATGGTCGCGCTCGCGCTGGCGCTCGCGGCCTGGAAACGGGCGCTGGCGCCCGAGACGGGGTGGCGGTTGATGCTCTGGCTGCCGGCGACGGGGCTGGCGACGGCCCTCGCGGTGCTGGCCAAGTTCAACGGCCTGCTCACGCTCATGACGCTGGGCGTCTGGGTCGGGCTCGCCTGGGCGATCCCCCGCGGCGGGCCCTGGGGCTGGGTCCGATTCGCCAGCGGGGCCCTCGTCGCAGTCGTCGCGGCGGGCGCCGGGTTCATCGCCCTGAATCCTTACATGACGGCCCGGCCGGCCCCGCCTCTGAGGCCCGAGGCGCAGCAAATCGCCGAGATGGGCGCCTGGGCGCGGTTCCGGCTCCTGATCGACCACCGCCGGACGATGTCGGCGAGCCAGCAGCAGGCCTTCGCGCACAACGCCCTGACGACGCCGCTGGAGCGGGCCAAGGTGGTCGCCGCGCAGGGCTTCGGCCGGTTCGGGCCGCTCGGACCCCGGAAGTCGGACTCGACCCGGCGGTACGATTTCGAGCAGGACTGGGGGGCGTTCGGCTGGCTCCCCTTGTGCCTCGCGGGCCTGGGCTACGCGCTCGCGATCGGCCTCGTCCAGTTCCATCGGCGCGAGCCGCCGGCGGCCTGGGCGGCGGCGGCGTGGGCCGTCGTCTCCCTGGTCGTGGTCGCGTCGTACCTCCCCATGGCCTGGGACCGGTATCAACTGCCGATCCAGGCCCCGTTCACGCTCCTGGCGGCGTCGGCCCTGGTCGCGATCGGCGACGCCCTGGGGCGGCTGGTCGGTCTCAAGTCGAAGGTGGGGCCGACCTGATGGACCGAGACTGGCTGCGGACGCGCCTGGGCGTATTCCTGGTCCTGCTGGCGAGCTACGCGTATTTCTGGCACTCGCGAGACTGGAACACCGCGAGCCGCCTGATGCTGACGTACTCGCTCGTCGATCGCGGCAGCCTCGCCATCGACGGCCTGGAGAACCAGACCGGCGACCGGGCCTATTTCCGGGGCCGTTACTTCAGCGACAAGCTCCCCGGCTACCCCCTGCTGGCGACCCTGCCTTACGCCGTCCAGCGCGTCCTGGGAGCGCGGCCGCACCCGTTGAACGGCCCGGCGTTGGCGTTCTGGCCCTCCGACTACGGGATCACGCTGGCGACCTCGGGATTGCTGACGGCGGCGGCGGCCGTCGTCCTGATGGGCCTCGCCCGCGACCTGGGGGCCTCGCGACGGGCGGCCGTGCTGTTCGCCCTGGCCTACGGCCTGGCCACGCCGGCGTATGTCTACGCGACGCTCGCCTACGGCCACCAGGCGTCGGCCTTCGCGCTCCTCTCCTCGTTCGCGCTCCTGGCTCGCCCGACGACGCGGCGTGACGGCCTCCGCACCTTCCTGGCCGGGCTGCTGGCGTCGTATGCGGCGGTGATCGAGCTGCAGGTCGGACCGGTTTCGGCGGTGCTCGGGTTCTACCTGCTCGGCCAGTGCGCGGCGAGGGCGCGACGCTGGGACGCGATCGCCTATTTCGGCCTGGGAGCCTTGCTGCCGGCCCTCGTCATGCTGCTCTACAACATGCTGGCGTTCGGGAACCCGCTGGACATGGGCTATTTCCATCACGCGACGGCCCAGTTCGCCAAGGTCCACAGCCGCGAGAACCCCCTCGGCCTGGGAGGGCCGGACTGGAGCCGGCTCGTCCCCTTGCTTTGGGGACGTTATCGCGGGCTCCTCTTCTATGCACCGATCCTGGCGCTGGCGGCGCCGGGCTGGATCGTCCTCTTCGCCGGGCGACGGTGGGGTTACGCGGTCGTGTCGCTGGCGGCGTCGGCGGCGGTGCTGGGGGTGAACCTCGCCTATCCCGAGTGGACCGGGGGCTGGTCGACGGGGCCTCGCCTGCTGGTCCCGTTGCTGCCGTTCGCGATGATCCCCGTAGCGGCGGTCCTGACCGCGTCGGGGCGTTGGGGACGGCTCGCGACGGCGGCCGCGATCGGGCTGGGGTTCTGTGGGGCTGTCCTAATGCTGCTCTTCCAGGGCGTCGGCGCGCGACTCCCGCAGGACGTGGCCGACCCGCTGGTCGAGGTCGTCTGGCCGCTCTGGCGTGGGCTGGAGGCGCTGCCGCGGTGGTGGACCGGCGAACGCTTCACGCGCAACCTGGGCGGGCTCGCCGCGGGCGGGTTCCTGGACGGCCTGCCCGCGAGCTGGCAGTGGGTGCAATTCCTGCCGCTTGTCGCGTTCCAGGTCACGGGGGCGGCCTGGATGTTGAGTCGGGGCGAGCCTGCTCCGGCGAGCCCGGCGGCGACGGTCAGCTCTGGGTGTTGATGAGCAGCAGGACGGCCGTCGTCCCCACCAGGGCGGCGAGGATCCAGAGGCAGAGGCGGATCGAGCGCATCCAGATGACGGGCCACGACTCGTACCGCGAGGCTGTGTAGACCAGGCTGATCGCGGCGACCAGGGGCAGGATCAGCCAGTAGATGTGCGACGGGGCGTTCATCAGGCCGCGCCTCCGGCCTGGACGGCGGTCGCCTGGGCGGCCTCGTCCTTCGCCTCGGGTTCGGGCTCGTCGCCGTAACCGTAGGCGGGGCCCTCGTAGGCGTCGTAGATGGCCAGGACGTTCAGCAGGCCGGCGACGGTCGTGTAGATCAGGCCGATCTCGTAGGGCTTGCCGCCCAGGAGCAGGCGGTTGAGCACGTTGGGAGAGGGCTCGGCCATGAAGCCCCAGAGGAAGTTCGAGTCGGGCCGGAAGTGGTGGATCGTGGCCTGGATGAGGGCCGGCAGCGCGGGCAGGCCGACGAAGAACTGGCCGACGTAGTGCAGCATGAACTTGTCGGTGTTGAACGGGCTGACCCACCGCCAGTAGACGTTCTTCCCCTCGCCGAGCGCGAAGCCGACGACGTACAGCCCCAGGATGCAGAACGCGTACAGGAGCCCCTTCCCCGTGCGGCCCTGGTACATGTGCCCCAGGCCGGGGACGAGCCACGCGAGGAGGGCGGCCCGGGCCGGGTCGCGGAGCGGGACGGGGTTGTCACTCATGTCGGGGTGGGCCTGAGCGGGGATTCGGCGTGTTCGTCACCGGGAAACGTGCGACCATTCTAGCATCGGCGGCCTCCTCGCCACCACCCCGACCCCGCCGCGCCGGGTCTCAGCCCAGCGGGACGCGGCATTCCGGGACGACGCCGTCGACGACCTCGGACGAGACGGCCTCCAGCCCCCGCGACGCCGCGGCGGCCATAGCCAGCGAGGCCAGCCGGCCGAGCCCCTTCGGCACCCCGAGCGACGCCGCGTGCAGCCGGACCACGGCCCGGTCGGTGAAGATCCGGTCGGGACAGCCCGCGGCGGCCAACTTGTCCGACAGGTAGGTCTGGGCCTCGGTCCGGGTCAGCGGCGAGAGACGGAGCGTCAGCGTCCAGGGAGCGGGCGCGTCGTCCTCGATCTCCTCGTCGCGGCGAACCAGGATGGTCGTGGCTCCTTCGATGCGGGCGAGCCGCTCCAGGTCGGGACGGGAAGCGGCGTCGAGGCCCTCGCAGCCGTCGACGGCCAGCACGACGCGCCGCCCCTGGAGCGTGCAGACCTTCGCCGCGCGTTCCAGCCCGCGCCAGGCCGTCGCACGGTCGTCGCCCAGGGGCCCGGACGATGGACCCGCCAGCCGATCGGCCAGCGCACGCAGCAACGCGGGGCCGTCGATCGGGTCTTCGACCAGGGCGATCCGGCGGTCCGCGCGGCGGGCCTCGGCGAGGGCCTGGCGGAGGATCGTCGACTTGCCCACCCCCGCCGCCGCCGTCAGCACGGCCAGCGGCTGGCCGGCCTCGATCGTGTACAGGAGGCGGTCGACGGCCTCGCGGTGCTCGGCCAGCGGGACGAACCGCGCGGGCGGGTCGAGGAACGGGTCCCGGTTCAGCCCCCAGTGTCGCCACATGGTCCCGCCCCTTTATCCTGGAGATCGCGCCCCAGCTTGAAGAGCCATCCCGGAGCCGTCCCGTTGTCGCAACGCTTCTACTGCCCCACGCCGCCGGTCGACGGCCGCTATCGCCTGGACGCCGACGAGTCGCGTCACCTGACCCGCGTCTGCCGGCATGGGGTCGGCGACCTCGTCGAGCTGTTCGACGGCCGGGGGTTCGCCGTCGCCGCCCGGGTCGCGACGGCCGGCAAGGACGCCGTCGCGCTCGAAGCCGAGGGCCCGCCGCTCCCCGACCGCGAGTCCGCCTGCTCGATCGAGGTCGGGACGGCCGTCCCCAAGGGGGACCGGTTCGACTGGCTCGTGGAGAAGGCGGTCGAGATCGGCGTGGCGCGGGTCGTGCCGCTGGTCACCGAGCGTTCGGTCGTCGATCCCCGCGGCTCGAAGCTCGATCGGCTCCGGAGGACGATCGTCGAGGCCTCGAAGCAGTCAGGACGCAGCCGTCTCATGGATCTGTCCCCTCCCGAGGCGCTGGGGGCGTTCCTGGGACGAGCCGACGGCCTCCGCCTGCTCGCCGACCCCGCGGGCGTCCCGTGCCACGCCTGGCCGCCGATCGCGCCGGGCGTCGCCGTCCGCCTGGTGGTCGGCCCGGAGGGAGGGCTGACGGACGAGGAGACCGAGCAGGCCGTCGCGACGGGCTGGATCCGGGTCCGCCTGACCGCGTCGATCCTGCGGATCGAGACCGCCGTCCTGGCCGGGGCCGCCGCGATCCTGGCCCGGGTTCAGGCGGTCCACTGACCTTCGGACTTGTCCTGGTAGACCGACCACACGAAGCCGTCGGGGTCTCGGAGGGCGAACTCGCGCCATCCCCACTCCTGGTCGGCCGGCTCGCCCGAGACGCTGAGCATGGCCCCCTCGTCGAGGCACTTCTGGTAGAAGGCGTCGACGTCGTCGACCTGGAGCTGGAGGTGGATCCCCACGCCGAGCCGGGTGTCGGCGAACTCCTCGGCGTGCGCCTCCTGGGCGTGGAGCATGACCGTGAAGGCCTCGATGCGCAGGATCGCCAGGCTGTAGGGGCCGTTCTCCTGCTCGGCGTGGACCTGCAGGATCTCGGCGCCCACGACCTCGTTGTAGAACTCCAGCGAACGCCGAACGTCTTTTACATAGAGGAAGACGCTCGTGACGGAGGCCCCCATGGCATGACCCTTTCCGCATGATACGACGGCTCGATCTCGACCCTGGATTCCGCGGCAGGATACCCCCAAGCCTGGGTTCTGACAATCGCGACCGCCGGCCTCAGCCCGAGGCCGGCCCCGCGCCCGGCCGGGCCTCGCCCCCCAGGAAGTCGACGGCCCGCCGCATGGCAGGCAGCAGATAGCCGGCGGCCGAGTAGTGGCCGCAGTCGTACCAGACGATCGGCGGCTTCCCCGCGGCCTCCCAGAGCATCCGGGCCGAGGCCGGCGGGATCACCTCGTCGACGTTCCCGGCGATCATCAGGACTCGCTTGCCCGCCAGGCCGGCGGCGTAGGTGAGGGGGTCGTACGGGTCGGTCATGGCCTTGAGGTCGGCGACGGTCTTGCCCGCCTCGCCCCACGCCTTGCGGAAGGGGGCCGTCTCGGGCATCTCCCAGAGGACGTTGGCGAGGTCGCCGCCGGCCAGCAGCAGGGCGGCCGACTTGACGTCGGGGTCGACCGAGGCGACGAGCGACGACACGATCCCCCCCAGGCTGATCCCGGTCATCCCCAGCCGCTCGGGGTCGACGTCGAGCCGCGAGGCCAGCCACCGCAGGCCGCGGCGGACGTCGCAGACCCCCTGGCGCATCGACCGCATCGTCCGCTCGATGTCGTCCGAGAGGAACTTGCGGGGGACCGGTCCGGGGCCGTTCGCCGTCCGGCGCTCTCCATAATAGGGGAGCTTGACGAACAGCGCTGCGACGCCGCGGTCGGCCAGCCGGGCGGCCAGGTAGCGCGAGAGCGGGAAGTCCGAGCCCAGGATGTGCAGCACGACGACCGCCGGCCGCCGGCCCGGGAAGCCGACGGGCTCGAAGTACTCGGCGTGCACTGTGTTGTTGGCGACGTCGGGCGTCTCGACGGGCGACGGGAACGTCAGCGTCGAGACCCGACACCGGCCGGGCTGGTCCACCGGCGTCAATTCGTAGGCGAACGTCGCCGGTTGGAGCCGGAATCGCTCGGGGACGGCCGCCTCGCTCGGGCCGGGGCGGACGACGACCTCGCCGCGCTCGACGGCGGGGGGGGCCAGGCCCAGGATCGAGCCTAAGAGCAACGAAGCGACGAACATCGGCGAGTGCTCCCTGCGAAAGCCGGGTTGTCGGGAATCGGCGTCCGGGCTAGGCTACGGCCCCACTGGAAGTTACGGGAAAGGGAGTTCCCCGGCTATGGGATCGTTGTCGGAAATCCTCGGCCGCCGGCCGCCGGGGCGGGTCTGCATCATCAAGCCGAGTTCCCTCGGCGACGTCGTGCACTCGCTGCCGATCCTCCCCGAGCTGCGCAGGCTCTGGCCCGACGCCCACCTGAGCTGGGTCGTGAGCCGGTCGTTCCGGAGCCTCCTCGAGGGCCGGGCCGACCTCGACCGCGTCATCCCCTACGACAAGGGGCCTTCAGGGATCTCGCTGAAAGGTCTACGCGGGATCGCGAGCCTCACCTCGGCGCTGGCCCGCGAGCGGTTCGACCTGACGATCGACCTCCAGGGGCTTTTGCGCTCGGGCCTCATGACGGCCGCGACGCGGGCCCCGATCCGTGTGGGCCTGGCCGACGCCCGCGAGGGGGCCGGCTGGTTTTACACGCATACGGTCGACGCCCCCCGGGCGAGCGTCCACGCCGTCGACCGGGTCATGGTCGTCGCCGAGGCCCTGGGCGGGCACCCGTCCGAGCCCCAGTTCTCGCTCCCCGTCGGCGAGGCGGACGAGGCCTGGGCCGATCGCGTCCTGGGCGGCGTGCCGCGACCCCGGCTGGTCCTGAACGTCGGCTCGCGCTGGCTGACCAAGCGCTGGCCCGTCCGCAACTTCGCCGAGATCGCGCGGCGGGCGGTCGCCGAATTCGGCGCGGCGGTGGTCGCCGTCGGGGCCCCCGAGGATCGCGAGCTGGTCGACGCCCTGCGCGAAAGCCTGGGGAAGACGCCGGTCCTGGACCTCTGCGGCGGGACCTCTCTGCTCCAGCTCGCGGCGCTGGCGAGGCGGTCAGACGTCTACCTCTCGAACGACACCGGGCCGCTCCACCTGGCGGCGGCGGTCGGGGCCTCGGTCGTGGGGGTCTACACCTGCACCGATCCCAGGCTGACCGGTCCGTACGGGCCGCGTGCGGCGGTGGTGCGGAGCTGCGTCTGGTGCGCCCCGAGCTTCCTCAAGACCTGCGACCGCCTGGAATGCCACGACGAGGTCAGCCCCGACCGCGTCTGGTCGGTCGTCCGTCCTCGGCTGGCCCGGGCGGTCGGCTCGGCGGCCTGAGCGATCGGCCGCGTCTCGGCCGTCCCATCGTCGGTGGCGTTGGAGCGGGCCGTCCGCCGGACTATGATGGATCGGCGGCGGTCGGAGAGGTGCGGGGCGGGGCGAGTCGGGGCGAAGGCTGCGGATGACGCGATCACGTTACATCGTCGGGATCGACCTGGGGACCACCAACTGCGCCGTGTCGTACGTCGACACGAAGGGGAAGGAGCGGCCGGCGGCGGACATCCGGGCGTTCGAAGTCCCCCAGCTCGTCGCGCCGGGGGAGACCGCGCCGCGGGCGATGCTCCCCTCGTTCGTCTACCTGGCGGGGGGGCCGGAACTGCCGCCGGGGGCGGCTCAGCTTCCCTGGGGCGACGGCGGCGACCGGATCGTCGGCGAGTTCGCCCGGCTGCAAGGAGCGAAGGTCCCGAGCCGGCTGGTCTCCAGCGCCAAGAGCTGGCTCTGCCACCCGGGGGTCGATCGCGAGGCCGCCATCCTTCCCTGGGGGGCGCCTCCCGAGGTCCGGAAGATCTCGCCCGTCGAGGCCTCGGCGGACTACCTGATCCACGTCCGAGACGCCTGGAACCACGCGATCGCCGGCGACGAGCCGACGCGGCGGCTGGAGAAGCAGGAGATCGTCCTGACCGTCCCCGCCTCGTTCGATGAGGCGGCCCGCGAGCTGACCCTGGCCGCGGCCCGTCGCGCGGGGCTGGAATCGGTCACGCTCCTGGAGGAGCCTCAGGCGGCCTTCTACTGCTGGATCGTCACCCACCAGGAGCGCTGGCAACGTGAGGTCCGCGCCGGCGAGTTGATCCTCGTCTGCGACATCGGTGGCGGCACGACCGACTTCAGCCTCATCACCGTGGCCGAGACCCCCACCGGGCCGGGCTTCCGCCGGGTCGCGGTCGGCGACCACCTGATGCTCGGCGGCGACAACATCGACCTCGCGCTGGCGCATCACGTCGAGAAGAAACTGGGCGGCCTGAAGCTCGACGGCGAGCAGTGGAGCGCCCTGCGGTTCGCCTGCCGGACGGCCAAGGAGAAGCTCCTGGTGACGCAGTCGCCGCCGCTGGAGCGCTGGCCCGTCACGATCGCCGGGCGGGGGTCGCGGATCATCGGCGGCAGCATCCAGTCGGAGCTGTCGCGGGACGAGGTCCGGCGAATCGCGCTCGACGGCTTCTTCCCCCAGTCGGCCCGCGGCGAGGAGCCGGCGAAGGGCTCGAAGCTGGGCCTCCAGGAGTTCGGCCTGCCGTTCGTCGCCGACCCGGCCGTGCCCCGGCACCTGGCGTCGTTCCTCCGCAAGCATCAGACCCACGCGGTCGGGCAGGGGGCTCATCCGCCGGACGACCGCCCCGCGCGGCCCGACGCGATCCTCTTCAACGGCGGCGCGCTCACGCCCGAGACGATCCGCCAGCGCCTCGTCGACGTCGTCGGCTCGTGGTTCGCCGACGACCCGGGCCCGGCCTACGCCCCGCGCGTGCTGTCGAACGTCTCGCTCGACCTGGCCGTCGCCCATGGCGCGGCGTACTATGGCGTCGTCCGCCGCGGCGGCGGCATCCGGATCGGCGGCGGGACGGCCCGGTCGTTCTACGTCGGGCTGGAGAGCGACCGGCCCGAGAAGCCCTGGCTCTGCGTGGTCCCCCGCGACGCCGAGGAGGGGGACGAGATCGCGATCAAGGGCCGCGACTTCGACCTGCTCATGGGCCAGGCGGTGGTCTTCCCGCTGGCGAGCAGCTCCGTCCGCCCCGACGACAAGCCGGGCGACCTGGTGGCGGCCGACCCCGACTCGATCCGCGAGCTGCCTCCGCTCCAGAGCCTGATGCGGGTCGGCCGCAAGGCCAAGGCCGAGCGCGCGGCGGTCAACATCGCGGCCCGCGTCACCGAGGTCGGGACGATCGAGCTGTGGTGCCAGTCGCGGAGCGACGACCGCCGCTGGCGGCTCCAGATTCAACTTCGAGGCGCCGCCGAAACGCACTCGCCGCGCGAGCCGGTGGCCGACGCCGAGACCGACCGGATCGTCGTCGAGCAGGGCGAGCTGGACGCGGCCGTCGCGGCGATCCGGGCCGCGTTCCTGTCCCCGGCCTCGGCCGCGAACGCCGACGACGGCCCGGCGCGGATCGTCAAGAAGCTCGAAGAGGTCCTGGACGTCGGCCGCGACGGCTGGCCCCCCTCGGCGCTGCGGGCGTTCTGGGAGCCGCTCCGCGACCTGGCCGACCAGCGGCTCAAGAGCCCGCGGCACGAGTCGCGATGGTACAACCTGGCGGGCTACGCCCTCCGCCCGGGCCGAGGCTTCCCGCTCGACGAGCTGCGAATCAAGGCCCTCTGGCCGGTCTTCCACCAGGGCGTCAAGCACATCAAGGACGTCCAGTGCTGGGCCGAGTGGTGGATCCTCTGGCGTCGCGTCGCCGCCGGCCTGACCCGGCCCCACCACGAGGAAGTCCACCGCCGGCTGGCCCCGTTCCTCAACCCGCCCAAGGGCTCGACGCCCGCCAAGAAAGCCGGCCGGCCCAAGCCCGAGCCCCACGAGATGGCCGAGATGTGGCGCTGCGCCGCCGGCCTGGAGCGGCTCGGGGCCGAGGTCAAGGAGACGCTCGGGATCGCCCTGGCGAAGGAGCTGACGCGAACGGCGATCCCGGGATATGTCCTCTGGTGCCTGGGCCGGCTCGGCGCCCGCGTGCCGCTGTACGGGCCGGCCAACACGGTCGTCCGCCGCGAGACCGCGGAGCGCTGGGTCGAGGCTCTCGCCGGCCGATCCTACGCCCCGGGCCGCGAGTCGGCCGACGCGATCTTCGCCCTCGGCCAGGTCGCCCGCTATTCCGGCGACCGCGTCCGAGACCTCTCCGACCCGGTCCGCGCCCGGGCCCTCGAAGCCCTGACGAAGCTGGGCGCCGACGAGGCGACCCTGCTCCCCGTCCGCGAGTACCACGAGCTGGAGGCCGCCCAGCTCGGCCAGGCCCTGGGCGACGCGCTCCCCATCGGCCTCCGGCTGCGGAGCGAGGCGGAAGCGACCGCATCCTAGAGGACGGGCAACGTCCCGACCCACCTGGCGACGTCGTCGATGACGCGCACGTCGACGAACCCCGGCTTTTCGTACTCGGCCGGCGTGGCCTTGCCCTCGCCCTTCAGGAAGCCGTGGTTGAGGTCGGGGTAGAGCCTCACGGTCGCGTTCGACCGTCCGTTCAAGGCCTTGCGGAGCAGGTCGAGGTCGGCCTCGGTGACCTGGTAGTCGCGGCCCCCCTGCAGCACCAGGACGGGCAGATTCGGCAGCTCGGCCAGGAGCTTGGCCGGTTGCAGGGCGTCCATCGACTTCCAGTAACGCACCGGGGCGCCGAGCGCCTTCTCGTCGTCCTTCGCCGTGCCGGCCTTCATCCGGGCGAGGACCTCGTCGAGCTTGGTGTCGATCTCGACGAGCCCCTTGGCGCGCTCGGGGTCGACCTTGCGGATGTGCTCGATCTGCTCGCGGACCAGGTCGGCGGAGGGGCGGGCCGAGGCGGCGAGCAGGACGATCCCGGCCAACTTGCCGTCCTGCCTGGCGATCAACGGGGCCGAGGTCCCGCCCAGGCTGTGGCCCATGACGAAGATCCGCGCGGGGTCGATCCCCTTCCAGCCCCGGGCCTTGGCGGCGGCCGCCAGGGCGTCGTCGACGACCTCGTCCTGGACGCCGACCGAGCCGAGGATCTTGGGGTCGGCGTAGCGGGCCTTGTGGGCGTGCGTCCGCTTCTCGTAGCGGAGCACCGCGACCCCCCGGCCGGCGAGGCCGTGGGCCAGGTCGCGGAACGGCGCGTTGGGGCCGATCGTCTCGTCGCGGTCGTGCGGGCCCGAGCCGTGGACGAGGATCACCAGGGGTGCCTTGTCGACGCCCTTCGGCCGGGTCAGGGTCGCGGCCAGCGGCCAGCCCTCGGCCCCCACGACGACGTCCTCCTCGGTGTATTTCGCCGGGTCGACGTAGGGCGGGTCGGGTTTCTTGACGGCCGGCGCTTTCGGGTCGGCCGCGGCGGGGGTGAGGAAGAAGCCCTCGATCTTGCCCTCGGGATCGAAGCTGACCAGGGCGTCGAGCGGGGTCGTCTTGAACTCGCAGCGGATCCGCACCCGCCGCGACGCGCCCACGCGGTCCTCGCGGGGCTCGCCCATCGCCGTGACCGGGCCGAGCTGCTTCTCGATCCCCGTCCAGACGGCCTTCAACTTCTCGGTCGAAAGGGCCGCGGCCATCTTCGGCCCGAAGGCCGCGTGGGCCTCCTCGAACTTCAACGCCTTGCACAGGTCCAGGAACCTGCGGGCGTCGTCCTTCGGCTCGCCCGCCCACGCCGTCGTCGATATCAGCAAGATCGGCAGCAACCGCAACATCGTCGCGTCCTCCCCTCTCGGCTTCGAGATCACACTCCAATACCCGGCCGGAATGACCCTGTATTTTGATGTTCGTCTAAATACGGGCGATATTCAATCGATTTCCGATCGGACCGACGGGCTCAGGGCGCGGGGGCGGCGGGCGGCGTGAGGTCGGGGATCTCCAGCGTGCGGACGGCGCGGGTGGCGACGTCGACGACCCGGATCTTGTGGTTGTCGGTGTCGGCGACGTAGAGCTTGCCGGCCGCATAGCTGACGCCGCCGGGCTCGTGGAGCTTGGGCGGGGCGTCGGCGTCGCCCGACTCGGTCGTGCCGATGAAAGTCGAGACCGCGGCCGTCTTGGGGTCGCAGAGCTTGATCTTGTTGTTGTAGGTGTCGGCGATGTAGAGCTTGCCGTCCCCGTAGGTCAGGCCGAGGCAGTGCTGGAGGCGGACCTGTTCGGGCCCCGCGCCGTCGCGGTCGCCGAAGTCGAAGAGGCCCTTGCCGACGACCCGGCCGACTTCGGGCTGGCCGGCGGGGATGCCGGTGATCACCCGGACGCCCGATACCTCGGAGTCGGCGATGTAGAGGTTTTCGCCGTCGGTCGCCAGGCCGCTGGGCTGGGCGAACCGGGCCTCGGCGGGGGCGCCGTCGAGGATGTTCTCGAAGGCCGAGCCGGCGAACCAGCGGACGACGCCCGACTCGGGGTCGTAGGCGAAGATCTGGTGGGTGCCGGCCATGGCGATGTAGATCGTCCGCGACCCGGCGAGCTGGATCACGTCCCAGGGGCTGGAGATCGACGAGGTCTTGCCGGGGCCCTCGAAGGGCTCGGTCGGGTCGCGGTCGGCCTGCCTGCCGTCGCCGACGACCGTCGCGACCGTCTTCGCCTTCAGGTCGATCGCGCGGATGGCGTGGTTCTCGGTGTCGGCGACGTAGAGGACGTCGCCCTCCAGGCACATCCCCTGCTGACGGTTGAAGCGGGCCTTGGCGAAGCCGCCGTCGACGCAGCCCTGGCCGCCGTCGCCGATGACGACGGGGTTCTTGCCGTCGAGGTCGGTCTGGACGATCCGGTTGTGCCCGGTGTCGGAGATGAACAGCCGATTCGACTTGGCGTCGGCCAGGACCTTGCCGGGGAAGAGCAGGGGCTTGTTCGCGTACTGGCTCTCCTCGGTCGGGAAGGTCAGGGGCTTCTCGTTGAGCTTCCCGGCCTTGCGGAATTGCTCGGCGACCTTGCCGATGACCATGTCGAAGAACTCGTATCGGCCCTCGCCGCCGATCGAGGTCACGAAGTTCCCCTGGTTGTCGCGGCCGAAGGCGATGACCTTGCCGTCGGGGTCGATCAGGACGCGGGTCGGCCAGCTGTGGACGTCGAACCGCTCCCAGATGACCATCTCGGCGTCGTTGGCGACCGGGTGCTTGATCCGGTACTCGGCCACCTTGCGGCGGATGTTCTCGGTGTTCCGCTCGGCGTCGAACTTGCCCGAGTGCACGCCGATGACGACCAGCTCGTTCTTGTACTTTTTCTCGAGCTTCTCCAGGTCGGGCAGGATGTGGTGGCAGTTGATGCAGCAATAGGTCCAGAAGTCCAGCAGGACGATCTTACCCTTCAGCGACGCCAGGTCGATCGGGCCCGAATTGATCCAGCCGACGGCCCCGTCGAGGCTCGGTGCGGCGGCCTGCGGGTAGGAAATCCGCCGGATGCGCGGCCCGGCCGCGTCGGCCTCGCGGCGTCGAGACGCGCCGGTGTGGTTCGAATACCACAGGGAAACGGCGAGCGCGCCTGCCGCCAGCGCGAGCCAGCCGAGGTCCCGGATCCGCATCGATCGCCGGCGCTGCATGGTCGGTGCTCCTGGTCGCGAAAACTCAAGGCGGGTCGGAGGATGCGGGCGAGACGCACGCACCGGGGATTGTAAACGATCGGCGGCGGCGGGAAGAACCCCGAGCCGGCCGGGCGGCCGACGCGCGGGCGTCCGCCGATGCGTCCGGGGGTCGAAAGGTGGCCGGGGCCCCCGGAGGGTGTTAAGATCGTATGTCGACGGACCGCTTCGGGGGGCGGGGCCGTCGGTCGCGACCGCGGCGGCGATCGACGAACGTCCTGGACTCATTCCACTCCCGACTACAGGGCGGACAACGTGAGCAAGGACATGTCCCTGATCTGCACCTCGGCCGATCGGGTCGATCCGTACGGCGAGCTGAAGGTCTTCGCGGGCAGCGCCAGCAGCTCGCTGGCCGAAGCGATCGGCGAGCACCTGGGCTCCGGAATGGCGATGGCGGAGACCCACACCTTCAGCGAAGGCTGCGTCTTCGTGCGGGTCCTGGAGAACGTCCGCGGGCGGGACGTCTACATCATCCAGGGGACCGAATACCCGGTCAACGACAACTTCATGGAGCTGCTCTTCTGGATCGACGCCTTCAAGAGGGCGAGCGCGACCCAGGTGACGGCCGTGATCCCCTTCTTCTCGTACGCCAAGGGCGACAAGAAGGACGAGCCCCGGGTCTCCATCCGCGCCCGCGTCTGCGCCGACTGCATCGAGGCCGCCGGGGCCGACCGGGTCCTGACGATGGACCTGCACAGCCCGCAGATCCAGGGCTTCTTCCGCATCCCCGTCGACCATCTCTACGCCATGCCGGTCCTGGTCGACTACTTCCGGCGCAAGGAGATCCCCGACCTGGTGGTCGCCTCGCCCGACGTGGGCTTCGGCAAGCAGGCGTACAAGTTCGCCGAGATGATCCACGCCCCGGTGGTCTTCGGCAACAAGGTCCGCCGCGGCCACGACGAGAAGGCCCAGATGCTCGACATCGTCGGCGAGGTCAAGGACCGCAACGTCCTGATCGTCGACGACTTCACCATCTCGGGCGGCACGCTCATCGAGATGGCCGTCGCCTGCAAGGAGCGCGGGGCGAAGGACGTCTACGCCTGCGTCTCGCACGGGGTCTTCTCCAAGGGCTCGGCCGAGAAGCTCGCCCGCTCGCCGATCAAGGAGCTGGTCATGACCGACACGATCGGCTACCGCTTCGAACCCCTGGCCCCCTGCTGCAAGGTCGTGAGCGTCGCCAGCCTTTTCGCCGACGCCATCATGTCCATCCACCGTCGCGAGAGCGTGAGCCGGCTGTTCAACTATTGACCCAACCGAGTCGGCTTCGCTTCGGCTTCCTTTGCGGATCGGCCGGCGCATCGGTTTGACATAAGCTCGGGATGCGGATCGGATTGCGCCTTGGGCGATTGGGTTCGTTTCGCGATTTGCATTTCGTTTTTTCACTCCCTCCCGGCCGGTTCTGCGACCGTAACGTCGGTCGATTCGTTCCCGCGCGCGACGGCGCACCGTTTCTACAGTGGTCTCGAAAGGTCGCAAAGAGCGGAGATTCCGCGGGCGACTTCCGGGATCTCCACCGCGATCCGGGACCGATCCGACGCGCCGGCCGGCTGCGGCGGTCCCCTGATGCTTTCTTTTGCGGAAGGAGGATAATGCGGGGACCCGCCCGACCCACCCCGCCCGCAGAAGAGAGGCTTCCATGGAACGCAATCGTTCGACATGGCTCGGGATCGCCCTCGCCGCGATGGCCCTCGGGACCGCCCTGACACCGAATGCGACGAGAGGGGCCGAATCGAAACGGCCCATCTACGGGCGGCCCTTCGAGGCGAAAAAGCGCCCGGCCCTGTTGCCGCTCCCCCCCGGGGCGGTCGAGCCGGCGGGTTGGCTGCGCGACTGGTGCATCGCCGCGCGCGACGGCTATACCGGCCACATGGACGACTACGACGTCGCCTTCCGCCAGGCATGGGCCGCCGACTTCCGGCAGAAGGGCGAGGGGCTCTACTGGTACAAGGGGGCCTGGCCCTACGAGGGGGGCGGCTACTGGTTCGACGGCCTCGCCCGCCTGGGCCTGGCCCTCCACGACGACGCCCTGATCGGCCAGGCGAAGGCCCGCCTCGACCCGGTCCTGAATAACATGAACGACCGGGGCCTCCTCTTCCTCTGGTGGCTCGACCGGAGCGACCCGGGCGACCGCGCGGCGGTGAAGGCCGCGCTCGAAGGCTGGCCGCTCTGGACCTGCGGCCTCCTCGGCCGCGCCCTCTCGGGCTACTACGCCGGTACCGGCGACCGCCGGGTCCTCGACGCCATGATCCAGGCTTACGGGGCCGACCCCGACGGCCTGCGATCGATCACCGGCAACGTCTCGAACCTCTGGCCGGCGTACGACGCCTACACCCGGACGGGCGACCCCGCGATCGCGGAGGCGCTCGACGCCATGTTCCGGGAGGGGACCTCCTCGCTCGTGCCGACCATCGACCGCTACCGCAGGCCGCCCGACCTGACCCCGGGGGCCGAGGTCGACAACGCCCACGTCGTCGAGTTCCTCGAATGCACGACCCCGTGGGCCGTGGGCTACCTCTGGACGGGCGACGAGACCTATCTGAAGGCGGCCCTGGGCTGGCACGAACTGCTCGACCGCGTGGCGATGCAACCCCACGGCGTCCCCGTCGCCGACGAATGGTATCTGCCGACGGGGGCGTTCCGGGGGAGCGAGACGTGCGACGTCGCGGGCTACCTGTGGAGCCAGCTCAGCCTGTTGTCGGTCACCGGCGACGGCCGCATGGCCGACCGCGCCGAGCGGGCCCTCTTCAACGCCGGCCCCGCCACGGTCTCGCGTGACTTCAAGACCCACGTCTACTTCCAGAGCCCCAATCGGTTCGCCGCCGGCTCGCCCACGTTCCCCCACGGCCCGGGGGCAGGCGGCGGCGTGTACAAGGCCAAGCACGACCCGCTCTGCTGCACCGCCGCGCTCAATCGAATCATCCCCTGGTACGCGACCTCGATGTGGATGGCCACGAACGACGACGGCCTGGCCGCCACCTGCTACGGCCCTTGCAAGCTGACCGCGCTGGCGGGCGAGCGAGTCCCGGTCGAGATCACCTGCGAGACCGATTACCCGTTCAACGAGACGATCGCGATGACCGTCAAGACGGCGCATGAGGCGTCGTTCCCGATCTCGTTCCGCATCCCCGGCTGGTGCGAGACGCCCGGCCTGTTCGTCAACGACGAGCCCGTCGCGGCTCAGCCGTCGGAGAACGGCTTCGTTCGGATCGAACGGACCTGGAAGCCCGGCGACCGCGTGCGGCTGCACTTACCGATGACCCCCCGCCTGCAGCAGGGTCGCGACGCCGCGCCGCGAGGGCCCTTCAACGGCGTCCACGCGCCCACGCGGGTGTCGATCCCCGCGAAGGACGACCTGCGCGGCCTGCCGTACGCGACGGTGTCGTACGGCCCGCTGCTGTTCGCACTGGCGATCGCCGACCTCGCCGATCCCAACACCCCCGACCCGGCCGCGCGCTGGAAGTTCGCTCTGGACGAGCAGCAGCCTCGGATCGAAGTCGTCCGGTCCGCCATGCCCACGAAGTGGGACTGGCCCCTCGATTCGCCGCTGAAGCTGAAGGTCCAGGCGGTCGCGGTGGACTGGAACCCCTCGTTCGAATCGCCGATGCTGCCGGCCGAGCCCTTCGCGAAATCGGGCCCATCGGAGGCGATCACGCTAGTCCCTTACGGCTGCAGCAAGTTCCGCATCGCCATGTTCCCGGTCGCCGCCGAACCCGAGGTCCGGGTCGCCGACGTCCGCAAGATCCTCTTCCTGGGCAACAGCATCACCCACCACGGCCCCAAGCCGGACATCGACTGGGCCGGCGACTGGGGGATGGCCGCGACCGCCCCCGAGAAGGACTACGTCCACCTCGTGGCCGCCGCCATCGGCAAGCACACCGGCAAGCCGCCCGAGATCCTGGTGCGGAACATCGCCGAGTTCGAACGCGAGTACGCGACCTACGACGTCGACGCCAAGATGAAGGACCTGGTCGCGTTCGACGCCGACCTCGTCGTGCTGGCCATCGGCGAGAACGTGCCGGCCCTCGCGTCCGACGAGGCCGCGGACAAGTTCCACCGCGGCGTCGTGAAGATCCTAGCCGCCGTGCGATCGAAGCGGAGGCCGATCGTCGTCGTCCGGAGCGGCTTCTGGGCCGACGAGGCCAAGGACCGGCAGCTTCGCAAGGCGAGCGACGAGGCCGGGACGATCTACGTCGACGCCGGCCCCCTCGGCCGCGACGAGGCCAACGCCGCGCGTTCGGAACGCCCGTACAAACACGCCGGCGTCGGCGGCCATCCCGGCGACCGCGGCATGAAGGCGCTCGCCGACCTGATTGTCAAAGCGGTGCTGGCCCGCGCCGGCGAACCAGGCCGCTGAATCGATTCGGCAGCCCATCCGGACGGGCACCGCGGGTGGTTTTGCCACTCTTTCCAAAGCCGTTATGCTGAAGGCCTGCTGAGACCACGTCGGCCGACCAGGTGCGAGGCGTTTCATGACCACGATGAACGTCTCACTCCCCGAAGAGATGAAGGCCTTCGTCGAACAGCAGGCGGCGAAGCGGGGGTTCGCCACGGTGAGCGAATACGTCCGTCCGCTGCTTCGCGACGCCGAAGAGCGCGAACGGCAACGCAGCAGCGTCCGCGACAAGCTGCTCGAAGCCCTGGAGAGCGGCCCCCCGACCCCGATGACGGGGGCGGATTGGGACGAGATCCGGGCGGAACTCGATCGTCGTGCAACGGCGCGGCGAGGAAACGGGAATGGCCGCAAGAAAGCCTCGGGTCCTCAAGCTCAGGCCCGCGCTCCTGGACATCACATTGTGGAGATCGCCGACGGATCGGCGGAGATCGGGAGCGACTCGATCGCCCGCCGGTTCGTCGCCGAGCTTGAGAAGACGCTCGTCCTGCTGGCGCGACTGCCCGGCGCCGGGACGGAATGGGTCGACGTCGCGCCGGAACTTCGCGACGTCCGGCGCCACCCGGTCAGTCGGTTCCGTCGACATCTGATCTTCTATCGACCCGTCGAAGGCTGGATCGAGGTCCTGCGCGTCCTGCACGGGGCGAGGGACCTCGATCGCCTGTTTGCCGAGGATGAAGGCGAGTCGTCTTTCGGCCCGACCCTCTCACCCCGGGTTGGCCGCGCGCCAGCGTTCGACGAAGCGGCGGTAGTCCTCGGGGGTGTCGACGCCGATGCTGGGCTCGTCGACGAAGCCCAGCGCGATGGGGAGGCCGGCTTCGAGGACGCGGAGCTGTTCGAGCTTCTCGGCGGCTTCCAGCGGCGAGCGGGGCAGTGCGCCGACCTTCAGCAGGAAGTCGCGGCGGTAGGCGTACAGGCCCAGGTGGAGGAAGGCGGCGGGGGACTTCGGGTCGGCGAAGTCGGGCGAGCCGTCGCGATGGCAGGGGATGGGGCTGCGCGAGAAGTAGAGGGCGCGGCCGCGGGACGAGGCGACGACCTTCACGCACGAGGGGTCGCGGTAGACGGCCTCGTCGCGGATCGGCGTGGCGAGGGTCGCCATCGGGGCCTCGGGGTCGTCCTCCAAAAGCGTGATCAAGCGATCGATCGATGATCCGTCGATCTCGGGCTCGTCGCCCTGGACGTTGACGATGATTCCGGCGCCCGGGATCGTCGCGGCGACTTCGGCCACGCGGTCGGTGCCCGTCGCGTGGTCGGCGCGGGTCATGGCGACTTCGCCGCCGAAGGCCCGCACGGCGTCGGCGATCCGCTCGTCGTCGGTGGCCACGATGACGCGTTGCAGCGATCGCGCGCGTCGCGCGGCCTCGACGACGTGCTGGATCAGCGTCTTCCCGGTGTCGGAAAGGAGGGGTTTGCCGGGCAGTCGGGTGGAAGCGAACCGCGCCGGGATCACCGCGACATTTTCCATTTTTCCTGCGGACCTCGGTTCGCCTCGATTCCGATACAAGGCTCACCGGAGGAGACCCTAGCTCCAACGGGACCTTCCCGAGGCGACCTCAATCTAGTGCGTCCCAAGAGGGGACGCAAGGCGGATGGGGCCGGGTCGGGAGGAGGCGGGCGGTGGCGGTCGGCGTCGAGGCCGATCGGACGCGCCCGTCGCTCCGGCGCCGCAGGACGTGCGTCGGCGGGCCGCCCCGGAAGGGACGGTTCGGAAGGGTCGGGCGTACTGGACGCGCCCGGCCGCCGCTCAGGAGGACGAAGCCGAATCGATGGTCCCGGCCGAGCGCCGAGGGTGTCCCCAGACCCCCGGCCGACCGACCGGACCGCCGTCGATTCTCCGCGCCCGGGCTGAAGGGCCCGTGGCGGAGGAGGAGCGGTCGTCGTCGCGGGGTCTCCGGACCTCGCGGCTCGGCCCGGCCCCTCCCTCGCCCTCGAGCCCCTTCTCGTGCCGAACAACCTTGTCACGCGCTCTGCGGGACTGCGTCCGGGAACCCTCCCGGCCGGGGTCCCCCGGGCCCGAGGGCCTCGCCGGATCCGTCCGGGGGGGCGATCGGCGCCCGCCATGGATGGGGGGCGTTCACATCCGAATCGCGGGGCGGCCTGAGCCAATGGCATGGCGGCCGTCTGGGGAGATTCGTTCCATGGCATGGACCCTGACTGGCCATCGCAGCCGAGATTCTCGACGCAAGCAGCGCCCGGCGCTCGAGGAGCTCGACGTCCGCCGACTGCTCTCGACGGGGCTCGGAGGGGCCCTCTCCGAGCAGGCCGCCGTCAGGCGAGCCGAGGCCGTGCAGCGGATGCGTTCCGCGGCGGTGCACACGACCCACCAGCCCCGCGTCCATGCGGCGGCCGGCGTCCAGAACCTGAGGATCGTGCGGACCGCGACGACCGACTCGGTCGAGTCGCCCGCCGGCTCCGTCGCGTCCGGCGCCACCACCGCCTTCGACCCGATCATCGGCTCCGCCCAGGCACGCCAGGCGTACAACGTCGACGGCTCGGGGCTGACCGTGGCCGTGATCGACACGGGCGTGAACTACAACAACGGCGGCCTCGGCGGCGGCTTCGGCCCCAACGCCCGGGTCGTCGCCGGCTACGACTTCGGCGACCACGACTCCGACCCGATCGCCTCGTCCTCGCAGCACGGCACGGCCGTGGCCGGCCTGATCGCCGGCGGCGACGCGAACCACCTGGGCGTCGCGCCCGGGGTCGACATCGTGGCGCTGAAGGTCACCAACGCCAGCAACACCGCCGACACCAGCAACATCGCCGACGCCCTCCAGTGGGTCGTCGACAACCACTCCAAGTACAACATCAGCGTGGTCAACATCTCGCTGTCCAACGGCAAGAACTACGCCCGCAACTGGTTCGCCGCCGACGGCGGCGTGGGCCAGCGGATGACGCAGCTCGTGGGCCAGCTCAAGGCGTTGAACATCCCCGTCGTCGCGGCCACCGGCAACAGCTTCACCGGCCAGCAGGGCGAAGGGTTCACGGCGGTGCTCGACGGCGTCATCAGCGTGACGGCCAGCGACTCCTCCGACAAGCTCCTGTCCAACGCCCAGCGGTTGGGCTCGGCCCTGGGCGGGGCCACCGCCACCGACCTGGCCGCCCCCGGCTCGGGCCTCGCCGCCCTGATCGACGGCTCGAACTACTCGAACGTCGACGGCACGAGCTTCGCCGCCCCCCTGGTGTCGGGATCGATCGTCCTGCTCCAGTCGATCTACAAGTCGCGGTTCGGCTCGCTGCCCACCGTCGACCAGCTCACGAGCTGGCTCGAGAAGGGCGCGAAGACGATCCACGACGACGTCACGGGCATCGACATCGGCCGGCTCAACGTCCTCGGCTCGGCCGCCCTCGTCCCCGGCACCCCCGTCGTGACGGTCCCGACCACCCCGACGACGCCCGCAACCCCGACGCCGCCCGTGGTCGTGACGCCGCCCGTGGTCGTCACTCCGCCGGCCCAGCAGGTGCTCACGCCGCCGACGATCCCCGTGAACTACACGCCGCCGGCGCAGGCCCCTTCCACGCCGACGCCCCCGGTCACGACGCCGGTCGTCTCGACGCCGCCCCCCGCCGCCCCGACGACCACGCCGACGACCCCGACGACTCCGGTCGACGACGAGGCCGAGCCCACGCCGACGACGCTCGAAGTGCCGGTGTACCTCAACGGCAAGGCGGTCGACGCCCTGACGACCACGTCGGTCGACCAGGCCGCCTCGACCACCAAGTTGGCGAAGGCCGACGTCGGCCAGCTGCTGCGGGCGATGAGCAAGTGGGCCAGCTCCAACGGCTCGAAGTCGGTCCGCGCCTGGAGCGTCACGACGACGAAGTGAGGCGAGCGAGCCCGTCCCGGCCATCGATCGCTTCGACGGCCGGGACGGGTTACAATCCGGGACGACCTCAAGGCCCCGCGCCGGGTGACGAGCGCGGGGCCTTCGTCTTTTGATGAGGGATCAGCCATGAGTCGGAAGCCGGAGACCGCGGTCGTCACGGGCGCGGGGAGCGGGATCGGGAGGGGCGTGGCCCAGGCCCTGGCGGGAATGGGCCTGCGCGTGGCGCTGGTGGGCCGCGACCGCGGCAAGCTCGAGGCCACGAAGGCGCTGCTGGGCGTCGCCGACGACCGCGCGATCGTCGCCCCCTGCGACGTCGCCGACGGCTCGGCGGTGCAGGCGATGGCGACCGAGGTGGAATCGGCCTTCGGCGCGATCGACGTCCTGATCTGCAACGCCGGCACGAACGTCCGCAACCGGGCTCTCGACGTCCTGACGCCCGAGGACTGGGACACGCTGATCCAGACCAACCTGACGGGCCCGTTCAACCTCCTGCGCGCGATCCTGCCCGGGATGCGGGCGCGGAAGGACGGCCTGGTGGTCCAGGTCTGTTCGATCGCCGGCGTGCGCGCGAGCGTCCTGGGCGGGGCGGGCTACTCGGCCTCGAAGTTCGGCCAGGCGGGGCTGGGCATGACCCTGGGCCGCGAGTGCCGCCAGGAGGGGATCCGCTCGACGGTCATCTATCCCGGCGAGGTCAACACGCCGATCCTCGACGCCCGGCCCGTCCCCGTGCCCGCCGAACGCAAGGCCGCGATCCTCCAGCCCGAGGACGTCGCCGCGGCGGTGAAGTTCCTCGTCGAACTCCACCCCCGCGCCCGCGTTCCCGAGCTGGTCATCACGCCGACCGTCGACGACTTTTACTGAGCCGACCGGGTCGCGTCAGCCGGCGACCTGGCCCGCCTCGATGTCGCCGGTGGCGTACTCGTTGAACTCGGTGTAGAGGATGTGGCGGAAGAGCTTGCTCTCGGCCTGGAGCTTCGAGGGGGTGGCGACGCCTTCGAGCCGGCCGTTGTTCAGCAGGATGACGGTGTCGGCCGAGCGGATCGTCGACAGCCGGTGGGGGATGACGAGGACCGTCCGCCCGGCGGACAGGCGCGAGAGCGTGTCGTCGAGCAGCAGCTTGACCTCGTCGTCGACGGCCGTCGGCAGCTCCTCGACGATCAGGATCGAGGGGTCGTGCAGGAACGCGCGGGCCAGGGCGATCCGCAATTGCTCGTCGGGCCGGAGGTAGTGTCCCAGCGGGCCGATGACGGTGTCGTAGCCGTGCGGCAGGTCCTGGATGAAGTAGTGGGCGTGCGACAGCTTCGCCGCCTCGATCACCCGCTGGAGGGTGTTGCGCGGGTCGCCGAGGCCGATATTCACCAGGATGGAGTCGGTGAAAACGAGGTCCGCCTGGAGCACCGTGGCGGCCTGGGCCCGGACCGATTCCAGGGTCATCTCGCGCAGGTCGCGGCCGTCGATCAGCACGCGGCCGGCCTGGGGGTCGATCAGGCGGGGGATGAGGCAGGCGAGCGCCAGCTTCGAATCCTCGTCGACGCCCACCACGACGGTCCGCCCGCCGGCGGGGATCTCCAGAGAGACGTGGTCGAGCAGCAGGCGGCCCGACCGGCTCTCCAGCGTCACGTCGTCGAGGACGATGTTCTCGCGGAGCGGCGGCAGGAACTCGGCCCCGACGTGCTGGTGAAGCTCGGGCGAACGCGCCAGGAACTCGAAGATCTCGGCCGCCGAGCGGTTGGCGTGGCGGACGGCCTGCCGCATCTTGACCCATTGCAGGATCGGGAAGGCCAGCCCCGCGAGCGAGGCGATCAGGATCAGCATCGTGGCGATCGAGATCCGGTCCTTGACCAGGACGTTGTAGCCGAGCAGGCCCAGGGCCGTCGCCAGCGCCGCGCCGTAGAGCAGGGCCGAGGCCGTGGTCAGGTTGTGGTGGGCGAGCATCCGGCGGACGTCTGCGGTCCGGTAGCGTTCCAGGTGGTCGTCGAACCGCTGGCGGTCGTAGTCCTCGACGCCGTAGGTCCGCACCGTCCGCAGCAGGCCCAGGTCTTCGTGGAGCAGGCAGAGCTGGACCGAGGCGTCGCGGAGCGCCACGTCGTAGGCGGTCCGCGCGTCGCGATTCATCGTCCGCGAGATCAAGTAGACCAGGAGGCCGAGCGAGGCGAGGAAGGTCGTGAGGATCGGCGAGGTCGAGAGTGCGATCGCGGCCAGGCCGACGCCCAGGACGATCATCCCGGGGATGACGTGAAAGTCGACGATCAGGGCGTCGCGGATGTCGTTGACCTCGCGGGTCCAGATGTTCACGACCGGCCCTACGCCCTCCGTCGGCAGCGACGACTGGCCCAGTCGGTACATCTGGCGGTGGATCTGGTTGCGCAGATTCGTCGCCAGGTCGGCCACGATCGTCGCAGTCACCGACCGCCGCGCCTGGGTCACCAAGGAGAGGAGCAGGATCAGCGCCAGCCCCAGCGCCAGCAAGGTCGTGAGCGCCCCGATGTTGTTCCGGAGCGGCGGCAGGACGCGGGTCAGCCCGTTGAGCAGCCGCGCCCCGAGCCGATGCACGGGGTTCGGGCTGTAGAGGTTCGACCCGATCAGGGGGAAGAGGCCGGAGTCGGAATACTCCTTGTAGCCGCTCGCGTCGCCGACCTGGCGGCTCAGGGTCCAGGTCGGCAGGGTCGCCGCCGCCTCGCTGGAGATGCTGACTTCGCCCCGCGACGCCATCAGGCCCACGAAGAGGGCGGCCAGGATCAGCAGGAGGAGGATCAGCAGGGCTTCGATGACGCCGAGCGCCCGGGCGAGCAGCGGGGTCCGGCCGGCGGCGAGGAGTTTCTTGGCACGAAGATACGCTTCGGCTTGCATTCAGGAGGCTCCCCGCCAGGCGTCCAGGGCCGGAATTCGGTTCTGCGCTCCGTCTCGCCTCGGACCAACCTCCTGCGGAACGTCGGTCGTCCGTCGGCGGGGCCGCCGCCTGAAATAGGAGGCGGAGCCCGCCGCGTACCTCGCGGGCCGGCCGGGATCAGGCCAGGTCGCGGTCCTCGAAGAGCAGGAAGGCGAAAAAGAGCGCCGCTCCACTGTACAACACGCAGCAGCCCAACGCCGGC
This sequence comes from Paludisphaera mucosa, assembly GCF_029589435.1. NCBI lineage: Bacteria > Pseudomonadati > Planctomycetota > Planctomycetia > Isosphaerales > Isosphaeraceae > Paludisphaera > Paludisphaera mucosa. The sequence continues at coordinate 2,984,876 of NZ_JARRAG010000002.1, read as the reverse complement.
AGAACGTAGCCCGCCCAGGGGATGACGGCGCCGGTGGCGATCGACGGGCCGGCGTTGAACAGCTCGAGCGGCGGCAGCACCCAGGCGAAGAGCTGGGCCATGAAGTGGATGAGCTGCTGGCCGTTCTGGGTCGCGGTCACCAGGACCGGGCTCAGGTGGCCCAGGAAGAAGACCATGATGCAGACGATCAGGTTGACCAGCATCGGCAGCCGGGTCGACAGGGCGACGCTGACCGACGTGAGGATGGTGACCTCGAAGAAGCCCAGCACCAGCCCCGGCAGCACCTGCAAGACCTGGCCCAGCCGCATGCCGCTCTCCAGCGTGCCGGCCGACTCGCGGAGGTCGTAGGGGATCTTGTACCAGACGCCGGCCGCGAACAGGCCGCCCAGGATCAGGTAGAGGACCAGGACGCCCATCAGGATGCCCAGCAGCTTGCCCACGATGAACTGGCGGCGGTTGATCGGCTTCGACAGCAGGGTGATCGCCGTCTTGCCCTCGATCTCCTCCGCGACCGTCGAGCTGGCCGTCAGCAGGGCCAGCAGCATGCAGAAGAACGAGATCGTGGTCAGGCCGGTGTCCTTGTACATCTTGATGTCTTCGCCGAACGTGAAGTACGGCACGAAGATCGTGCCGACCAGCAGCGCTCCGGCGAAGAACGCGATCACGAAGAAGGCCGGCTGGCGGATCGTTTCCTTGGCCGTCGCGAGGGCGATCGTGATGGATTTCATGGTGCTCTGATTCGGGGATAAGGATCGGAGGATGCGGAATTCGATGATCGCGGAGCGAGGAGGTCGGCGGGCGGCCGGGCCTCGGGATCAATAACGGACCCCGAAGCCGTCGAGCGGGGGGGCGTCGGTCGTCAGCGGCGAGGCGTCGACGTCGCGGATGAAGCCGCCCAGTTCGCCGCGGACGGCCTCGACGAACTTGTCGAGCTCGGCGTCGTCCCCTTCGGCGACCACCTCGACGCGACCGTCGGCCAGGTTGCGGACGTATCCGGCGACCTCGAACCCCCGGGCCAGCCAGCTGGTCGTCGCCCGGAAGCCCACGCCCTGGACGCGACCCGAGAACAAGATCCGCCTTCGTTCCAGTCCCATGCCGGCCGCGCGACTCGCTCGGGGTGCTTCGCGGCCGGACGCCGCGCCTGGCCGAGGAAAACCTACCGACTCATCGTAGCCGCGTCGGCGAGGGGCCGGCAAGGGCCCCACGCGCGAGGACGCGGCGAGGCTCCTACGACGGCCGCGGCGGGATGGTTCGCCCCGGCCGTCGAATTCCCCGGCCCTCGCCCGGCCGCGGCGGGTGCCGCGGTCCCTCAATACCGCCAGATCAGGTCGGCGATGACCTGGTCGCCGTAGAGCGACTTGTGGTCGGGGCTGACCGGGAACTGGTAACAGAGGCCGAACTCCAGGTGTTTGCTGAAGTTGTACTTCATTCCCGGGGCCAGGGTGACGATGCTGTTGCCCGTGAATCCGGACGTGCCCAGGTCGATGTAACCGGCCCCTTCCATCCCGACCGAGGCCGGCAGGTAGTGCGAGCTCTGGTTGTAGTAGAACCAGTTGGCCTCGAAGAACGGCACGAACTTGCCGATCCGGTAGTCGGTGTGCAGGTGGGTGTAGAAGTAGCCGTTGAGCTGGTTCTGCATGGCGATGTTCTGGCCGAACTGCCCGGAGACGTGGAACGAGTCGCCGAACTGCTTGGCGAAGATGCCGTAGACGCCCAGCAGGCCCGACCCCTGGTTCTGGTAGATGTTGGCGTAACCGGTGGGGGCTTCGTACTGGACGGCCCCGCTGAAGAGGAATTGGTTCTCGACGTCGCGGATGAAGACGTACTTGGCGCCGGCCGCGATGTTCGCCAGGCCCGTCACGGAGCGGCCGGGCTTGGGCGAGAAGCGGACGATGCCGTCCTTGTCCGCGAAGATCTGGAGCCGCTCGGTCAGGGCCAGGCGGAGCTGCAAGGCGTAGACCTGGTAGGTCCCCGAACCGATCACGGGCGTCCCCGGCCGCGCCCAGTTGCCGAGAAAGACCAACCGGGCCTCGGTCAGCGACCGGGCGTCCTTGGCCTGGATCGGGTCGGTCATCGGCCCGACGAAGCCGTCGAAGGCGTGATCGCTCTCGAACGGCCGACGCTCCTGGAAGGCCGCGTCGGCGGCCGCCGTGGCGGCGGGGGCGTAGCTCGGGTCGAAGTAGGTCGGTGGGGCGGCCGGCGCCGCGACCGGAGACGCCGAGACGGCCACGGGCTGCTCGGCGACGCCCGCCTCGTCCATCGCCTGGGACAGGGGCGAGTCCGCCGTCGTCGCCGGCAGGGTCGATTCCGGCAGCGGCGGCGCGCCGGCCTGGCCTATCCACGCGGCCGCCATGAATGCGAGTTCCAGCATCGATCGATCCTCCTTGATCGTCGGGTCGACGTCATCGTCGACTTGCGTCTGCTTCCGGCGAGGCTTGCGGCGTCGTGACGCCCCAGCCGACTCCAGCGGGAAGCTCGATCAGGATCGACGATCCGGCGTTTCGACTTGACGGAGGGACCGATTTTGCAGGTCTCGCGATCCTTCGAAACGACCAGGCGGCGGGACTCGTCGCGAGCCCGCCGCCCTGTTCGGAGCTTTCCGGTCGTGTCGGGGCCCTCGATCAGAGGCCGTTCAACTCGACGCCGGCGATCTGCGCCTGGCCCGCCTGGATCGGCAGCAGGGCGGAACGGGCGGGGCCGATGCCGACGGCGTCGAAGGGGACGATCGGCGAGCCGGCGGACGTCCCGGCGCGGACGGTAAGGCCGGAGACCGTGAACGGCAGCCGGTTCTCGACCCGGAGCGTCGTGCTATTGACGGTCCGCTTGGCCGGCTTGACGGTCACGAAGGTCGCCACCAGCTCCTGCTCGACGAGGCGGACGAGGCTCTGCGCGTCGAGCACGGCGGCGGACGAGCGGTCGCGGAAGGTCGCCTTGCCCAGCGGACGCCACTGGTCGTCGACCAGGGTGTAGCCGACCTGCAGCCGTCCCACGGCCTCGCCGGCCTGCGACTCGCTCAGGGCCACCTTGACGTACAGGGCGGGGGCGTTGGCCGACGGGGGCTCCTCGCCCGAGACGACCTGGATCGGCAGGCCCAGCAGCCTCAGGCCGTCGAGCTTGGCGCCCAGGCGGGATGCGTCGTCCTGGATCGCCGCGCCCTCGGCCTGGAGCCGCAGGAAGACGCGGCCCTCGGTCAGCAGGGCCGGGTTGACGAGGTCCTCGGAGCCGCCGGCGTCGACGGCGTCGACGAACCGGGAAGCGAGGCTGATCTCGTAGTCGTTCAGGGACTTGGAGTCGCGCGAGGCCATCTCCTCGAAGGGCACGTCGTTGCAGATCCGCCACATCGAGGCCTGGGCCACGCCCTGGCTGGTCCCCAGGAGCGCCAGGCTCCGGAGCGCCTTGCGGACGCGGACGTCCTGCGTGAAGTCGTCGACGTCCATCAGGGTGAAGGCGTCGCGCGAGGTGGGGGTGGCGACGCCGTAATTGAGGCAGACGGCCGGGATCGAGACGTCGAGGGTCTCGCCCGCGGGGATCGTCACCGCCGAGGTCTCCGAGCCGGCGACCGGCATGGAGCGGAGCCCCGCGGCCGACGAGCCCTGGAACTGGCCGAAGCTGCCGGGGCGGTTGGTGAGCATCCCCAGGCCCATGCTCTGGAAGCCGCCGCCGCCGCGGCCGCCCTGGCCGACGCCGCTCGACGCGACCAGGCCGGGCGGCACGATGACGTTGAGCCGCTTGGAGGAGGTGTTCTGGATGTTCAGGCGGACCTTGTCCTGGCCCTGGCCGCGGGCAGAGACCTTCAGGTCGCCGGCCTGGGCGGCCTTGAGGAGGCCGACGGTCTCAGTCGTCGACGCGTCGGACGGGGCCGTCGTGGGCTCGGCGTCGTCGCTCGACGTCGCGGCCGCGTGCGGGCTCCCGAGGAACATCAAGCTGCTGACCAGTCCCGCGGCCGAGAGGGCCCGGACCAGGTGAAGGCGTCGCCACGGCATGGGGGTATTCCCTTTCTGGACGAGGCCGCGGACGAAGGGGGGCGTCCCCGCTCCCGGCCCTTGATGCGTCGTCGTTTGACCGAATCCGTCGACCGAGCTTCGCGAATCCGGGCCGTCGTGGCCGTCTCTCGAAGGGACGACCGCCGGCGCGCGGTTATTCGAACTCGTCACCTCAGATTCTTCGGCACGACGGACCCGCGGCTTCGCGCGAAATCATCGCGAGTCCGGACTTTCCGCCTCGCCGCGCGTCATTCCTCCACCAGCAGGAGGCACCAGAACGGCGTGCCGTCGTCACCCTGGGCATAACCGATCCCGACGAACCCGAAGGGGCCCATCACGACCTCCTTGCGCGCCTCGTCCTTGAGGATCGCCTTCACCAGTTCCTCGGCCGTCGGCTCGCCGACCGCCAGGTTCTCGGTGAGGTTCTTGAAGCTGACCCCGGCCTCCTGGAACATCGCGCCCAGGTCGGGCGTCTTCTTCTCCTCGGCCGGCTTGCCCGCAGACTCCGCCGCCGAGACGGCGAGCTTGCGGGCGATCCCCGCCACCTTGGGGTCGAGCTTGAACGGATCCTTGCCCGCCTCCTTCCGCGCGGCGTTCAATTTCTCGAACGCCTCCTTGGAAGCCTCATCGGGGTCGAGTTTGGGAATGGGGGTCCCGAAGACCACGCACCAGTAGGGCTCGCCGTCGTCGTCCTTGGCCTGCGCCGCGCCCATCTGGGTGAACTCGCCCAGGATGTTCTTCTTGTGACCGGGGCTGTCCATCCACGACCGCATGACGGACGCGACGTTCCGCTGGCCCGCCGCCACGTTCTCGCCCGACTTGAGGTAATGATAGCCCTCACGCTTGATGCGATCGAAAGGGGAAGAGCCGTCGCCCCCTTCGTGGCTCATCTTGCGACGCTCGGCCATATCCTGAGCGTGCCCACGCGCCGCCTTCGTCAAGAGGTCATCGAGCGTCATCGGCGCCAGCTTGGCCTCCGCGCGTTCGGCGTTGTGGGCCTTGAGCAAGGCCGTGGCGGTCTCATCGATCACGGGCTCGTCGCCGCAGCCCGTCATGGCCGGGATGGACGCGACGACCAGGCAGGCCGACCAAAGAGCGGCGCAGTTCATACAGGCCTTCCTCCGGGTGCGAACCGGGGCGAGTTTTCATTGACGTGGGTGGATGAACCCCATTACCTTTGAGAGGCGCGATTTCGGTCGGCTTGGGTGGTCCTGGCGAGCAGGCGAGGGACTCTATGAGCTTAGGCGAGGACGGCGGCAGCGAGGTCGAAGTCGAGACGATCCACGGCCGCAACTGGCCCAGCGTGACCCAGTTCTCGGTCTTCCTGGAGAACCGCGTCGGGCAGTTGCTCGAGGTCGTCCGCTCGTTCCAGGGGAGCAAGGTGAAGATCGTCGGGCTCACCATCTCCGACTCCGCCGACTGCTCGATTCTCCGATTGATCCTCAGCCATCCGGAACAGGGTCGCGAGATCCTGTCCCTGAACAAGCACGCCTTCGCCGAGAACGAGCTGGTGGCCGCCGAGCTGCCGGCCTCGGCGTCGTCGCTCGCCGACATGTGCCTGGCGCTGCTGCGGGCCGAGATCAACATCCACTACGCCTACCCGCTGATCGTCCAGCCTCACGGACGACCCTCGGTCGCCATGCACATCGACAACAACGAGCAGGCCAGCCGCTCGCTGCACGACATGGGCTTCGAGATCCTCTGCGAGGCCGACCTTTCCAATTGAACCGTGATGCAGATGCCGCGCCCAGGTGGCCGGTTATCGGCCAGGTCGCCCCTCACGTCGCCGCGTGACGCCGGTCGAAGGGGTTGCGCTCGTCGTCCGTCCCACCGCCCCTTCGCTCGACGAATCGACGTCGCCGTACTGTGGAAGGCGGAGCCATGAGCATCGACGCCGTTGATTCCGAGCAGCCCCTTCCGCCCGAGGCCATCGTCCCGACCCCGGTGAAGCCTTACCCTTCGATCGCCCAGAGCTGGGCGATCGCCGGTATCGTGGTGTTGACGACGTTGGTCTGCTCGCCTCTCGTCCTCTCGGCGCAACTACTCGGCCCCGAGGGGGCCATGCTGGCCTATTATGCCGTCGCCTTCGGGCTGGCGACCTATATCGTCGACGGCATCCGACGACGCAAGCTGGGCCGCTCGGGCTACAACTTCGCGATCGGATCGTGGCGGCTGGGACCTCCGATCGTCGTCGGCACCGTCGGGCTGCTGTTCGGGGTGATCACGCCGCTGCAAAGCCTGATCCCCATGCCGGACGCGATCGGCCAGGGGGTGAAGGACCTCGTCGGGCAGACGAGCGCGGCGACCTTCCTCTACTTCGTGATCCTCGCGCCGATCTTCGAGGAGATGATCTTCCGGGGCGTCATGCTCGACGGCCTGCTGAGGCGGTACCGGCCCTCGACCGCGATCCTGACGTCGAGCCTGCTCTTCGGGATCGTCCACCTGAATCCCTGGCAGTTCGTCACGGCCTTCGTCCTGGGCTGCTTCTTCGGCTGGATCTATTACCGGACCGGCAGCCTGGGCTGCTGCGTCCTCGGCCACATGGCGGCCAACGGGAGCGGCTATATCCTGCGCATCCTCTTGGCCCAGGGCGTCGGCGGCGGCCTGGGCGACGGGAACCCCCTCGTCCACGTCGGGTTCACCGCGCTGGCGGCCGTCTCGATCGAGCTTCTCCGCCGCGAGTTCCGGGCGGACCGCCACCGTCGCGTCGTTCCCGAGGATTGGACCCCTGATCAAGGGGCCGCTCCCGCAGAGATCGATCCGACTCCCATCCCCGAAGATCCGGCCGCTTGAACGGCGAGATCGCTCAGGCGTCGGCCGAGCGCGGGCGGCGCGCGACGAACATGAGGTTGCTGGCGATCAGGTTGACCGGCCACACCCGTTCCAGGACGCCGTTGAGGCCCCAGACCGCCCCGTGCAGCTTGCCGTAGGCCGACTTGACGAGGCGGGGGAAGCCGTTGAGCATCGTCGGAACGAGCAGCCGGCGCTCCCACGCGAGCACCTCGAACCCCGAGGCCCGCAACTGGTCCGACGCCGAGCCGATCGTGTACAGGCGGTCGTGGGCGGCGTGGCCCAGCCGGCGCTGGAGGGCCTCGGTGTAGCTGTAGCGGTTCGGCAGGCAGGCGACGAGGAAGAGCCCGCCGGGCCGGAGCACCCGGAACAGCTCGGGGAGCGAATTGGCCTCGTCCAGGACGTGTTCCCACACGCCGTTGCTGGTGACGACGTCGAAGAAGCCGTCGCGATAGTCGAGCTGATAGGGGTGGCGGACCGTCTGGTACTGCAGGCCGCTGTATTCGTGGAACGGTCGATAGGCTTCGGGCTCGACGTAGTCGCAGCCGTGGAGTTCCAACGAGCTTCCGAAGCGGCGTCGGTAGATGCACGAGTCGACGCCGTGCCGGCATCCCCATTCGAGGACGCGGTCGCCGGGCCGGATCTCGCGGGCCAGCCAGTCGATCATCGCCAGACGACGGCGGAGCGTGAGCGGCATGGCGAAATGGGCGTCGAGGTAGCCTTGCTCTTCCTCGTCGAGCACGTCCGCGGCCGCGGAAGCCTTCTGACGCGCCCAAAGCTCGCGGATGAGGGCGGCCTCGGCCTGGTGGTCGGGCCGGATCGGGATGGTCCCGTCCGCCGCGCGGGGCCGGGTCGCCTTCAGTCCGAGAATGCTCATCGGTCGATCCTTCCTGGCGCGACGTCGGCGGAGGGCGCACGCTCGCTAGGGCGCCCGGAACGCGCCGGGAATGTATCGCCTGGTCGACGATCCGGCAAGGCGGACCGATCCGAAGCTTACCGGCCGGCCGCGGCGATCCAGGCCGGTGCGGCCTGCGCGGGGATGCCGAGGGCTTTGAAGAGGATGCGGACGTCCGACGCGGCGGCGGGCCGCGGGAACAACGCCACGGCCTCGGGAGACCTCGCGAGGACCTTCCGGCGCAGCCAGGAGACCGCCAGGGCCAGGACCTCGTCGTGGTCGAACGCCAGGTCCCGAGCCTGATCGACGGCCCGCCAGGCCGCCTCGGCCGCGTCGTCGCCCCCCCGGATCGCGTGATCGCCTGCCGGGAGCACGGCGACGTGGGCGAGGGTGACGGTCCGTCCCCTCGGATCGCGGCCGGGCGCGGCGAAGAAGCCCAGGGGCTCGACGGCCCCGGGGACGACCAGCCCGGTCTCCTCCTCAAGTTCGCGACGCGCGCCGGTCTCGGCGGCCTCGTCCATGTCGAGGAAGCCGCCGGGGATCGCCCACCGGCCTTCGAACGGGTCGTGCTTGCGGAGGATCAGCAGCACCTGCAGGGCGCGGTCGATCCAGGCGAAGACCACCAGGTCGGTCGTGACGGCCGGGCGCGGGTACTTGTAGCAATACGGGGATGACATGGTTCGCGGCCTTGTGCGACGATGACGTGAGGATAGGCGCGTCCGGACCGACGAGGTCGAGGTTAGCATGGGCGAAGCGGCGGTGCACGAAGGCTTCTGGACCGGACGCGACCCCGAGGAATCCCGGATCCTCGCGCTCAGCGACGCCCTCCGCGCGGCCGACGGGCCGGCGGACCTCGACGGCGGCTGGCCGGCGACGCTGTGGGGCCTGCTCAAGGACGCCGGCGCGATGCGCTGGTCGGTCGCCGAGGGGCAGGGGGGGGAGGCCTGCCCGCGGCCGCTGCTGGTCGAGCGCTACGCGCGGCTGGCCGAGGCGAGCCTGACGTCGGTCTTCATCCTGTCGCAGCACGACGCGGCCGTCCGGCGGTTGACGACCGTGGCCGAGCGCCCCAAGGCGGCCGAATGGCTGCGGGCGATCGCCGACGGCCGGGCGATGGCGACGGTCGGGATCTCGCAGCTCACGACCTCGCGACGGCTCGGGGCGCGGGCCCTGGTCGCGACCGAGATCGGCTCCGGCCGCTATCGGCTCGACGGGAGCATGCCCTGGGTGACGGGGGCCGAACGCGCCGACGTGTTCGTCACCGGGGCCTTGCTGGAAGACGGCCGCCAGCTCCTGATCACCCTGCCCGGGGACCGCACCGGCCTGGTCGTGGAGCCGGCGTTCGAGCTGGCCGCGCTTCAGGCTTCGCGCACGGCCGAGGTCGTCGTGACGGGCGTCGAGATCGAGGCCGACGACGTCCTCATGGGCCCGACGACGGAGATCGCCGCCCAGCCGGGGGCGGTCGGGACGGCCGGCCTGGAGACCTCGGCGCTGGCCCTCGGCCAGGCCGCCGCCGCGATCGGCGGGCTGGCGGGCCTGACGGCCGAACGCGCGGACCTCGTCCACCCCGTCGATCAGCTTCGTGAGAACTGGGACCAGGCCTGGGCCACGCTGACGACCTGCGCCGAAGGACACGGCGACGCGGCGACGGCCGCATCGCTCCGCGCCCAGGCGAACGCGCTGGCCTTGCGGTCGACGCAGGCCTTCCTGACCGCCCGTCGGGGGAGCGGATTCCTCCGCACCGACCCCGCCCAGCGCTGGGCGCGCCAGGCCCTCTTCTTCCTCGTCTGGTCGTGCCCCTCGCCGATCGCCCAGGCGGCCATCCGCGACCTGGCGGGGCTCTGCCCGGCCTGAAGCGAGCCGGTCATTCGGGGAGCTTGCGGTCGCCCTCGGGCGTCTTCAGCTCGATCGTCTTCCCGTCGGGCGTGCCGTTGGGGCCCTCGACGGAGTTCAGCTCGATCGCCGTCGCCGCGTCGCGGCGATCCACCTGGAAGGCCGTCGCCGGGCCGGGGTCGGCGTCGACCGGGCCCCAGAAATAGGCGTGGTTGCGGCGGAAGACGACGCCGTCGGCCCCGGCGCCCGCGTGGTAGCCGACCCGAGCGTCGCGGACCACGTTGAACTCGACGATCGTGCCCGCGACGCCCGCCGCCGCGTCGACGACGCCCTCGGTCGGCCCCCGGCCCTGGAGGATCACGCCGTCGGTCCGGCTGCGGATCAGCGAATTGCGGCGCACGACGTTGCCGAGCGCCCGCGGGAAGTCCACCGGCAGCCGGCCCGATTCGCCGCTGATGACGAGCAGGCCGGGGCTGCACTCGTCGGCGAGGTTTCCCTCGGCCACGTTCCACGACGTCGGCGCGATTCCCTCGTTCCATGTCCGCGGCATCGACGACGCCAGGTTGGTGGCGGTCGCGTAGATGAAGACACCCGCCTTGCGTTGGCGGTGGATGGAGTTGCCGGCGACGACGTTCTCGACGCACGAGATCCAGAGCTGCACGCCGGTCATGCCGTCGGGCGTGGCGTTGCCGACGATCAGGTTCCGATGGAACATGACGCCCACGGCCACGACCGATCCGGCCCCGGGCGCGACGGCCCAGGGGCGGTCGAGCGTCAGCCGACGGCCCTCGCGGCCCACGACCCGACGGGTCTGCCCGCAGCCTCGCCCCGACATCACGGTGACGAAGTATTCGCCCAGCGGCGGCTCCTCGCCGCCGTCGTCGGCCGCGGGGGGCTGGAAAGGTGTTTCGCGGCCTTGCGCGTCGTGTGCGAGCTGCTCGCGCTTGACCTTGCCGAGTCGGTCGTCGGGCGTGTCGGGGACGGTCTCGGGGAGGGTCACGCCCGAGGGGTCGCCGGTCGCGATCGGGCCGAAGTAGGCCGTGCGGTGGTTGCCCTCGAAAAGGATCATCTCGCCGACGTTCTGGTCGGTGCCGGCCACGCCGCTGAATCGGGGCGGCCCCGCGACGCGGTCCGCCGAGGCGACCGCCGGCGGCGCTGGGCCGTTGCGGGCGATCCAGTTGTTCGTCACCGATCCGTGCCCGGTCGACAGCCAGATCAAGCGCCGCGCGGTCGCGCCGCCGGCCTCGGCCCCGACGGGCGAGGCGACGACGTTGCCCTCGATGAGGCAGCGGTCGACCGTCTCGGTCCGGGCCAGGATCGCGGCCTCGGCGTTGCCGCCGAAACGGGTCACGGAGACCAGGCGGTTGTCGGCGATCGTGCAGCGTCGCACACCCGAGAGGAACAGCGGGGCTCGGCCCTGCAAGACGCAGCCGCGCACCGTCGCCCGCTCCGCCTTTCGCACGTGCACCGCGCAGTTCTCGCCCTGCTTGCCGTCGAGATCGGCGACGCGCACTCGCTCGATCCGGACGCCGTCCAGCCAGGTCAGGGGATCGGGCGACCGGATCGCCGCTCCCAGGCTCGTGCGGGCGTCGCCGAGCAAGGTCAGGTCCAGGAGCGCGGCGTGATCGCCCTGGAGCCAGGCGATGGCGCGGTCGCCGCCGGGCAGAGTGCCGGAGGTCGTCCGGAAGGCGTCGCAGTCCTCGCCCTGCCAGACGACGAGGCCGGGCCCGCTGGCGGGGAACGGCGCGGGCGGGGCCGGCGGGACATACGCCGGATCGGCGGCGAGCGCGAAGGCGTCGAGCGACACGCCGCCCCCCTTCACGTTCGCCCAGGTGAGCTTCGAGCGGCCGGCCGGCAGGTCGAGCGCGGCCGCCTTCGTCCAGCGGAACTTGCCGAAACCGCCGGTGTTGTCCATGTCGACGAGCGGGACTCCGGGCCCGTCGGCGACGGCCATCGTGTGGTTGCCGGTCACACCCGGCTGGTTCCAGGGGGCCATGTCGGTCGCATAACGGGCCCAGAGCGACCATTTGCCCGCCGTCGGGACGTCGACGGTGTACTCGATCCGGTCGCCCACCGTGTGGATGGCGCCCGGGGCCTGGTCCCAGCCCGCACCGGCCAGCCGGGGGAATCGCGCGGTCGGGTCGCGGACGATCTGCACCACGGTCCGGTCGCGGCCCGCCCCGGCCACGGTGACGTTCGTCGGGATTCGCAGCGTGGTCGCGATGTCGTAATAGCCCGCCGCGAGCCGGACGGTCCCCCCCCCCGCCGCGGCCGTCGCGTCGACGGCCTCCTGGAGCGGGTGGCCGGGGGCCACGTCGATCACCTTCGCAGGCGCGGCCGGCGGAGGTGCGATCTCGATCACGAGCGGCCCGCCCCATCCGTATTCGCCGCCCGAACCGGCGTGCAGCCAGACTTCGTACCGTCCCGGTTCGGTCGCGGCGGGGACGACGAACTGGACCTCGTACTTGCCCGCCGAGGCGATTGCGGCCCAGTTTCCCAGGGTGCCGCCGGCAGGCTTCAGGTATACGAACGCCCGGACGAAGTCGGGCCGACGCGCCAGGTTCCGGCCGAAGACCCGTACCGTCGAGCCGGGGGCCACGCGATCGTCCGGCGCGCACCACCAGGGCTGAGGTGCGTTGAGGACCACCGGCGACGACGCGCCGCTCGGGCCTTTCACCTGCGCGACGAAGACGCCGTCCGGGGCCGATTCGGGCAGGGTCGCGGCGAGCAAGCCGTCCTTGAGGAACTGGACCTTCGGCGTCCACGCCCTTCCCAGCGGTTCGTCGGCCGAAGGGCCCCAGACCGACAGGTCCTTCGTCAGGCCCTCGCCCACGATCAGGAAGGTCTCGTCGGGCCCGGCCTCGCCGCCGTTCTCGAAGACGGCCGGGCCGCCATCCTTCGCGGGGTCGAGCGAGGGGGTCATGGGCGAGCCGGGAGCCGTCACGCCCGGAGGCCCGTGCTTCGGCCCCGCTACCTCGCCCGGAAAGCCGCCGATCCCCAACGCCGCGACGAGCACCATGACACCGGACATGACAGGCTTGCTCCGACCGCCATCAGTCAATCCTCGACTGGCGGGATCGTAACGCGCGCCGGAGCACCCCGACATAGTCCCGCCGCCGGTCAGCCCGGGAACTTGCAGAGCGAAGCCACGTGGTCCCGGCCGCCGTCGGTGACCCAGCCGTCGAGCTGGGCGGCGTCCTTGAGCTGCTGGCCGCGGCGACGATCGACGGAGAGGTATGAACAAGGAAGGTCCGGCAGCGACGTCAGGTCGCTCCAGAGCTTCTCGAACTGGGCCACCGGCAGAACGTCCTCCTGGCCGTGCCCCCAGCGCCGCTTGACGTCCTTGATGGTGACGTAGGTCGGCACCCGTGCTGCCAGCGACCGTACCGCGGCGGCGACCTTCGCGGGCGAGCGGCCGAGGTCGTCGCGCGTGAGGTGGAGGGCCTGGAGCAGGCCGTCGATGCGGACCCAGGTCGTCATCGAGTTGTAGTACCGCAGCGCGAATTCGGAATCCTCGCGGGGCTGGGCCAGGCCTTCGAGCAGCCGCAGGCGGCCGCCGACGCGGGCCAGGCCGCCGCCGCGGTCCTCGATGCGCCGGGGGATGACCTCGAAGCTCAGCGTCGAGCCGGCCTCGACGACCAGCCCGAGCACGCCCGGATCGACGGTCGCGCCCAGGGTGTCGATGTTGTGGACCATCAGCCATTTCAGGTCCGGGTGCTTCTCCAGCATCTTCGCCAGCAGGCCGTTGCGCAGGAGGTTGGGGACCTCGTAGAAGTGCCCCGGCGGGGTGAAGCGCTGGAGCGGCACGTTGTCGGTGTAGTCGCTCCCCTCGCCCTGCGCCTTCGCCCATTCGAGGATGGCGCGGCGGCCGGCCTCGCGGACCTTCTGCTTGTTCTCGTCGAGCGTCTCGTGCGTCGACTCTTCCCAGAGGAACGTCAGGTCGCGGGCCATCGGCACCAGTCGCTGGCCGATCGACTGGCCGCGCGACAGGTACACCGGGCCGTCGTGGCCGTAGTTCGCCGTCGACCTCAACCGGCGTTCGATGGCCTCGTGGGTCAGGTAGCTGGTCGTGACGATGTGGGGGATCGTCGCCCCCAGGGCGTCCTGGACGGCCTTCGTCTTGGCGAGGTGGACCTCCAGGAACGAGCGGTGACGGCCCTCCAGCATGACGAACGGGTTGATCGCCTTCACGACCCCCGCGCCGCTGGTCCAGCGGCTGCCGACGCCCGCTGCGAGCGAGACCACGGCGACCTCGCCTTTGCGGATCATCCGATCGCCGATTGCGACGGTCGCGCGGGGGATTTGGTCGTGGGCGTCGACCAGGTCGGTGTCGTCGACGTCCTGGATCTGCATGTCGACCGGCAGCCGGTTCCGCGCCAGGCCGATCCGGCCGCGGATCAGGTCCTCGCGGAGCGACTCGTGCTGGACGGGGTCGAAGCCGTTCTCGCGGCGGATCGTCTCGGCCTCCTCGTCCCATCGGGAGGTGGACGAGTCGGCCGCGGCGCCGCGCGCGACGGGGAAGAGCTTGTTGACCATCGTCCGGAAGACGCGGAGCAGCTCGGGCGTCTCGTCGCAGCGGTTGGCGAAGGCGTCGACGTCGGCCATTCGCAGGGAGGCCAGGCCCGCCGTCCCGCCGGCGATCATCCGGGGGATCTGCAAGGTGTAGTAGCGCGGGGGCATCAGGGCCCCGTCGCCTTGCAGAGTGGCCCAGGTGCCGCGGGGATTGATCCGGAAGTCGTAGACGACCGGCTCCATCGCGAACGGCAGGGCGTCGTCGAGCGACCGCTTGACCCGGCCCATGATCTCGCCGATCCGGGCCTGGAACTCCTCGTGCCGCGCGGGGTCGACCATGAAGGCCATGCCGCCGCCGGACATCCCTCCCAGCATGAGGAAGCCCCAGAAATCCTCGCCCATCGCCTCGCGGGCCTCGCGGATGATTCCCTCGGTGAAGGCGCTGGTGATCCAGGGGATGATGCCCTTCAGGGGCCCTTCCCAGTTCTGGGTGGTCCAGCCGCCCAGGGCCCGGACGTCGGCCTGCTCGACGGCCTGAGCGACGCCCTCGAAGATCCGCAGGGCCTCCCCGCGGGCCCGCCATTCGGCCTCGTCGCGCAGGAGGTATTTGGCGGTCACCATGTTCAGGATCGGGCCCACGTTCTGGGCCATGCCGCCGTGGACGAGCACCATGCTGCTCGCGAGGGCCTCGGCGAACGAGGCGCCGGGCGTCCCCTCGGCCTTGGGCTGGACGTCGACCAGGCGATGCTCGGGGAGCAGGCGGCCCCGGCTGACGCCCCACTCGGGGTCGGCCTCGCCGGCCGGCACGCCCATGATCAGCTTCACGCCCGGGAAGACGCCGCCCGAATCCTGCCAGCCGCCGCCCGAGCCGCCGATCCACTCGCCCAGGATGGCCCGCGCGACGACCACCCGCGCCTCCTCCAGCTCCAGGGCGCCGGTCAGGTTCTTCGCCTGGCCGGTCGCGCGCATCAGCATCGCGATCAGCGAGGCGAGCAGGTTCGTCGACACGGCCAGCCGCGAACCCTTGGGGATGTCGTTGACCTTGCTGACGATCTCCAGGCCGTGCCCCGGGCGGACGACCCTCGCCAGCAGGTCCGCGAGCGACGCGGACGTCCCCTCCAGCGACGGCGGCACGAGGCCCGAGGCGATCACGCCGGCCTTCACCAGGCCGAGATAGTCGTTGCCGAAGTTGAACAGCTCGGCGAGCGTGTCGACGTCCTTGGTGGCGTCGAGGTCGATGCTCGTGAGCCGGAGGATGGGCTCGGCGATCACCCGCAGGCGGCACTCGATCGGCGGCGTCGGCGCGTCGTCGCGGCCGTGGACGCCCAGGTCGACCGAGATGTTCATAACCCGGGCCCCCTCGGGGAAGTCCATCCCGAGGAAGAAGATGTCCGACCAGCCGCTGTGCGAGAGGTCGAGCCGCACCGGCGTCTGTTCGGTCAGGATCGGGAATAGATCGTCGGCCGAGGCGCGTTCCAGGAGCCGACCGTCGAGCCGGAGCGGGTGCTCGTCGACGCCGCCGACGCGGAACATCCAGCGGTTGCCGGGACAGCTCCGCACCGACCGCCTCACCTGGTCGGCGAGGGTCTGGAAGGCGATCTGGTCGTAGGCCTGGGCCAGGGCGCTGCAGATCGCCCCGTTGGGACGGTCCGCCTTGAGCACGGCGCGGAACGCCGTCACCGCCTGCTCGTAGCGGCGGCCCATCAGGTCCATGTAACCGTCGAACGGGATCAGCCCGCTGCGACGCACCGAGGGGTCTTCCTGGATGTCGTAGCGGTAGATCGCGTGCAGGAACAACGACGCCCGCACGCGCTCGTAGAGGTTGTCGGCCCGCCGCCGGAAGTGCTCGAGGTCCTCGCAGGCCTGCAGCTTCTCGGCGAGGCTGGCGCCGGCGACGATCGCGCGGACGGAGCGGTCGCGGAGCGCGGGGTCCGCGGCGGTGATGGTCTCGATGAGGGTGGGGCCGAGTGGAGCCATGGTCGTTCGCGGGTTCCGGAGGGTGGTTCGGGGGAGACGCGCGGCGCCGAGCGGGTCTCAGCGCGGGGAGGCCTGCTCGATCCGCGCGGCGGCGTCGAGCAGGACGGCCAGGATCCGCTCGCGGTCGACGCCCGACATCGCCAGCGCGACCTGGGCCTCGATGGTGCCGAACTTGACCCCCAGGTTGAACCGCTGGCCGCGCGTCTCCAGGGCCAGGTACTTCTCGCGCCGGGCGAGGACGTTGAGGGCCGGGGTGAGCTGGATCGCCCCGTTCTCGCGGTCGTCCCGCCGCACGGCCTCGTCGAGCAGCTCGAAGATGGTCGGGGTCAGGACGTGCATGCCGAAGAAGCAGAGGTAGTGCCCCGCGCGGAGGCCGGGGACGTGCAGCCGCAGCTCGGCGAGGGTCGGGTTGGGCTTCTCGATGATCTCGTCGATCGCGTAGACGTCGGGCCGATCGGCCAGGCGGCGGCCGGCGAGCGTGCCGTACTGGTGGATCAGGTGCTCGCGGGTCGCCTGTACGGCGGAGACCGCGCAGCCCTCGGCCGTCGCCAGGTCGAGCAACTGGCGGGCGCAGCGGCGGGGATCCGACGAGACGTAGAGGTGGTCGCCGAGCAAGAGCAGGAAGGGGTCGCCGCCCGCGAACTCGCGGGCGCACCAGACGGCGTGGCCGTAGCCCTGGGGCTCGTCCTGCACGGCGAAGGTGAGCCGTTCCTCCAGGTGGAGCAGCCGCTTCGCCTGCTCGTCGGCCCAGTCCACGTCGCGAAAGCCGGTCCGCAGCGTGTTCGCGTAATTCCGGAAATGGTTGCGATAGACGGCCTCGTCGCCGGGGGCGACGACGACGCAGACCTGTTCGACGCCGCTCTCGAGCGCCTCCTCGGCGATGATCTGGAGGACCGGCTTGGTCAGGCCGTCGCGGTCGACGATCGGCAGCATGGCCTTCTGCACGGTGTCCGAAGCGGGATACTGCCGCGCGCCCCGGCCCGCGGCGGTGATGACGGCCTTCGTGATGAACACGTCGCATTCCCCTCAACCGAAAGTACCGCTCGACGACGCCCGGCCGCGATCGGCGGATCGTCCCCACATGATACTCGACGCGAGGAGCCTCCGCCTCCCGGCCCGCGAACCCGTCGGCGCCGATCCTCGCCGGCCCCCCCACGACCCTCGGTCGCCCGCCTTCTCGCGCCGCGGTCCGGTCCGGGATGCTTAAGCACCGCGAGAGTGACTCCCGGATCTCCTTTACTTGCAAAATTAAATCTGGTAAATCTTATCTAGGATTAATCACTTCGGAGTTCGGCGAGCGTGTCGCGCTCGATCTCTCGCGTCGTCCTAGTTTTCCGAGGAGTCCCCTCTCATGACAGGTTCCTGCGGTGTGAATCAGCCCAGGCGTCGAGGCTTCACCCTGATCGAATTGCTCGTGGTCATCGCCATCATCGCGGTCCTCATCGCCCTGCTCCTCCCGGCCGTACAATCGGCCCGCGAGGCCGCGCGGCGGATCCAGTGCACCAACAACCTCAAGCAGTTCGGCCTCGGGATGCACAACTACCACTCGTCCAACGAGGTCTTCCCGATGGGGGCGTCGTTGTGCAACTACAATTACGGCGGGGGCGTGTACACGACCTGGAACAACTGGTCGGCCCACGCCGCGCTACTCAACTACATGGAGCAGGGCCCGCTCTACAACTCGATCAACTTCAGCCTCGAAGGCCGCGGCAGCGATTACGCCAGCTCCGCGAACTCCACGCCCTATAACGCCAAGGTCGCCATGTTCCTCTGCCCGTCGGATCCCAACGGCGGCCGGGTGAACGACAACTGCTACTTCGGCAGCGTCGGGACCTCGACCAACGCCGGCGGCGACGTCCCGCCCCGCACGGGAGGCGCATCGGCCCCCAATTTCTCCGACCCCACCTCGGGCGTCTTCGGATTCCGGCTGGCCTATGGCATCCGCGACATCACCGACGGGTCGGCGAACACGATCGCCTTCTCCGAGGGCCAGGCGGGGGCCCAGACCCAGATCGTCGCCCCGGGCAACATGATCATGTCCGCAGGGCTTTCGGGCAACGCCTACTACCTGGACGCGAACCAGAACCCGGCGCTGGTGATCGCCGACCTGCAGACCTGCTCGGCGAAGTACGTCGCCTCGAACTCGGGCAACATCTCGGTCGGCCACGGGCACGACTGGGGCATCGGCGGCATGGGGGCCACGCTCTTCAACACGATCGTCCCGCCCAACAGCACCCAGTACACCTGGTCCGCCTGCCGGACCGACTGCAACGGCGGCTGCGACGGGGCGAGTATGGACTATTCCAACGCCCAGAGTTACCACCCGGGCGGCGTGAACGCCCTGCTGGCGGACGGCAGCGTCCGGTTCCTGAAGAATTCCGTCGCCATGCCCACCTACTGGGGCCTCGGCACCCGCGCCGGCGGCGAGGTCGTCAGCTCGGATTCCTACTGAGCCTGCCGAGGCCCGGCGCCCTTGCAATCGATACACTGCAGGCCCCCGGACCGCACCGGGGGCCTGCGTTCGTTTCGGGCCCCGTGGCCGATCTCGCAAGATCCCGTCGGCCGCGCTCTTCGATGAGATCCACCCGCCCGAGCGACTCTGCCGAATTTCTCCGGAGTCGATCGTCATCGGTCTTGAACCGCGACCGCCCGCGGCGTTATACTTCCTCTCGTCGTTGGCACGTGCGACCTGAGACGCGATCGACGCCCCGCCCCACGGGCCAAAACGATCGACGCATAAGCCGACGATGAACGCTCTGGGGATGTAGCTCAACTGGTTAGAGCACCGGCCTGTCACGCCGGAGGTTGCGGGTTCGAATCCCGTCATCCTCGCTTTTCTCGATCTCCCTGCCGCGCCTTCCCCGGGCCGGTAGGTTTCAACCATCGCGGTTGACTTGCAAACCCGGATCGGTGCTCGCCCGTTCGAAGGGGCTTCTCGTCCGCACGCCCCTACGGTCGGCCGGATCGCCCCTCGTACCGATCACGCAGATCGACTCGCGCCGACATTCCGTCGCAGCCGCCAGGCCGGCGTGAAGGTTCGACGGGCGCGCGGGCCGGTCGTAATGGCAAAGGGAACGGGCGGGCACGATCCGAATGGACTCGGCGTGGGTGGCCTTGATGCGGGACGACCCACGCACGATAATCCACACTTCATCAGATCGAGCGCGGCGTGCGGAGACGACGCGGGCCCATCGCATGTAGCGGGTCGGTCGAGGTCCCACCATGGACCCGGCCGGCGCGGGAGGACTCAAGCCAGAGATGTACGTACCAGCGAAGCTGTTCTTCACCAAGGGAGTCGGCACGCACCGCGAAAAATTGACCAGCTTCGAGTTGGCCCTCCGGGACGCCCGGATCGCCTGCTACAACCTGGTGCGGGTTTCCAGCATCTTCCCGCCGCGCTGCAAGGAAGTCTCGATCGAACAGGGCCTGAAGGAACTCCAGCCCGGCCAGATCGTCCACGTCGTCATCAGCGAGTGCGCCACGGCCGAGCCCAACCGGCTGGTCGCGGCCAGCGTCGGCGTCGCCATCCCGCGCGATCGCGACCAGTTCGGCTACCTGTCCGAACACCACGCCTACGGCCAGACCGCCAAGTCGGCCGCCGACTACGCCGAGGATCTCGCCGCCGAGATGCTGGCGACGATCCTGGGCGTCGAGTTCAACCCCAACAGCTCGTGGGACGAGAAGCGCGAGCTGTGGAAGATCGCCGACGTCATCTACAAGACGAAGGAAGTCACGCAGACGGCCGTCGGCCACAAGGACGGCCTCTGGACGACCGTCATCGCCGCCTCCATCCTGCTCCCCTGATCGTCCACTTTTCCGGAACCCCGCCCCAGCCCAGGCCGAGATCGTCGTGATCCACACGCGGGTGATCGCCGTGGCTCGCGACGAGCCCGAACCGGAAGCCCTCGACGAGGCCGCCGCCGTCCTGCTCGGCGGCGGCCTCGTCGCTTTCGCCACCGAGACCGTGTACGGACTCGGGGCCGTCGCGACCGACGCCAACGCCGTGCGGGGGATCTTCGAGGCCAAGGGGAGGCCCTCGTCCAACCCGCTGATCGTCCACGTCGCCGGGATCGACCAGGCTCGCTCGTTCACCGCCGAGTGGACCGACGAGGCGGAACGCCTCGCCCGGAGATTCTGGCCGGGTCCACTGACGCTCATCCTCAGGAAGACCGAGGCCGTCCCGGACGTCGTCACCGGCGGCGGGCCCACCGTCGGCCTGCGCGTCCCCGCCCCGACGGTCGCGCGACGGTTGATCGAGCGCGTCGGGCTCCCGCTCGCCGCGCCGAGCGCGAACCGGTCGAATCGAATCTCGCCCACCCGGGCGGAACACGTCGTGGCCGACCTGGACGGACGCGTCCACCTCATCCTCGACAGCGGCCCCACGAGAGTCGGCCTGGAGTCGACCGTCCTGAACCTGACGACCGACCCGCCCGAGGTCCTGCGACCGGGGCCGATCCGCCCAGAGGAACTCTCCGAGGCGCTACAGTTCGGAACCGTGTGCCGACGCGCCTCGACCGAGGTGGCGGAATCGGGCCGACCGCAGAGCCCGGGGATGCTCGCCGTGCACTACGCGCCGCAGACCCCGGCGGTGCGCGTCGAATCGATCGAACACCTGGCCGGGATCGCATGGCCCGGGGGCTCCGGCTTGCTCGCCTTCGAGCCGATCGGGGCGGAGATCACTCCGCCGGACGTGGTCCGGATCGTGCTGCCGGACCCAGAAGTCGCGGCGCGGGGATTCTACGAGGCCTTGCACGACCTCGACGGCCGTCGTCTGGAACTGATCGTGGCCGTCGAGCCGCCGGCCGGTCCGGCGTGGGATGCGCTTCGGGATCGGCTGAGGCGGGCGACGACTCCGTATCAGAGGAACAGCCGGCGCTGAGGATTGAGGAGGTCGTCCTCGGGGTCGACTTCGGGTTGGGCCAGGCCGAGGTGGCGGTAGGCGGCTGCGGTGGCCACGCGACCGCGAGGGGTCCGCACCACGAACTCGCGACGGAGGAGGTAGGGCTCGACCTCGTCGCGGATGGTGTCGACCGAGAGGGTCATCGTGGCCGCGAGCGCCTCGGCCCCGGTGGGGCCGCCCTTGAACACGCGGATCAGGGTGTCCAGGTAGCGGCGGTCCTGCTTGTCCATCCCCTCGGAATCGATCTCCTGCATCGCCAGGGCGTCGCGCGAGATCGAGAGGTCGATGGCACCGTCGGCGCGGGCGATGGCGTAGTCGCGGACCCAGCGGAGACGGGAGTTGGCGATCCGCGGGGTGCCCCGGCTGCGGCCGGCCAGCTCCCAGGCGGCCTCGTCGCTGATCGTCGCCCGCAGCTTGGCGGCGTTGATGGTGATGATCCGCGCGAGGTCCTCGGGGTCGTAGAACTCCAGGTGCTCGTGCATATGGAACCGCTCGCGGAGCGGCGCCGAGAGCATGCCGCTGCGGGTCGTCGCGCCGATGATGGTGAACTTCTTGAGCGGCAGGTTGATCGTCCGGGCCGCCATCCCCTCGCCGAGCACGACGTCGACGCGGAAGTCCTCCATCACCGGATAGATGAACTCCTCGACCGCCCGGGGCAGGCGGTGGATCTCGTCGATGAAGAGGATTGAGCCCTCGGCCGCGTTGGTCAGGTAGGGCATCACGTCCATCTTCTTGTCGAGCGAGGCCCCGCTGGTCAGGTTCAGCTCGACGCCCAGCTCGTTGTGCAGGACGCCCGCGAAGGTCGTCTTGCCCAGGCCCGGGGGGCCGTCGAACAGGATGTGGGGCAGGGGCTCGTTGCGCTTCTTGGCCGCGGCCAGCGCGATCGAAAGCCGCTCGGCGACCGCGCGCTGGCCGATGATCTCGGAGAGCCGCTGCGGACGCAGCTTCTCCTCGACCGCGTCGGGGGGCGGCGGCGGGGCGTGCCGGTCCTCCCCGGCCCCGGGCTCGCGGTCGTCGTCCGGCTTCCCCTTGATCTTCACTTCTCGCGCCATGGCGTCGTCCTCCCGTGCGGCGTCAAGACCGGACGTCGGCTCAGGACTTCTCCTGCTGGTAGATCGCTTCGATCAAATCGGCCACCGACTTGAATTTCTTCCGACCGGCCAGGACCCGATCGATGGCCGCGCGGGCCTGCATCTCGGTGTGGCCCACGGCCAGGAGCGCAGCGTAGGCGTCGCTCACCACGTCGGGCTCGGCGTGGCGGGCCTCGCCGTTGGTCGCCGCGGGGGCCGTAGCGGTCCCGTCGGGATTGACGATCAGGGCGAAGATGCCGACCTTGCGCCTCAGCTTGGCCACGATCCGCTCGGCCATCGCCTCGCCGATGCCGGGGAAGGTGGCCAGCATCTTCACGTCCTGCTCCTGGATCGTCCGCGCGATTTCGCGCACCGGCCGGACCATGGCCCGCAGGGCCTTCCGCATCCCTACGCCGTCGACCGAGCAGAAGGTGTCGAAGAACTCGCGGTCGACCGTCGAGAGGAAGCCGATCAGCCGCGGCGTCATCCGCGCGCCCATCGCCTGGCCCTCGATGTAGAAGGTCGTGTGCAGCGTGACCGCCTCGCCCACCTTCCCCTGGACCTGCCGCCGCGTGTGCTCGGGGATCAGCACCTCGAGTTCGAAGGGGTCGACCGCCAGGGTCAAACTCTCTTCTCCCACCGCGCGTATGACGCCTCGAATCTGGGTGATCACCGGAACCCCTCGATCTCTCGACGGTCGTGTGGTTTTGTTCAGTCATTGTAGACCGCGATCGACGCCCCTGCAAGCGGGGAAATCGATCGACGTTCAAAGCCGGCGAAGCGGCCCCAGGACCTCGTCGATTGTGACGATCTCGCGGAGCGTCGAGAAGCCGACGTCGGGTCTTTCGGGCCGCGAGTCTCGACGTCCGGTCGTCCCTCACGAACGAAGGCCCTCGTCGGGCCGCATCTCGATCGAGAGGATCAGGGCCGGCCGCATCATGGTCGCGGCGCGTCGCGGGCCCGACGCCTCCGCGTCGATCGGACGCCGTCGTCCCGACAACCTTCCACCAGGCGATGAAGGATGCCCGCCCAGGTCGTCGCGCCATGTCGCATCGATCGAGACCACTCGCTTCGGGTCACGTCGCGTCGAAACGCGGGCACCGTCGACGCCGGTCGTCGGCGCGCCGAAACGACCTCCGCGCGGACCCCTCGAGATGGACGTCGAGGCGACCGTCCCCACCTCGTCGCGCCTCCCCTCGGGCCGTCGAATGATCGGCGGCGAGGGCCTACGCATCGGCGATGGCGGATGGACGCGGCGCGGCCGTCGGGGCCGCGCTCGCGCTCGTCGAGTCGGCACATGGCCGGCGAGGACCATCATCGATACGAGCCTCTCGCGCCCCTTCGGCTCACCGCCCTCGCGGGATCGGAGAGATTCCTGCGCGCGGCGTCGCGCCGCGCCCTTCGAAGGCCGCGCGCGTGGTCGAACCGAGGCCGCATCGCGCAGAGGCTCGACTCGATTCCACGTCAAAAACCCTGGAAAACAGGCGACGAAAGCGTCATACGTGAAAGTACATAGTTTTCAAGAAGTCTTCAATTCATGCAAGGAAAGGGTACCAGACTACGCTGATGCGAAGGGGCCGCGAGGCCGAAAAACCCGAAAATTTCCACGAAAAACGGCGATTTCGGAGGATCTTCCCCTTCCACTATTTCAAAGATTTGGTATGAATTGGCGCAGGGACCGCTCAATGAGAGACGGTCCGTCACGAGAACATGTCTGAGACGAGGTGCCTCGATGGCCACGAAGAAAGCGACACCCAAGAGCAGCGCACCCAAGGCCGCTCCCAAGAAGGCCGCCGCCCCGAAGAAGGCCGACAAGGCCACGGCCCCCGCCCCCAAGGCCGCCGCCCCCAAGAAGGCCGCCGCCCCCAAGGCCGGCGCCGTCAAGAAGGCCGCCCCCAAGAAGCCGGCGATCAAGCTCTCCGACCCTCAGGCGAGCCTCCTCAAGGAGATCGTCGGCGCCGGCGAGGGGGGCGTCACCGCCACCAAGAAGATCCAGAAGCAGCTCGACTCCCTCCAGTCCAAGAAGCTGATCAAGAAGGGCAAGAAGGACGGCGAGTTCTTCAAGTACCACGTCACCAAGATCGGCGAGAAGCACCACTCCAGCTCCGGCTCGACCCCGGGCGCCTCGGCCTGACCCGACGCCCGTCGCGACCGCGACGGGGCGAGCCGAGCCGAATCGCACCGAGCCGCAACGACGGGCCGGGTCCGCATCCTCGACGGGCCACGGCCCTTTTTCCTGCGCGGCGGCGGCCGCCGACCGGCTTCGGCCCGGGCGAAACCCGCTATTGGCGGGACGGGCGATCGTCGCTATGATCCCCGCGCCGCGTCGACCGACGCCGGCCGCTCGCATCGCCCTTTCTCGCGAGGCGGCCCGACCCGAGGACGTCACCGACCCCGACCTCCCCCGAAGGATGGTTCCACGCTCATGGACGACCGAGCTTTCAGGAACGGCGCGACCCGACGCGCGGCGGCCCGATGGGTCGTCGTCCTGGCCGCGTCCGCGGCGGGCTGCAGCACCTACGTGGGCACCACCGCGCGGAGCTTCCTCGGCCACGTCCGCAGCAACCCCGACCCCAACGTCCGCTACGTCGCCTATTCGAAGCTCGCCTCCAAGGACGCCTACGGCACCGACGCCGAGCGCGCCGAGGCCGTGACGACCCTGATCGAGAAGTACGAGAAGGGGAACGAGCCGCTGGCCATCCGCGCGATCATCTGCCGCACGCTCGGCGAGCTGGGCGACCCCCGCGCCCGCGACGTCCTCCTCAAGGCGGTGCACCATCAGGAGCCCGTCGTGAAGATCGAGGCCTGTCGGGCGCTCGGCAAGGTCGGCCGGCCCGAGGACGCCACGGTCCTCGCCCAGACGATGACGCTCGACAACCTCGAGGACGCGCGGATCGCCGCCATCGAGGGCCTCGCCGACCTCAAGAGCCGCGACCCGCGCATCTACAAGGTCCTGCTCGACTCGATGGAGCACGACGACCCGGCCATCCGACTCGCCTCGCTCAACGCCCTGCGGAAGATCACCGGCAAGGACCTCGGCACCGAAATCGCCGACTGGCGGCGCGACCTGGAGCCCATCATGGCCGCCACCCCCTCGGACATGGCCGCTCCGGCCACCATGACGTCCGCCGCCGACGAGGCCGCCGCCAAGACCACCGCCGCCAAAACCGCCGCGCCGCGTCGCTGAACCCGCCACGCCGCGACGCGCGACGCTCCCCGGCCCGCCACTGGGATGGTCCCGGACGGGGCCGGTCCGTCATAATCGAATCATGACGCGAACCCCCTCTCGACCCGGATCGTCCGAAGAGGATTCTCGCGCGGCCGGTTCGCGGCCTCGATCGCGCGTCGGCATCCGAGAGGCGAAATGGACAGGCATACGCTCGAGCTGCTAGGCGTTTCGAAGGTCCTCGCACTGGTCGCCGCCCGCGCCGCGTGCTCGCTGGGCAAGGAGGCCGCGCGGGGGCTGGAGCCCTCGGGCGACTTCGGCGCGATCCACGCGCGTCACGCCGTCACCACCGAGATGGTCGAGGCGATGCGCTCGGGCCTGCGGCCCCCGCTGGGCGGGCTGCACGACATCCGGCCGCTCGTCCGTCGGGCCCAGGTCGGCGCGATGCTCGAGGCCGAGGAGCTGGCCGAGGTCGCCGAGACCCTCCGCTCGATCGGCGGCCTGGCGGTCTGGCTGGAACGGATGGGCGACAACTTCCCGCGGCTCGGCGGCATGCGCGCGGAGGTCGGCGAGTACTCGTCGGTGTCGACCGCGATCGAGGGCTGCCTGGACAATCGGGCCAAGGTCCTGGACACCGCCAGCCGCCGCCTCTCCATGATCCGCCGCGAGATGGAAGAGGTCGAGGAGCGCATCCAGGAGAAGCTCCGCTCGATGCTCCGCTCGCCCGACGTGAAGCGGGCGCTCCGCTATTCCAACTTCACCATGGTCGGCCACCACTACGTCCTGCCCGTCGCCAAGGAGTATCGCGGCGAGATCGCCGGCTCCGTCCAGCGCACCAGCGCGAGCAACGAGACGGTCTACATCGAGCCGACCGCCATCGCCGAGAAGTCGGCGCAGCTCTCCTATCTTCGGGCCCGCGAGTCGAAGGAGATCCGCCGGATCCTCCGCTGGCTCACCGCCCAGGTGGGACTCGTCGCCGACTCGCTGCTCGGCACGATGGAGGTCATGGCCGAACTCGACCTCATCTACGCCAAGGGCCGCTACAGCATCGACTACCAGATGCGCGCGCCCGACCTGAACGAGGACCGCAAACTCGTCCTGAGACGGGCCCGCCACCCGCTGCTCGAGGCGATCCTCCGCAACGATCCCGCGCTGGCCGTCCCGACCGCGCCGCCCAATCCGGTCGAAGCGGCGGGCGAGGGCGGGGCGGACGTCGCGGCGACGTCGGCGCCGCGCGAGGCCGAGGTCGTGCCGATCGACGTCCACCTGGGCCTGCGGTTTCAGACCCTCGTGATCACCGGGCCGAACACGGGCGGCAAGACGGTGGCCCTCAAGACGGTCGGCCTGCTGGCGGTCATGGCGCAGATGGGTCTGCACGTCCCCGTCGCCGAGGGCTCGCAGCTCCCCGTCTTCGACGAGATCCTGGCCGACATCGGCGACGAGCAGAGCCTGGAGCAATCGCTGTCGACCTTCTCCTCGCACGTCCGGAGGATCTCCGAGATCCTCGGCAAGGCCACCGAGCGGTCGCTGGTGATGTTCGACGAGCTGGGGGCGGGGACCGACCCGGCGGAAGGCGCGGCGCTCGGGAGGGCCATCCTCGACGAGCTGGACTCGATCGGCGGGCTGGCGATGGTCACGACCCACATCGGCGACCTCAAGACCTACGCCCTGACCAACCCCCGCGCCGAGAATGCGGCCGTCGAGTTCGACATCGAGACGTTACGGCCCCGCTACCACGTCCACATCGGCGACGTCGGCCAGTCGAACGCCCTCAAGATCGCGCGGCGACTTTGCCTGCCCGAGCACCTCGTCGCCCGCGCCGAGCGCTACCTGGAGCAGGCCCAGGGTTCGACCGTCCCCGAATGGGACCTGATCGCCAGGATGCGGCGCGAGGCCGAGGCGGCCCGCCAGGACGCCATCGCCGCACAGGCCGACGCCGAGCGCGCCCGCGACGTCCTCACCGATCGGCTCCAATCGCTCCACCTCGAAAGCCGTCGCGAGGAAGACCTCGCCGACGCCCGCGCGCGGCTGCAACCGGGCGACAAGGTCGTCGTCCCCAAGATGGGCTACGACCGGCCCGGCCGCATCGTGAAGATCGACCCGCGCAAGAAGACCGCCATCGTCGCCATCGGCCACATGACCTGGAACGTCGCGATCGACGAGCTGCTCCCTCAGGACGCCCCCGCGCCCGCCGCGGGCAAGCCCGCGCGGGCCAAGGGGCCCCGGCTCGAAGACTTCGAAGGCTGAAGGCCGGGCCGATCCGGAGGATTCGCGGCGTCGATCAACTGAGCGACTGCGGGTCGCCGGCTTTCGGGGCCTTGAGGAAGAGTACGCCCAGGGGCGGGACCTTGAGCGAGATGTGGAACGGGCGTCCGGCGTGGGGCTCGCGGACGGCCCAAACCCCCCCCTGATTGCCGACGTTCGAGCCGTTGTAGATGTCGGCGTCGGTGTTCAGTAGCTCGCGGTAGAAGCCGCCGGCGGGCACGCCCACGCGGTAGTCGTAGCGGACGACCGGCGTGAAGTTGCAGACTACGACGATCGCCTCCTCGGGGTCCTTGCCGCGTCGCAGGAAGGCGAGAACGCTGTTCTCCCAGTCGTGCAGCTCCAGCCACTCGTAGCCTTGCCAGTCGAAGTCGATCTGGTGAAGCGCGGTCTCGCTCTTGTACAGCGCGTTCAGGTCGGTGACGAGCTGCGCGACCCCCTGATGGTCCTTCCACTGGAGAAGGTGCCAGTCGATGCTCTCGTCGTGGTTCCACTCCCGCCACTGGGCGATCTCGTCGCCCATGAACAGGAGCTTCTTGCCGGGGTGGCCGTACATGTAGCCGTAGAGCAGGCGGAGGTTGGCGAACTTCTGCCAGACGTCGCCGGGCATCTTGTCGAGGATCGACTTCTTGCCGTGGACGACCTCGTCGTGCGAGAGCGGCAGCACGAAGTTCTCGGTGAAGGCGTAGATCATGCTGAACGTGAGCGCGCCGTGCTCGTATTTGCGGTGGACGGGATCCTTCGCGATGTAGCGGAGGGTGTCGTTCATCCAGCCCATGTTCCACTTGAGGCTGAAGCCCAGCCCGCCGAGGTACGTCGGCCGCGAGACGCCGGACCAGCTCGTCGACTCCTCGGCCATCGTGAGGATGCCGGGGTGCTCGCGGTGGCAGATCTCGTTCAGCTGCTTGAGGAAGTCGATGGCCTCGAGGTTCTCGTTGCCGCCAAAGATGTTGGGGATCCACTCGCCGGGGTTGCGCGAGTAGTCCAGGTAGAGCATCGAGGCCACGGCGTCGACGCGGAGCCCGTCGATGTGGTAGCGGTCCAGCCAGAAGAGGGCGTTGCCCAGCAGGAAGTTGCGGACCTCCGGCCGGCCGTAGTTGAAGATCTTCGTGCCCCAGTCGCGGTGCTCGCCCAGGCGGGGGTCGGCGTGCTCGTAGAGGTGGGTGCCGTCGAAGTAGCCCAGGCCGTGGACGTCGGACGGGAAGTGGGCCGGGACCCAGTCGAGGATCACGCCGTAGCCGTGCTGGTGCAGGTAGTCGACGAAGAACGCGAAGTCGTCGGGCGTGCCGTGACGGGCCGTGGGGGCGAAGTAGCCGACCGGCTGGTAGCCCCAGCTGCCGTCGAAGGGGTGCTCGGTGATCGGCATCAGCTCGACGTGCGTGAAGTGGGTCTTGTCCAGGTACTCGACCAAGTCCTTGGCCAGCTCGCGGTAGCCGAGGAAGCCGTTCTCCTTCTCGACCTTGCGCTTCCACGAGCCGAGGTGGACCTCGTAGAAGGCCATAGGCTTGTCGAGTGCCTGGTTCTCGGTGCGGCGGGCCATCCAGTCTTTGTCGCCCCAGGAAAGGCGGTCGATGTCCCAGACGACGGAGGCCGTCTTGGGCCGCATCTCGGAGGCGAGGCCGTAGGGGTCGGTCTTCTGCACGGTGTACCCGTGGTTCCGGCTCTTGATCTCGAATTTGTAGACCTCGCCCTCGGCGAGATCGGGGATGAAGATCTCCCAGATGCCGGTGGCGCCTCGGCTGCGCATGGGGTGGCGGCGGCCGTCCCAGTGGTTGAAGTTGCCGACGACGCTCACGCGCTGGGCGTTGGGGGCCCAGACGCCGAACAGCACGCCCCGAAAGCCCTGATGCGTGATCAGGTGGGCGCCGAGCTTCTCATAGTTGCGGAGGTGGGTCCCTTCGCCGAGCAAGTGAAGGTCGAAATCGGTCAGGATGGGGTCGAAGGCGTAGGGGTCGACCGACTCCCACGAGTGGCCTTCGTGGTTCTCGATGCGGAGCCGGTAGGGGAAGGGGCCGGTCCGGTCGGGGAAAACGGCCTCGAAGAACCCGTCGGCGTGGGTTTTCTCCATGGGCCCGAGCTTGCCGGGCTCGCCCTTCGACAGGTCGACGATCCCGGCCTTGCGGGCCTCGGGCAGGAACGCGCGGACCGTCCAGGCCTTCTTGCCGTCGCTGGTCGTGACCGGGTGCGGCCCCAGGATCGTGTACGGGTTCCAGTGCTGGGCCTGGGTGATCAGGTCGAGATCCGACTGGGAGACCGTCGAGTACTGCCGTGTCATCAGGGCCATGGTTCGCGACTCGCTCTTTCTTCTCGGAACTCGTTCCGACGTCGGCCACGCGGCGTCCGTGATGCTCTTTCCCTCTTACTTAGCCGTCCTTCGGACGCCATGCAACCGCGCGCCCCCGCCCGGGCTCGCGAATGCACGCGAAGGGGCGGGCCGGTCCGATCGCCCGGGTCACTTCAGCTCGAGCATCCGGCGGAGCGACTCGCGACCCCAACGCTTCACGTCTTCGGGGACGCTCACGCGGTTCGCCGGCGTGCCGCGCGACAGGTTCTCCAGGCACCAGGCCAGGTGGGGCAGGTCGATCCGGTACATCGTGGAGCACATGCAGACCATCGGCGACAGGAACTGGACCTTCTTGTCGGGATGGGCCGCGGCCAGCCGGTTGACCAGATGCAGCTCCGTGCCGACGGCCCACGAGGAGCCCGCCGGGGCCTGTTCGATCGTCTTGAGGATGAACTCCGTGGACCCGACGACGTCGGCCGCGTCGACGACCTCCATCGAGCATTCGGGGTGGACCAGGACCCGGACCTCCGGATCCCGCTCGCGGAACTGCGCCACGTGCGCCGGCTTGAACATCTGGTGGACCGAGCAATGACCGCGCCAGAGGATGACCCGGCTCTGCTCGACGGCCTTGGGCGAGTTGCCGCCCAACTCGCGACGCGGGTCCCAGACGGTCATCTGGTCGAGCGGGATGCCCATCGCACGCGCCGTGTTCCGGCCCAGGTGCTGGTCGGGGAAGAATAGGGCCCGTTTCCGCCGGGCGAAGGCCCAGTCGAGCACCTGGCGGGCGTTGGAGCTGGTGCAGACGATGCCGCCGTGGCGGCCGCAGAACGCCTTCAGCTCGGCCGTCGAGTTGATGTAGGTGACGGGCGTGACGTCCTCGACGTCGATCACCTCGGCGAGGTCGGCCCAGGCCGCCTCGACGGAGTCCAGGTCGGCCATGTCGGCCATGCTGCAGCCGGCGGTCATGTCGGGCAGGTAGACCGCGACCTCGTCGCGGGACAGGATGTCGGCGGTCTCGGCCATGAAGTGGACGCCGCAGAACACGATCGACCGGCAATCGGTGCTGGCCGCGGCGAGCTGGCTGAGCTTGAGGCTGTCGCCGCGGAGGTCCGCGAAGCGGATCACCTCGTCCTGCTGGTAATGATGGCCGAGGATCAGCAGCGACGGGCCGAGTTCGCGCCGGACCGCCTCGATCCGCGCGTTCAGGTCGGCGTCGGGGGCGTTGCGGAACTCCTCGAACGGGAGGCTCTCGGCGGCGACCGCGGTGGTGGTGGCGCTCATGGGTTCAGACCGGATCCTGGGGAGCGAGCGGGGGGACGCGTGGCCCTGATGAAAATCCTGCGCCGAACTCGGGGCGACTCTCGCCTCCGAGCGATTTCGGCCACCGGCATTGACCGGCCCAGGTATTATATCCGAGGATCGGGATATGGAAGCGTCGCCGTCCCTGGGCGACGCCGAGCGGGCGGGGATGCGGGCGTGCATCTTTCGCAGCCGCGAGAAGCCGCCTTCCCGAGCCGCCTGCCGCGATCCCCGAGGAAACCGTCCGTGGAGTCCGAGGCCACAATCCTGGTCGTCGACCCCGTCGACTCCGAACGGACGGCCCTGCGCCAGGTCCTTTCGCGGGGCGGTTACACGGTCCACGAGGCCGTGGGGACGTGCAACGCCGTCGCCGACGCGACGCGGGTCCGACCCCACCTGATCGTCCTGGGCCTGAGCCTCTCGCAGGCCGACGAGACCGCGCTCTGCCGGTCGATCCGGGCCGAGGCCGCCCTGTCCGGCACGCCCGTCCTCATCATGAGCGCGGCGCACGCCGACGCGGTGGTGCTGGCGGGCCTGGAGGCCGGGGCCGACGACTACGTCGTGTTCGACTCCGCGCCCGAGCTGATCCTGGCCCGAGTCCGGCGGCTCATCCAGGATCGCAAGATGGCCGGGCTGGCGATGCTCGACCGCCAGCTCGTGCAGATCGGCCGCCTGCTCGCGGGCATCGTGCACGAGATCCGCGGCCCCCTCTCGGTCATCCGCGGCAGCGCCGAGCTGCTGCGGCTCAGCCTTCAGGAGCGCCCCGACGACCTGCAATGGATCGATTCGATCCTCCGCGGCTCCAGCCTGCTGCAGCTCAGGCTCGAACACCTGATGGGCGCGGTGCGAACCGGCCCGATCCAGATGCAGCCGATCGACGTCTCCTCGCTGCTGACCGAGACCGTCGACCTGTTCGTCCGCGGCCTGCCGCCGAACCACCGTCAGGTGACCGTCAAGGCCGAATGCGCATCGTCCTACCAGATCCAGGGCGACGCCGGCCGACTGATGCAGGTCCTCTTCGACCTGCTGACCAACGCCCACCAGGCGATCGTCGGCACGGGCAAGGAAGGCGCGATCCTTCTGAAGACCCGGCACGTCCACGAGGACGACCGCGACTGGGTCAGGCTCGACGTCCTCGACGACGGCCCCGGCGTGCCGGGCGTCTACCTCCAGCGCATCTTCGAGCCTTTCTTCACCACCCGCGAGGGGGGCAGCGGATACGGCCTCTACCTCGCCTCCGAGATCGTCCGCGACCTTGGAGGGCGTCTGGAGGCCTGCAACAATCCCGGCGGCGGCGCCTGCTTCTCGGTCCTCCTGCCTCTCGACCTCGACGACGAGTCGGACCGCCGACGGGTCTGACGTCGCGCCGCCGATCTGCGTTCACGCCGTCTCCCGGTCGCGGCGCAGCCGCAGGCTCATGAAATCGCGGGTCTGCCGCGCGACGGCCTCTTCGGTCGGGAGTCGTTCCATCGAACTGGCGCCGTAGAAGCCGTCGAGGCCGGCGACGCGGTCGAGGACGTAGCGGGCGTCGTCGGGCATGGCGATCGGGCCGCCGTGGCAGAGGACGAAGACGTCGGGGCGGACCGACCGCGACGCGGCGACGATCGCCTCGACCTCGCGCACGCAGTCGTCGAGCGACCGCGCGGTCTTCGCGCCGATGCTCCCCTTCGTCGTCAGCCCCATGTGCGCGACGATCACGTCGGCGCCGGCCTCGGTCAGGGCCCGGGCCTGGTCGGTGTCGAAGGCGTAGGGGGTCGTGAGCAGGTCCAGCTCGTGGGCGCGACGGATGCAGTCGATCTCCAGGCCGAAGCCCATCCCCGTCTCCTCGAGATTGGCGCGGAAGACGCCGTCGATCAGGCCGACGGTCGGGAAGTTCTGCACCCCGGCGAAGCCCAGGGTCTTCAACTCGGCGAGGAACGGGTCCAGCAAAAGGAACGGGTCGCTCGCGCAGACGCCGGCGACGACCGGAGTCGTCTTGACCGCGGTCAGGACCTCGTAGGCCATCTCCTTGACGATGGCGTTGGCGTTGCCGTACGGCATGAGGCCGGCGAGCGATCCCCGGCCGGCCATGCGGAACCGGCCCGAGTTGTAGATCACGATCAAGTCGATCCCGCCGGCCTCCTCGCACTTGGCGCTCAGACCCGTCCCCGCGCCCCCGCCCACGATGGGCAGGCCGGCGTCCACCTTCTTCCGGAACCGTTCCAGGATCGTCGCACGAGACTCGGCCATGTCGTCTCTCCGGTCCTTCTCGTCGAACTCAATCACGCACCCGGCCTGCAAGCGTCAGGAAGGCTTGCACGAGCGCCTGGGCGAACTCCGGATCGTTGATGTGCCGCGGGCACCTCTGGATCGCCCGATCTTCGGTCGGCACGACGACCTCCTCGATCGCCTCGAGAAGGGCGGCGTCGGCTTCCGGGTCGTGGAATGGCTGGCCGGGAGCGTCGAGGCCCGACAGGCCATGCTCCGGGATCAGCAGCGCGACCGGGGTCTTCCAGCCGTTCAACTTGGCGCCGATCCAGCGGCCCATCCGGCGGTTCTCCTCGGGCGTCGTCCGCATGAGCGTGATCTGGTCGTTGTGGCGATGGAGCCGCCGGCCGCGATACTTCTCGGGGACCGTGTCCAGCGCGCCGAAGTTCACCATGTCGAGCGCGCCGAGGCTCAGGACGCAGGGGACGCCCGCCGTAATCTGAGCTTCGAATCGATCCTCGACGCAGGGGAAGATTCCGCCCATGAAGTAGTCCGCGACCTCCGTGGTGGTGACGTCGAGGACCCCTTGAATCATCCCGGAAGCGACGAGGTTCTCCATCGCGCGGCCGCCGACCCCGGTCGCGTGGAAGGCCAGGGGATCGTAGCCGAGCGCCTCCAGGGCCACGCGTGCGGCGTCCACGCACGGCGTGGTGAGACCGAACATCGTGAGGCCGAGTGCGGGACGTTCGACCTTCACGGGCCTGAATTCCCGGACCATCCCCGCCATCGCGTGCGCGGCGTTGGCGAGCACCGTCCGCGAGACGACGTTCAGGCCGGCCACGTCGACGACCGATGGCGTCATGACCAGGTCGCTGCAGCCGACGTAGGCCGAGACGTCGCCGCTGGCGACGGTCGAGACCATGAGCTTCGGCAGCCCGATCGGCAGGGCCCGCATCGCCGGCGTGATGAGCGCGGTCCCGCCGCTGCCGCCGATCCCGACGACCCCCGCGACCCGTCCCAGGCCGTGCTCGGCGACGAGGAAGCCCGTGAGGACCTTCGACGCGGCCGAGACGGCGTCGGCCCGGCTGGAAGGCCCACCTGATTCGGCCTTGTGCGGCGGGGGGAAAAGCTTGCGAAGGGAGAGGTCGGGCGTCGCCTGGGGTTCGTGCTGGGTGCCGACGTCGACGGTGCGGACCGCGACGCCGGCCTCGCGGAGGCGCTCGGCGACGAACTGCAGCTCGCGGCCCTTGGTGTCCATCGTGGCGATCGCATAGACGGCCGGCTGCATCGCGGGGCTCTCCTCGTCGAGGCGTGGCTCGCGGTCGAGATCATGATGCGCCAACCATCGCCGGGCCCGGGGCCCGCGTCAAGTCGCGGGCGGGCCTTCGTGCAGCGAGGCGGCGAGCCGGCGCAGGCCTTCCTCGATGCCGACGTGGGGGGCGTAGCCGAGGTCTCGGCGCGCGGCTTCGAGGTTGTACCAATGGGCCGTGGACAGCTCGTGGGCGAGGAACCGGGTCATCCTGGGCTCGCCTTTGAGCCGGAAGGTCCGGTAGACGCCCTCGAGGGCCCTGCCGATCGCGATCGCCAGGCCGCGCGGGACGGTCCGCCTCACCGGAGGCAGGTGGGCGATCTCCAGGAAGCGGTCGACCATGTCCCAGAGCGGCACCGGCTGCCCCTGGGCGATGAAGTACACCTTGCCGGCGATCGCCGAGCCCACGTCGAGCTTGTCGGCCGCGAGCAGGTGCGCCGCGGCGGCGTTGTCGATGTAAGTCAGGTCGATCAGGGGGTTACGACGGCCGATCCGGAAGAGCCGATTGGCGCGGGCGCGGGCGTAGATCCGCGGCAGGATGTTGTTGTCGCCGGGCCCCCAGATCAGATGCGGCCGGAGGACCACGGTCGCCAGGGCCTCGTCGTTCGCCTCCAGCACGAGCCTTTCGGCGATGGCCTTCGTCTCGGGGTAAGCGGCCTCGTAATGGTCGGGGTAGGGGACCGACTCGTCGACCCCTTCGAGGTCGGTGCCGTGGAAGACGACGCTCGGCGAGCTGGTGTAGACCGCCTTGCGGACGCCGTGCTTGCGGCAGGCGGCGAGGACGTTCTCGGTGCCGACGACGTTGGTGCGGCGGTATTCGTGCTCGGGGCCCCAGAGGCCCGCCTTGGCCGCGACGTGGAAGACGGCCTGGCAACCTGCCGCGGCGCGGTCGACCGTCGCGACGTCCGCGACGTCGCCCTCGACCTGCTCGGCCCCCAGGGCGTCGAGGCGCGGGTAATGCCTCCGCGTCAGGGATCTCACGGGCTGGCCGCGTTCGCGGAGCATCGCGACCACGGCCGAGCCGAGGAATCCGCCGCCGCCGGTGACCAGCACGGGCCGGTCGGGATCGAGGCTCATGGCGTCTTCCCCGCGGCCCACGCCGCCAGCTTCTCGCGGAAGATCTTGGAATTGTGGCGGATGTCGACCGGGAACGAGCGGTGGAACAGGATCGTCTTGATCTTCCGCGTGTGCTCGTGCTCCGCGCCCAAGGCCGTCAGTTCGTCGCGGACCCGGGCGCGATCCCTCCGGCCGAGGCGACGGGCCGGCTCGACGCAGAGGACCGGGACCCTGCCCGAAGGCCGGTCGACCCCGACGAGCGCGGTGCGGGCCACGTCGGGGTGGGCGTTGAACACCCCCTCGCAGCAGATCGTGAAGAGCGTCTCGTCGACCAGCACGACCCGATGCGACTTCCGGCCGCAGAACCAGAGCCGGCCGCGATCGTCAAGGTAGCCGACGTCCCCCATCCGGTGGTGGAACGTCCCACGCTCGGGGTCGGCGATCTTGGCGAGGGCGGTGGCCTCGGGGCGGCCGAAGTACTCCCGGGTGACGACGGGGCCCGAGACGACGACTTCGCCGATCTCGCCCTGGGCCGTCTCCAGGTCGTCGCTCCAGGTCGCGATCGGGCCGTCGTCGATGCGGATGATGCGGACCTGGACCGTCGAGCAGGGGAAGCCGACGCAGACGCCGCGGCCCCGATCGGTTTCGTGACGAGTCTCGCCGAGGATCTCATCGCTGCCGATCGAGGCGACCGGGAGCGACTCCGTCGCGCCGTAGGGCGTGAAGACCTGCGCGGGGGGGGCGAGCAGCCGGGCGAACGTCTCCAGCACCCGGGGCGAGGACGGGGCGCCGGCCGTGACGACCCGCCGCAAGGTCGGCAGCTTCATCTCCGCGGCCACGCCCGCCGGTCCGACTCGCTTCAGCAGCGCCGGCGAGCCGAACAGGTTCGTGGGCCCGAAGTCGTCGACCGCCTCGAACAGGCTGGCGGGCTCGACCTTCGCCGGCCGCGTCGGGTTCATCCGCGGCACCACCGAAGTCATCCCCAGGGCGGGGGCGAAGAGGGCGAAGAGCGGGAAGGTGCAGAGGTCGACCTCGCCGGGCCGGATGTCGTAGAGGTTCCGAAAACAGGCGACCTGGGCCTCGAAGATCGCGTGCGTGTAGACCGCCCCCTTGGGCGGGCCGGTGCTCCCGCTGGTGAACAGGATGGCCGCCGGCTCGTCGCCGCGGACGCCCCGCATGACCGGGGCAGCGACGTGGCCGCCGGCGATTGCGGCGCGCCCGCGCGAGCGCAGGTCGTCGAGCGATCGCCCGCGGAGAATCGGCAGGCGACCGCCGCGGCCCGCGAGGATCGTCCGATGCACGGTGCGGCCGCCCCATCCCAGCAGGCGGCGGGCGACCAGGGCCTTGCCGATGCCGATGAAGAGCGCAGGCTCGGCCTCGTCCATGCACTGGCCGAGGCTCCTGAGACCCATCCCCGGGTCGATCAGGACCGGGACGACGCCCGCCTTGAACAGGCCGAAGACCAGGGCGAAGAAATCCAGGCCGGGGGGCACCATCACGGCCGCACGCGTCCCCCGCTCGACGCCGTCGGCGATCAGGCCGGCGGCGAGGGCGTCGCTGTCGGCGTCGAGCTGGCGGAAGGTGAAGTGCGCGTAGCGCATCTTCCCCGCCGCGCCCCGGCCCTGCGGGACCACGACCGCAGCGCGGTGCGGCTGGAGCAGGGCGATGTCGTGGAGCCGGCCCGCGATGTTGGTCGAGGCGCCGGGCCTGCCTTCGACGACCGCGTCAGCCCTCGGAGCCATCGGCTCGCCCCCCCGTCGGCCTGGTTCCGGTCCCGGCCAGGAAGTCCCGGATCCGGGGGACCAGGCTCGCGGCCTCGTCTTCCAGGACGTAATGGCCGGCGTTCGGGTAGCGGTGGACCTCGGCGGCCGGGAAGCGACGCTCCCACTCTTTGAGGAACGGCTCGTCGAAGACGAAATCCTTCATACCCCAGGCCAGGAGCATCGGGACCTCCGCGAGCAGCGGAAGGCGGTCCTGGACCCAGCTCACCAGGTCGTACGCCCGGTCGCCGGGGCGGAGCGGGATGTCCTGGACGAAACGGTGGATGGCGATGCGGTTGGACCAGTCGTCGTAAGGCGCGGCGTAGGCGTCGCGGAGCGACCGCGGCATCCGCTCGTTCTTGCAGCCGATCCAGGCCGTGCCGCGTGCGAAGGCGTTCAGGCCTCGGACCGTCCAGGCGCCCAGGGGCGTGTCGCGGCAGACGTGGAGCGCCCAGGGGAACGACTTGGCGGCCGGCATGTGGAAGCCGGCCGTGTTCATGACGACCATCTTCGCGATCCGCTCGGGGTGCCGAGCGGCGTAGGCGGTCCCGATCATCCCGCCCCAATCGTGGACGACGAGCGAGACGCGTTCGCGGACGCCAAGGTGGTCGAGCAGGCGTTCCAGGTCGTCGACGCGGCTCTCCAGGGTGTAGCGGTACCGCGAGTCGTCGGGCTTGTCGGAGAGGCCGCAGCCGATGTGGTCGGGGACGATTGCGCGGTGGGTCGGGCTGAGCGCCTCGACCAGCCGGCGATAATAGAACGACCAAGTCGGGTTGCCGTGGACCATCACGACCGGCGGTCCATGGCCCTCGTCGAGGTAGTGCTGGCGGATCCCGTCGCGCTTCCAGTCGCGGCCGGGGTGGGCGGCGAGGAACGCGGACAATTCGGGGCTCGAAGTGCGAAGCGCGGCCGTCGTCGTCATCCCGATCACCACTCCAACCCCAGCATCAGGCAGTTCAAACCGCTGCCGATCCCCAGGAACGCGGTCCGATCGCCGGGGCGGAGGACGCCGCGGTCCTCGGCGATGGCGGCGGTCAGGGGCAGGGCCACGGTCCCCATGTTGCCGAGGTAGGCGAACGTCGAGAAGTCCTTCTCGATCGGCACCCCGATCGACCGCAGGATGGCGTCGCGGTGCGAGCCCCCCACCTGGTGGCAGATCACGCGGTCGACCTTCTCCTTGATCCAGCCCAGGCTGCCCAGGAACGCCTGCCAGGTCTTGACCCCCAGCTCGACTCCGTGGCTCAGGACGGCGGCGGAGTCGGTCGACGTGAACGCGCGGAGCAGGCCGGGCGTCGCCGGGTCGGCGTCCTCGACGCCCCAGCGGCAAAGCTCGTGGTGCTGCGGGGCCGTGCGCACCGCGCCGCCGAGCAGCCGTCGCCGCTTCGAGCGCGAGAGCGAGGCGTCGGTCAGCAGCACGGCGACGGCCCCCGAACCGCCGGTCAGCGTCGCCAGGGCGTGCTTGAAGAAGTCCATCGTGGGGTTCTGGAGCATCCGCGCGATCATCACGTCGTTGATCTCGCGGGCCGTCTCGCAGGCCACGACGAGCCCCGCGCGGATCTGGCCCAGCTCGATCCGATTGGCGACGTCGATCATGCCGTCGATCACCCCGAGGCAGGCGTTGCTCACGTCGTGGACGACGGCCCCCGGGTTGACGGACAGCTCCGACGCAACCCGGCAGGCCGTGGCGGGCTCGTAGTGCTCGCGGCAGACGCCGCCGTAGACCACGGCCTCGACCTTGTCGGCCGGCAGGTCGGCCGCCTCGAGCGCCCGCGAGGCCGCGACGACCGCGCCGTCGGAGACGCGGTGGCCCACCTCCCACCAGCGCCGCTCGACGATCCCGGTCAGGGCCTCGAGCTGGCCGACGTTGAGGTGCAGCCGGTCGTACACCGGCGCGAGCCGCTCTTCCAGCTCGGCCGACGAGACGACCACCGGGGCGACCTCGTAGCCGAACGCCTCCACGAAGACGTTCTGATATTTCATCGATGCCATCAGGGCGGCCACCGGTTGGCTGGGAGGATGTCGATCACTCGGGGCGGACGTCGAGCGTGTAGTTCGTCATCTGGTAGATGACCTTGCCGTCGACGGAGAGGAGGCCGTCGGCCGTCACGCGCCGTCGCGCGTCGTCGACGCCGGTGATCCACGCCTGGGTCGTCACGACGCGGTTGCCGGGCGTGATCTGGCCGCGGTAGGTCCAGCCGTGCTCCGCGCCGATCCCGGGCGAATCGAACACGGTGCGAGCGTCGACGCCCCATCTCGCTTCAGCAAAGACTTTAAGGAGTTGCAGCAGCGATTCCAAGCCCAATGACCCGGGCCAGACCGGGTCGCCCAGGAAATGCGCCTGGAAGAACCAGGCCGAGGGATCGACGTCGGTCTCGCCCGCCGCGAAGCCCAGCCCGCGCGGGCCGCCGGTCATGGTCAGCGCGACGATACGGTCCACCATCCGCCAGCGCCGCTCCGGCAGCGGCGCGCGATCCGGGAGGGGGAACGACCGCGACTCCGCCCGATCCTCGGGCGTGAGCACGTACGGCGACGCCTCGCGGATCCCGACCTGGTTCTCGAGCGCCTGGAGCGGGAAGAAGCCGAAAAAGGTGTCGCCGTCGAAGACGACGCCCTCGCGGTCGCGGACGCTCATGTCGAAATGGTGGAGGATCATCCCGCCCGAGCGGTTGATCTTGGTCACGCGGACCGTCGTGGTAATAAGGCCGCTGCTCCGGTCGATGACCCGATGCTGCGTCGCCCGGCCGCCGAGGTTGCGGTACTTCATGGGCTCGTCGCTCAACAGCGCCGAGCCCATGAAGGCCGAGACGAAGCCGCAAGGCTGGAGCGCCGCTTCGAGCAGCACCGCGTAGGGCATGTGGGGCTGGCGGTCGGCGTCGAAGTACCAGGCGTCGGGCGGTACGGCGTATTCGGCCACGGCCGTCGTCCCGACGGATTGCTCGCACAGCGCCCCTTGGAGGATCGTCGCTCGGTCGAGGAACTGGTAAGGCGGTCGGGGCAAGCGGGCGATGAATCGGCCCTCGTCGAACGGCCGGAAGCGATCGCCGAAGCACTCCGACGGCTTCCCCTCGACGAACGCCGCCATCTGGTCGGGCCCGTAGACCAGGGCCGACGCGGCCGGGCCGCCTTCCTTGGAACGGGCCGCATCCCAGAGCGTCTCGACCTCGGCGCGGTCGGTCCCGGCGAGGCGGAGGCCCATGTCGGTGAACTCGACGACCGGCTTGCCGTCGGCGTACATCAGGGCGTCGGCGATCGCGAACGGCTCGGGACCGTAGCCCAACTCCTTGATCGTCACCTCGTAGGTCACGACCCGGGTCGACTCCGTCACCTGGCCCCGGCATCGCAGGCGGTTGGCGACGCCCGTCATCGGCTCGAAGCGGA
Organism: Paludisphaera mucosa; assembly: GCF_029589435.1. Classification (NCBI taxonomy): domain Bacteria; kingdom Pseudomonadati; phylum Planctomycetota; class Planctomycetia; order Isosphaerales; family Isosphaeraceae; genus Paludisphaera; species Paludisphaera mucosa. Next base: position 2,944,218 of record NZ_JARRAG010000002.1, on the reverse strand, counting down.
CGCGGTCGGCCGCGCCCACCCATCCCATCCTGGTCAGGAGGATGCGGAGCGTGTGCAGGCAGCACTCGTACATGAGCGTGCCGGGCATGACGCGGTCGTCGACGAAGTGGCAGACCATGAACCAGTCGTCGGGATGGACGTCGGCCTCGGCGCGGATCTGGCCCAGGCCGAAGCGGCCCCCCTTCGGGTCCAACGCCTCGACGCGATGCACGAGCGTCATCCGCCCGCCCGGCAACGTCAGCGGATCCGCGAGGTCGAGCCGGTCGAAGGGCGAACCGAACGCCGCGGCCAGGTCGCCGGCGCGGAGGGCGTCGACCTGGGCGGCGTCGAGCCTGCAGGGCGTGGTCGGGGCCAGCTCGCGCCAGTCTTCGGGCCGCTTGCCCGCGCGGGGCTGGGAGTCGAGCGGCCGGGGGACGATCCCCTTGCCGGCGGCCAGCTCTCCGGCCGAGAAGAACCCCGCGCAGCCGTCCTTCATCGTCAGCAACGGCTCGCCGTCGACGGTCCCGACGAACTCGAACCGGAAGAGGTGGGTCTCGCCCTGGCGGAAGAAGCCGCTGATCCGGATGTCGTAGCGGATCACCGAGCCCGGGGCGGGCAGCGGGCCGTGGAACGTCACGGTGGCGTCGAGGAGCCGGTAGACGGCGTGGCCCTTGGTGACGAAATCGATCCCCAGCCAGCCCGAGAGGAAGAGGTCGGCCTGCCCGGCCTCGATCGCCACGCAGGCCGCGATTCGGCCGCCGTCGAGATACCAGCCGTCGTGGAGCACGTCGTGCTCGGTCACGACCCGGCCATGGTCGAGCGAGAACTGGGTCCCCTCGACGCTCATAATCCGGTCGACGAGCATGAGCGGCTCGTCCGGCAACCGCACCCTCGTAGGGTGGGCGTCGATCTCGGCGTACTCGGGCCCCAGAACCGCCGCGATCGAGCCAACGGCGTATTCCAGGCACTGGTCGCGGTCCAGGGCAACGTCGGACCGCCGCGGCGCGAGGGGCGTGACTTCGGCGACGGGCGTCGCCATCGCGGGGCTCCACGACTCGCCCGAGCCGATGGCGTCGAGCACGGCCCCGGCTTGCCGGCCGAGCGCATCGGTATAAGAGCGTGAGAGCCGCAGGAAGACCTCGTGGGCGTCGGCCGTCGCCTGCTGCGAGGCCAGGAAGCTGCGGCTCAACGGCGAGAGGGTCGGCGTGAGGATCGGTTCGGGCATGGCTGGCGTGAGGCTCGCGGCAGGGTCCGGGATGGAGATCGGTTCAGTGACGACGGACGTAGAGACGGCCGCGACGGGACGCGCGATACGGGGAGGCGTCGGCAGCCGAAGAGGCGGGTCGCGGCGCACGACGACGATCTCCCGGACGCCCTCTTCGCGGCCCGCGGCCGGGCGATCCTCTACGCGAGCGTAGAGGAAGTCCAGGTCGACGGGCACGCCCGCGGCGATCAGGGCCCCGATGGCCCGTAAGACGGATCGGAGCGCGTCGCCTTCAGCCTCGTCGGCGGCGACCGCCAGGTGGGGACGGCCCTGGAGGATGCGACCGACGAGGCGGGTGCAGCCGGCGCCGGGCCCCATCTCGACGAACACGCGGACGCCGTGGGCGTAGACCTTCTCGACGACCGCCGGATAATCGATCATCCGCGAGGCCTGCGCGGTGACGGCGGCCGTCGCGGTGCCGTGGTCGGGATGGTAGCCGCTCCCCCAGACGCCGCTGTAAAACGTGACGTCGGGCACGGGCGACGTCTTCAGCTCGTGGAGCGTCCGGTAGGCCGGCTCGACGTCGCGGCCGATCGGGCAGTGGACGGTGCTGACCATCGGCAGCGGCAGGACCGGGCACCCGATCGTCTCGATCACGCGACGCACGGCGTCGCCCCGACCGCCGATCACGACCTCGTCGGCCGCGTTGCGAATCAGGACGTACACGCGAGCTTCGAGACCGATCGCCGACTGCACCTGTTCGAGCGAGCGCGGGACGAGCGCCGCGACCCAGTCGACGGGCTCGTCGTCCGCGAGCCCCCAGACTCGCCGCGCGGCCAGGCAGGGGCCGGCCAGCTCGGTGGCGAAGAGCGGCGAGTCCATCAGCCGCCGAACCATGGCGTCGCGATCGTCCCAGGCCCCGAGCGAGACGAGCGCGGCGGACTCGCCCAGGCTGTAGCCGACCGCGGCGACGGGGCGGACGCCCAGTTTCTGGAACAGCGACGTCATCAGCGAGCCGACCGAGATCTGCCCCAGGATCGCCGGCCGGTGGTCGTCGCACGGGATCGATCCGGGGCCGTTCCACCATCTTTCGGGGACGAACTGGTCGCGCAGCGTCGCGTAGCGCTTCTCCAGGTCGCGCATCAGTTCGGGCCAGAGGGCCGAAACCTCGGCGCCCATCTGGGGATAAGCCGCGCCCAGGCCCGGATAAGTGAACGCGACGAGCGGCGGGCCGTCACCGTCTGCGGCCGGCTCGAAAACCTCGACGTCCGCCGTCGGCCGTGACCGCGAAGCCGGATGGCCGCTCGTCAGGTCGTCGCGAGCCTCGGCGACGGCCCTCGCGAGGGAGGCGGCGTCGGCCGCCAGGAAGCTCAGGCCCGGACCGTCGGATGCATGCTCGCAAGCCACGCGCCACCATGCCGCCGCCATCTGATCGATCGTCCGCTCGCCTACTCCGGAAACGAGGGTCGCCAGCTCGTCGAGCCGGCGCAGCCGCTCCTCGACGCTGCCGCCGTACACCGAAAAAAGGGCGATCGGGGCGGGATCGAGCGGTCGGACGCCGTCGCTCTCGACAGCCTCCAGGACGATCGACCGAGACGTGCCGTCCAGCCCTCGCACTTCGACCCGACTTGATCGTGTCCCCTCGTCGCGGTTATGGGGCCAATAGCTCGGCGACCGACCGTCCGCCGTCCCCCCGGACCAGCGGCCCGAAGGGGGGACGACCGAGCGGTCTAGGGCCAGAGCCGCCGCGGCGACCGTCGCGAGGCCCTCGGCCGCGCCGGTCCAGCCGAGAGAGCCGCGCGGGGCGTCCAGGATGATCGCGGGTAGGCCGCTCTTGTGGTCGCCGAGGATCGCATAGATCCGGTCGCCGTCGCGCAGGGCGTCGTTTCGGCGTTTCAGGACCATTGCCACCACGCAGTCGCCGGTCTTGAGACCCTCCAGCCCGGATTCGGCAGCCAGCCTGCGCGCCGCGAGGCTCGTGCGGGGATCGGCGGCGAGGTCCACGGCGGCGACGATGGCCGAGTCCAGCTCACCCCGCGCCAGCCAGTCGGCGGCGATCCGCAGGGCGTCCAGGCCCGATCCCTCGTCGCTCGACGTGGTGAAGCTGGGCCCGCCGATGCGGAACTCCCTGGCGATCCGGCTGGCGACGAGGCCGCCGAGCGATCCCATCGTCCGGTTGGCGGTGAGCGCGGGCTGGATCGCGTCGCAGGCCTCGGCGACCCACGCCGCCAGCTCGACGTCGGTCAGCTCCCAGCCCTGCTCCCGGTTCCATGCCGACGCCCGCGATTCCAGCCACCAGCGAAGCTGGAAGTTGGTGGCGTTCAGGTCGAGGCCCAGGCCGACGAGCACGCCCGAACTCAGGGCGGACTCGGGCGACCAGTTCGCGTCGGCGATCGCGTCGGCCGTGACCAGGAGCGTCGCCGACTGCTGGAGCAGCATCTCTTCCAGTTCGCGCGGGGGGATCCGAAAGCGGCCCAGCCGGAGGCCTAGTTCTTCGATCCTCGCCTCCCGCCCCACCTCTCCCGGCTCGCCGGCCAGGACTCGCCGCTCGAAGGCGTCCAGGTCGGAATCCCGGCCGAATCGGGCCGCCAGGCCGACGATGGCGACGGCCTCGGCCGCCGAGGCCTCGCGAGCCGTCGCCGGCCCCGCATTCTCGCCCGTCCACTCCTCGATCAGGACGTGGGCGTTGATCCCGCCGAAGCCGAAGCCGCTGATCGCGGCGCGTCGAGGGCGGCCTGCCGCGGGCTCGGGCCAAGGTTCGGCGGCCCGGAGCACCCGGAACGGGCTCCCCTCCAGGGGGACGCGGGCCGAAGATGTCCGATGGTTGGCGGTCGGCGGCCTGGTCCTGTGCTGGAACGCGAGCAAGACCTTCAGCAGTCCGGCCGCGCCGGCGGCCGTGAGCATGTGGCCGACGTTCGACTTCACCGACCCGAGCACGCAAAAGCCCGGCTCGACGGGCCGGGGCAGGTCGGCCCATAGGGTTTTCAGGCTCTCCAGCTCGACGGAGTCGCCGAGCGGAGTGCCGGTGGCGTGACATTCGATCAGGTCGACGTCGTCGGGCTCCCAGCCGGCCTGCTCATAAGCCGAGCGCAAGGCTCGCAACTGGCCCTCGCTGCTGGGGGCGAGCAGGTCGCCGCGGACGTCGTTGGAGAGGCCGACGCCGCGGATGACGCCGAGGACCGCATCGCCCTGTTCGACGGCGTCTTCGAGCCGTTTCAGCACGAACAAGCCCGCCCCCTCGCCGACGATCAGGCCGTCGCCCTCGGCGTCGAACGGAGCCGCGCGGCCGCGGGCCGATAGGGCCCGGAGCTGCGAGAAGCCCATCTGGGTGTAGAGCGCGTCGGGCCGCGAGACTCCGCCGGCGAGCATCGCGTCGGCCCGGCCCGAGAGCAGCTCGTCGCACGCCAGCTTCAGGGCGTAGAGCGACGACGCGCAGGCGGCGTCGATCGTGTACGCCGCGCCGCCCAGGCCCAGGGCCTGCGCCACGAGCCGCGCCGGCGCCCCGGCCGGGAAGGCGTTGCGGGGCTCGAACTGATAAGGTTCGAGGGCGGCCACGCCGAGCGCCTCCTCGATCTCCCGGCCGATCGTCGCGCGCGTGAACGCCGAGGTCGTCTCGGTCGGCAGGACGATGTGGCCGAAGATCACGCCGACGCGCGAGCGGTCGACGGCCGACGTCCGCGCCGAGCGCCACGCCTCGGTCGCCGTGCGGAGGGCCAGCCGGAATGCGGGGTCGAGGCGATCCACCAGCGCGGGATCGACGTCGAGGCCTTCGCAGTCGACTTCAAGAGCCTCGTCGGCCAGGAACGCGCCGCGCGTCGTGTAGACCCGGTCGGGGCGGGCGATCTCGGGGTCGAAGGCTTGCGCCGGGTCGAGCAACCATCGTCCCGGGGGGACTTCGGTCGCCGCGTCGCGAGCCTCGGACACGAGCCGCCAGAAGGCCTGCGCGTCCGAGGCCCCCGGGAAGGCCGCGCCGAAGCCGACGATCGCCACCCCGCCGGTTCGTCGCGTGGTCATCGGGGGTTTGCAACCGCCTGGTGGTGGGTCAGCCGGTTGCGGCGGAAGGCCTGGTTCAGCGAGGCGTCGACGACGCACTCGTACGACTCGATCCGGGCCACCAGCCCGCCTCGATCGTCGAGGAACTCGACGTCGGCGACGGCCGTCAGGTCGGTCGCCCGCTGGATCACCGCCACGACGCGGACCCCCTCCGCCGGGAACCTGCGGCGGAACTGGCGGTACGAGCCGACGGCCGTCGGCAGCGAATTGGCGTTCAACATCTGACGGCACCAGAGGATCATCAACTGGAACGCCGCATCGATCGCCAGCGGGTCCGTCAACCACTCGCGACGGAGGGGCCGGGCGATCCATTCCGCCGGCGCGGGGGACGTCGAGGCCCGGGCCGCGATCATCCGATCGTCGCACCCTTCCACCCGCTCCAGGGCCTGCATCGCCGGGCCGTGGAAAAGGACCCGGTCGTAGATCGCCTCGCGATCGTCGTCCATGGCGAAGAGTGTGCTCTCTTCGAGAGTCCTGGCCCCCTCGACGTGCCGATCGGCGAGGGTGACGGTGGCTCGCGCGTGGACGACCTCGCGGCCTTCGCCGAGCCTGCCACGCATCTCGACGGGGACGACCCACGATCCGTCGCGAAATTCGCCCTTGCCCGCCCGCAGCGACACGGGGACGGCCTTGTGGTCGCGGAGGACGACACCCTTGAATAGTCGGAAGTCGTCGAGACCCGCCACCACCAGTCCGGGGTGTCGATGCACGGCGGCCTCGCAGAGCCATTCCATGATCAGGGCCATGGGCAGGACCGCATGGCCGTCGATGACGTGCGAACGAAGTACGGGGAACGCCTGGACGTCGACGAGCCGCTCGAAGGCGGGCCTCAGCTCGGCGTCGACGGCGTCGGCCTCTCCCGACGTTGCGACTCGCTCCGGCTCCGCTCGACCTTCCGGCCGGCCCGGCCCGGGCTGCGGGGGGTCGGCCAGCACGACGATCTCGATCGGGTTCTCGCGCGATTCCTGAAGCTCGCGTGCGACGAGGGCCGCGCCCTCGGCCATGGGGATCAGGCCGACGCCTTCCCGCTCGAAGACGGTGCGGAGGGAAGGCGTCACCATGCCCCCCTCCCACGGGCCCCAGTTGAAGGCGACGACACGGCATTCCGGCAGCCGACGCGCCTGGGCCTGGCACCACTTGTTGAGGACCTCGTTGGCCGCGGCGTATGCCACCTGGCCGACGCGGCCGAGCCGGGCCGTCGACGACGAGAAGGCCGCGATGGCGCGGAGGTCCCCAGGATCGACGGCCTCGAAGACCGAGAGCAGTCCATCGATCTTGGTGTCGTAGACGAGGTCGAACTGGGCGTCCGTCTGGTCCTCGATGCGGCGATCAGCGAGGACGCCGGCGGCGTGGATGACGCCCCGAACGTGACCGAAGCGGCCCTGCGCCCGGGTGATCGCCGCCCGCACGGCCTCGCGGTCGCGGACGTCGACGGCCTCGTAGACCGCCTCGGCGCCGGCCGCGCGGATGCGGTCGAGCGCGACGGCGATCTCGCGGCGGGCGAGGATCAGGCGAGCCTGCTCGTTGACCTTCGGCGGGGGCGTCGGTTCGGTCGCGTGGCGAAGCAGCGCGGAGCGGACAGCCGCCTCGTCGCCCGCGGCGGCGAGCCAGGCGGGCTCGGGTCCGGTCGGGGCAGGAGTCCGTCCCAGGAGCAGCAGGGCGGGATGGTACGTCTCCGCGAGGGCGACCGCCGCTTCCGCAGCGATGCCCCGCGCCCCGCCTGTGATCACCACGAGGTCGCCGCGATCCAGGACCGGTCGGCGGCGGTGGTTGCCCGAGGTCCACTCGACCCGTTCGAGCGCGATCTCGACCGTCCCCCGGGCCGACAGGCCGATCTCGGCCGGGCCCCGCCGCATCAGCTCCTCGACGATGCGCCGGGCGGCGTCGGCGTGGTCGCTCGTCGCGCGGTCGAGGTCGACCGCCTTGCAGCTCACCTCGGGCCACTCGCGCCCGGCGGTCTTCGCCAGGCCGGCGAGCCCGCCGGATGTCGGCTCGATCGCCGGATCGAGCCCGTTCAGGCCGAACGCCCCGTCCAGCCGCGAGACCGTTAGCAGGGCCGACGCGCGACGACCGCGGAGCCCTGGGCCGACCGTCCGGATGAGCCGAAACGCCTGCTTCAGAAAGTCCGAATCGGCCCGGTCGGGAGCGACGAGGATGAGGCCGCTCGGAGTCGCGGCCGTCACCTGGAGCCCTTCCGGCCCGACGACCCGCGGCTTGAAACCACGCTCTTTCAGGGCCGCATTCAAGGCGGGCGTCAGCGGAGAGCCGTCTTCGGTGATCCAAATCTCGGCACCCGCGGCGAGTTCGACCCGCTCGCGATGATCTACCGACGCGACGGCCCGGGGCCTCGGGGCCAACCGCTCCAGGCGGGTCGGCTGCGGGGAGGGCTCGGCCGCCTCAGAATTCACGCGCGGAACGGCCGCGGGTGCCGGCGCTATCATGGGACCGACCTGGAGGAGGGCGACGATGTCGCCGAGGGAGTGGATGGAGCCGAGCTGGTCGGGCCCGACGGCGGGGGCGTCGGGGAGGCGGTCCTGCAGGGCCGAGAGGATCTCGACCCGCTTGATCGAGTCGATCCCCAGGTCGGCGTCGAGCCGCATGCCCAGCTCCAGCATGTCCTCCGGGTACCCCGTCTTCTCCGACACCACCGACAGAAGCACCGCCGCCACGTCGGGGCCGGCAGCGGCCGGAACGGCGGCCGATGCGGGGGCCGCGACCGGCGTGGCGACGCCGAGGAGGGCGACGATGTCGCCGAGGGAGTGGATGGAGCCGAGCTGGTCGGGCCCGACGGCGGGGGCGTCGGGGAGGCGGTCCTGCAGGGCCGAGAGGATCTCGACCCGCTTGATCGAGTCGATCCCCAGGTCGGCGTCGAGCCGCATGCCCAATTCCAGCATGTCCTCCGGGTACCCCGTCTTCTCCGACACCACCGACAGAAGCACCGCCGCCACGTCGGGGCCGGCAGCGGCCGGAACGGCGGCCGATGCGGGGGCCGCGACCGGCGTGGCGACGCCGAGGAGGGCGACGATGTCGCCGAGGGAGTGGATGGAGCCGAGCTGGTCGGGCCCGACGGCGGGGGCGTCGGGGAGGCGGTCCTGCAGGGCCGAGAGGATCTCGACCCGCTTGATCGAGTCGATCCCCAGGTCGGCGTCGAGCCGCATGCCCAATTCCAGCATGTCCTCCGGGTACCCCGTCTTCTCCGACACCACCGACAGAAGTACCGCCGCGACCGGAGACGCCTCAAATGGGGCCGCGACGGAGACCATGGGAGCCGGCGTCGGCTCGACCCGGCGGGCCTCGACCTTCACGGCTTCGGGGCGAGGGGCGGCGACGGTGGTTCGGGCCGGGATTGGCGGGGACACGACGACGGGCTTCGCGGATTCGACCGCTCGGGCGGCGGCGCGAACGGGCTCGACGACGGGGTGCGGGGCCGTCGGCGAGGGGACGAACGATCCCGGTCGGAGTTGATGTTCGAGGAGAAGCTGGAAGGTGCGCTGGGCGGTCTCCTGACCTTCCAGAAACTGCTGGTGCAGGCGGGCCGTCTGCTGCGCGAGCTGCTGGAACGCGATCAGGTGGTCGTGGGCGTGCTGGAGCGCGGGGGCCGACTCGGGTGCAGGCGCCGGCCGGGGCGATTCGCGCTGCGGCTCGACGGGGTGCGCGAGTCCGTGGGCGTGTCCATTGCCATTCGACGAGGGGAGATGCAGGCGGTCGGGGGCGTTCATGGTCCGCTCGAAGGGGGCTCGTGGCTGGGTTGGCCCGGAAGGCGCGGGAAGGGTCCCGTTGCGCGCCGGCGGTTTCTCGGCCGCGTCGATCGCGACGGTCGGCTTGCTGGCTCGTTGGGGTGTCGCCGAAGGTTTCGGGGCGTGAAGGGCCGGCTCGGGCGGTCGATTCGGGGTCGGGTGCGCGCCGCAGACCGGGACGGTGAGGCCGGCCTTCTTGCCGACGGGCGCCGCGGAGGGGTGGCCCGCGTCCCAGCGAGCGAGGTCGACGGGGCGGCCCGAGGCGGCGATCGCGGCGAGCGTGACGGCCAGACCCACCAGGCCGTTCGTCTCGCGGGCGGCGTCGATCGCGACGCAGGCGTGGTCGCGGCCTTCAAGGATCGCGGCGACGAGCCCGGAGAGCTTGGAGTCGGGCCCCACCTCGACGAACAGGCGGGCCCCTTCGCGGTGCATGGCCCCGATCATGGCCTCGAACTCGACCGGCCGGGCGAGTTGGTCGGCCAGGAGGTCGCGGGCGATGGCGGCCGCGTCGGGATACGGCTCGGCGGTGGAGTTGGCGAAGGTCGGGATCGCCGCGGGGCCGACCACGACGCCGTCGAGCGTTTCCCGGAAAGGGCGGCGGGCGTCGGCGACGAACCGGCTGTGGAAGGCGGCCGCGACCGGGAGCCGCCGGGCGCTGACCCTGGCCTCGCGGAGCAGGCCTTCCGCGCGGGCGATCTCCGCCGCGGGGCCGGACAGGACGCACTGTCGAGGGGCGTTCTTGTTGGCGACGACGACGTCCAGAGCGTGCTCTCGGATCAGATCGGCGAGCACGTCGGCCGGCGCGAACGCGGCGAGCATGGCGCCGGCGTCCTCGCCGCCGGCGCAGCGGCCCATCAAAGCCCCGCGTTCGGCCGCCAGCCGCATCAACGAGGCCGCGTCGATCCGCCCCGACGCGTGCAAGGCGGTCAACTCGCCGAAGCTGTGGCCGCCGGTCATCTCGGGCCGGACGCCGAAGTCCTCCAGGATCCCGAGCATCCCCAGCGAGACGGCCCCGATGGCCGGCTGGGCGCGGCGAGTATCGCGTAGCGCGTCGTCGTCGCGAGCCCGTCGCTCTTCCGAGAAGGACGGCGCAGGGAAGATATGGTGGCTGAGCCTGGTGCCGTCGAGCGCGGCCGCGGTCTCGCGATCGGCGAGTTCCAAGGCGGCGAGCATGCGGGGGAATCGGCAAGCCAGGTCACGCGTCATTCCCACATACTGCGAGCCCTGGCCCGGGAAGAGGAACGCCAGCCGACCGGCGACTTCGCCCTTCCCGAGGAAGATCCGCTTCGTAGGCGTCGCAAGGGTGCCTGAGAGCCGCTCGCGGGCCTCTGCGATCAGCGCCTCCGGCGTCGTCTCGCCGCGCTTCGCCACGATCAGGAGTCGCAGCGGGCGGTCGGCGCGGAAGGCCTCTCGGCTCCTCGCCCCCTCGGTCCGGACCTGGGCCCAGGTCGTGGCGTCGGTCCAGGCCGGCAGGAGGGCCTCGATCGCTCGGGCGTCGTCGGCCGCGTAGGCGAGGACCTGGACGTCGCCGCCCCAGTCGACGGCCGGCCGGTCGGGCCGGGCCTCTTCGAGGACGCAGTGGAAGTTGCTGCCGCCGAAGCCGAAGGCGCTGACGGCGGCGCGGCGGGGATGGTCGGCCGAGCCCAGCCAGGGCCGGATGTCGGTGTTGAGGTAGAACGGCGAGTCGTCGGCCGCCAGGCGTTCGAGGGGCCGGTCGACCTTGATCGTCGGCGGCAACACCTTATGGTGGAGCGCCAGGGCCGCCTTGACGAGCCCCGCAGCGCCGGCCGCCGCCTTCGTGTGGCCGATCTGCGACTTGACCGACCCCAGGGCGCACGAGCGGGCCCCGGTGCCTCCCGCTCGGAAGACTTCTTCCAGGGCCTCGACCTCGATGCCGTCGCCGACTCGGGTGCCGGTGCCGTGGGCCTCGACCAGCTCGACGGTCCCGGGGGCGATGCCGGCCTGCTGATAGGCCCGCCGCAGGGCCTTGGCCTGGCCGGCGGCCTTGGGGGCGTAGATCGCCTGGCCGCCGCCGTCGCTGGCCGAGCCGATCGAGCGGATGACCGCATAGATCCGGTCGCCGTCGCGTTCGGCGTCTTCGAGCCGCTTCAGGACGAGGATCCCCAGCCCTTCGCCCAGGGTCGTGCCGTCGCCTTCGGCCGCGAACGGCCGGGCGTGGCCCGAGGGCGAGAGCGCCGGGGTCTTGCTGAAGCACATGTACATGAAGATGTCATTGAACGTGTCGAGGCCGCCGGAGAGGGCGACGTCGCAACGGCCCGAGGCCAGCTCGTGCAGCGCCAGGTTCACCGCCCCCAGAGAGCTGGCGCAGGCGGCGTCGACGACGCAGTTGGAGCCGCCCAGGTCGAGCCGATTGGCGATCCGGCCGGCGGCCACGTTGCCCAGCAGGCCCGGGAACGACGCCTCCTGCCAGCCGACGTACGAGCCGGCGATCCGGCGGACGACGTCGTCGGCCGTGTCGCGGTCGACGCCCGCCTCGGCCAGCGCCCGCCGCCAGATCGGGTGGCCCAGACGCGCGCCGAGGGGGATCACCAGCTCGAGAGTCCCCGTCACCCCCAGGATGACGCTCGTCCGGTCGCGCGAGAATTCCCGTCCGCCCGCCCCGTAGCCGGCGTCCTCCAGCGCCTGGCGCGCCACCAGGAGCCCCAGGAGCTGCGACGTGTCGGTCGCCTCGATTGCGTTGGGGGCGATGCCGAAGTCGAGCAGCGGGAAGTCGACCGGGGCGAGGAAGCCGCCGCGATGGGCGTAGGTCCGGTCGGGCGCCTTGGGGTCGGCGTCGAAGTAGTCCTCGGCGCGCCAGTGCGTCTCCGGGACCTCGGTGATCGCGTCCAGGCGGTCGCGGATGTTGGACCAGTAGCGCTCGAGGTCTTCCGCTTTCGGGAACAGGCAACCCATCCCGATGATGGCCACCGGGACGGGAGGCGGGGAATCGGCCTGATTCAAGTCACTTCCCTTTCGAGCGTCGATGCGGGCCGGGTGGGGATCTCGGTCGACTGGGCGGTTCAAAGGGGGCGAGGGGCGATCGTCCATCTTAAGGATTCGCCCCCAATTTCTCAATCTCTTCACGGGGCATGGGGGCCAGCCGCGGCGTCCCCTCCGGGAGGGGCACGCCCTGCATCGTCGCCATCCGGGCGCGAAGCAGGACGGCGGCGCCGTACAGGATGTTCAGGGCCACGTCGGCCGCGCGGCGGTTGCCGGGCTCCTGGAGGAACGTCCCTCGCGTCCAGTCGTTGAACGCCGCCATGGCCGGCCCGCACCAGATCTGGTAGTCGACGGCCCGGGTCGGCTCGCCGACGTTCGCCCAGTGCGAGGACCGGCCGAGATACCAACGGAATACCAGGGCCATCTTGACCTTGGGGTCGGCCTCGGCGCGGGCGATCTGGCCCGGATCGCGGCGTGCGAAGAACGTGCGGGTCTGCTCCCAGACCTCGGAGAGGGGCGTCCGGAAAATGGTCTTCTCCAGGGTCGCGCGATCGGCTTCGGGGATCGTCGCGAGCCCGTCGTAGGCCCGATAATACTCGTAGAGCTTGGCCGCCCTCATCGCGAACATGGTCCCGCGCTTCAGGACCTGCACCTTGACGCCCATCTCGAACATGTCGGCCGCCGGGGCCATGGCGATATCGGCCTGCTGGGCCTGGGCGAGCATCGTGCGGACGACGTCCGACGTCCCGGCCTCGACGCACGCCTGGTTCACCGAGCCGGTCACGAGATAGCCGGCCCCCATCGCCAAGGCCCCGGCGGCCGCCCAGGGGGTCGAGATCCCCCCGGCCGCCCCCACGCGGAGCGGACGGTCGTAGTCGTGTTCGGCCGCGAGCCGATCGCGAAGGGCCAGGAAGGTCGGCAGCAGTACGACGAGAGGCTGGTTGTCGGTGTGACCGCCGGAATCGGCCTCGGCCGTCAGGTCCTCGGCCATGGGGATCGTCGCGGCCATGGCGGCCTGGTCGGGCGTGATGACCTGCTGCTCGACGAGGTTTCGCAGCATCTTCTCGGGAGGTGGCGCTAGGAACCGCCGCGCCACTTCGACCCGCGACGCCTTGGCGACCACGCGGTTGGGGACGACGACCCGCCCGCGCTCGTCGCGGTGGATCCCCGCAACGCGGTAGCGGACCACGGGAAGCGTCAGGTTCAGGAAAGCCGAGGCTTCCACCAGCCGGACGTTGCGTCGCAGGTAGAGGTCGACGACGGCCGACTCGATCGCCGGCTCGTTCGGGCTGTGGATCAGATTGAAGCCGTACTGGGCTTTATCGCCCAAACTGCTTTGAAGTCGGTCGACTGCCCGCTCTACGGCGTCGACTCCCAGGCCCGCGGCGCCGAAAATTCCCAACATCCCGGCCCGGGCCATCGCCTCGACGAGCTCGACCGAAGCGATCCCGTTGGCCATGGCCCCGGCGACGCAGGCGTAGCGGACGCCGTGCAGACGGCGGAATGAGGCGTCGCCCAGGCGGTCGATCGGGCAGGGGGGGATGAACGCGGCGCGGTCGGACGTCGCGTCCGGCGTCGGCTCCTCGAAACGGGCGAGGCCGTCCTCCAGAGTCACGGCGACGCCGCGGCCGACCCGGCCGAGGGCCTCCTCCCAACCCGCACGATCCGCCTCGACGCGCTGCACGATCCTGCTCCGCCTTCCGCCGTGTGATGCGAGGCCCGGCGGCGCGAACGACCGGGCGTCGCGCGTCGGGCGCGACGGTCCCCGGGGGGCCGTCGGGAGGGCGTCCGCATCATCAAGGAAACGAGCAGATATACCAGCGCGCGGCTCTCGCCGACAGGGGACATCCGTCGCCTCGTTCGAGGACGGGCCGTCCCTCAAGACGACCGCGAGCCCGTCGTTTCTCGCCTCGACGGGCCCGCATGGCGTCTTAAACCGATCTGGCGTGCAAAGCGTGCGGGTCCCGTCCTCTCAAACCTCGGCGGCGTGTTCGACGGATGCCGGGGAGCGGAGGTGGAAGTGGGGCGCGGGGTAGAGCGGCGTCGGCTCGGCGGCGATCGCCTCGTTCAGCAGGAAGGGGGCCGGGCCGCGGTGGACCTTCTGGGCCACGGCCTGGAACCCCGCACGGTCGAGGATCTCGCGGAACCGCTTCGCCGAGGCGTGGTGGACGTTCCCCTCGCGATAGGTGACGCAGACGTCGTAGATGAACCAACCCCAAGGGGCGTCGCGATAGCCGTCGATCAGCAAGAGCCGGCCGCCCGGCTTGAGCACGCGGTGCATCTCGGAAGCCGCCTGCTCCTGGTTGGGATAGTGGTGGAAGCTGTTGGCGCAGGTGACGAAGTCGAACGCCCCCGACGCGAACGGCAACCGCTCGCTGTCGCCTTGGACCGGATGGACGGCCTCGGCGAGCGCCCGCCAGCGGTGGGCCCCCCGGGTCAGCATGTCGGAGACCAGGTCGACCCCGAAGACTCGCGCCTGGGGCAGCGCCGTGCGGATTCGCGAGGCGAACACGCCGGTCCCGCAGCCCACGTCCAGGATCGTGATCGGCCGATCCCCAGCAACGGCGTCGATCCGCCGTATCAGCGAGCGGTGCGAGGGGCCGAACAGGAGCCATTGCAGCACGCTGCGATCGTAACTCTCGCTCCAGCGACCGAACTCCTCGGTCGCTTGCTTCTTGTCGTACGCCACCTCGGCCTCCTGCCGTGCCCGGCTCGTTGCGTATGGTTGGTCATCCCTGAGGGGCGGCGAGGACGGCGCGAACGCCGCCGGTCGCCTCGCGCGTCGCGGCAATCGGCGTTGTACAGCGGGACTCGCATCGCCGCAACCCGGAGTTGCCGCATTGACGATGGACCAGCCCCCGCGACTTGATCGCCGCAGGCCCCGCGGCTAAGATCAATTGTGCAGTATAAGGTGTGAAAAACCCGCCTCGTGAGGTCCGTCCCCGGTGACCAGGCAGGCCGTCTATCTCGACAACCACTCGACGACGAAGCCCGACCCTCGCGTCGTCGCGGCGATGATGCCGTATTTCACCGAGATCTACGGCAACGCAGCCAGCGTCTCGCACCGATTCGGCTGGGACGCCGCCGAGGCCGTCGATCACGCCCGCGGCCGGGTCGCCGAGGCCATCGGGGCCGATCCCAAGGAGATCGTCTTCACGGCCGGGGCGACCGAGGCGAACAACCTGGCGATCAAGGGGGCCCTGCCGCTCCTGAAGCGCCGCGGCGACCACGTCGTGACGACCGCCGTCGAGCACAAGTCGGTGCTGGACGTCGTTGAACGACTCGGTCGCGAAGGGGGCTGGAACGTCTCGATCGTCACCTGCGACGAAAACGGCCTGGTCGAGGCCGACGCCGTCCGCGAAGCGATCCGGCCCGAGACGGTCCTGGTCTCGGTCATGACGGCGAACAATGAGGTGGGCACGATTAATCCGATCCGGGAGATCGGCGCTCTCTGCCACGAGCGCGGGGTGGTCTTCCACACCGACGCCACCCAGGCGGTCGGCAAGCTCGACCTGGACGTGCAAGCCGACCACATCGACCTGCTCAGTCTCTCGGGGCATAAAATTTACGGCCCGAAAGGAATCGGCGCTCTCTACGTACGACGGCGGGATCCCCAGGTGAGGCTCAAGCCCCTGTTCGACGGCGGCGGTCACGAACGAGGGCTGCGGAGCGGCACGCCGGCCGTCCCCCTCATCGTGGGCCTGGGGGAGGCGGCCGCCCTGGCGATCGCCGAGCGGGCGGTGGACCTGCCCCGGATCCGGACCCTACGCGATCGCCTGGAGGCGGGCATTCGCGAGCGTACGTCGGACGTGCGGCTCAACGGCCACCCGACGGCCCGACTCGACGGAAACCTCAACCTGAGCTTCGCCTACGTCGACGGCGAGGCGCTCATGATGGCGATGCGCGACGTCGCCGTCAGCTCGGGAGCCGCATGCACCTCGGCCGAACCCGAGCCCAGCCACGTCCTCCGTGCGATGGGCCGCGATGAGGATTCCGCACGGGCCAGCTTGCGATTCGGGGTCGGCCGGTTCAATTCGGCCGCGGACGTGGAATATGCGATCGAGGTCGTCGCGAAGGCCGTGTCGACGCTCCGAGTCCACAGCGCCGCCTGGTCTGCCGGGCCTTCCTCGAAAATCCGCGAACACGATTGATGTTGACGTCGTGGTATGATTCGACGTGCGGGAGCCTGCCGCCCCTGGGTGGATTCCCTGCCGTTCCGAGCGAGACACCGAACAAGGAGATCGTGAGATGGGCGTGACGCTGACCGAGAAGGCGGCCGACGAAGTCAAGAAGATCATCACCGACCAGAGCCTCCCCGAGGGGACGGTCCTCCGCATCGGCGTCCAGGGCGGCGGCTGCAGCGGCTTCTCGTATAGCCTGAACTTCGACACGGACACCAGCGAGCGCGACCGCGTCGCCGAGCAGCACGGCATCAAGCTGGCCGTCGACAAGAAGTTCGACCCCTACCTCGACGGCACCGTCCTCGACTTCTTCGACGGCCTGGAGAAGCG
This sequence comes from Paludisphaera mucosa, assembly GCF_029589435.1. Lineage (NCBI taxonomy): Bacteria > Pseudomonadati > Planctomycetota > Planctomycetia > Isosphaerales > Isosphaeraceae > Paludisphaera > Paludisphaera mucosa. The sequence goes on along the minus strand of NZ_JARRAG010000002.1, from coordinate 2,927,794 downwards.
TGGTTTCGTCTTCAACAACCCGAACGTCGTCAAGAGCTGCGGCTGCGGCTCGTCGTTCCAGGTTTAATTCAGATAACGACTTGCGATCACGCCACGGCCGGCGCGGGGAATCGTCCCCGCCCGGCCGTCGTGCGTTACGGCCAAATCACCACGTCCAGCCGTCCCGCAGCGAGCCGTCGACCACGCACGGCGACGGCCACCGGCCCTGATAGAGGTCGACGATGCATTGGGCGGCCCCCTGGGCCATCTCTTCCATGGCGCCCGCGTCGGTCCCGCCGACGTGCGGGCTGAGGATGAGGTTCGGAGCCCCCAGCAGCGGGCATCCCGGCGCGGGCGGCTCCTGATGGAAGACGTCGAGACCCGCCCCGGCGAGTCGGCCCGATTCGAGCGCGGATCGCAGATCTGCGTCTACGACCATGCCGCCGCGCGCAGTGTTGATGAGGTACGCCCCCGGCTTCATCCCGGCCAGGAACCGTTCATCGACGAGATTTCGTGTCTCGGCCGTCAGCGGGATGTGCAGACTGACCACGTCGGCGACGGCCAGGAGCTCCTCGACCGTGACGCGCTTGATTTCGAGCAGGGCGTCGGCCTCGGCAGGGGGCTGGAGGTCGTGAGCGACGACGCGCATCCCAAAGGCTCGGGCTCGCACGGCCACGGCGCGGCCGATGCGTCCTAAACCATAAAGTCCCATGATCTTGCCGCGGATCGGGACGCCCACGCGACGGTCCCAGCCGCCGGCGTGGATCGTCGCGTCGTTCGAAACGACGTCGCGGGTCAGTGCGAGCAACATGGCGAAGACATGTTCTGCCACGCTCTCATGGTTCGCGCCCGGCGTGATCGTCACGACGACCCCATGCGCGCGGGCGGCGGGCAGGTTGATCCCGTCGTAGCCGACGCCCGTCCTCGCGGCGACCCGGAGTCGGGGCGCGACGGCGAACAGCTCAGGCGTCAGCCGTTCGCCGCCGACGATGACGGCTTCCACCCGAGGTAGCCAGGTCCGAAGGTCGTCGGCGGTCAGGATGTTCCCGCCCACGGCGTCGATGGGCTCGAAACCTGCATTGGTGAGGATGTCGCGGAAGCGGCCGGGCCGATTCCGGAGCATGTACTGGCAGATGAGCACGGAGGGCATGTCGTCGGCTCGGGGGCGGGTGCAGCGGGGTCGACCCGTCGCAGAAACGTATCCGGACGTTGCGGGGCCTCGCCTTCATCGGCGGCGTGGTGGCGTCGGTCGGGGAACCCGACTCAAGTCGGGTCACGGAATCGTCGACGTCCCTAATGAAGATTAGCGATCGGGAAGGCGAGCGGGAACGGGTCGGGTAGGCCCAGGTCCGCGGCTGGACGGAGCCCGGTCGACTGGTCAACGCCTCGGAACGCCGATATTCTTTTGTAGATGAGGCGGGATCCCCGCGAGGGTGCGAGCCCCCCGGTCGCGACCGACCGCCGCCGCCGCTCGGCCCCGGAACGCAGGCCCAAGATCTCGGGTGGACGCAAGGCATGGGGGTTCTCAAGTTCAGGCTGCCCTCGAACGAGATCGCCGGGAAGTTGGCGAGCCAGCGTCGCGTCTACACGACCGGCCTGGACCGGACCCCGGGCCGGCTGGGCCTCGATTTCCGCAACGGCCTGATGACCTGCACGAGCGATTCGAGCGAGAGCGGCCGGCTGTTCACGCCCTGGCCGATCGCCGGCTTCGGCTCGCCCGTCGTGGGGACCGCCACGCTCGGCGAGCGGGCCGCCCCGTACGTCCTGGCCCTGGAGCTGGCTCGCGGGAAGCTCAACGACGTGCGAAACCAGTCGGCCGACTGGACCCAGCTCGGACTTCGGACCGAATCGACGCTCGACGACCTGATGCGCACCTCCCGCCGCGCCTTCGTGCGCGCGGCCTTGCTCGCCGACGATCCCGACGCCTCCTACGCCGCGGCGCAGGAGAGCCTGGAAGCGTCCAGCCTCGCCGGGGCCCAGCTGACCGAGACGTACCTCGCCCAGGTGCTCCAGAACCGCCTCGCCGTCGCCGGCCGACTTTCCACCAACCTCGGCTGCGTGCTTTCGGGCGATCCCGATAAGGCCGCGGGTTCGGCGACTTGGCCCTCGACCTTCAACACGGCGCAGACGGCGGCGTCCTGGAAGGACGTGGCCCCTTCCGAGGGCAAGCACCGTTGGGACTTGCTCGACGCCCAGGTCGCCTGGGCACGCAAGCATCACCTGAACGTCGAGGGCGGCCCCCTGATCGAGTTCCGGGCGGCGTGCCTCCCGGACTGGATCTGGCTCTGGGACGGCGACGTCGACACGATCAGCAGCTTCGTCGCCGACTACGTCCGCCAGGTCGTCACCCGCTACCGCGGCAAGGTCCCCATCTGGCACGTCGCCCATCGCCCGGCCGGGCACGACGTCCTGGGCCTCGGCGAGGAGGACCAGATCCGAATCACCGCCCGCGCGCTCCAGGTCGCCCGCCAGGCCGATCCGGCGGCGCAGCTCTGTTTGGGTATCGACCGGCCCTGGATGGAATGGATGAGCTCCAGCCGGTTCCAGCTCGGTCCTCTGCACTTATGCGATTACCTGATCCGGTCGGACGTGGGGATCTCGAGTGTCGCGCTGGAGATCGCCCCAGGCTACTCCAACCCGGGGAGCGACGGCCGCGACCTGTTCGAGTTTTCACGGCTGCTGGACCTGTACTCGCTGCTCAACGTCCCCCTCAACGTGACGCTGGTCGCGCCCTCGGCCGCGACGCCGGATCCGAACGCCGACGCGAACGTGAAGGTGGAAGTCTGGCAATGGCCCGCCCCCCCCACTGAGGCGAGCCAGGCCGAATGGGCTGCGCGCTGGACCTCGCTGGCCGTCGCCAAGCCCTTCGTGCGTGCGGTGAACTGGCTCCAGCCGAGCGACGGGATCACCCACCTCTACCCCCACGGCGGCCTGCACCGGCCCGACGGCTCCCCCAAGGCGGCCGTCGCCCGACTCCGCACGATCCGGGGCGACCTGCTGGCGTGATGCACGCCGTTCGACTTCGAGCGAGACCGGTCTGGGAAGCGAGAATCGTCCAGCACCAGGAGACTTGCATGCGCCTCATTCGCCAGCTGCACTCGGACTCTCGGTGGACGACGTCCGCCTGGGCCTTGCTCCTCGCCGTCGCGGCGACGCTCACGGCTGCAGGCTCGGCGTTTGGGGCCTGCCTCCAGGTCCCCCTCACGGTCGAGCTTGACGAGGTTTCGAACTACTCCCACGTCAAGGTGAAACGGGAGGGGAGCATGCGGACGCTCTACTTCGTCCGCGACAACGGCGAGGAGGTCATCGAGAGCCAGGTCGACCTCAAACGTCCCGACGACCTGCGAATCCCTTACACGAGGAACATGTTCCTCAGCTACATCTTAAGGCCCCAGCCGAAGCGAGCCTTGCTTGTGGGACTGGGGGGCGGGGCGATGGTCCATTTCCTCAAGATCCACGACCCCGCGGTCAAGCTGGATGTCGTCGAGATCGATCCCCTGATCGTTAGCGTCGCCGACCGCTTCTTCGGCGTGAAATCGGGCGGGAACGTCGACGTCAAGCTGTGCGACGGCCTGGTACATCTCCGAGAATCCGACGCGAAGTACGACATCATCTACATGGACGCCTTCCTCCGCCCATCGGGGGGCACCGACGCGACGGGTGCCCCGCTGCACCTGAAGACCCTGGCCTTCTACGAGCAGGTGAAGCAGCGGCTCGCCCCCGCCGGGGTGGTCGTCTTCAACCTCAACCCCCACAACTCCGTCCTGCAGGACATGAGCGACATCCGCAAGGCCTTCCCCAACACCTACGCCTGCAAGCTGCCTAACGGCGCCGGCTTCGTGGTGATCGCCTCCACAGCCGAGAAGCCGGAGCCCGCGGACGCGATCGAAGAGGCCGCGACCGCACTGGACGAGCGGTTCAAGGCCCCGTTCTCCTTCCGGACGATGGCCCGCCGCCTCAAGCGGCTGTAACCGCGCCGGCTTGAGACGGGCCCGAACGGTGACGGAGGCCCGCGCTTGAAAACGCGTTGCCAGGCCCGAGATCGGGCGTTATGATGGTCGATTCGCGACCTCCTCCGCCCGTGGATCCCAAGACGAGTCATGTTCGACGACCTGCAAAAGCGCCTGTCCACCGCCTTCAAGCGGTTCCGCGTCAGCGGCGTCCTGACCGAAGCCAACATGAAAGAGGGCCTGCGCGAGGTGCGCACGGCGCTCCTGGAAGCCGACGTGAATTACAACGTCGTCCAGGACTTCATGGCGCGCGTCCAGGAGAAGGCGGTCGGCACCCAGGTCGTCAAGAGCGTCCGGCCCGAGCAGCAGATCGTCAAGCTCGTCCACGACGAGATGATCGAGACGATGGGGCCGTCCGACCCCACGATCCGGTTCGAGAAGTCGGGCCCGACCGTCATCATGCTCTGCGGCCTGCAGGGCTCGGGCAAGACGACGACGTCGGGCAAACTGGCGAAGCTGCTGGTCGCGCAGGAGCGGCGGCCGATGCTCGTCGCGGCCGACCTCCAGCGGCCGGCCGCCGTCGAGCAGCTCAAGGTCGTCGGCGAGCAGGTGGGGGTGCCCGTCTTCTCGGAGACCGGGACGAACCCCGTCAAGCTCTGCCAGGACGCCCTGATCGAGGCCAACCGAAGGGGCTGCGACACGCTCATCCTCGATACCGCCGGCCGGCTCCACGTCGACGACGAGCTGATGGCTGAGCTGGTCCAGATCGAGAAGAAGGTCAGGCCCCATCAGGTTTTCTTCGTCTGCGACGCCATGACCGGCCAGGACGCCGTGGCCTCGGCCGAGGCGTTCAACAAGGCCCTGGAACTCGACGGCGTCATCCTCACCAAGCTCGACGGCGACGCCCGCGGCGGCGCGGCCCTGTCGGTCCGCAAGGTGACCGGCGTCCCGATCAAGTTCGTCGGCAAGGGCGAGAAGCTCGACAAGCTGGAGCCGTTCGACCCCGAGCGGCTCGTGGGCCAGATGCTCGGCATGGGCGACATCGTCGGCCTGGTCGAGGCCGCCCAGTCGGCCGTCGACGCCGAGGAGGCCCGGCTCCAGCAGGAGAAGATGGCCAAGGGGAAGTTCGACCTTGAGGACTTCCGCAAGCAGATCGTCCAGATCAAGAAGATGGGCTCGGTCCAGGACGTCATGGGCATGTTCCCGGGCATGGGCCAGATGTCCGAGAACCTGGGCAACATCGACGCCGACGCCGAGATCCGCCGGATCCAGGGCATCATCGACAGCATGACGCCCCGCGAGCGCAGCCGCCCCGACCTGATCGACATCGCCCGCCGCCGCCGGATCGCCGCCGGCGCGGGGGTCGAGCCGTCGGACGTCTCCGGGCTGGTCAAGCAGTTCGACGCGATGGCCTCGTTCGTCAAGCAGATGGCCCAGATGAGCATGCTCGACAAGATCAAGGCCATGACCGGCCTGGGACGGGCCGCGGCCAGCAACCCGATGGCCAAGCTCATGACCCCCAAGGTCGGCACCGGCAAGCGGCTCTCCCCCAAGGAGCGCGAGAAGCTCCGCAAGCAGCGCGAGAAGGAAGAACGCAAGAAACGCCGCGAGGAGCGCGACCGCCCCGGGGCCTGAGCCCCGCCCCGCACCAGACACGAGGAAGCAACCGCCCCAGCCCGCCCCTGCCGACTTCGAGCACGGCGAGAGCCCCGGGGCATTTTCGGCAGGACCGAGTTCATCCCCGACCACGCCCGAGCCGGTCGTTCCGGCGGGGCCCGATCGGGGGACCTGGAAGTTCGAGAGGAGTCCGCGAGTGGTTCGTATCCGGATGAAGTCGATGGGACGACGGCACAGGCCTTTCTTCAGGATCTGCGCCATGGACTCCCGCAGCCCGCGCGACGGCCGCTCCATCGAGGAGCTGGGCCACTACGACCCGATGTCGCGGAACCCCGAGACCCAGACGGTCCTGAACGCCGACCGCATCCGCTACTGGCTGAGCGTCGGCGCCCAGCCCTCGGACAAGGTCGCGGCGATCCTCCGCCGGTTCAAGGTCGCCAAGCCCGGCCCGGGCGAGCCCTGGGAGCTGCCCAAGCCGGCCCCGACTCCGGCCCCGGCCGCCGTCGCGCCCGCCGCCGAAGCCGCCCCGCAGGCTTCCTGACCCCGGGACGGGCCGGCCCATGTCACCCGCCTCGCCGCCGCTGCGGATCGACATCCTCACGCTCTTCCCCGGCCTCTTCGCCGGGTTCCTGGGCGAGAGCATCGTCGGCCGGGCGCTCGCCAAGGAACTCGTCGCGGTCCACCTTTGGGACATCCGCGAGTGGGCCGAAGGCCGGCACAAGCAGGTGGACGACCGGCCCTTCGGGGGCGGCCCGGGGATGGTCCTGATGGCCCCCCCCGTCGTCGCTGCGGTCGAGGCCGTGCGGTCCGCGGTCGAGCCCCCGGGCGAGTTGATCGTCCTCTCCCCCCAGGGGAGGCGGTTCGATCAGGCGAGGGCCGCGGAGCTGGCCGGGAAGGGACGGTTGACCCTGGTCTGCGGGCGGTACGAGGGCTTCGACGAGCGCGTCGTCGAGATCCTCAGGCCCGAGTTGCTGTCGGTGGGCGATTTCGTCCTGTCGGGCGGCGAGCCGGCCGCGATGGTCGTGATCGACGCGGTCGCCCGACTGGTCCCCGGCGTCCTCGGCGACGCCGAGAGCGCGGTCGACGAGTCGTTCGGGCCCGACGGCGGGCTCGAATACCCCCACTACACCCGCCCCCGCGACTACCGCGGGCTGGCCGTCCCGGAAGTCCTGCTCAGCGGCGACCACGCGGCCATCGCCCGCTGGCGCCGCGAACACCGCCGCTGAACGACGCCGTCGCCGGCCGCGAGCCAAGACAACGCCCAGACACCCCACGAACGAAAGTCCGATGCACGCCGGCCCGCCGGACGGGCCGCTCGAAAGGCAGAGCCATGCAAAATCGATTCATGACCGCGGTCGAACAGAGCAGCATGAAAGACAAGCTGCCCAAGTTCGAGATCGGCGACACGGTCGACGTCCACGTCCGCATCCTGGAAGGCGACAAGGAGCGCATCCAGCTCTTCAACGGCGTGGTGATCGCCCGCTCCGGGGCCAACACCCGCGAGATGTTCGTCGTCCGCCGGATCGTCCAGGGCGAGGGCGTGGAGCGGAAGTTCCCGATCCACTCGCCGCGGATCGCCGACATCGTCGTCAAGCGCTCGGGCAAGGTCCGCCGCGCCAAGCTGTACTACCTCCGCGAGCGTTCGGGCAAGGCCGTCCGCCTCAAGGAGCGGTTCAGCACCGGGGCCGCCGCCGCCGACGCCAAGGCCGCCAAGGCCGAGCGCCGGGCCGCCAAGCAGGCCACCAAGAAGGCCAAGGCCGAGGCCGCGGCCAACGCCAAGTGACCCCCCGCGCCGCGGCGTCCCCGGACGCCCGCGGCGCATCCTCCGACCCAGGGACTCCCGCGAGCATGCCCCAGCGCGTCGTCCTGGCGATGAGCGGCGGAGTCGACAGCTCCGTCGCCGCGCACCTGTTGAAGGCCGACGGTTACGACGTCGTCGGCCTCTTCATGCGCACCGGCTCGCACGGCGAGTCCGAGGAGCGACGCTCCAAGACCTGCTGCAGCGTCGCCGACGCGCTCGACGCCCGCCGGGTCGCCGACCGGCTTGAGATCCCGTTCTTCGTCCTCGACTTCGAACGCGAGTTCGGCCGCATCCAGGACTACTTCGCAGACGAGTACTTCGCGGGGCGCACGCCGAACCCCTGCGTCATGTGCAACATCTGGCTCAAGTTCGGCCGGCTCTGGGACTATGCCAAGCAGGTCGGGGCCGATTTCGTCGCGACCGGCCACTACGCCCGGATCGCCCGCGCCGCCGACGGCTCGACCCGCGTCGGCCGCGGCCTCGACCGGGACAAGGACCAATCGTACGTCCTTTCGGGGCTCGCCCCCGAACTCCTCGAGAGCATCCTCTTCCCGATCGGGCAGTTCGCCAAGGCCGAGGTCCGCGCCCTTGCGAAGGGACGCGACCTCCCCGTCCATGACAAGGCCGAGAGCCAGGAGATCTGCTTCGTCCCGGACGACGACTATCTGGAATTCGTCCGCCGCCGCCGGCCCGAGCAGGAGACGTCCGGGACGCTCGTCGACGAGGACGGCGCGGTGCTCGGCGAGCATTCCGGCATCGAGAAATTCACCATCGGCCAACGCCGGGGGCTGGGCGTCGCGCTCGGGGCGCCCCGTTACGTCGTCCAGATCGAGCCGACCTCCCGGACGGTGACCGTGGGCCGCAAGGAGTCGCTGGCCCGTCCCGGCCTGGAGGCCTCGCGGTTCAACTGGCAGGGCCCTACACCCGATGGCCCCGCGTCGTGCCTGGCCCAGATCCGCGCTCGGCATCACGCCGTCCCCGCCGTGGTGGAGCCGCTGGCGGATGGTCGCGTCCGCGTCCGGTTCGAGGTCCCGCAGCCCGCGGTCGCCCCCGGGCAGGTCGTCACGCTCTACCAGGACGACCTCGTGCTCGGCGGCGGCTGGATCGAGCGAGCCCTCGCCGAGTGATATGGCCCCGCGTTGAAGGACCGCCCGCCTCATGAGCCTCATCAGCCTGATCGTTCCCGGGACCCGAGACGAGCCGTTCCGCAACGGCGAGTTGGCGACGTATCGCCGCCTTCTCCTGGAGCAGGATGGCGTCGACGGGGTCGAGGTGATCTGGGCCGGATCCACGCCGGGAGAGCGCTCGATCGTCGGCGTCCACCCGATGATCCAGGTCGTCGACGAGGCCGCCGACAACGTGAGCCTGCTGCGGCAGGGCCTGACCGTCGCCAAGGGCGAACTGCTGGTGATCCTCGACCCTTCGCGCGAATACGGCCCCGAGGCGCTTCTCCAGGTCCTGAACGCCCTGAGGACGAGCACGGCCGACGTGGTGGTCGGAGTCCCCCGGTCGAGCCGTCGCCTGCTGAGCCCCGGCGGCGTACGCGGCAAGACCCTGTCGATCCTCGGGCGGCTGGCGCTGGGGACGTCCGACGGGCTCTCAGGCCTCGCGGCGCTGCGTCGCTCCGCGGTCCGGTCGCTGGTCATGGAGAACCAGAAGATCTCCGGCTCGCGGATCCTCCTGGACGTCCTCACGTGGTGTTCGGGCCGGCTGGTAGACGTCCCGGTGAACACGGGCCGGAACGATCAGCGCCGGATCGACGCGGTCCGCCTCGACGACGTGAGGCAGCTCAAGCGGGTGCTCGACCATCGCTTCGGGACGCTCTCGCGGCTGGTCCAGTTCTGCCTCGTCGGCGCCTCGGGGATGTTCGTCGACCTCTCGCTCTACGCCCTCCTGCTCTGGTTCCTCGCTTCGGTGGGCTTCGGAGGGACCGTCGACCCGGGCCGGGGCTTCACCTGGCCCATGTTCGTCGCGGGCTCGCTCTCCATCTGGGCGGCGATGAGCTGGAACTTCCTGCTCAACCGCCGCTTGACGTTCAACGACACTCGCGCGGGCTCGATCGTGCGGCAGTATTTGACCTACGCCCTGGGGAACGCCCTGGGGATCGTGGTGAGCCTGACCTTGCGGCTCTACCTGCCGAGCCGGTTCGGCGTGTTCGCGCGGCACCGCCTGGCGGCGGCCGTCGTCGGCATCGTCGTGGCGACCGGGATCAGCTTCTCGATGTCGCGCTGGATCGTCTTCCGCCGCAAGCCCGGCCGGCCGGGCCCGGTGGCCGAGGAAGCGACACCGGACGCCTCCGATCCCGAGAAGGCCCTGGTCTGAGGGCCGACGCTCACGACCCCATGCGGCGGGGCCAGGTGGCCGAAGAGGCGATCAGCGCGATCGCCGGCGTGATCGGGGCCCGCATGCGCAGGTCGGTCCAGTAGAACGAGTGGACGACCGTCAGGCCGAGGATCAGGCTGGGCGCGACGATCCCCGGCCAGCGTCGGAACGTCGGGCTCGCCAGGCCGAGCAAGAGGGCCGCCCAGAGCGGCAGGGTCCAGGCGAGCGTCAAGGCCCGGGCCCGCCCGCCGTACACGCCCGCCGCCGGGGTGGGGCTCCAGAAAGTCGCGAGCCTCGCCGCGCAGGCGTGGGCGAACTTCGCCGGCTCGCGGCGGGCGAGTTCGATGGCCTCGTCGCGCATCAGCCGGTCGGCCGCCGGCTCGCTCATGCCGGCGGTCCGACGATTGACCGAGTCCCACCAGAGCCATTGCTCCCGGCCCGTCCAGACTCCGCCGGCAGGGCCGTCGAGGACCTGCCGGTAGTAGACTTCGTTGTTCGCCAGGGCTAGAGTGTAGCCGCCGTGGGTCGTCGTCCAGACGGCCTCGCCCAGCGCGATCTTATTCCGCACGGCCCAGGGCGTCAGCACAGCCGCGACGGCCACCCCGAGGCCGATCCCGCGTTGCAGTCGCTCCCTGTGAGTCCCAGGTGCTGCGAGCGCCGCGGCCAGGGCGGCCAGGCCCGCGCCCGGCAGGATGCTCGGCCGGCAGAGCGCGGCCAGACCCAGTGCGACGCCCGCTCCGGGAGCGGCCCAGCGACATTCATGCGCGGCCAGGGCGAGCGCCGCGGCGATCAGGAAGGCCGTCGGCGTCTCGGTCATCACCGATCGCGACTGCCAGACCAGGACTGGATCGAGGGCCACGATCAGTCCCGCGACGAGGGAGCGTCGGGCGCTCGTCCCCATCCGACGCGCCGCGAGGATCGTGCACCCCGCGGCCACCGCGCCGAGGGCGATGTGCAGGATCGCCAGCCCGAAGGTCGGCCGATCGCCCGCGACGGCCGTCAGCGGGGCGAGTATCAGGGGGTAGAGCGGCGGCCGGTATGCCGTGGGCCGGCCACGCAAGGTCAGGCCCTCGCCCGCGGCCACCGAGCGCGCCAGGGGCAGGTAATTGTCGGGATCCTCAAAGCGGCCGCCGGCGGCGATCACGACCGCCAGGCGGGCGGCGACCGCCGCGAGGACCACGAGCCAGGCGGCCAGGGGCGGCGACCACGGATTGTCACGAGTCATGTTGGGACTTAATCTAGGACCACCGAACCCGGAGGCGACGTCCGGGATCTTCCCCATGATAGTAGCTCGCGCCCCGGGCGTCAGCGACGCATCGCCGACGCCCGCGCATTCCTCTCAGCTTCCCTGGTGACGCGCCATGCCGGACCGGCCGATCGTTCTCATGCTGACGGGTATGGATGAAGCCGGCCTGCGGCTCGTCAAGGAAGCCGCCCAGGTCCGCATGGTCGACCCCAAGGACCGCGAGGCCGTGGCGGCGGCGGCCCGCGACGCCGATGCGATCATCACCCGCACCGCCGGCGCGATCGACGCGCCGCTGCTGGGGGCGGCGAAGCGGCTGCGGGTCGTCGGACGGCACGGCGTCGGCTTCGACCACATCGACGTCCCCGCGGCGACCGCCCGCGGCGTCCAGGTCGTCTATACGCCGGGGGCCAACACCGAGGACGTCTGCGAGCACGTCATCGCCATGATGATCGGCCTTTCGAAGCACTTCCCGACCATGATCCGCGAGCTGGAGGCCGGCAACTACGCGGTTCGCACCACGATGCGCGGCCGCGAGATCCGGGGACGCACCCTGGGGATCGTCGGTTTCGGACGGATCGGCCGCCGCCTGGGGGAGGCCTGCCACCTGGGTTTCGGGATGCGCGTCCTCTACCACGACATCGTCCAGGCCCCCGAAGAGGTCGAGCTGCGAGCCGGCGCCCTGCGCGTGGGTTACGTGGAGCTGCTGCGACAGTCCGACTACGTGAGCCTGCACCTCCCGCTCGACGCAAGCACCCGCAGGATGATGGACCGTGCGTCCCTGGCGAACATCAAGGAGGACTGCATCCTCATCAACACTTGCCGGGGGCCGGTTGTCGACGAGGAGGCCGTCGCCGACGCGCTCGACGCGCGGCTGCTCTGGGGCTACGGGGCCGACGTGTTCGACGTCGAGCCGCCACCGCTCGACCACCCGCTGATCGGCCGTCGCGACGTCATGCTCACGCCCCATAGCGCCGCACAGACCGAGGAAGGCCTGCGAAACATGGCCACGATGGTCGCGCGCGACGTCCTCAACGTGCTCTCCGGCCGGCGGCCCGACAACCCCGTCAACGACCCGTTCGCGGTCGAACGGGAGCGGACGGCGCTGGGCCTGGAACCGCTCTATCGATGATCCTCTAGCCGTGAAGCGTCGGCTCAACGCGGCTCGCCGACCTGCGCGACGCGTGCCCCCCCCTGGGCCTTGTCGAGAGCCTTGGTCAGGAACTCCTGGAAGACTGCCGGCTCGTTGTAGCCGCCGATCGACGAGACGACTTTACCGTCGGGCGTCATGATGACGTAGAACGGATTCGTCTGCTCGGCGGCCAGGTCGAGCTGCCGCTCCTGGTTGAGGAGCGCCAGGTCCTCGCGCTGCCTGGCCGTGAGCGAGGCGATCGGCACCCGGTCAGTGTAGAGCTGGACCGTGACGAACTTCTTGAGGAGCTTCACGACGTCTTGCCGGGGCAGGACGTTCCGCTCCATCAGCCGGCAGTTGGCGCAGTTGACGCCCGTGAAGTCGATCAGCACCGGTCGCCCCTTGGCGGCGGCCTCCTCCTTCGCCTGGTCGAGGCTCATGCCCCAGAGGACGCCGTGAAGGTTCTTCTGCTCTCGCTCGGCCTTCGCGGGGTCGGTCGACGTCGCCTTGACCTCGTCGACGGCCTCGCCGGCTCCGGTCCCGGCAGATCGGACCTCGGCGACCAACTCGCTCGAGTCGGGGGGGAGTATGCCTACGATCATGCGGTCCCAGATCAGGCCCTGGGGAGGCCGGCCGAAGAGGGCGGGCGTCATGTAAAGGCCCAGGCCGAGGAATAGGCAGCCGAACAAAATCCGGCCGGGGCCGACCTTCACCTCGTCGTAATCGTGGTCGGTGCGGAAGAGGCCGAGGAGATAGACGCCGCAGACGATCGCCAGCACGATCCAGGCGGTCAGCACGACCTGGGCGTCGAACCAGGCGTTCTCGGGGGTGACGTAGCCCAGCTCGGCCGTGTTCAGGAACTTGAGCGCCGCGCCGATCTCCACCAGGCCGCCCACGACTTTGACCGAGTTCATCCAGTCGCCGCTGCGGGGCATCTTCGAGAGCAGGCCAGGAGCCAGGGCCAGCAGGAAGAAGGGCAGGGCGAGGACCGTGGCGAAGGTCGCCAGGCCGATGATCGGGTAGAGGAAGTTGCCACCGGCCGCCATGACCAGCAGCCCGCCCACGACCGGGAAGGTGCAGGTGAACGAGGTGATCGTCAGGGTCAACGCCATGAAGATGACGCCGATCAGCCCGCCTCGGCTCTCGCCCTTCGACGAGGCGTTGAGCAGGAAGCTCGGCAGGCTGATCTCGAACAGGCCCAGCAGGCTCAGGCCGAACGCCAGGAAGAGCGCGGCGACGACCAGGTTGAGCCAGGGGTTGTTCGCCAGGTTCTGGAGGAACGCGGCCGAGAAAAAGAACGAGAAGAAGACGCCGACCATCGTGAAGATGCCGATGATCGCCAGGCAGTAAGCGAACGCCAAGCCCGTCGTCTTCGACTTGCCCTCCTTCCCCTGCTTGAGGAAGAAGTTGACGGTGATCGGCACCATCGGCCAGACGCAGGGCATCACCAGCGCGAACAGGCCGCCCAGAGCCGAGGCGATCAGGAACGGGATCAAGCCCTGCTGCGCCGTGCGGGCGATCTCGCTGATCGGGGCGGCGGCCGAAGCGACCGAGGGTCCTTCGGGTGCCGTGGCCGTAGCGGCCGCAGGTGCGGGAGCGGCCGCGACCAGCGAGGCCGCCGGCGACGCCTGCGGAGGGGCCGCCGCGACGACCGGAGTAGCCGGCGTCTCCTTGGGAGCTGTGAAGAGGGTCGGGGTCACGGCCGACGGCGCCGTCGGCGTCTGCGTCGGCGCGGGACTCGCAAATGCGACGGCCGGGCTGGCGGCGGCCGGGGACCCCACCTTCACCACGACTTCCGGGAGCGTCTGATAGGTCGGCGGGAAGCAGGCGTTCTCGTTGCAGATCTGGTAGGTGATCTGGGAACGGATCGGATGGTCGCCGGGCTTCGCGTCGGCGGGGACCTTCAATTCGACCGTCCAGGCCGCCTCATCCTCGAAGAAGGCGACGACGACGTTCTCGCCGAACGCCGGCTCGGGCTTGAGGATCGGGTCTTGCGAGGCTTTCCAGGTCGTCGGGTCGGCCACGAGGCCCCCCGTCTCAAACAAGTCGAACGAGGTTGGGATCGGGCCGTCGTAGCCGTCCCGGGGCTTGGCGACGTCGTAGATGTGCAGGCCGTGGTCGAGCTTGACCGCCACCTTGTACCTCACCGTACCGCCGGGCTTCACCTCGACGGGCTCGACCGAAGGCGTCGGCGAGACGCCCTTGATGCGGAGGTGTTCGGGCGTGTCCGGCCGCTTCGGGGCGGCGATCGGCGCGGCGGCCGGCGGCGGGTTCGCGGTCTGGCCGCCGACCACGGTCAGGCTCGCGCCGGGAAGGGTCCAGCGGCCGGGGAAGCTGCAGCTCTGGGCGTTGCAGATCTGGTAGCTCGCCTGCACTTGCACCGTTTTCTTGCCCGGGGCGGCGTCGGCGGGGACCTTCAGGTCGAGCGTCCAGGCGACCTCGTCCTCGAAGAATTCGAAGGTCTTGTTGTCGAACGCGGGCTCGGACTTCGACTCGGGCTCCTTCGAGGCGGTCCACGAACCGGTCTTCTCCAGTCCGGCGAGGTCGAAGGCGTCGAACAGGGTGTGGCGCGGGCCGGCGTCGCGCTGTTTCTCCGCATAGGTGTAGATGTGCCAGCCGGGCTTGAGGTTGGCGACGACCTTGAGCTTGACCACATCGCCGGGCTTCGCCTCGCCCGGCTCGACGGTCGCCGTGATGGTGACGTCCTTGGGCTTCGCGCGGACGTTGCTGTCTTTCTGGGCGGGCTGGGGGCCGTCGGCGAAGGCCGGGACGGCGATCAGGGACAGCAGGAGGGCCACGGCGGACGCCAGGAACGGCGCGCGGCGGCCGGACGACCCGACGAGAGGAAGGTGCGGCATGGGGAGACCCTGAGGGACACGGTCGCGGCGGGCACCGCGCTCTTCTGAACTCCTTGGTCAGACTTATCGTATGTCGGGCCGTCCGGAGGGGCAAGCCGTCGCGGACTCGGTCGACGACGGCGGCGGTTCGGATTGACCGTTCGGCGGCCGTCGCCTACCATCCCGGCCGCCTCGGAACGGCTCGCTCCTCGCGTCCCCCCACCGACCGATCGACGTCCGGGCGCCCGGGAACCAGAACGGTTCGACTCTTCAGCGACAGGATGGGGCTGAATGCGCAGAATCCTCCTCGGCGCGATCTTCGCGACGGGCGCCGCCGCCGCCGTTTGGATGGCCGTGCTCGACCGCCAGAACCGCCTGCGGTGGGACCACTGGGACGTGGTCAAGCCGGGCGTCCTCTACCGCAGCGGCCAACTCACGAGCGGCCAGCTCGACGAGGCCGTTCGCCGCTACGGGATCCGGACCGTCGTGAACCTGCAGCTCCCGGGCGGGGAGATGCAGGCCGAGCGCACGCAGGCCCGGCGGTTGAACGTCGGCTTCGTCAACCTACCGATGCCCGGCGACGGCTTCGGACGCGAGGTGCAGTTCCGTAAGATCCTGGAGGTGGTCGACGACCCCGAGCGTCGTCCGGTGCTCGTCCACTGCGCCCGCGGAACCTGCCGCACCGGATCCGCCGTCGCCCTCTACCGCTTCGAGCGCGACGGCTGGACGATCCAGGACGTCGCCGCCGAGACCCGCCGGCAGACCTACCGCGAGGGTTGGATCCCGGGGTACATCTTCGCCATGGCCCGCAACAAGCCCGACTCCGACCTGCACCACCCCATCACCATCGATGAGCGGAACGCGCCCACAGCGACGTCGCCCGAGGAGGCCGCCGATGAGCATTGACGGCATGCAGACCACGCGGGTCGACGCCCCGAAGCGGTTCCGGGCCGACGAGGGCAAGGTCGTTTTGAGGCTCCCCGAAGTCCGCGCCTGGTGCGCGCCGGTGCTGGTCGTCCTGGGCCTGGCGTACGTGCTGGTCGGCGGTTCCGACGCGGACCTGACGGGGGCCGACGCAAGACTTGGGCTGGCGGCGAGCGAGGGCTTCGGCCCGCTGGGGCAGGTCTACGGCCAGTGGCGGCCCGACATCTGGCCTCTCCGTGCGGCCCTGGCCCGATCGGTGTACCTCCTCGGCGAGCCGGGCCGGCCCGACGGCGGGGTCGTCCTCTGGCCGTCGGCGATCGCCGGCCTGACCGCCGGCTGGATCGTCGCACGTCGGCTGATCGCCCTCGGCCGGACGACCACGGCCCTCCTCTTTGGCTTCGCCTGGTTCGGCTCGCTAGCGCTCCTGAACCACGCGGGAAGTTCGGGGATCGACTTTCTCTCGGGCTTGGCGACGATCGCCGCGCTCGACCGATTGCTCGGCCGCCGCTCCGATTGGCTCACCGGATTCTGGGCGTCGGTCGCGTTCCTTGCCGGAGGTTGGCCGCCTTTGCTGCTCTTGGGACTGGCCGTGCTCGTGCTGGGGCGTCGCGACGCCGATTTCTCAATCAAGATGGTCGCGCCCCCGGTGCTGACCGCTCTGGCATGGCTGGGCTGGACGGTGCAGGCCGCCTCCGCCGAGGCCGCCGCCGCGGCTCTCGTCTGGCCGTTGACCCAGAAACTCGCCTGGACCCTGCCCAATTCGGTCGGCTCCATCGCCGCCGCCCTGGCCGGCCCGCTGAGCCAGAGGCCGGCCTGGGCGTACCCCTTGGGCGTTTTCCTGATCGGCCTTCCCCTCTCGCCTTTCGCGTTTCTGAGCCTCAGCGGCCCGTTGCGGCGCGATCTTCAGGAGGAGGGTGGAGGGATCGTGCTGGATTGGCTCCGAGTTGGCGTCGCGGCCCTCATCGGTGGGGCCGTGATTCCTGGTCTAGCCTCGGCCGCTGCACCGGTCGCCCTGATGGGTTTGCTCGTCGTCGCAGCCGCCGGCCTGGACGCCGCCTGGTCGGGCAAGCTCGCGACGCGGGCGCGAGGCGGATTCCTCGCCATGGTAGTCGTCCTGACGGCGGGCTGGGTGTTCGTCGCGTTTTACGGGACTTACCTCCTGACGATCGTCTTCACCTACTACCGTCCCATCGGCATCGTCTTCGCGGTCGCCAGCCTGGGCGTGGCCGCGCTGGCATGGCGGGCCTTCGAGACGCGCAGCGACCGCCGCGCGGTCATCGCGATGCTCGTCCTGACCGCGTGCTTGAAGTGGGCGCATTGGGGCTATTACACCCCCGAGTGGAACTATCGATACGGTCAGGGTCCCTGGGGACGAGCCATCGGCCAGTGGCTCTTGCCGCACTGGACGATCCACACGCTCCACGAATGGCCCGAGGACCTCGCCTGGGCGATCGGCCGGCCAATCCGCGTGCTCCACAGCCCGCAGCACCTGGCCTTCCCGGCGACCGATGAGAGCCGCCACGTCCTGCTCCTGGAATCCGAGTACGAAAACTGGCCGCCGAGCGCGCCCAAATTGGTCAAGGTCGCCACCTTCGAGCCCCCCAACCCGGCCGGCAGTCGGCGGATTCTGGCCAGGACGGAAGGCGTCCTCCTGACCCCATCGGGACGCCTCGTCTCCCGAGTGCCCGCACCTGGCTGATCCGCACAGACCCGCCAAGCGGAAAACCTCCCAGCGGCCTCGACCTCTCGCGCCTGGAAAATTCCCTCATCTTTCGCAAGACGAACGCTTTAAGGGTTTTGGAAGATCCTAAGATGGATGGTGGCTCATCCCGAGAGACGGGGGAAATTCGACTGAATCCTCGTCACAGCCGGCCGAATCCTTCGTAGTGCCGTCGGGAGAGAATCCGGATTTCAACTCTCCACACTCATGGCGACGCACCCGACGCACCGGCCTCGGGACGAACTCGATGACCGACCCGCACCGCTATCATCCACGCAGAAATTCCCTGGCGGACCTCGCCCGGTAGCATGACAGGAGGGCGTGGCGACATGATCGGTAAACTCAAAGGGATGTTCGTCACGACCGCCGCGCAGGGCGGGAGCCGTCGCACCGGCGTAGACGTCCAAAGGCGATTCCTGATCCAGTCGGACGTCTCCTCTCAGGGGAGCATGTCGCGGGTTTACAAGGCGATCGACTCCGAGACGGGCAAGAGCGTCTGCCTCAAGGTCCAGGATCGCGAGAAGAACGAGGTCGCGTTGGCCAGGGCGTCACGCCACGAGGAACGCCCGCCTGAAGGGGCGATTGCGATCCAGATCCGCCATCCCCACGTCGCCCGGACGTTCGAATATGGGACGACCTCGCGCGGCGAGCAATATCTCGTGATGGAATACATCAACGGGATCAGCTTCGAACGCATCCAGGAGGAAGGCCTCGGCCGGACGGCCCAGAAGCTCGAATGGCTCGCCCAGGCGGCCGAGGGCCTCGACGCCGTCCACCGCGCCGGATTCATCCACCACGACGTCAACCCGCGCAATTTCCTGGTCGATCGCGGCCACGACCATCACGCCAAGGTGATCGATTTCGGCCTGACCGTCCCCAGCACGCCCGCCTTCCGCAAGCCCGGGAACCGGACCGGCTGCCTTTTGTATATGGCTCCCGAGTTGATCCGCCGTGAGGCCATCGATGAGCAGATCGACGTCTTCGGCTTCGGCGTCGTAGCCTTCCACTTCATGACCGGCAAGCTGCCATATGACGTCGCGGCGTCCCCTAACGCCCTGCTCCAGCGCTTCCGCACGCCCCCCAGCGACCCCCAGGCGATCAAGGCCAAGCTCTCGGACGAGGTCCGGGACGTCCTCCTCAAGCTCGTCGCCGTCGACAAGCGCGACCGCTGGCCCTCGCTGGCGAATCTCGCCGACCACCTCCGCGCCATTCCCCCCAAGCGCCCCCTGCGCTAAGTTCCTCCCGGCCCGTACGCCCTGGACGACTGCCGCCGGATTGCGCGCCCCTCCGACGCGCCGCACGGATTTCACGTCACCCTTTTCGCATGTTACCGGACATCCGGGTGTTGGCGGCCGCGCACAATTCGTCGCAAGGCCCAATGACCTCGTTGACATTTGGTCGCGATCTCGATAAATTCTCGAACTGAGACTGAATCTCAATTGCAAGTGTGCGGTAGAGCCTCTTAAGTGTCACGGGGCTGGAACGCCGGATTCACCGCACCCAATCGCCATTCGACGGAGCATCATCCATGATGAAGATTTCGCGGGACGGTCGCACCAGGGGTTTCACGCTCATCGAGCTTCTTGTGGTGATCGCGATCATCGCGGTCCTCATCGCCTTGCTCCTGCCCGCAGTGCAGTCGGCGCGTGAAGCGGCTCGGCGGATCCAGTGCACGAACAACATGAAGCAACTCGGGCTGGCGGTGCACAACTACCTCGACTCGCACAACGTCCTGCCCCCGGCCGCACAGGGGGGCCTGGGCGCAGTCTACATGAACTACACCGGTTACAGCTTACTGCTGCCTTACATCGAACAGACCAACGGCTACAACCTGTTCAATTTCAGCCTCAACTCCGGCGGGGCGTCGCCGATCCAGGGCTGGTCGAAGCCGGGCAACAGCACGGCGTTCGCGCTCCAGTTCGGCCTCTTTCTCTGTCCGTCGAACCGGGCGACGGGCGAGGTCGGTGCGACCACCAGCGACGGCTGGTCGCTGGACAAGGTCGCAGTAACGGATTACCTGTTCAGCGGCGGGGCCAACCGTTACGTCCTGAAGGGCTACGGCGAGACCAACCGGATGGGCCCGTTCGGCTTCGACACCGCGACGCGGCTCGCCGAGATCCAGGACGGCACGAGCAATACGTTCCTGATGGGCGAATCCGCCGGCGGCAATCAGCGCAACAAGTTCTACGCCGCCGGGACGACGAACCGCGTCTGCATGCCGCTGGCCTCCTACAACACGGCCGGGCCGGTCTACTACGACAACCTCATGTTCATGGCCTACGGGCGGTCCCGGACCTGGACGGTGGGCGGCTCGACGGCACGGATCATCGGCGGCCTCGTGGCACGAACCGTCGACTCGGTGGGCAACGCCTACCCGGTCAACGACTGCGCCGGCGAGTCGTACACCGACGTCTTCGACGCCGCGCCCGGCCTGGCCTATCCCGCCTCCGGCCAGAAGCTGACCAACTTCCGTTCCACTCACCCCGGCACCACCAACTTCCTCTTCGGCGACGGCACCGTTCGCGGCGTCAAGGACTCGATCTCCCCCGCCGCCTACCAGGCGCTTTCGACGGTCGCCGGCGGCGAGGTCGTCTCGTCCGACGCGATGTAATCGACGCCGCCCCATACCTCGACCTCGTTCAAGCAGGAGTGCGGGACGTTGAAGTTCCCCCAACGCTCGATGGAAACGCTCGCCGTCCTGGCCCTGGTCTGGGCCGGGGCCGCATCGTCGGGATGCCACGACGCATCCCCCCCGCCCGTGAGCCCCGTCGTCTCGGCGGACTCGGAGGCGGGCAAGAAAGCCCTGGCCGAGGACGAGGCCGAACGTCGCCTCCGCAAAGAGCAGGAGGCGAAGGCCGCCACGAAGAAAAAGTTCCGGAATCTCCCACAGGAAGGCTGAGCCGCGACGTTCCGGCCCAGGAATTCTGACGCACCCTGATCACCTTTAGATACAGCGAGCAAGCCCCCATGCGATCCGCCCGTTCCCGCAAGTTCTTTTGGGCCCTCCTCGTCGCGGCCGCCCTGCCGCAAACGGCCCGGGCCCACTTCATCTGGCTGAAGGCCGAGCCCGGCGCGAAGCCCGGCGAGACCGTCGTCCAGGCGTTCTTCAACGAGGACCCCGAGCCCGACGCGGCCTTCCAGAAGCACCTCCGCGACCTCAAGCTCACCGTCGACGGCCAGGTCGTCCCGTCCGAGCTGACCGCGGCCACGCGCAGGGCCGGCTGGGGAGGCAAGCCCCCGATCCTCGTCGACGCCGAGCACGACCTGGGCTTGATGACGAAGGGGGGCAAGTCTTACCGCCTCTATTACACCGCCCGCGCCCAGACCGAGGCCGTCGCCGACAAGACCAAGGAAGCCGCCGACAAGCTCCGCGCCCGCCTGGTCGCGACCGACTCCGGGCCGGTGCTCGAAGTCCTCTTCAATGGGTCGCCCGTCGCCAAGGCCCGCGTGAAGGTCTATCCGTCCGAAGGCGCGGCGACCGAGGCGACGACCGACGAGAGCGGGCGACTCGCGATCGCGGGCCTCGCCGAAGGCCGGACCGCCGTGTGGGCGAACCACGTCGACCCCACGGCCGGCGAGGTGGCCGGCAAGCCTTTCACCGAGACGCGGTTCTACGCGACCCTGACCTTCACCCCGGCGTCGACCCTGCTGAGCGGCAAGGCCCCGCTCGAAGCGACGACGATCGCCAGCATCCCCGACCCGGCCGTCAACAGCTTCGGCGGGGCCGTCCAGGGCAAGTGGTTGTATATTTACGGCGGCCACGTCGGCAAGACCCACAGCTACGACGTCAACACCACGTCTAGGCATTTCCGCCGGCTGAACCTCGAGGACGGTAGGACGTGGGAAGAGCTGCCGATGGAGAGGGACCTGCAAGGGCTCGCCCTGCTCAGCGACGGCCGGTACCTCTATCGGCTGGGCGGGATGGCCGCCCTCAACCAGCCCGGCGACGAGCACGACCTGCACTCGGTCGCCGAGTTCGCCCGCTTCGACCCCGAGGCGAAGGCGTGGACCGCCATGGCCCCGCTCCCCGAGCCGCGTTCGACCCACGACGCGGTCGTGATCGGCCGGACCATCTACGCCGTCGGCGGCTGGAATATGAAGGGAGCCACGGAGGAGTCGACGTTTCTCGAGAACGTGGCCGCGTTCAACCTGGACAAGCCCGAAGACGGCTGGAAGACCATCCCCCAACCGTTCCAGCGCCGGGCCCTCTCGGCGGCCGGGCGTGAGGGCAAGCTCTACGTCCTGGGCGGCCTGGTCGGCGGTGGCATGACGGTCGACCGCCGCGTCGACGTTTACGATCCGGCCTCGGGCGCCTGGTCACGCGGGCCCGACCTGCCGGGGGGCGGCCGCACGGAGGGCTTCGGGACCTCGGCCTTCGAGGTCGCCGGCCGGATCTATTACAGCGGTGCGTCGGGGCGGATCTTCCGCATGAACGACGCCGGCGACGCCTGGGAGGCCGTCGGCGCCTGGGCGCTCCCGCGCCTGACGCATCGCCTCTTGCCCGGCCTGGGCGACACGATCCTGGCCGTCGGCGGCAACGCCCGAGGGGCCGCCCAGACGGCCGTCATCGAGGCCGTGCGCATCGAGGGCCCCCGGCCGACCACGACCGCGTCGACGACCCGCTGATCGAGAAGGTTGCTTCCACGAGGCCGGGCCACGCACGTCACATGGGCGTGCGCGCCCGGCCTTCGCGTTTCTAAGACCGCCGACGTGGCGACCACGTTTTGACCCTTACCATCCCGCCCTCGACGCCTATCTCGGATTGACAGCCGGCTCCGAAAGTCTAAAATCATTTCATGTAACGTCGAATCGACGCGTGCGTTCCTCCCACCCTCCCGGACGCACGAAGATGATTGGTGTTATCATGGGATTCCGCTCGTCCGCCGGACGTTCGGAACCGTCCGCCCCGAAGCGGAGGCCCGGAATCTCGGTTGGGCGCGGCTAGCGACGTCGCCTGGACGTCCACCGAGAAGAAGACCGATGACGTTCTTCAAGGTTGCGCCCCTGGACGCGGCGGCAGGCCGCGCGTCGAGCCCGCGTCTCCTTCCTCGAGGATCCGGAGCGGACCACTCGTGAGTCCTACACACGTCGAGGCGACTGAATCGCACGCGGCCGTCGACGGCGAATCCCACCTCGCGCTGCTGGCCCGTTCGATCGAGCACGCGGCGCACTACCTGCCGTCGCAAGGGCCGATCTCGGTCTTCGTCCATCACAACACCCTGCACGCGTTCGAGGACCTGCCGTTCGAGCGCGCCGTCGTCGCGGCGACGTCGATGTATGGTTCCGACCCGTACCTGAGCGAAGACCACTTTCGTCGCGAGCTGGCCCGGGGCCGAATCCTCCCGGAAGATCTCTCCTGGGCGCTGCTGGAAAGCCTGGGCGACGAGGCCGATCGGCTGATCGGCTTCATGGGCACACGCTACCACCTGCGGCTGGCCATGCTCGAACATGCTCTCCGTACGGGAAGCGACGCCGAGCTTCAGTGGGTCATCGCCGAGACCGACGCATTGCAGCGGTTCCGCTCCGAGACGCCCGCTGAGACCCGCGGCCGGCTCATCGACCAGACCCGGCACTGGATCATGCGGGAATACGCCGGCTCCCGGGAAGGGCCAGAGAAGCCGGCTCGCGACGTGGTCGACGTTCTCCTGGAGTCGCGCGACTTCCGGGGGGCGAGCGTCAAGCAGTGGACCGAGGCGACCTGGGAGGCCTTCACGCTCACGCTCCTCTGGCGAGTCTGCCACCACGGGGCCCACGGCGTCCGACGCGCACATCCTCCGGCCCCGTCGCCGCTCCGTCATCGCGACGGCCTTCGGGCGGCCTCGGGCGTCGACACGGACCAGCTCGTCCACAAATACCTGATCCGATTCTCCTCGGCGTTCCTCGACCAGGGGTTCGCGGCCTGGGCCTTGCCGAACCGCGACCAAGGCTATTTCGGGGCGTTTCGCGAACTGTACAAAGACGCGAAGCCAATCGCCAAATGGCTCCAACCCTTGCCGGGGGAGCTGAAGCGGATCGAGGCCGCAGGGATGACGCCCTTGCAATCGATCGCCGAGTCGCTCCGCGAGCTGGGAGTCCCGGCCTCCGAGGCGTTCGATTACATCCGGCACACGCTGCTCGCCTTGCGGGGCTGGGCGGGCATCATCTGGCAGCTCGAGACGAACGCCGAATGGGCGGCTCGGCCCGCCCCCGCCGGCACCCTGGTCGATTACGTGGCCGTCCGCTTGCTCCTCGAACGGCTGGCCATCGCCTGGGCGTCCGAGCAATTCCTCGGCGAGGCGGTCCCCCTCCGCGACCTGCGGCGCGTCCTGGGCCGCCTGCGTCCCCACCCGCCGAGGGCCAGCGTCGACCGTCGGGCGTTCCTGGTCTTCCAGCTGGCGCAGGTCCGAGGCTGGAGCCCGAGGGAGCTGGCCAGGCTCTCGAAGGACGAGTGGACCCGGTTGGCGACCGAGATCGAGGAGTTCGACGGCCTGGGACGAAGGCAGGTCTACCAGCTCGCCTATGAGCGTCGGTACCAGCTCAAGGCGGCGCAGGCCCTGCTGGCGCACCGCCCGGCCGCCCGGCCCGCCGTGGTGCACGACGACCGACCCGGCGACCAGGCCCCGCTCTTCCAGGTCGTCTGTTGCATCGACGAGCGCGAGGAATCGCTGAGACGGCATCTGGAGGAGGTCGAGCCCCGTTGTGAAACCTTCGGCATGGCCGGCTTCTTCGGCGTGGCGATCTACTACAAGGGCGTGGCCGAGGCCCAGTTCCGGCCGCTCTGCCCGGTCAACGTGAAGCCCAGGATCTTCGTCCGCGAGGAGTCGTTCCGCTCGCTCACCCGCGCGAGCCGATTCCAGGAGGGGATGAGACGCGGGTTCGGGACGCTCGCGCATCGAGTCCATATGGGGTCGCGGACGTTCCTCGGCGGGGTCCTGACCGGCATGCTGGGCGCCTTCGCCACCATGCCGCTGCTGGCCAGGGTGCTTTTGCCACGCGACACGGCGCGGCTCCGCGGCCTTTGGAACCGGGTCATGACGCCGCCGCTCACCCAACTCCGCCTGGAGCGGGGCAAGCAGGAGCCGGGGCCTGAGAACGGGGGCCTTGGCTTCACGGTCGCCGAGATGACCGACGTGGTCGCCGGCGGTCTAAAGATGATCGGTCTGACCGACCGCGACCGCTTCGCCCCCCTGATCGCGGTCGTGGGGCACGGCTCGTCGAGCCTGAACAACCCCCAGAAGGCGGCCTACGACTGCGGCGCCTGCGGCGGGTCGCAGGGCGGACCCAACGCCCGCGCCTTCGCCCAGATGGCCAACGACCCGCGGGTGCGGCTGGCCCTGGAACGACTCGGGCTGACGATCCCCGACGACGTCTATTTCGTTGGCGGATATCACAACACCTGCGAGGACTCGGTCGGCTTCTTCGACCTCGACCGGCTGCCGTCCTCCCACGAGCACCGGTTCGAGGAGGCGGCCGCCGCCCTCGACGCGGCGCGCAAGCGGAACGCTCACGAGCGGTGCCGCCGCTTCGAGTCGGCGCCGCTCTCGCAGTCGTTCGACGACGCGGTCCGGCACGTGGAGGGGAGGGCGGAGGATCTGTCGCAGACCCGTCCGGAGCTGGGCCACGCGACCAACGCCCTTTGCGTCGTCGGCCGCAGGGCGCGGACCCGGGGCCTCTTCCTCGACCGCCGCTCGTTCCTCACCTCGTACGACGCCTCTCAGGACGAGGACGGCGCGATCCTCACGGGGCTGCTCCGCGCGGTCTTCCCCGTCTGCGGCGGCATCAACCTCGAATATTACTTCTCGCGCGTCGACCCGACGGGCTACGGCTGCGGGTCCAAACTGCCGCACAACATCACCTCGCTCCTGGGGGTGATGGACGGCGCGTCGAGCGATCTGCGGCCCGGCCTACCCTGGCAGATGGTCGAGCTTCACGAGCCGATCCGGATCCTCATCGTCGTCGAGACCACGCCGGAGCGGCTCACCCGGGTGCTCGAGGCGAACGATTTCATGATCCAGATGGTCCGCAACGGTTGGGTCCGGATCGCGACCCTCGACCCCGAGGCCTCGGTCCTCCACCAGTTCCGCGGCGACGGCTTCGAACGCTACGACGGAGCGGTCCCCGACCTGCCGAAGGCGCCCTCTTCGGTCGATTGGTATCGCGGGTGTCGCGACCACCTCGGGTTCGCCTCGATCGTCCCCACCCCTCCCGCGTCGCCGGCCCCCGCCATGGGCCAGGAGCCTCGATCGTGAACGAATGGGTCGCCCGCTTCTTCGGGCTGGGGGCCGTCGGGGCCCCGCTGCTCCTGCTGTCGACCTTCGGGCTGGCGACGTTCTCCGACCGGAAGTTGAGCGAGCGGACCATGGCGCGGCTGACCGCGTCGTGCGTCTCTTACGGGCTCTTCTCGGTCGTCGCCATGTTCCTGATGATGCTCTGGACGGGGGATCGCGAGGTGCCCGTCGAGGTCGGCGACTGGGTCGCCCTGCCAGCGGAGGACTTCCACTTCCGGCTCAAGTTCCTCTTCGACCGCCTCTCCGTCCCCTTCTCGGCGCTGACGTTCATGCTGGTCGGCGTGACCGGTGCGTTCGCCAATCGCTACCTCCATCGCGAGCCGGGCTACCGCCGGTTCTTCCTGTACTTCGCGGTGTTCCTGATGGGGATGGTGGTCGCGGCCCTCGCGGGGACGATCGAGACCCTGTTCATCGGCTGGGAGCTGGTGGGCCTGGCGTCGGCGCTCCTTGTGGCCTTCTTCCACGAGCGTTCCGCTCCCGTCGTCAACGCGCAGCGGATCTGGACCGTTTACCGGATCTCGGACGCGGCCTTCCTGATCGCCGCCCTGACGCTGCACCACCTGTCGGGCGCGGGCGACTTCGCGGCCTTCACGGGCTCGGGACCCTGGCCGCAGTCGGAGACGGTCATCGCGCCCGGACAGGCCTTCGGGGTCGGGCTGCTGCTGCTGATCGCGGCCGCGGGGAAGTCGGCGCTCGTGCCGTTCTCGGGATGGCTGCCGCGGGCGATGGAAGGGCCCACCCCGTCGAGCGCCGTGTTCTACGGGGCCCTCTCGGTCCACCTGGGAGCGTATCTGCTCTTGCGGGTGAGCCCGATCCTGAACGCGTCGTGGCTTCTCTGCGCCTGCGTGGTGGCGATCGGCGCGGCCTCGGCCTTGTTCGGCGTCGTCGCCGGCCGGGTGCAGACGGACATCAAGTCGGCGCTCGCGTACGCCTCGCTGACGCAGGTGGGCGTGATCACGGCCGAGATCGGCCTGGGCTTCCGCTACGTCGCGCTGATCCACATCATCGGCCACGCCTGCCAGCGGTCGCTCCAGCTGCTTCGGGCGCCTTCGTTGCTCAACGACTACCGACTGCTGGAGAACGCCCTCGGCGGCCCGATCCCGCACGTCCCGGGCGTCACCGAGCAGCGGCTTTCGCCCGAGACGCGGCTGCGGCTCTACCGAATCGGCATCGACCGCGGTCAGCTCGACGCGTCGCTCGATCGGTTCGTCGTCCGTCCGTTCGTCCGCTGCTTCCGATGGTGCGACCGGATGGAGAGGGGCTGGACCGACATCCTCGCCGGGCGTCGCAGCCGCCCTCCCGATCACGCACGCCACCGCCATCTCGATCAGGTCGTCTCGAAGGCGACGTCGCCGCCCATCGAGGAACCGTCATGAGCTCGATGCGATTCCCCTGGCTGGAACTGGCGATCATTCTGCCGGTGCTGGGCGCGATCTGGGTCAAGTTCCGACGCGACCCCCGGGTCGCGCGGCGGCACGCCCTGGCGATCACGGCACTGACCCTGCTCGCCACCCTGGGGGCGTGGGCCGACTTCGCGAATCTCGGCACCCGTACCGCCCAGGATCCCTCGCATCCGCTGTCGCAGTTCACGGGCCGCGACCTGCTGGCGATCGACGCCCTCAACGCGCCGCTCATGCCGCTGGGGGCGCTCCTCAATTTCCTGACGATCCTGAGCACGCTGCGAACCAAGTTCCGGGAGTTCTCTCTCCCCCGCACGCTGATCTCCGAGTCGATCCTGCTCTCGATCTTCTCAGCCTCGACGTCGTGGGGGGTCGTGACCATGATGGCCCTCGCCGTAGTGCCGCGGTTCCTGGAGTCGATCCAGCAAAGGCAACCGAGTCGCGTCTACCTCGCGCACATGGGGCTGTTCGTAATCCTCCTCGTCCTGGGAGAGATGGGAGTGTCACGCGCGGCGACCCCGCAGGAGCAGCCGCTGTGGGCGATTTTGATGCTCACCCTGGCCGTGCTCCTCCGAGGCGGCGTCGTCCCTGTCCATTGCTGGATGACGGACCTGTTCGAGCACGCCTCGTTCGGGACGGCGCTGCTGTTCGTCACGCCCATGACCGCGGCGTTTGGCGTGACGCGGCTGGTGGTGCCCGTCGCACCGACGTGGGCGTTGCAGATCATCTCGGTGATGTCGCTGATCACGGCCATCTACGCCGCCGGCATGGCGCTCGTCCAGCGCGACGCGCGGCGGTTCTTCTGCTACATCTTCCTCAGCCACTCGTCGCTGGTTCTGGTCGGGATCGAGACGGCCACGCCGATCGGCCTGACCGGCTCGCTGAGCCTCTGGCTGTCGGTCTCGCTGTCGCTGACCGGCTTCGGGCTGGTCCTCCGCTGCGTCGAGGCGCGGGTGGGGCGGATCTTGCTGACCGAGTTCCTCGGGCTGTACGACCAGATTCCGATGATGGCCGGGCTCTTCCTGCTCACGGGGCTGGCGAGCGTCGGCTTCCCCGGCACCGCCGGGTTCATCAGCATCGAGCTGATCGTCGAGGCCGCCGTCCAGGCGCTGCCGTTCGTGGGGCCGCTCATCGTGATCGTCACGGCGCTCAACGGCCTGGCGGTCACCCAGGCGTACTTCCGGATCTTCGCCGGAAGGTCGGCCTCCTCTTCGATCGACCTGAGGATCCGGAGGCCGGAGCGGATCGCGGTGATGATCACGACGTTCCTGATCATCGGCGGCGGCTTGTTCCCGCAGTGGGGCGTCACGAGCCGCTACCACGCGGCCCTCCAGCTCCTGGCCGAGCGGGCGAGGGTCGCCGAGGCGGCGCGACCGGCCCCGTGGCCCGCGCCGCCGGTCGCCCACGTCCGTCCAGCCCCGCCCGCCGGTTCTGGCGGCCGTCAGCGATGAGGCCCGCACGCCACCGCCCCCGTCGGGGCGGCCGCATTCCCGGGCTTGAACGCGGTGACGATCTCCCTCGCCAGGGCCGCGAGTTCCTCGGGGCGTCGGGGGGCGTGGGCCAGATTGACGTGATCCGCGTTCGATCGCTCATAGGGGAGCGTCGGCATGCAGACCTGATGGACCCGCACGTCATAGACCCCGTAGAGGACGTCGATCCCCTTGTGGCCCGTCTCCTCGACCTCCTGCTGGATCGCCAGGGCCGTGTGGGCGGCGTTCAGGCAGACGGCGCACTCGATCAGCGCGTCTTCGTAGCCCGGCATGGTGGCGGCGCTAGGTCCCCAGACTTCCCGGAGCATGTTGTCCGACTCGCGGACCGCCACGAAGATCTCCTGGAAGATCGCCCGAAGTTCGGGAGAATAATCCGTCGACCAGAACGACCCCGGGTTCAGATAGGCCTTCACCGCACCCTTCACCGCCCCGCAGTTCGTGTGGCCGAGCGAGACGATCACGCGGACGCTGTCGCGGAGAGCCAGGAGCGTGAAGTCGATGCTCCCCATCGCGACCTCGCCCAGGACGTTGCCCGCGTTGCGGACCACGAAGAGGTCGTTGAAGCCCTGGCCGAACAGCATCTCCGTCGGCACCCGCGCGTCGGAACAGCCGACGACGACGGCGAACGGCTTCTGCGTCGGGAATTCGTGGGCCTCGGACGACAGAATCGAGCTTAATCCGCTGGCGTTCGTGACGAACTGCTTGTGCTCGCCGTCGGCCGCGCGGCACGACTTCATCCATTCGGAGAACGAACGATTGCCGGCCATCAGCGTCTGACGGGCCTCCTCCGCCGTCCCGGGCTGGGGGGAGGAAGGCCCGTTCGAAGGATCGTAGCGGAACGTGTAATCGATCATCGCGCGGCTCCCTGGCCTCGGTCCAACCTTCTTCGACGCGCCGCCGCGGCGACCAAGATCGATCGCGCGGGCGCGGCCCTCGCTCTTTCATTTGATCGCGAAAAACCGACGCATATCAAGCGCGAAGAGATGAAACTCCTATCATGAGACGTTCGTCATGAGGCCGCGAAGGCTCCGGGACGGCCGTCGCGACGGCCTCGGCGGGTCAGGGCGTGCGAGTCGCATGGATGACGCGCGGGTGCCCCTGGAGGTCCCGGACCGTGGGGAGGAGTTGGTATTCGGCGCGTTCGGCGAACAGCCGACGCACCGCCTCCTCCTGGTCCGAGCCGATCTCCAGGATCAGGCGGCCGCCGGGCTTGAGCAGGGGGATCGCCTGCTCGACGAGCCGGGTCACGAGCGCGAGGCCGTCGGGCCCGCCGTCGAGGGCGAGCCGGGGTTCGTAGTCGCGGACGCCCGGATCGAGGCCGGCGATGTCGCCGGTGGGGATGTAGGGCGGATTGGAGACGATCGCGTCGAACGGCGGCCGACCCGCCGCCGGCCCGAGCAGGTCGCCCTGCAGGAACTCGACGCGATCCGTCACCTCGTGGCGGGCGGCGTTCTTGCGGGCCACCTCGAGGGCCTCGGGCGAGAGATCGATCGCCGTGAAGCGGGCCCCAGCGTGGCGCCGCGCGCAGGCCACGGCCACGCAGCCGGACCCGGTGCCGACGTCGGCGGCGACGGGGGCCTCGATCTCCTTGGCGAACTCCAGGAAGCCCAGCACGACGTATTCCGTCTCGGGCCGGGGGATCAGCACGGCCGGCGCGACGTCGAAGCGGAGCGAGAAAAATTCCTTGCGCCCTACGAGGTAGGCGACGGGCGCGCCCTCGGCGCGGCGGCGGACGAGGTCGCGAAACCGAGCACGCGCAGCCTCGTCGACGACGTCTTCGAAGTGCGTGTAGAGTTGGACGCGCTCGTAACTGAGCACGTGAGCAAGCATGACTTCGGCGTCGAGACGAGGGCTCTCGGCCCCACGTTTCTTGAGATAATCGGCGGTCCAGGCGAGGAGCCGGCCGATGGTCCAGGGGGCCTCGGCGCGGGGGCCGGGGGCCTCGCCGGCCGACGCAGAATCCGGGGTGTCGGGCCGCATCGCGCTCCTCTCTCCGTGAGGACCGTTCAGAGGTCGCCCAGCTGCTCGCGGCGATCGTGGTCGACCAGGGCCTTCAGCAGGCCCAGCAGGTCGCCCTGGATCACCTGGTCCAGGTTGTAGAGCGTCAGCCCGATCCGATGGTCGGTGACCCGATTCTGAGGATAGCTGTAGGTGCGGATCCGCTGCGAGCGGTCGCCCGAGCCGATCAGCGAGCGGCGGGCCTGGTCGCGCTTCGATCGGGTCTGCTCCTGGAGCAGGTCGTAGATCCGCGAGCGGAGGACCCGGTAGGCCTTGGCCTTGTTCTTGTGCTGGCTCCGCTCGTCGCGGCAATTGACGACGATCCCGGTCGGCAGGTGCGTGAGCCGGACGCCGCTCTCGGTTTTGTTCTGGTGCTGGCCGCCCGGGCCTCCGGAGCACATCAGGTCGACCCGGACGTCCTCGGTGCGGATGTCGATCTCGACGTCTTCGGGCTCGGGGAGCACGGCGACGGTCGCGGCCGAGGTGTGGATCCGGCCCTGCGCCTCGGTCTGGGGCACGCGCTGGACGCGGTGTCCGCCGCTCTCGAACTGGAGGAGCCGGAAGGCCCCCTCGCCGGAAACGCTGAACGAGACCTCGCGGAAGCCCGCCAGCTCGGTGGCCTCCATGTCCAGCAGCTCGAACTTCCAGCCCATCGACTCGGCGAAGCGGCGGTACATCTCGTACAGGTCGCGGGCGAAGAGCGCGGCCTCGTCGCCGCCGGCGCCGGCCCGGATCTCCATGATGAGCGCGGCGCGGTCGGCACCCGACTCGCGGTCGTAGAGCAGGTTGCGGAGGGACTCGGCGTCGACCTCCCGGCGCTCGCGGAGGGTCGCGATCTCGCCCTCGGCGTAGGTGCGCATCGCGGCGTCGGGCTCGGCGTCGACCAGGGTCTCGGCCTCGTCGATCTGCTTGCCCAGGTCGAGATAGCGGCCGTACAGGGTCGCGACCTTCGCGATCTTGCCGCGCTCACGGGAGAGCGTGGTCACGCGCGCGGAGTCGGCCGTCACCGTGGGGTCGAGCATCGCCTGCTCGATCTCGAGGAAGCGTCGATAGTCCGCCTGCAGCTTCTCGAACACGGCCTGAAGAACCTACCAGGAGCGAGGACCGGAGAACGATCGGCCGCCTCTTGCGCGGGATCAAGCGAAACGGCCCGGCGGACTCGGTCAGACCGTCCCGCGGGCCGTGGCTTGCTGCGTCGAAGCGAAAGGGCTAGACCTTGGCGGGCTCGGCGGCCTTCTTGGCCTTGCCGTAGGTGCCCTGGAACTTCTTGTTGAACTTGTCGACCCGGCCGGCCGCGTCCACGAATTTCACCGAGCCGGTGAAGAACGGGTGGCACTTCGAGCAGACTTCGACCGCGATCTTGGGCTTGGTGCTGCGGGTCTCGAACGAGTTGCCGCAACCGCAGGTGACCACGGAGTCGACGTACTTGGGGTGGATGCCGTCTTTCATCGCCGTCTGTCTTTTCTCGGTTGAGAGTGGCGACCGGGCCCGATCTGGCTCGAGCCTCGGCCGAAGTCGTCAGCATATCATATCCCGGCGGGGGGTCCCAAGGTCAATTCGAGGCGCCGAGACGCTTGATCACTTCCTTCTCTACTTCGTCGTACGTGAACTGATTGTTCGGGTCGTCCCAGGTGAAGCGCATCACCTCCTGGCCGTCGGGGCCGAACAGGAAGACGGCCGGGATGGCGCCGACGTTGAGCTTCTCGAAGCCCACGCCGGACTCCTCCTTCAGGAGCACGTTGGTGAACGTCGCCTTGTTGTCGCGGAGGAACTTCTCGGCGTCAGCGACGGCCTTGACGTCCTCGATGTCGTCGAGTGACAGGGAGATCACCGCGAGCCCCTTGGGGCCGTACTTGCGGTGCATCTCGACGACGTGGGGGAAGTTCTCCTTGCAAGGGCCGCAGTTCGTGGCCCAGGCGTCGACCATGATCCACTTGGCGTCCTTGTTGGAGGCCAGGTGTTTCTGAAAGTCGGCCCAGGTGAGCTGACGGAGGGAGACGGCCTCGGTCTCCGGGTCTTCGGCCCGGGCCGGCGCTTGGGCGGCGAGCGCGGCGACGAGGCAGGCCGTCAACAGGGCGGTCGTGCGGATCATTGTCTTGCCGGTCCTCCGGGGGGTGGTCGATCAGGCGGGCGACGCCGGGGGGTAAGCGAATCGAGCCGTCGGACGCGAGGTCCGACGGCCCGAGGGGTTTCGACGTCACGGCGAGCGCCTGGGCGCACGCTCGACGGCCGAGGCGATTACTTCTTGTACTGGATGCCGCAGCCGGCGGCCTGCGACTCTTCGACCGCGGGCGACTTGCCGGCCAGCAGGGCGTCGACGGCGTCCTTGACGTAGTGCTTCGTGACCTTCTCTTCCTTGGCGTTGTCGTCGAAAGCGCCGAGGTAGCGGATGGTCCGCTCCTTGTCGAGGACGAAGAAGTACGGCGTCCGGGTGGCGCCGTAGGCCTTACCGACGGCCTGGGTCTCGTCGTGGCCGTAGACGTAGTTGATCTTCTTGTCGTTCTTGTCGGTGACCCGCTTCAGGATGGCGGGGAGCTTGTCTTCCTCGATGTCGTTGACGCAGATGCCGACGACGCGGACGCCCTTGTCCTTGTACTCGCTGGTGAACTCGTTGAGGCGGTCCTCGACGCCCACCACGGCGGGGCAATGGTTGGCCAGGAAGACGACGACGACCACGTCGTCCTTCAGGTCGGACAGGGTGAGGCTGGTCTGCTCGCCGGAGGGCGAGTAGGCGGGGACGCCCGAGAAGGTGGGGGCCTTGTCGCCGGGCTTCACGACCTTGTTGTAACGCTCGCCCGCGAAGGCCGTGCCCGCCAGGGCGACGGCGACCATGCTAAAAAGGACATTCCGCATCGATGCTAACTCCGTCTGGGGTGTGAGGTCTGGGCCGGTAGTCGAAGGAGCGACTCCCTCGCCCACAGGACGAACCACCGATCGGTCGAGGCGAAGGCCGCGCCGGCCGACGGCGCGTCCCTCGGAACGTTCAGCTTTCTGGAGAAAGCGTTGTAGCTGGTCTTCCCGGCCTGTCGATTCGCGTATTTCGCAGGATGAGGACGCGATGGACGAGCTGACGCATTCGCCGGCGACGTCCGCTCGATTATAAGAACCACGCCCGGCCAGTCAACAACCCAGCCGTCGCCCCGCAGGTCGCCCGCCGCCTGATCCCACGCATCCTCGGACCGGCTCAGGAGCGGCGCGCGCCCCAGACCACGGCGTTCGCGATCGACCGCCGGACCGACGGGTGGAAGAGCACGGGGAAGGATTCCGGGCCGGTCCGGAGGTAGACGACCCGCCCCTTGCCGACTGACCAGGTCAGGCCGCTGCGGACTGACTCGCCGCGCTCCCAGTTCGAGACGAAGACGATGGTCTCGGGCTCGG
This sequence comes from Paludisphaera mucosa, assembly GCF_029589435.1. Lineage (NCBI taxonomy): Bacteria > Pseudomonadati > Planctomycetota > Planctomycetia > Isosphaerales > Isosphaeraceae > Paludisphaera > Paludisphaera mucosa. Next base: position 2,893,736 of record NZ_JARRAG010000002.1, on the reverse strand, counting down.
GGACGGCGAAAGGCTCGGAGAACATATCGGACTTGAGGATGGTGAACGGGACGACACCGGCGGCGATCGGGTGCTCGGGGGCCTTCACGGCGACAAACTCGGGCCGGCCGTCCTCGCGCCAACTGCCGGGCTCACAGGGCATGCTGTTCATCAGCAGGCGGAAGGGCTTGCTACCGCACGAGGCGTAGAGCGCCACCAGCCCCATCCGGCCCTCGCGGACCCGCGTCGCCACGGCCTGGGCGCGCTCGTCGGGGACCTCGTCGTGGCGGGCGCGGCCCCACCAGACCAGAACGTCGGTCGCGTCGAGGTCGCCGTCGCGCAGTCCCGCGTGAGGGTCGCCGAGCCGTCCGCGAGTCACCTGCAGGTCCGGCCGCCGCGACAATCCGTCGGCGAGGGCCGCGTCCACCCCCTCGGGATAAGCCGAGGTCGACGTCTCGCCTTCGCACCAGATACGCACCCGGACCGGCGGCGACGTCTGTGCCGACGCCGAGGCTCCCACGAAGGCCGCGACGAACGGCGCGACCAAGACGAGCCTGGGCAGGAACGATCGACGATCGACGTTCAAGAGAGACCTCCTGGAGGGGGGATCCAGGTTCGGAGCGGGGCGTGGGGCGGGGGCGAGTGCGGGTGGAAATCGGAATTCGCAATCGATTTCAGCGTTAATCGTACAGCACGTCCGAGCCAAACTCAACTGAAAGTCGACGTTACCGAAAAGTGCGCGGGTCGAACCACGCCGAAGGGCCGGGCCACGCCTTGAGGGGCGTGGCCCGGCCCGGATGCGAAGCGTCGTCGTTGCGGACCGGCCGTCAGCGGCCGTTAAATCGGACGTCCTGAATGATGTCTTCCTGCGAGTGTTCGATGAAGTGCCAGGAGCACTCGTTGGCGACCACCTGCAGCAGCTTGCTCTTGAATGTCGACTCGCCCACGCCCGAGTCCATCGGGATGGGGCCGCGGATCGGGAAGGTCGTCTCCTGATAATCGTCGTAGATCGACTCGGATTCCTTCTCCTGGTCCTTGATCGCCTTCCCCTTGCTGTTGGTGGGGTGCTTCAGCTCGAACGCCTGGATGTGGACCTTGGACGTCCCTTCCAGGACGTTGAGGCTCCCCGGGTGTCGCGTCTGGAACTGCTCGACCTCCAGGACGACCACCACGTCGGCCTCGAAGTCGCGGGCCGCCTCGGAGGGGTCGGACCAGCCGGGATGGCCCTGGATCCAGTCGGCCACCTTCTCGGAGTCGACGGTCGTGATCTTCTTGTTCTTCTTGAGGTTGCTGTTGAACTGCCGCCCCAGGTCGCGATCCAGCCCGGGGTACTTCGCCAGCGTGGCCTCGTCGGCGCTGGCCAGGACGACGACCTTCTTATTCTTGAGCGACGGCCCTGGAGCCGGAATCGTGGGCTCGAAAGGCTGGAGGAAGTAGAAGAGCGTCCGCGGGTCGCAGCCCGCCAGGGTCAGAAGCAGGCCCACGGCCATCGCGGCGGGGGCCAGACGTCGCATCCTCGTCATCGTACGGGGGGTCATCGTCCACCCCCTCCTTCCTTGGTTCGGGCGCGAGCGGGACCGGGCCGAAAGCCGGCGCCACGCCGGCGGGGGCCAGGTAGGCCGGGCCGTCAAGAAATCGCATCAACCAGAATGCGGAACCCACCAGGACGAACAGGAACAGCAGGCCCACCAACGGCGCCCCAGGCGATTGGAAGCCCGGAGGCCTCCGCGTGACTACGCCCAAGAGCAGCCAGACGATCAAAGGTCCCGAGAGCACGCCCAACAGCGCGCCCGCCGGATTCGCCCGCCAGGCCCGGTCCATCCTCCCCCTCGTCGTCTCGGCCACGGCCGTCGTCGCCCCGCAGAAGGGGCACAAACGGCCGGTCGCGAGCAGGAAGGAGCAGGGAGCGAGCCCGAGCTGTTCGTGCGAGCCGAACCCGCGTGGGTCCGGCTCCAGCCGGCGGGCGACCGCCAGCATGACCATCAGTCCGACCGCCAGGGCCGCGAAGGACCACCGGATCGGCTGCGAGAGGAGGGGTCGATTCGAAAGAGGAGCGTTCATCGCAGGGAGACCGGGAAGGCCCGTCGAGAGGCCGGCCGTCGGACGCGAATCATCGGGAAATGCCGACGCACCGTACAGCCCCGGCCGATTCCTGGCAACCCCGAATCAGAGCATCTCGACCCACGCCTCGGCCTCGACCATCGCCGCCTGCATCCGCCGCTCGATCTCCAGGCGGCCGGCCTCCAGGGCCTCGCGGTCGGCGTCGGGGGCGATGATCACCGGCGCGGGCGTCACGGCGGCGGCCTTGGAGCCGGGCTTGGGGATGCAGAATCGGTCCCAGCTCTTCGCTCGCCAGGCGTCCTTGAACGCCAGTCCCGTCCCGACGACCGGCAGCCCGGTGCGGCTGGCCAGATAGGCGATGCCCTGGTGGACATGGCGCCGCGGCCCGCGGGGCCCGTCGGGCGTCACACAGAGGTTGCCGTCGATCCGGCCGGTCATCTCGCGGAGCGCCCGCGCCCCGCCGCGCGTCGACGAGCCGCGGACGACGCCGAATCCCAGCCGCTTGACGACCTGCGTGATCATCTCGCCGTCGCGGTGGTCGCTGATGAGGATATGCATCGTCGGCCAGTTCCAGTAATAGGCCGGGAAGAGCATCACCTCGTGGAAGAACGCGTAGATATAACGTTGGCCCGACCGCCGGGCGACCTCCGGGTCCGCTGCGGGATCCTCGTAGCGGAAATGGAAATCCCAGGTCCGGCCCAGCGATCGGATCATTTGAGAGCCGACGCAGCCCACGGCCTGGATGAGCAGCGGATGCTGGATCTTCATGCCCGCCTCGCCTTCCTTCCCTGGAAGTGAACCGCCCGCCCCGATCGATCGCCGACGGATCGGGGGCGCGAGGAGGAGCTTATGCGAAACCTCCGATCGACGCCAGGCCAGCTCGATCGAGCCTCGGGCGGCTCATCGGCCCCTCACGAGCCGGGCGGAGTGAAGTCGAACCGCTCGCGAGGGATCTCGACGTCCATACGCGGGCGATACGTGGTCGTCGTCTCGACCGTGTGCCCGGGGATCTTCATCGTCGAAACGATCCGCCGCACCATCAACGTCGTCTTGTCGACCCAGATCGTCTCGACCTCCCCCTGGAGATTCTTCCCCTCGAACTTGCGGCAGGCGGACTCGTCGACCACCTCCTCGCCGGCGAACTTGAGGCCCTTCAAAACTCGGAGCCTGTTCGCCATGATCGTCTCGGGCATCAGCAGCGCGGGGATGATCGTGGCCGACCCGCCCGAAATCCCCGCTCCGCTTCCGAGGGCCAGGTGCAACGACTCGTCCTGGATTTCGGGCCGGAGGGTCCACCAGATCTTCGATCGCTCGGGGGCCGCGTCCGTCCAGACGACGTAGCGACTCTTCTCTTCCTCGCCCTCGCCGTTTCGCGCCGTGAACTCGTAATAGAAGAGCTTCGGCCGCACGAATCGCGTCGAAAAGGGCTTCTTCACCGTGCGCCTGCCGCCCGCCGCCGAGATGAACACGGCCGTCGACTCGCCCTCGTCCTCGTACGACTTCGCGCCAGCATAAGTCTTGAAGACTCCGGCGAGAAACTGCTCTGGGGTTTCCGACGCCGGTGCGCCGGAGGCCGCACCCTGGACCGCCGCTTTCGCGGCCTCGGGATCCTGGGCGGCACCGGACGCGAGGACCATCATGCCGGCCGTCGCCAGTGCGGCAAGGGCTGAGAAGTACCGTAATCGAGTCCAAAGCATGGCTGTGAGAACTCCTCTCGATAACGCAGAAACGTTCGTCGCGACCGATGCACCGTCATCTCTGGCCATCCGCAGAACGGCCCGCGCGGTGGATGCCGCCAGAGCTTTCGGCAACGAGGACGAAACCGCTCGCGTTGGCGACCACGCCGCAGCGAAACTCGTCGAAAGGACCAGGCCGCGGCGGACCAGGCGCCGACGCAGCCGTTCGCGGCCCCGAGACAGGCGACTGCCGACGGTCCCCAAGGCGCATCCGAGTCGCCGAGCGGCCTCCCCGTGCGCCACACCCCCGATGTCGCACAGCTCGACCACCGCTCGGTACCGCTCCGGAAGCCGGGCGATTTCGTCGTCCAGGACGGCGAGCAACTCGGTTCGATCGGGCGCGACGTCGGACGCCGACACCCTTTCGTCATGGCCGCCTCCAAGGACCGGCCGACGGACCTGAGACTTCCTTGCCCTCAACGCCACCTTGCGGCTGACTCCATGGAGCCAACGACCCAGCGAGTCCTCGACGCGGATCGCGGGGGCCTTCCGCACCAGGACCAGGAACGTCGATTGGAAGGCGTCGGCGGCGTCGTGGGGCTCGTTCAGGATCCGCGTACAGACGCCCCAAACCATCGGGCCGTGACGCTGAACGAGGACTTCGAAGGCCGATTCGGCCAATCCCCCCCGGCTGTTCACGAACATTTTGAGGAGCTGAGCGTCGGAGAGTCCGCCGATCGCCCCTGTGCCGAACAAGATCCCGAACTCGTCGACCATGGCCGACGGATGTCTCCCGCTCATGGGCGTGCCTCGCGTCCGGTGTGAAGGACCCAGCCCCGCGATCAGGACGTCGGGCGGCGGCCGTCTACCCTGAACATGCAGCTTCTCGCGATTTCCTTCCCGGTATTTCCAAAAAACTGGGAATCGCTCCCAGGCCGACGTCCCCAGCTTCTTGCGAAGCCTGCTTTCGCCGACTCGGTCGGCGATCGATTCGAGCCTCGTCGGCTCAACTTCGCTCGTTGCGGCGGGCGAGTGCGTCGGCGGCGGCGAAAGTGAGGATGACCAGGCCGGTGACGAACGTCCGGTACTCCTCCGGGAAGCCGCTCATCGTGATCTGGGTGCGGAGGGCCTGCAGCAGCAGGCAGCCCGCCGCCGCGCCTAGGATGCTCCCGCGGCCGCCCTGGAGCGAGACGCCGCCGACCACGCATGCGGCGATCGAGTCGAGCTCGTATCCGGTGCCGGTGTCGGGCTTCGAGACCCGCAGCCAGGACAGGAAGAGGATCGTCGCCAGCCCCGTCGCCAGGCCGCTGATCGCGAAAGTCCACGTGCGCAGGCGGACCGTCCTCACCCCCGCCAGCCGCGCGGCCTCGGCGTTGCCGCCGAGCGCGTAGACGTACTGGCCGAAGATCGAACGCCGCAGGACGACCCAGGCGGCGAGCGTCACCGCCAAGAAGATAAGGCCGCGGTACGGGATGAAGGTCGCCCCGAACTGAAATCCCGAATCGACGGCCTGGAAGACGCGGATGTTCGCGATCGGCCGCCCGCCCAGCGCGATGAAAGCGGCACCGCGGAAGATGAGTAACGTGCTGAGTGTCGTCACGAACGGGTTCGTCCGCACGACCGAGACGAAGAAGCCGTTGATCGCCCCTAGGCCCAGGCCGACGACGAGCGCCGCAGCCACGCAGACCAGCGGAGGCCAGCCCGCCTGCGAGAGATGGCCGACCGTCGCCGCGACGAGCGCGAGCATCGCCCCCTGCGAGAGGTCGAAGCCGCCGCCGATCAGCACGAACGCCTGGCCGATCGCCAGCACCCCTACGATGCTCGCCTGGGTCAGGATGCTCGTCAGCGTTCCGGGAGTGAAGAACCGCTCGGTCCGGAACATCAACCCCAACGCCCCCGCGATCAGCAGGATCTGGGGAAGTCGACTCAGCACAGATCGCAGCGTGCGGGGCATGGTGGTTTCCCTGGAACTCAAGGATGGCGCGGCTCAGCCCTCGACCACGGCGGCCACGACCGCATGCTCGCTGATGGCGGGGGGCTCGAGGATCTTTGCGACCTTCCCCGCCCTCAGGACGACGCAGCGGTCGGCGAGCCGGACCAGCTCCTGGGCGTCGGACGTGATCAGGAGGATGCAGCGGCCCGAGTCGGCCAGTTCGTCGATCCAGCGGTGGATGGCCTCGCGAGTCTTCACGTCGATCCCCCGCGTCGGCTCGTTGAGGATGAACAGCTCCGGGTTCCGCGCCGCCCACCGCGCGAGCAGCACTTTCTGCTGATTCCCGCCCGAGAGCGTCAGCACGCGTTGGGTGAGGCCCGCCGAGGCAACCTCGAACTTGCGGCACCAGGCCTGGGCCAGCTCGCGTTGGGGGCGGCGGCGTATCCACCCGCTTCGGGCGAGCTCGTGATAGCTGGCGAGCGTGAGGTTCTCCAAAATCCCCTGCGAAGGGATCAGGCCCTGGCCGCGACGGTCGGAGGGGACCATCGCCACGCCCTGCCGGGCCGCGTCGGCCGGGTGGCGGGGGCGGAACGGACGGCCGTTCCAGACGATCTCGCCCGCCGTCGGTCGCGAGGTGCCGAAGAGGATCGCGGCCAGCTCCTCCTGCCCCGAGCCGGCGAGGCCGGTGAGGCCGACGACCTCGCCCGGCGCAACGGCCAGGTCGAGGCCTCTCAGGGTCGCCCCCGCGGCCCCGGTCACGCGGAGCCGGGGCTCGCCGAGGGCCTTTCGGGGCGGCCGTTCCCGGAAGTCGACGGCCTCGCCGACCATGTGCGCCACGACCTCGTCGAGCGTCAGCTCCGACGCAGGCCACGAGCCGACGCGAGATCCGTCCCGAAGGACCGTAATCCGGTCGGCGATCATGAAGACTTCCTCCAGGTGATGCGAGACATAGAGTACGGCGATCCCACGGCGTCGGAGGTCGCGGAGGACGTCGAACAGCCGTTCCGATTCGGCCCGCGAGAGCGCGGCGGTCGGCTCGTCCAGTACCAGCACCCGTACGTCCCGCCCCAGCGCCTTGGCGATCTCGACCTGTTGACGCTGGCCGATCGTCAGCGAGCCGACGCGGGCCCGGGGGTCGAGCGCGAAGCCCAGCTCGTCGAGCCGCCGTCGCGCCTCGCGGATCATCGCCCGGCGATCGATCCAGGGCCCGCAGCGGGGCTCGTTCCCCAGCGCGAGGTTCTCGGCGACGGTGAACTCGGCGACCAGGCTCAACTCCTGGTAGATGATCGCGATCCCCTCGTCGATCGCGGCGGCGGGGTTCGCGAACCGGACGGGGCGGCCGTCGACGACGATCGAGCCCGCGTCGGGGCGGACGACGCCGCCCAGGATCTGGATGAGCGTGCTCTTGCCCGCGCCATTCTCGCCGCAGAGGGCGTGGATCTCGCCGCCGCGAAGCTCCAGATCGACCCCCTTGAGCGCGCGCACGCCGGCGAACGAACGCGTCAGTCCGTTCAGCGCGACGCGGCGGGGCGGGGGGCTTTCTGGGGTCATGCGGCGGCGAGTTTCGGGGGACGTCGCGACAGTCTCAGGGACGTCGACGCGGGTGCTGGCCGGGGAACTTGCTCTTGGGCTCGTCGGACGCGGCCGACTTCTTGGGCCCCGCAGTGCGGACGCGGCCCGACGACGGCTTGACCGGCTGGGCCTTGGCCGGTAGGTCGTCGAAGAGCTTGGGCAAGACGTCGTCGAGCGTGTCGACGAGCCGGAAAGTCAGGTCCGCCTTCACGTCGGCCGGCAGCTCGACCAGGTCCTTCTCGTTGTGCCGGGGGAGCAGGATCGTGCGGATCCCAGCGCGGCGGGCGGCCAGGATCTTGTCGCGGACGCCCCCCACGGGCAGCACTCGGCCGGTCAGCGTGACCTCGCCGGTCATGGCCAGCTCCTTCCGGATCGGCCGATCGCGGAAGAGGCTGATCAGGGCCGAGGCGATCGCCACGCCGGCCGACGGCCCATCCTTCGGAACCGCGCCGGCGGGGACGTGGATGTGGACGTCGGTCTTGCTCAGCTTGGGGATGTCCAGCGCCAGCAGTTTGGCGTGGCTGCGGAGGTAGCTCATCGCCGCTTGCGCGCTCTCGCGCATTGAGTCGCCGAGCAGCCCGGTAAGGGTCAGGCCCCCCTTGCCGGGCATGCCTGTGGCCTCGATGAACAGGATCTCGCCCCCGGTCGGGGTCCAGGCCAGGCCGGTGGCCACTCCCGGAATTCCGGTCCGGTCGGCCAGCTCGCGGAAGTAACGCGAGGGCCCAAGTAGGTCGGCGACCTGGCCCGGGCCGATCGTCACAGCCTTCTTCTTGCCCTCGGCGCGACGGCGGGCGACCTTGCGGCAGACGGCGGCGACCTCGCGTTCCAGGTTCCGCAGGCCGGCCTCCCGGGTGTAGTCGGCGATGACCTTGCGGACCGCGTGGTCGGTGATGTCCAGATCCGCGGCGACCAGGCCGTGGGCCTCGAGCTGCTTGGGGATGATGTACTTCTGGGCGATCAGCGTCTTCTCTTCTTCGCTGTAGCCGGGGAGGTTGAGCACCTCCATCCGGTCGAGCAGCGGCGACGGGATCGTATCCAGGACGTTGGCCGTAGCGATGAACATCACCTTCGACAGGTCGAAGTCGACGTCGAGGTAGTGGTCCCGGAAGGTGCTGTTCTGCTCGGGGTCGAGGACCTCCAAAAGCGCGGCGGAGGGGTCGCCGCGGAAGTCGTTGCCCAGCTTGTCGACCTCGTCGAGCATGAAGACGGGGTTGTTGGTGCCGGCCTTGCGGATGCCCTGCACAATCCGTCCCGGCATGGCGGCGACGTAGGTGCGGCGATGGCCCCGGATCTCGGCCTCGTCGTGCACGCCTCCCAGGCTGACGCGGATGAACTCGCGGCCGAGGGCCTTGGCGATGCTCTTGCCCAGCGACGTCTTGCCGGTCCCCGGCGGCCCGGCGAAGCAAAGGATCGGCCCCTTCATGTCCTGCTTGAGCTTGCGGACCGCGAGGTATTCGAGGATCCGCTCCTTGATCTTCTCCAGGTCGTAGTGGTCGGCGTCGAGGATCTTGCGGGCGCGGCGGAGGTCGAGGCGATCCTTGCTGGCCTTGTCCCAGGGCAGGAGCGCGAGCCAGTCGAGATAGGTCCGGACGATCGAGTACTCGGCCGAGCTGGGGTGCATCGCGACCAGCCGCTCAAGTTCGCGTTCGGCCTCGCGCTGGACCTCCTCGGGGGGGTTGGCCGTTTTGATCCGCTCCCAAAGCTCGGCGACCTCGGGGTTCTCGGAGTCGCCCTCGCCCAGCTCTTCCTGGATGGCCTTCAACTGCTGGCGTAGGAAGTGGTCGCGCTGGGCCTTGGACAGCTCCGACCCGACCTGTTCCTGAATCTTGGTCGACAGCTCCAGCACCGCGAGCTGACGCGAGAGGAACTGCGAGAGCCGCTCCAGGCGGAGCCGGACGTTGATCTCGCCCAGCATGATCTGCCGTTCTTCGATCGAGAAGGGGAGGCTCGAGGCCAGAAGGTCCGCGAGCCGGCCGGGCTCGCGGGTGTTCATGGCGGCGACCTGCAACTCCTCGGGGATCTGCTGGCTCTGGTCCACCATCCGCTGAAAAAGACGGTTGATATGATGCACCAGGGCGTCGATCTCGACCCCTTCCTCTTCGACCTCCTCCAGCGGCTCGACCTCGCCGATCAAGTAGGGCTCGGTTTGGACGACCCTCACCAACTTGGCGCGCGTCTGCCCCTGGCAGACGATCCGGGTGGAACCGTCCGGGAACTTGAGCATCTTGAGGACGGTGCCCACGCAGATCGTCGGAAAGAGGTCGTTCATCCCCGGATCATCGATCTCGGGATGGAGCTGACTGGCCAATCCGACCAGCCGCTCGCCAACCAGGACCTCGTCCATCAGCCGGATCCCGCTGGGCCGGTTGATCACCAGCGGGACCACCGTCTGCGGGAAAACCAGATCCGAACGTAAGGGCAAAAGAGGCAATCGGTTGGGACGCGATGGCACAGGGTTTTCGATGCCGTCCGAGGTCGTCGCCGGTCGCGACCCGCTGCGCCCCTCCGTGGTCGAAGCCTCTTGCCTGGTCCCCGACCGTTTCCTCGAAGGGACTCTCTTCGTGCGTGAGTGCATGAATCCCCGTTCTGCTCGTGCTCTCGATCGACGCTTATGTCGGCCAGGAGGCGGACTCGTGAATTGTGGTCCATACCGTTCCCAAAAGGAAGGGGGGACTCTATGCGCCCATATGATCTAACGCAAACGTTTATTCAACAAAGCTTTATGAAATCAATCCCGAAGTGTCTGGCGATGCATTTTGGCACAGACGTTCACTTTCTCCACCAGTCGTCTTGCTGGTAGCCGAATCGCTTCGCTTCATGCATGGATTGCAGGATTTGAAAGTTGGTGTATGCGAAGTAGCCCATGAAGAGGGTGATGAACAAGCTGCCGCTCCGCACACCCAGGAAGATCGCCAGCGCCCCCGCCGTCAGGAACGAAATGATGTGGCTGCGTCGCACGCCGTTACGACGATCCACCTGGGACAGGACGACCTGCGTCGCCTGGCCGCCGTCGAGCGGCCAGATCGGCAGCAGGTTGATGATCGTCCAGTATAGGTTGATCTGAACCATCATGAAGTACGCCTGCGCAGGCATACCGTCGCCCAATTTCGATCTGCCGCCGAAGTAGGACTCGGGGTCGTGGGGCAGGCCCATCAGCCGGAGCACCATGGCCAGATTTTCCACCGGGGAAATGCGATCGACGACCCCGGCGGCGATGAGAGTGGCGAGGAAGAGCAAGAAGCCGGCGCCCGGCCCGGCGAGGATGACCGCCAGGCGCTGCCAAGGCGTCCGTTCCGATCCCGAATAGCAAAGGCCGCCGAGGCTGTAGAGGAGGATCGACGGCGAGCCTCCGAAGCGTTTCCCCATCAAGGCGTGGCCGAACTCGTGGACGAGGATCGAGAGGAAGACGCAGCCGACCCAGAGGGCGACCAGGCTCAGGTCGTCCTGGTTGCCGCTCAGGCCGAGCATGGCGCTGAAGAGCCAGAAGAAGGGGTGGACGCGGACGGGGACGCCCAGCAGCCGGAAGTTGAGGTCGTAAGACGTCGGGGGCGCGGCGGTGCTCATCGGATCCTCGCAGTTCCCCAAGGCGGGGACGGGCGCTGGTTGCCTGATCGGGGTCGAGCCTACAATGTTACCGTCGCGCCCACCCCTCCGGCCAACGGGTGGGCCGCCAGCGAAGATCCGGCCCCGCCCTCACGACCTCATCCCGCCTATGAAATTCACCAAGATGCACGGACTCGGCAACGACTACGTCTACGTCGAGACCTTCTCTCAACCCGCCCCGCCCGACCCATCATCGCTCGCGCGTGCGGTCAGCGACCGTCATTTCGGCGTGGGCTCGGACGGCTTGATCCTGATCATGCCCAGCTCGAAAGCCGACGCCCGTATGAGGATGTTCAACGCCGACGGCTCCGAGGGCGAGATGTGCGGCAACGGCGTGCGCTGCGTCGCCAAGTACGTCCACGACCATGGCCTGGCGCGGAGGCCTCGCGTCACGATCGAGACCGGCCGGGGCGTCCTGACGCTCGACCTCACGATCGAGGCCGGCCGGACGAAGCTCGTACGAGTCGACATGGGGACGCCCATCCTCGATTCCAAAGCAATCCCGACCACCCTGCCGGGCGATCCCCCGATCGACGTGCCGATCGAGATCGGCGGCAAGGATCTCCGGCTCACGGCCGTCTCGATGGGGAATCCGCACGCCGTGCTGTTCGTCGACGACGTCCGGGCCTTCCCGCTCGAAGCTCTCGGCCCCCTGATCGAACGTCATCCGACGTTTCCCAAGAGGGTCAATTTCCACGCCGTCCAGGTGATTTCGCCGAACGAGGTCCGGATGCGGACCTGGGAGCGAGGCTCGGGCGTCACCCTGGCCTGCGGCACCGGCGCGTGCGCCGTGTGCGTGGCCGGCGTCCTGACCGGCCGGACGGGCCCCCGGATCCTCGCCCACCTGCCGGGAGGCGACCTCGAGTTGGAATGGCCCGCCCGCGAGGCCTCCGTCCTCATGACCGGTCCGGCGACCGAAGTCTTCTCCGGCGAGTGGTGCGGGGCCTGAGCTTCGCCTAGGAGTCGTCCAATCAATATGCGGGCTGATGCTGGTCGACGCTCGCCCTGTTGATGAGGCGGAGCGGGGTGACGATCTCACGGTCGATGGTCTCGCCTTTGAGCTTGGCGGCCATGACCTCGACGGCCTTCGCGCCTTGCTCGCGGGGGTCCTGGAGGACCGTGGATTCCAGGCGGCCGTCGCGGACGGCTTCGAAGGCCGCTTTGCTTCCGTCGAAGCCCAGGACGACGACGTCCTTCCAACCCTCGGCCTGCGCGACCTCGGCGGCGGGGAGGGCCATCTCGTCGGACTGGGCGACCACGGCGCGGATCTCTCCGGGCTTGAAACGGCGGACGAGGTCGGTCATGACCCCCTTGGCCTTATCCTCCTGGAAGCCGGCGAACCGGCTGTCGGCGATCACGATCTCGGGATGCTTCTGGAGCACCGCGGTCAGGCCGGCGTTCCGCTTGCGCTGGGGGCTGGAGCCCTCGGTCCCTTCCAGGTAGATGATCCGGCCCCCCTTAGGGCCGAGCACCCGCACCAGCTCCTCGCCCTGGAGGACGCCCCCCTCGGCGTCGTCGGCCCCGACATAGCTGACGACGTCGCCGCCGTTGATGCGGCGGTTCACGGCCAGGATTGGCACGTTGGCGCGGTTGGCCGCCTCGACGGCCGGGGTCAGGGCGTCCTCGTCGCGGGGGCAGAGGATCACGGCCCGGCAGCCCAGGTTGAGCAGCGTCTCGACCTGGCCGATCTGCTTGGCGTCGTCGTCCTGGCCGTCGCGGACGTCGACGTCCAGGGCCAGCTCTTTCGCCTTGGCCTCCATCCCGTCCTTCATCGCCAGGAAGAAGGGATGACTGAAGGTGGGAAGGACCGCCCCGATCTTTCCCGACCCGGCCTTCCCGCGGGAGGAAGTCGGCGTCGACTCCGTCCCGCATCCGGAGAGCAGGGAGGGCAGGAACGAAAACAGGATCAGCCGATGCAGTCGCTTCGTCGTCAACATCGCTTCGGCTCCGGTTACGACGGGTCGCGGACGGGGGACTGTCGCTCGCACGAGGCCCCATTGTGCCGGCGAGGTCCCGGGTCGGTCAACGCGCCGTCAGCGGAGTTCCAGGGGATCGATCGTCACCTTTCCCTGGACCCGGAGGATGGGCAGGAACGACTCGAACGGCGAGACCCCTTCGAGGCTCGATTCCGACAGCTTGATGTGGGTGGCGTCGACCTGCGATTGGTCGAACGAGGAGTCGAGGGCGACCCAGCGGTTGTTGACGTAGACCTCGTGCCACATGTGGAAGCCGAAGCCCTTGGACTTCATCTGCTTGTTGTCGACGTAGATCAGGCCCACGGCGACCCGCGACGGGATGCCCTTGGCGCGCGACATTGCGGCGGCCAGCACCGAGTGCTCGGTGCAATCGCCGGTGAGGTTGAGCGCGGCCTCGCTGGCCGGCGCGAAAGTCGTCTCGAAGTTGCTCCGCATGTTCTGGAAGACCCAGTGGTTGATGCGGACCGCCTGATCCCAGGGGTCGACCGACTTCTCGACGGCCCGGTCGGCGAGCCGCTTCACGCGGCTGTCGGCGCTCGTGATCATCCCGTTGGGGCGGAGGAACTCGGGGCCGAGGGCCGCAGTCGCCGCCTGGCCGTCGTTGGGACCCATCGACTGGATGACCAGGGTCGCCGACTTGCCGTCGCCGGACGACTGGACCGACTGCCTGCGGTCGGCGGGGATCACCTTGGCCGGATCCTCGTCCTTCAGCGTAACCTGGTATTTGACGTACTGGGTCTGGTACGGGGTGGGGATCTCCCGGCCCGACTTGACGATGGTGCCGCGGATCTGGTCGTACTTGATCCGGCCGCCGGGGGCCTTGGCACCCTGCTCGGTGGTACGGTAGGTCGTCATCCCGCCCAGGAGGTCGACGTCCTGCTTGAGGACTTGCCCGGCGGCGTCGACCCAGAGCACGGCGTTCAGCTCGGGGCGAGGCTTGCCGTCGAGCGTCGCAAGCTGCTCGACCTTCCGCAGCGGCCGCTTGAGGCCGTCGCCCAGCTCGATGTCGGCGTTCGCGCCCGCCTTCAGCTCGACGTCGACGATGCGGTTGAGGTCGGGGATGTACATCTTGAGCGTCCGGCTCTCGCCCTCGGCCATGGGCTTCTTCGCCATCGTCTGCTCGGCGGCGTAGGGGCCGCGGACCTCGGGCCCCCAGGGGATGACCTGCTCCTGGCGCTGCTTGGTCCCCTCCAGGATCAGCTTCATCTGGCCCTTGACGGCGTCGCCGTACACGCGGATCTCGTTGTCGCTGGTGAGGGTGCGCGTGTCGAGCCGGAGGACCTCGCCCTCGGTCGTCTCGATCGTGCCATACATCATCTTCTGGGTCACTACGTCGTCGCCGCGGCGGAAGCTCAGGACCGTGTCGACCCGGACCCGGTTGAGCGGCCGGCCCTTCTCGCTGACCTTCTCGATGAAGATATGGATATAACCGATCTTGTTGCCGGCCAGGAAGACGGCGTCCCACGAGTCCTGCGCGCGGGCGGCGGCCCCCTGGGCGGCGAGGAGGGTCGTCAGCAGGATGAGCGAGCACGGGCGGCGTAGGCGAATCCGGTTCATGACCCTGGACCCTTTCCCTGGACGAGCAGCGAGGCCGACTCGGGCGCGCCCTGCGCGCGGAATCCCTCCGTCTCACTATCGGCGAAAGCCGGAGGGGCCTCAAGCTCAAGTGCTCGGCGGCTTCTCGGGCCGAAGTCCCGCTGCTAGACTGGCGCATCCGGACCCAGAGCCCCGTCATCCGCGATCACGACCGCCGGTCGGCTTGGACGATTGCCATGGAGACCCTTGAAACCGAGCGGTTGATCCTGCGCCAGTTCCGCGATTCCGACCTGGACGCCTACGCCGAGATGGCCGCCGACCCCGAGGTGATGCGTTACCTCGGGGCGGGCCCCATGGGCCGCTCGGAAGCCTGGCGCAACATGGCGATGATCCTGGGCCACTGGAGGCTGCGTGGCTTCGGGATGTGGGCCGTGGAGGAACGCGACACCGGCGAGATGGTCGGCCGAGTGGGCTGCTGGCGGCCGGAGGGCTGGCCCGGCCTGGAAGTCGGCTGGACCTTGCGGCGGGCTTATTGGGGCCGCGGCTACGCCACCGAGGCGGCCCGCGCCTCGCTGGACGTGGCGTTCGAGCAGATTGGCGAGCCTCACGTCATCAGCATGATCCACGGCGACAACCTGCCGTCGATCCGCGTCGCCCGCCGCCTGGGGATGCGGCTGGAAGGGCGGACCGAGCTTTTCGACGACATTCCGGTCGCGGTCTACGGGATAAGGCGCGGCCGGAGGCCGGCTCCAGTCGCGCCCAAGAGCCCCTAGCCGACGCTCAGCTCGCGCTCTTTTCCTTGTTGCGCTTGCGGGTGGCCGCGGCTTTCTTTGCGGCTTCGGACCGGGCCGAGGCCGGCCGTGCGGCGGAGGCGGCTCCGCCGGCCTTGCCCCCCCTCTCGCTGGAGACGTTGGTGTCGGCCTTGCCGCGGCCGCTGCCTGACTTGTTGCCGCCGCCGGTCTCCTTGTTGACCGTCGCCCAGGCTCGGTGCTCGGCCTCGGCGTCGGGGACCCCGCGATCCTCGTAGCCCTCGGCGATGTGCTCGGCCTGTCGCTTCTGCTTGTCCGTGTATTTCGACTTGTCACCCCTTGGCATCGCTCACGTCTCCGCTGCGGGTGGAGGTGTGGGAGGAAAACTCAAATGTGTTCCGAGTATTCAAAATCCGGGCCGACCTCGCCGAAAGACGCCTGATTTCCGCGGATTCGAGGAGACGCGAGGATCCCCACCGTCTGGCCGGGACGACTACGGAACGTTAGAATGGAAGAATTTCGAGAATCCGCCCAGAGATGCGGAATCGATCTACCATTGCAGTCGCAAGGTCCCTATACTTTGGCTTGGCTGGAAACCGAACGAGCGCGTGCCGCAGATCCCAATAAGAGCTTCTCGTCTGCCTCATCCGCCTTTCCACCACTTGGGCCGGTCCCCCGGCCCCTTTCAGGACCCGGAAAGTGAGTAGTGGGTCGAGTCGAGTCGCCACGCTAGGAGTTAGCAGGTGGGCAAGAAACTGTATGTCGGGAATCTCTCGTACCGCGTGAACAGCTCCGACCTGGAGCAGTTGTTCTCGCAGTTCGGCACCGTGGAGAGCGCGGAGGTCATCTCCGATCGCGAGACCGGCCGCAGCAAGGGGTTCGGTTTCGTCGAGATGAGCTCGGACGCCGAGGCGCAGGCCGCCATCGACGGCCTGCACGATCACGAGTCGGACGGTCGGCGTCTGACCGTCAACGAGGCGCGTCCTCGTGAGCCCCGCTCCGGCGGCGGCGGTGGCGGCTATGGCGGCGGCGGTGGTCGCGGCGGCTACGGCGGCGGCGGTGGCGGCTATGGCGGCGGTGGCGGCGGCTACGGCGGCGGCGGCGGTGGTCGCGGCGGCCGGGGCGGTTACGACCGTGGCGATCGTTATTGATCGCTGAATCCAGCGATGCGTAAAACACGAAACGCCCCGCGGCTCCCATCTCTGGGCCGCGGGGCGTTTCTCGTTTCGGGCCGCGGGTGAGGCCGCGAACGCCCTCAGGCGTCTGGACGCGAGCGAGCCACCGCCAGGGGGCGGAGCACGGCGAGCATCGTGTTCAGGTGGGCCAGGCGGGGGCCGAAGCGATCGACGAAGTCACTCAGGGCGAAGTCGCCGTCGAGCAGGTTCTCGTGGTTCTCCTCGACGTAGTCGGCCAGTTCGCCGATCAACGAGGCGTGGACCTGCTCCAGGCGGCCGAGCGCCTCGCGGCTGGAGTCCAGGACGCGTTGATGGCCGTTCTGCCAGCGCTCCAGTTCGGCGATCTGGCGGGCGCGTTGCTCGCGGTTGACCTGGACGATCTCGCGGGTCAGTTCCAGTTCCTGCCGACTCATCTCCAGGTTCTGGCGGAGGACGTCGAGCGTCTGGTTCTGCAGGTTGACCAGATGGTGGAGCAAGACGATCGGATCGTTCGGCCCGGCGGCCGACCCCGAAGAGCCCTGGCCGGTCGGCGAAACTTCCATGCGATACGTCCACGACGCCGAGGATGGATTCTCGGGGGCTGACACTCCGACCTCCTTCGCTACATCTGGCGGGGCAGAGGGATGAGGACGCTCGCCGAGGGGGCGGTTCCAGAGGTTCGCCCGACCGGACTCGATCGGACCGGGAGAGGCTTTCAAGTATATCCTATCCGATACGAATCGTACAGGGCGCGTCCGCACCGTCCGCCGATCCCACAGGGTCAGCGCAGACCGCATCATCGGCATCTGGAAGGCCGCCGCCCCACCTCTTTTTCGAGGCGGGCGGCCGGATCTCTCCGCGCTTACTCGACGTCGTCTTCCTCTTCGTCGATTTCCTGCTCACGGACGCCATGGTGAAAAGCGTCAGGCAGGGCGTCGGCGATGTCGCCGGCGATGAGGCCGACTTCGCCCGAGTCGTCCCGGGCGATGTCGCCGGCGAGGCCGTGGGCGTACACGGCGAGTTGGGCGGCCTCGAAGGCGGCCAGCTTCTGGCCCAGCATCGCGGCGACGACGCCGGTCAGCACGTCGCCCGCGCCGCCGGTCGCCATCCCGGGGTTGCCGGTCGTGTTCACGTAGACGCGATCGCCGTCCGTCACCAGCGTGCCGCCCCCCTTGAGCACGACGACCAGGTTCGCATTCCGGGCCGCGAAGGCCGCCGAGCGAGGCTCGCGCTCGGCCTTCGCCAGCTTCGTCGTCATACCCGTCAAGCGCGCGAACTCGCCGGGGTGCGGCGTCACGACGGTCGGCGTCTCAAGCCGGTCCACAAGGCCGACGTCCTTGGCCAGGGCGTTGAGCGCGTCGGCGTCCAGGACCAGCGGCTTGCCGGCCGATTCGACGGCCCAGCGGACCAGTTCCAGGACGTCGTCGCTCTCGCCCAGGCCGGGGCCGACGGCCACGACGTCGGCCTTCTGGACGAGCTTTTCGAGGACGGGCCGCGAGGCGGCGAAATCGACGAGGCCCTCGCCGTCGCAGGGGAGCGGATAGGTCATGTACGACGGCTCGAACGAGGCCACCGTCGGCTGGACCTCGGCCGGGCAGGCGACGCGGACGAGGCCCGAGCCGGAACGCAGGGCCGAGGCCCCGCAGAGCGCCGCCGCGCCGGCCATGCCGCGGCCGCCGGCGATGATCAGGATGGAGCCGTAATTCCCCTTGTGGCCGTCGGGGGAACGCTTGAGGAGCCTCGGGATCGATTCGACCCGTTTCAATGCCATGGAGAGAGCGACTTTCGCTTAGGAAGGGGTGTCGGCGGCCGACGCGCGGGCCAGACCGGCCCGGTGGGCGATCAGTCCGGCGACGTATCCGCCGTTGAAGCCGGCGTCGATGTTCACGACGACGACATTCGACGAGCAACTGTTGAGCATGCCGAGGAGCGCCGCGAGGCCCTGGAAGCTGGCCCCGTAGCCGATGCTGGTCGGCACGGCGATCACCGGGCAGGAGCTGAGGCCGCCCACCACGCTGGGCAGGGCGCCTTCCATCCCGGCCGCGACGACGAGGGCGTCGGCGTCGGTCAGGCGGTCGAGCCGGCTGAGCAGGCGATGGATCCCCGCGACGCCCACGTCGGCGAGCAGGTCGACGTCGCAGTTCCAGGCCTCGGCGGTGACGCGGGCCTCCTCGGCGACGGGGAGGTCGCTGGTGCCGGCCGTCACGACCGTCACCCGGCCGAGCTTGGGCTCTTCCGCCTCGGGCCCCGGCCTGCGGAACGTCCGCGCCACCGGGTTGTACGCTCCGCCGGGGAACGCGGCCGTGAGGCGGTCGGCGATCCGGGGGTCGACGCGCGTCACCAGGCAGCCCTGACCGTGCTCGATGAGCGTTTTCAGGATGGCCTCGATCTGGTCGCCGGTCTTGCCCAGCCCGAAGACGACCTCGGGGAACCCGCAGCGGCTGCGGCGATGGAGGTCGACGTGCGCGAAGCCGCCGGCCTCGGCGAACCCCTGGTGGGATTCGAGCGCCTGCGCAGCCTTCTCGGGCGTCATCTCCCCGGCCGCGAGGGCCTCGAACAGCTGCGCCAGGTGGCGTGGGATCATAAGGCCGAAGTTCCATCGAGGGAGGGCGGGTCGCGTCGTCCGGCGGACGCGTCGGATTCCGATCAACCGTAACGGCGACGCCGGGAATCCGCAACCGGATTGAGCTACCGCGGCCACCCGGCGGCGTGCTAGTTTGACGGCTGGCGCGAGTTGCGGTCGAAACCTAACGACGCCCGGGGGCCTCGGCCGAATGTCCACCCCTCCCCAAGAGCGCACCGGCCCCGGCCAGACTCGCGCCCCGATCCCGGTCGCCTACCCGCCCAGGGACCCCCGCCGCGCGCCAAGGCCGGCTCGCGAGGCCGCCGCGGCCTTCACGTCGCTTTCCGAGCCCGTCGCGCCGCTTTTCGCGAACCTCAGGTCGGTGGCGACCCTCAGGAGCTGGGGCGGCTCGGTCGGCCTGCATGCCGTGTTCCTGCTGCTCCTGGCGTTCTGGTACTTCTCGCCCCCGCTCCGACCGCCGATCGAGTTCGACTCCCGCATCGGCGGCTCGCCCGACGGCGTCGCCGAGGGGATGACGCTTTTGGGCGGCCTGCGGACCCCGGAGGACGAAATCGGGATGTCCGAGGCGACCCTGGCCCCGTCCCCCGAACCGCTTCTGGACCTGGCCCCCGTCGAGGTCGGCCGCATCGCCTTGAAAGGCCGGGGCGGTAAGCCGGCAGCCGGCGGCGGGGCTCCCAACGACAACCCCGGCGCGGGCGACGGCGAAGGGTTCGGCCTCGCCCGCTTCGGCGACGGCTCCGAGCGTATACGCGGAATCGAGGTCAAGGTCGGCGACCCCCAGTTCACCCTGATCTGGGACACCGACGTCGACCTCGACCTCCACATCATCGAGCCCGGCGGCAAGGAGATCTTCTGGGAGCAACGCAAGGGGGCCCAGGGGGGCGAACTCGACGTCGACAACACCAAGGGCTTCGGCCCCGAAAACATCTACTGGCTGGTCGCGCCCGCCGGGGCCGACTCGGCCAAGATTCGCGGCGACGGCCCGCCGGGAGTGTATCGCTGGTTCGTGGCTTATTATGGCGGATTCGGCGGCATATCCAAGCCGACGCAGTGGCAGGTGAGGATCAAGCATGCCGGCCGCGTCATCATCCAGCGCGGGAAGCTCCGGTCGCTCGACGAGCAGAGCCGGATCTTCTCCCTGTCGGTCGGCCCTCAGGCCACCGCAATCGCGGAACCGGAGCCGGATGCGAGTCCGCTCTTGCCCCCCGAGCGTCCCTGATCGGGTTCGACCCCGCGAGCACGAGCCGTCGTGCGGGCGCATGAAAAAATCGAAACCTTGGAAATGGACCGACGCATCCGTCGAATAGCGACGGTACACTCGGGTACGAGTGATCAGGTCGAGGAGATCGACCTCGCGTCGATCGGCGACCCCAAGTATAGTCGAGCCGAATCCATACTTATCGCGCCCGAGGATGGGTCGCGGAGTTCGGTCGATCTCATCGAAAGCCCCGAGGCCCGTCATGGCGAGCAACTTGCGCGACGAGCTGGCGTCGCTCCGCATCGAGAGGACGAAATCGGCTCGTCCGACCCCAGAGCGCCGCCCGGTCGCCGCGTCCTCCCCGGCGACCCACCCGACCTCGTCGCACGGCTCGTTGAGCGACTACAAGCGGCGCCGCGGCTTCGGGCTCCGACTCGTCTCGATGCTGCTCTGGCTGATCCCGCTGGGCGTCGTGAGCGTCGCCGGCGCGGTGGCCTATCGCCAGTACGACCAGATGCGCTCGAAGCCCGAGGTCACCGTCGGCATCGTCCAGAAGATGACGCTGGGCGAGGCCGAGAAGCTGCTCAGCTCGAAGGGCTACCTGAAGTCGCGTTCCCAGGCGATGATCGGCACCAAGATCGCCGGCCGGGTCGAGGAGATGCGGGTCCGCGAGCGGGTGACGGTCAAGAAGGGCGAGATCCTCGCGGTCATCGAGCACCACGACATGGACGCCATGCTCCTCCAGCGCAAGGCCGGCCTCGCCCGGGCCGAGGCCGAGCTGGAGGAGGCCAAGGTCGAGGTCTGGGACAAGGAACGCCAGGAAAAGCGGCTGGCGAAGCTGTTCGACAAGCACATGACGCCCCAGGAGGACTACGATAAGGCCGTCGCCGCCCGTCGCTCCGCCGAGGCGCGGGTCGCGGCCACCGCGGCGGCGATCCAGGTCACGAGGTCGAACATCGACGAGATCGAGGCCACGATCCACCATCAGATGTTCCTCTACGCCCCGTTCGACGGCACGGTCGTCGAGAAGCAGGGCGAGGTGGGCGAGATCATCAGCCCGATGGCCATGAGTTCGTCGCTGGGCCGCTCGGCGGTCGTGACGATCGCCGACCTGTCCCAGATGGACGTCGAGGCCGACATCCCCGAAGAGCAGATGTACCGTGTGGCCGAGGGCCAGCCCGCCGAGATCTCCGTGACCGCCGTGCCGACCAAGCGGTATCGCGGCCGGCTCCGCCAGATCACGCCGATGGGCGACCGCACCCGGGCCACGGTCAAGGTGAAGGTCGAGATCCTCGACCCGGACGACAAGCTCTTCCCGGAGCTGGCCGCGACGGTCCACTTCCTCCCCGACAAGAAGGCCGCCGAGTCCGACGCCAACCTGGCGTTCCTCTACGTTCCGAGCGAGGCCGTGTTCCAGGAGGACGGCCGCGACTGGGTCTGGGTGTTCGACCGCAATTCCCGGGTCGCCCGCCGCAAGATCGAGGTCGCCAACTCGAATAAAGGCTCGACCCGCGTCGAGTCCGGGCTGGAGGCGGACGACAAGGTCGTTTTGAACCCCCCGCGCGGGCTCCGCGACGGCGAGCTGGTGCGCGAGGCCAGCCGCTGAGTCGAACTTCCCCCGGCCCGGCCCGCACCGTTGGGTCCGGAACGTCGGGAGCCCCTCATCGGGCCCCGCGCGACCGGACGGTGATCACACCGCCATTCCCTACGAGGTCCCACATGGAAGCGTCCCCTTCGATCGAGCTGCGCGGAGTCGAGAAGGAGTACCGCCGCGACGAGTTCGTCGTCCCCGTCCTCCAGGGCCTGGACCTGAACGTCGCCGAGGGCGAGTATCTGGCGCTCATGGGCCCGTCAGGCTCGGGCAAGACCACCCTGTTGAACCTGGTCGCGGGCCTCGACGTCGCCACCCGGGGCCAGGTGATCGTCCACGGACAGGACCTGGGGCGGCTCTCGGAATCCGAGATCACCCGCTGGCGCGCCGACAACGTCGGCTTCATCTTCCAGACCTACAACCTCATCCCCGTGCTGACGGCGGCCGAGAACGTCGAGCTGCCGTTGCTGCTCACGAGCCTTTCGCGCAAGCGCCGCCGCGAGAACGTCGCCACCGCGCTCCGCGTTGTCGGCCTCGAAGGCCGCGAGCACCATTATCCCCGGCAGCTCTCCGGTGGCCAGGAACAGCGAGTGGCCATCGCTCGGGCGATCGTCACCGACCCCTTCCTGCTCGTCGCGGACGAGCCCACCGGCGACCTCGACCGCAACACGGCCGACGAGATCCTGGAACTCCTGGAGCAGCTCAACCGCGAGTTCCAGAAGACGATCGTCATGGTCACTCACGACCCGCTGGCGGCCCGCCGAGCCGGCCGGGTCCTCCACCTCGACAAGGGTCGTCTCGTGGACGACGTGATCAACGAATCCCCGATGTCGGCGGCCTCCTGACATGAAATACCTGACCTACATCCTGCGGAACGCCCGCCGCAACCCGGTACGCACCGGGTTGACGGTGGCGTCGACGGCCATCTGCCTTTTCCTGATGATGATCCTCCTGTCGTTCTTCGCCATGAACGAGGAGGCGACGAAGGCCAGCCGGGCCTACAACCGGATCATCGTCATGAACGCCAACGGCTTCGCCGGCATGGTCCCCGTGGCGCGCGTGCGCCAGGTCGCCGCCATGGACGGCGTGGCCGCGGCCACGGCGTTCTCGTGGTACGGCGGCAAATATCAGAACGAAAGGGCGCTCTTCGCCCAGTTCGCCGCCGACGCCGACTCGGTCTTCGACGTGCTCGACGAGTTCAAGGTCCCCCCGGACCAGCTAGCCGACTTCAAGGCCAACAAGGACGGCGCGGTGATCGGCCGCAAGCTCGCCCAGGACCTCAAGCTCAAGGTCGGCGACTCGCTGCCGCTCCAGGGCGACATCTACCCGGTCGACCTGAAGCTCAACGTCCGCGGCATCTACGACGGCTCCTCCCGATCCGACCTGCGGATGTGCATCTTCCACTACGAGTACCTCGACGAGCTGCTGAAGCAGGTCTCGATGGCCTCGTCCGGCGGCTCGCTGGCGACCTCGTCGTCGCAGCGCTCGGGCAACGCCGGCATGGTCTTCGTGAAGTGCAAGGCGGCCGACTCGACCGCGCCGCTCTGCCGGAAGATCGACGACGAATACCGGAGCACCGAATTCCCCACCCGCACCCAGACGGAGGAAGCGTTCGGCCAGATGTTCTCCGAGATGCTGGGCGACCTCAAGGACACGATCTACTGGATCGGCGGGGCCGTCGTGATCTCGCTGCTCTTCGTCGCGGGCAACGCGATGGCCATGGCGATGCGCGAGCGGACGACCGAGGTGGCGGTCCTGAAGGCGATCGGCTTCACCAAGGGGCTCGTGCTGCTCCTCGTCCTGTCCGAGGCGGTGCTCGTCGCCGGCTTCGGCGGCGCGCTCGGCTCGCTCGGCTGCAAGGCGCTCTGCGAGGCCGTCGACATGTCGCAGTTCACGGGCGGGATGCTCCCGTTCTTCTACGTCCCCTGGAACACCGCGCTGATCGGGCTGGGCGTGTCGTTCTTCGTCGGCCTCGCCAGCGGGCTGGCCCCCGCCGCTCTCGCCGCCAACGCGTCCGTGATCGACGGTCTCCGAAAGGTCGTGTGAGGTCACCATGATCCCGTTCAAGTACAACGTCCGCAACCTCCGCGTGCGCTGGAAGACGACTCTCATGACGGTCGTCGGGACCGCGCTGCTGGTCGCCTCGTCGTGCATCCTGTTCGGCCTGGTCGAGGGGCTGGAGCACAGCCTGAAGGTCTCGGGCGACCCGCTCGACCTCATCATCCTGCGCAAGGGGGCGACGGCCGAGACCACCGGCGGCTTCGAGGGCAAGAAGGCCGACGAACTGCTCACGCTCGGCGGCATCCTCCGCGACGCCGACGGCCCGGTCGGCGCCAAGGAACTGCTCAACATCGCCGTCGCCGAGCGTAACGCCAAGACCTTCAACAACCTGATCATCCGCGGCGTCCAGCCCGCCTCGCGCAAGCTCCGGCCCGACTTCAAGATCGTGGCCGGCCGCGATTTCGAGCCCGGCAAGGGCGAGTGCATCGTCAGCCGGAGCATCGCCCGCCTCTACAAAGGGGGGCAGGTCGGCGGCCAGCTCGTCTTCGGCGAGAAGGAGAAATACCGCGTCGTCGGCGTGTTCACCGCTGGCGGCAGCTCGGCCGAGAGCGAGGTCTGGGCCGACCTCAAGGACGTCGAACGCAACACCGGCCGCGACGGCTCCGTCTCGTGCGTGCAGATCCGCGCCGCCGACCCCAAGGCGTTCGACCAGCTCCGCAAGGACATCGAGGACGGCACCCAGTTCCGCCTGGCGGCGATCCCCGAGTCGACCTATTTCGCGGGCCAGTCCGAGTCGAGCCTCTTCCTAAAGGGCGCGGGGACCCTCATCGCCGTCTTGTTGACTTTCGGGGCGATGTTCGCCGCGGCCAACACGATGTTCTCCGCGGTGAAGTCGCGGACCCGCGAGATCGGCACGATGCGCGCCCTAGGGTTCTCGCGCGGCGACGTGCTCTTCTGCTTCCTCGGAGAGTCGGTGCTGCTCAGCCTGCTGGGCGGCGCGCTCGGGTTGCTGGCGACCTTGCCGATGAGCTTCCTCTCGATCGAGACGTCGAATTTCAACACCTTCGCCTCGGTCACCATCAACTTCCGGTTCGGTCCGCTGGTCATGGCGGTCGCCCTGATCATGACCCTCGTCATGGGCCTCTTCGGCGGCATGATCCCCGCCCTCCGCGCGGTCAGGCTGGAAGTCATCTCGGCCCTCCGCGAGCTTTGATCGGATCGGCCCGAGTCGTCATCGGCCCCGGGCCGAAAGGCCCGCGAGGAGTAGGGCGAAAACGTCTTCGGCTTCCTGCTCGCCCGGCGGTCCTGGGGAGGTCGCCAGGAGCCCCGGGTGGTGGAAACGGATCGAGCCGCTAAGAATCGCCCGGGCGGCTCGATGAGGATCGGTTTCCGATGGAAACTCGCCGGACGCGACGCCGTCGGACACCATCGTCGCGACGTGTTCGTCCATCATCGCAAGGTGCCGCGCGACGGACGTGGGAGAGTCGGCGGCGATCGCCTGATAAGTCATGAACAACTCTGGGTCGGCGGTGACTTTGCGGACTTTTGAGCGAAAAAGCGCCATCAGCCACCGCTGTAGGCGTTCGCCCGCCGGGCTATTGCTCCGGGCGATCGCTTCCAGGGGCTCGGAGACTCGCGAGAGCCAGCGTTCGACGAGGGCGTCGAACAGCTCGGCCTTGCTGGCGAAGTAGCGATAGACGCTGGCGTGCGTCTGCCCCAACTCGCGCGCGACGTCGACGACGTTGGTCTTTCCCGGACCGTGACGGCGGAGCACCACCTCGGCCGCGTCCAGGATCCGCTGGCGCTGGGCGTCAGTCGTGTCGCTCTTTCGCGTGCGAGCCATGAGGCCCCCGGGCCGAAGCGTGGCGAGTCGGCCACGGTCAGCGGTTGACCATCGCCATACCGTGCTTGTCGTAGCGATCGCCGGCCGCCGCGCCGACGGGAAAGGCCGCGTCGATCCGCGCCAGGTCGTCGGCTGTCAACGTCAGGTCAAGCGCGGGGATCGCCTCGGCCAGCCGGATCCGGGTCCGGGCGCCGATCAGCGGTATGACATCCTGGCCTCGCGCGAGGACCCACGCAATGGCGAGCTGCGCCCCCGTCGCGCCCTTCTCTCGCGCGATCGCGTCCAGGGCGTCAACCAGCTTCGCGTTCGCGCCCACGTTATCGCCCTGGAAACGAGGGAGCATCGACCGGTGATCCCCGGCCGCCCCCGGCCCCTTCGACACGCCTCCGATCAGGCCCCGCGAGAGGACGCCGTAGGCAACGGTCGCGATGCCCAGCTCTCGGAGCGCCGGCAGGATCTCGGCCTCGACCTCGCGCGTCAGCACGGCATACTCGGTCTCCAGCGCCGCGATCGGGTGGACCGCCTGCGCTCGCTTCACCGTAGCGGCCGACGCCTCGCTGAGGCCGATGTGTCGCACATAGCCCGCCTGGACCATCTCGGCGATCGCGCCCACGGTCTCCTCGATCGGGACCGAAGGATCGACTCGAGCCGGCTGGTACAGATCGATGTAGTCCGTCTTGAGCCGCTTCAAGCTGTAGGCCAGGAACGTCCTGACCGCGGCCGGCCGACCGTCGAACCCGATGAACCGCGCGTCGGGCGTCCGGAGCGCCCCGAACTTCACCGAGATGAAGACACGGTCGCGACGCCCCTCGATCGCCCGCGCGATCAGCAGCTCGTTGTGCCCCATCCCGTAGAAGTCGCCGGTGTTCAGAAAAGTCACCCCGCGATCGATCGCCTCGTGGATCGTCGCGACGCTCTCCCCCTCGTCCGCCGGGCCGTAGAAATCCGACATTCCCATGCATCCCAGCCCCACCGCCGAAACCAGCGGGCCTTCGACCCCCAAACGTCGCATCTCCATGGAATTGCTCCGGAATGTCGTGTCGATAGGACGATCCACGTGGGGCCGCCACGGTTACAGATTACACTAAATGTAACTTCGTCGACTTCGGCGTCAAGTCGCCGACCGGAATTCGAGAAGAGGGTTGTCGGCCCGCCTTCAACGTGCATGTTCCATTCGATAGATGGTCCGCCGTGAGGGCAGCGACGCCGTGTCGACCGTGAACTCCGACCCATCGACGGCGACGATGGGATCGTCGGGAAGGCGTTCGAGGAACCGCTCCAGGGGCTGGATGTTCAGGTTGATCTTCGGAGTCTTGTAGTGCATCGGCACGACGATCCTGGGGTCGATCGCGTCGAGGAGGGCGGGGATCTCGTCCAGGTCGATCGTCGGCGTGCCGCCTGCGGGGATTAGGAGCACGTCGGCACCGCGGATCGGTGTCAGCTCGGACTCCGTCAAGAGGTGGCCCAGGTCTCCCAGGAAGACGACGTGCAGCCCCTCGGTACGGAAGTGGATGATCGTCACCTCGTCCTCAGGCTTCCGTTCGGGCGACTCGAACACACGGATCGCCTCGAAGAGGACCCCGCGAAAACTCTCGCCCGCCTCGCCCAGGTTAAGGGCCCGAATGACGTGGAACGGCGGGATGATCTGCCCGAGATGGCTGTGATAGCGGTCGTTCTCGTGGCTGACGACCACGACGTCGGCCGGCTCGTCGATCGGCTCATAGCCGCCCGAGTCGGGCGCGCGAAAGGGGTCGACGATGATCCGGACGCCCGGATTTTCGATCAGAAACGCGGCGTGGCCGTACCAAAGAATTCGCATCGGTGCAGATTCCTGAAGTAGCGATTGGCTCGGGATCCCGCCGAAGCAATCCGAAGCGAGGGGGTGGGGACGGACGCTGCGTTAGGATTTCTTGATCTTGAAGAGCGAGGCGATCTCGGCCGCCCGATTCCGAGCCTCGTCCAGGGTCGGAGCGTTCATCTCGCGTCGCAACACGTCCGTGACCCCCGGCCCCACCTCGTCGAGTTGCTTGGGCTGGTTCGGGTCGCTCTTGTGATATTGGGTGCCGAATCGCTGACGGCGGCCGAGCTTCACGAGAAATCGATCCTCCGCGGCGGCGGCGGGATCGGGCGTCGATCTCTCCTTTCGCCAGGGCCACGACGCAGAACTCGTGGGCCAGCAGGTAGTCGTCAGGCCCGTCCGCGTGTTGCAGGACCATCGCGGCCCGGTGGTAGTCCTGGCCCGTGCGGATCTCGCCCGCCTTGTAGAGCTCCTTGACGCGGGCCTCCCGGGCCCTGACCCGAGGGAGGACGAGGGCGAAGTCGATCTCCCGGCCAGGTTCCGGGATGCGATCGGCCTGATCGTCGGCATGGAGCCCTTCCAGCTCGGGGTTCTCACTTGCCGCCGGACCCGCCGCCGTCTGCCCCTGTTCCATCCCCCGGACGCTGCGGCCGCCCTGGGCACCTAGAATCGGGGCGAGTGCCCCCACAACGAGGCAGATCGCGATACTCCAGGTCGACTTCATTTCCCGGCCCTCCTCGGCCCCACCCATGGCGCTTCGCCGCGGGATCGGATAGGCTGACCGGGCGAGTCGCCTCAGTCTATCGGGAGGGCCGCACGCACGCGACCTGTCGCCGCCCGTCACGACCGCGACGGCCCGCCGTTGAGTCGATGAATGTTTCGCCGGTCGAAGAGACTTCCGCTCGTGCCCATCCTCCAAGGCCTGTCGCGCCCCGTCGACCTGACGCCGTTGCTCGACCGCGTGTTCGATGTGATCGCTCGGCGTCCGCTCACCGTCTGCGCCTGTCTCGGGGCGGCGTTGAGGATCTGGGTCTACCTCCAGGGTCGCAGCTACTGGATGGACGAGGGCTCGCTGCTAGGGAACCTGCGCGACCGCGCGGCGTTCGACTTCTCGGGCCCGCTGACCTCCGACCAACTGGCGCCTCCGGCCTTCCTGGCGGCCGAGAGGATCGTCATCAGCCTGCTCGGCTCCTCGCCCTATGCGACCCGCCTGATCCCCCTGGCGTGCGGGCTCGCCTCGCTCGTCATCTTCCGCGCGCTGGTGAAACGGCTCCTGTCACCGTCGACGGCCGTGCTGGCGATGGTCCTCTTCGCATTCTCCGACGACCTGACCTACTATTCCAACGAACTGAAGCCGTACTCATCGGACGTGGCGTCGGCCCTCCTGATCACGCTCCTCAGTCTGAATGAGCTTCGCGACGCCCCCAGCTCGAGTCGTCGCGCGGGCCTGGCGATCCTGGCCACGGCGTCGCCCTGGATTTCGTTCCCAGCCGCTTTCGTAGTCGCCGGCTGCGGCCTCGCGCTCCTCTTGGATCGGGTGCGCCGAGGCCGTCGCCGCGATGCCGCCGAGTTGCTGGCGTTGGCCGCCGTCTGGGCGGCGAGCGTGCTGGTCGCCCATCGCATCTCAAGCCGGCTGCTCGGGCCGGCGACGTCGATGTACGTCTTCTGGAATTTCGCCTTCCCGCCGTTCCCGCCCCGGAGCCGGGCGGACGTGGCGCAGGCGATAGGGATCGTCCTGGAGACGTTCGTCACGCCGTTGAACCTCACGCCCAGGATGCTCTCCTATTTCTTCGCTCTCTTCGCGCTCGTGATCCTGGTGCAGGGCTCGCTTCGGCTCGCCCGCCGCGATGCCGGGGCGCTGGCGATGCTGGTCCTGCCCATGGCGCTGGCGTTCGCCGCCTCTGTGGTCCGTCGATATCCCTTCCACGGCCGCCTGATTCTCTGGCTGGCCCCGGCGTGCTTCATCATGATCGCCGAGGGCGTGCAGCACGTCCGTCGCCACCGCGGATTCGCCTGGTGCGTCGCCGTGCTGGCCTTCCTCGTCGTCTACCCGACTTGGGACACTCTCCACGAGGCCGTTCCGCCCCACACCCGCGAGTTCAACCGCCATGGCGACTTGCGCCGGAATCGGTTCATGGAGTGAGTGGCCGAGAGCTTTTATACCTGCCGGGTCTGCGACCGGTTCCGCCGCTTCGCCGCCCGCCGCCCGCTTGGAGTTCTGATCTGCAACGTCGCCCCGAGGCTCCCGGTATTGGAACGTTGCGACCGTAGGGGACGGGGCGGCCGCCGTGAGAATTCGCGACTTCCTATTTTCGGTCAGCGATATCGACAGGCCCCTTCGCCGGCCCCGACGGCATGCGTGTTGCCTCGCAAGGTTCGAAAACGTCGCACCCGGGGCCGGGGATTACTCGACCTTCGGGGTGCCAGGAGCTAAAGAGGGGCGAGCATGTCGACGGATGACGCGGAGCCGGATCGGCGATCACGGCTCAGCGCGATGGGCCGAGCGTTCGGGAACCGGAATTATCGGCTCTTCTTCGCGGGGCAAGGCGTCTCCCTCGTCGGCACCTGGATGACCCGGCTCGCGACCGGGTGGCTGGTCTTCCGCCTTGGCGGCGCGGAGGCCCCGTGGCTGCTCGGGGTCGTCAGCTTCGCGGGCCTCGCCCCGACGTTTTTCCTCGGCCCATTGGCCGGGGTGTTCGTGGACCGCTGGGATCGTCACCGCGTGATGGTGGTCACCCAGGTGCTTTCGCTCGTTCAGTCGGCGGCCCTCGCTTGGGTGGCGTTCCGCGCCGAGGGGGGGGCCGCCTCGATATGGCTGATCGTCGTCCTGAGCGCTGCGCAAGGAGCGATCAACGCGTTCGATATGCCGGCCCGGCAGTCCCTGTTAGTCGAGATGGTGGGTCGTCGCGAGGACTTGCCCAACGCCATCGCCCTGAATTCGTCGCTGGTCAACGGCGCGCGGCTCGTCGGCCCGGCGCTCGCCGGTGCCGTGATCGCCGCAGCGGGCGAGGCGTGGTGCTTCGTCGTCGACGCGGTCAGCTACGTGGCGGTGGTCGCGGCCCTGACGGCGATGCGCCTGCCGTCGCGGCCCATGAGGGCCTCTGCCGAGTCGGTCGGGCGGCATCTGGTCGAGGGGGCGCGGTACGCGTTCGGCTTCCCGCCGATCCGGGCCTTGCTGCTCCTGCTGGCCTTGATTAGCTTCGCCACCATGCCCCAGACGGTGCTCTTGCCGGTGTTCGCGGCTCAGGTGCTCGGCGGGGGGCCGCACACGCTCGGCGTGCTGTCGGCGGCGACCGGACTGGGGGCCTTGTGCGGGGCCCTCTACCTGGCCTCGCGGCCCTCGGTCCTCGGGCTGGGCCGGGTGATCGTGGCCGCGGCTGTTCTCCTCGGGCTAGGGCTGGCGGGATTCTCACGTTCCGGATCGCTGTGGCTGTCGGCCGCCATGCTGACGGCGACCGGGGCCGGGATGATGGTCCAGATGGCGGCGTCGAATACCCTGATCCAGACGATGGTCGACGAGGACA
The DNA here is from genome assembly GCF_029589435.1 of Paludisphaera mucosa. Classification (NCBI taxonomy): domain Bacteria; kingdom Pseudomonadati; phylum Planctomycetota; class Planctomycetia; order Isosphaerales; family Isosphaeraceae; genus Paludisphaera; species Paludisphaera mucosa. The sequence goes on along the minus strand of NZ_JARRAG010000002.1, from coordinate 2,862,958 downwards.
AGCGGGGCCGGGTGATGGGCTTCTACGGGATGGCCTTCCAGGGTGCGGCCCCGTTCGGGAGCCTGCTGAGCGGGTGGCTCGCGGGGGTGGCCGGCGCTCGCAACGTCGTCCTGGGGTCGGGAGTCCTGGTCCTGCTGGGCGGCCTGGCTTTCGCCATGCAACTGCCCCGGCTGCGGAGCCACGCCCGGCCGATCTACGTCCGCCTGGGCATCCTGCCGGGCGTGGGCGCGGCCTCGGCCACGGCGATGCCTCCGGCGCTGGCGGAAGCGGGGTGATCAGCGGCCGCAGCGACCTTGGAAACCTTCCAGTCCGCACGCTCAGGCCGCCGTCGGCGTCCACCATCTAAGAAACCTCTCGCTCATGCGTCGACCCTGCGTGCGACTCTCCAAATCGTCCTGGGAGGGAGTGCCATGACCAGAATCGCGACGACCCTCGTGATCGTCCTGCTCGCCGCAGCTTCCCCTCGGGAGGCGAAAGCGTTGATCCGCGGCGACGCCGGCAACAAGCCGTTGCATGATCCGGGCTGGCCTACCGGGGCGGCGGGGATCTTCAACCATCCCAGCCGGGTCGCCTGGTGGGAGGGCCCGCCCTTCGGGGGCGGCCAATGGCATTCCGAATGCCGCGGCGACGCCAACGCCCTGAACGCCGTCCTCGCCGAGTTCGCGAGGGTCGATGCGAAAACCCGGCGGGTCGTCGTCCACGACGGCGTCGGCTACAGCTTCTGGCTGGCCCCGAACGGCGAGCCGCAGAAGCGCGTCAAGGTCGACTGGGTCCTGATGGTCTGGCAGGCGACGAACTGGGAGCGCCTCCACGAAATGCCGGCCGACCTGAACCCGACCGAACCGGACGACGACACGCCGCCCGCCCAGCTCGACGTCTTCACGGACGAGATCCGCTGGTCGGACGTCGTCGTGCCCGACGGTCTCACGGTCGTCGACCAACGCCTGGAGGCCCACGGGTTCACCGCGGCCGACGGCCGGGTGCTGGAAGGGAAGGTCGCGGAACTGTCGAGCGGGCGACCGATCGCCGCCACGGTGAGGCTGGAGCGGGTCGAGCCGCAGGAGAAGGGTGGATACGCCTATCCGCTCGCGGTCGAGGCCACGACGGACGCCCAGGGCCATTGGGTCATGAGGCGCTCGCCCGCGGGCTGGCACCGAGTGGTGGTCTCGGCAGAAGGGTTCGTCCCCCGGGTGGCCGGGTACGTCCAGGCCGACGAACAGCCCCGATGGCAGCCGTTCGATTGCGGGCTCGCCGCGGCGGCGTCCGTGTCGGGGCGGATCGTCGACGAGGCCGGCGGTCCGCTCGCTGGGGTCGAGGTGAGGCTCGATAACGTGCAGCCGAAATCCGGAGGACGCTACGAGTCGTCTCGCGAATACCGCTGCACGACCGACGCCGACGGCCGTTTCCGGGCCGAGCCGGTGCCGGAGGGGACGGCGAGCGTGTGGCTCTTCAAGCCGGGCTATTGCCGACCCGGACTCGGCCTGTCGATCACGAGCCCCGCGGAAGACGTCGCCTTGACGATGATGAAAGCCTCGGGCGTCCGTGTGACGGTGGATTTCGGCGGCGCGGCGAGGCCCGGGGGATACATGGTCAAGATCGAGCCCGAGGGGGGCGAGGCCGAGGGATCGTTCGGCGGCGTCGGGGACGTCGACGCCAGGAACCAACTGGCCTTCGAGATCGTGCCGCCGGGCCGATACGTGATCTGGGGCCAGCCCAATCCCGGTTCCAGCGATGAGCGAAGCGAACGGATCACGGTCGAATTGAAGGGCGGCGAGACCGCCGAGGCGACGCTCAAGGCGAAATAGCGGGCGCGGCGTTTCCACAGGCACGGTCTTCGAGGGCCCTCGGCGGCGGCATAGGGCTTGCTAACGACTTGCTCCGAGAAAAGGTGGAAACCTCCCGGAGCAGACCGTGCAGATCACCGCCGCCGTGATGGAGAAGCCCGACGGGGTCCTAGCCCGTCGCAGGATCAAATTGGAGAAAGTCGAGCTGGAAGATCCGCGCGAAGACGAGGTCTTGATCCGGGTCACCAGCTGCGGCGTCTGCGGGACCGACAAGGGCTGCATCCACGGCCTCGAACCCTTTCCCATTCCGGGCGTCCTGGGGCACGAAGGTGCGGGGGTCGTCGAGGCGATCGGCTCCCGCGTCAGCCTCGTCAAGACCGGCGACCGGGTCATGATCGGAGTTCCCTTCTGCGGCCATTGCCTCACCTGCCGCAGGGGAGAACCCCGCTATTGCCAGAACTACATGGCCCTGACGTCCTCGGGCTACCGCATGGACGGTTCGAGCCCGATGTCGCGGGACGGCGAGACGCTGGCCGGGCGGTTCTTCCAGCAATCGTCATGGGTCCCGAACACGCTCGCCCTGGAGCGTCAGCTCGCCCGGGCGCACGACGGCCTCGACCTGGACCTGACCGGCCAGTACGGGTGCTCGATCTCCACCGGGGCGGGCACCAACTTCAACGAACTGAAGCCCTATCCCAGGTCGTCGATCGCCGGCTTCGGCGCGGGCAACGTCGGTCTGGGTGCCGTCATGGCCGCGAGGATGACCGGGGCGACGACGATCATCGCCGTCGACGAGGTGGCGGAGCGGTTGGCCCTGGCCGGGGAGCTGGGGGCCACGCACACGCTGCAGCATGGGCCGGGCACGGTCGAGGAGCCGAAGGCCCTGATCAGGGACAACGTCGACTTCAGCATGGAGGCGACGGACGGGTCCAACCTCGTGTCCGAGGCGATCGAGGCCCTGGGCGTCCGCGGTACGTGCGCCAGGATGGGCGGGGCCAAGTTGACGGAGACCGTGCAGTACAAGTTCGCCGACGTCCCCCTCAAGGGCAAGCGGATCGTCGGGGCGATGGGCGGCGGCGGCCAATCGCCCATGTTCCTCGAGGACCTGATGCGGCTCCAGTTGGAAGGCCGCTTCCCCCTGGAAAAGCCCGTGAAGTTCCACGACTTCGCGGACGTCAACCAGGCGATCGACGACAGCGACGCCCACAAGATCATCAAGCCGATCCTCCGGATGCAATAATCCCACCTTCAAGGAGCCCCACCATGCCAGAAGACCCACGCGAAAAAGGCCCGAAGCCGCCCCACCCGCCCCAGAAGCAGGCGCCCCCGGGCGTGGAAGCCGAGATGGACCCGCCACCGGATTATGGTGAGGACAGCTACAAGGGTTCTGGCAAGCTCGAAGGCAAGGCGGTCGTCATCACCGGCGGCGATTCGGGGATCGGACGGGCCGTGGCCCTGGCCTACGCCCGCGAGGGGGCGGACATCCTCATCTCGTATCTCGACGAGGAGGTCGACGCCAGGGAGACCGCCCGCGTCGTCGAGGCTGCCGGCCAGAAGTGCGTCCTCGTCCCGGGCGACATTCAGGACGAGTCCCACTGTCAGGCGATCATCGACAGGGCGGTGGAGGCATTCGGCAAGGTCGACGTCCTGGTCAACAACGCCGCCTTCCAGATGAGCCGGGAGGACATCGAGGAGATCAGCACGGAAGAATTCGACCGGACGATGAAGACGAACCTGTACGCCATGTTCTGGCTGTGCAAGGCCGCCGCGCCGCACATGCCCGCGGGCGGGGCGATCATCAACACGACATCCATCCAGGCCGACGCCCCAAGCCCGAACCTCCTCCCCTACGCCTCCACCAAGGCGGCGATCCAGAACTTCACCAACGGCCTGGCTCAGATGCTCGGCAAGAAGGGCATCCGTGTGAACTGCGTCGCGCCGGGGCCGATCTGGACGCCGCTGATCCCGGCCACCATGCCGGAGGAGAAGGTGAAGAATTTCGGCAAGGACACGGCCCTGGGGCGGGCGGGTCAGCCCAAAGAGGTCGCCCCCGCTTTCGTGCTGCTGGCCTCCGACGAGTCGAGTTATATGGCCGGCGCGACCGTTGCGGTCACCGGCGGCAAGCCCATGATGTGACGGACCGCGACACCCAGGAGATCGGATATGAAGGCGGTGGTTTTCCACGGACTCGGCGACATTCGACTCGACGAGGTCTCCGAGCCCCGGATCGAGCAGGCGACCGACGCGATCGTGCGGCTGACCGCGAGCGCCATCTGCGGAACCGACCTGCACATGATCCGCGACACCATGCCCGGCATGACGCCCGGCACGATCATGGGGCACGAAGGGGTCGGCGTCGTCGAGGCCGTCGGGGCGTCCGTCCGCGACTTCCGGGTCGGCGACCGCGTGGTCGTGCCGTCGACCATCTGCTGCGGTCGCTGCGCCTACTGCACCGCCGGCTACCAGTCGCAGTGCGACAACGCCAACCCGAACGGCAAGGAGGCCGGGACCGCATTCTTCGGCGGCCCCAAGACGACCGGGCCGATCGACGGCCTGCAGGCCGAGTTCGCCCGAGTCCCGCTCGCCGACCCTACGCTCATCAAGCTGCCGGACCAAATGGACGACGACCGGGCGATCCTGCTGTCCGACATCTTCCCGACCGGCTACTTCGGGGCCGACTCGGCCGAGATCAAGGGCGGCGACACCGTCTGCGTGTTCGGCTGCGGCCCGGTCGGCCTGTTCGCGATCATCAGCGCCAAACTACTCGGGGCCGGTCGAGTCTTCGCCGTGGATACGCTCCCCGACAGGCTCGAAAAGGCCCGCGAGCTGGGTGCCGAGACGATCGACTTCAACGCCGAGAGCCCGGTCGAACGCCTCAAGGAGCTGACGGGCGGCATCGGGGTGCTGCGGGCGATCGACGCCGTCGGCGTGGACGCCTATCGTCCGGAGAGCGGACCGGCCCACGCCGAGTCGCGCGCCAAGAAGGCACAGTTCAAGGAGGAGCAGAAGGAGGTCCAGCTCGAAGGCTCGGGGGCGACATGGGGCGGGCAATGGGTGCCGGGCGACGCGCCGTCGCAGGCCCTGACGTGGGCGGTCAAGGCCCTGGCCAAGGCGGGCACGCTCTCGATCATCGGGGTCTACCCGGAGACCATGACCCGGTTCCCGATCGGCGTGGCGATGAACAAGAACCTCACCCTCCAAATGGGCAACTGCCCGCACCGGAAGTATATCCCTCGACTGATCGAAGCGGTCGTCGCCGGCAAGGTGGACCCCCTGAAGGTGCTGTCCGAGATCGAGCCGATGACCGACGCCATCTCGGCGTACAAGGCGTTCGACAGCCGGAAATCCGGTTGGGTGAAGGTCGAGTTGAAGCCCGGGGCGTGATGGAGGACCCTCGCCCCGCACAACCAGGAGGCCGGATGGAAAAGCCGAGCTATGTGAATTTCGACAAGTCGGCGTATCCCTGGCGGCCCGACGTCGACTACAGGGCGAATCCCGAGCTTTATCGGGTCGGCAAGGGCGAGCAGGGCGTGCTGATCTGCGAGCCCTACAAGAGCGAATTGACGCCGCACTGGCGTTTCAAGACTCCGGAGATCGCGAAGGTGAGCAGTCGTGCGATCTACAAGTTATTCCTCGCCCACCTTCGCCGGGGCGACTTCGTCGGCGCCGACATGGCTCGCAAGTTCCTTCAGATGGGGTTCACGCGGGCGCGGCGTTACGCCAACTACAAGGGCGGGCGCAAGTACGACGCGGCCGACAAGCATCCGCTCGCGAAGGGCACGGGCGACCCGGCGAAGGTCGAATCGGCCGCCATCTTCTACGAGGCCTGGCGGAAGGCAGAGGCGAAGCCCGTCTACGCGAGGATGAAGACCGAGTGGAAGGCGAAATACGGCTGATTCTCACTTCGCCCATCCCATACCTTGTCACTGCGACCCAATTGTCGTCCCCATCGAGCGAACACAGCATCATTTGTTTTTCGAAGGCTCGCCGATCATGCTGCGTCGCATCGCCCCCGGGCTCGGACTGTTCGCCCTTTCGCCGCTCGTAGCCGAGTTCCTGCTCGGCAACATCGCCATCGACGCTCTTCCCCTCGCCCTGATCCTGGCGTCGATGTACGACGGCGGGGCGGTCCTCATCCGCGAGTCCGCCCGCCGCGCCGGGAAAGGGTGGCCGACGATGATATTGCTCGCACTGGCTTTCGGCCTGATCGAGTAGGGGCTCGCGACCCAGACGCTCTTCAACCCCTCCTCTTTCAGCCTCGCTCTGCTTCGCGAAGCCTACGTGCCGGCCCTCGGGATCGGCGTGTTGTGGACGCTCTTCGTCCTCACGCTGCATACGGTCTGGAGCATCAGCGTGCCGATCACGCTCTTCGAGGCGCTCACGCCCAGGCGCGAGACCTTGCTCTGACTCCGCCGGCCCGGGCTGGCAGCGGACGGCATCGCGTTCGTCCTGGGCTGCGCGTCGACTTTCTTCGGCACTTACCAGCAGGAACGCTTCCTCGCGACGACCTCTCAGCTCGCAGGGGCGGCGGTGGCGGCCGCGACGGCGATCGTCGCTGCGTACGTCGCGCGGGAGCCCCGACACGCGACCCATCGACGGTCACAGAATGTGAGTCTGGTCGGCGCCTTCTCGCTGCTGGCTCCGAGCGAATTCCTGGCGGTGGGATATCTCCTCGGCGGGTGGCCCATCGTGGCCGCCTACCTGCTCTTCTACGGCACCGCGGCGGTGCTGATCATCCGGTGCAACGTGCGGGCGGGCTGGGGACGTCGCCATCGCCTGGCCCTGGCCGGCGGCACCCTGCCGACCTATGCGTGGCACTCCTTCGTCGAGTAGCCCGTGCTGGAATCGAAGGGGACGAGCGACCTGGCGGGAAACGTCGTCTTCACGATCGGGGCCGGGGTACGGCTCCTCGTAGCCTGGTTCTCGGTCGTGGGAAGCGAGGTCGAATCGGAGAATCCCGAGGTCGCGCCGAAGGCGGCGACCGCCTGAACGGGCGTCGCGGCCGTTCGAGGATTCCAACCCGCTGGGGACTTCTCGTCGCGTTTCGTCGTCCGATAGACTTGGCCGTACCTGTGATCCCGCCGATCTTTTAGGAGCCCGAACGTGGCGCGCATCGATCTGCCCGAGGGCCTCCCCGACATCCGGGGCTTGCTGGGCGCCTATCCGGAGACGCGAGGGCCGCTGAGAGGCCTGTCCGAGGTGCTGCTCCTCGGGCCGTCGCCGCCCACGCCCGGCGTACGCGAGACGATCGCGGCCTACGTCTCGGCCGGCAACGAAGGGGGTTACTGCCACCAGCACCGCGCCGCCGCCCGCCCGGACCCACCTGGGCGAGCATGGCGACGTCGTCGATCGAGTGCTCGCCAATGTCGAAAACGCGCCGATCGCGCCGAGATTGAAGGCCCTGCTCGCCATCGCCGACAAGGCCCACCGCGATGGCCGCCTCGTGGAGGCCGGGGACGTCGAGCGGGAGAGGGCCGAAGGCGCGGACGATCGGGCTATCCACGATACGGTCCTGATCGCCGCGGCGTTCTGCATGTACAACCGCTACGAGGTGGGCCTTGGGACCTGGGCGTCTCGAGACCCGGCCGATTACGTCGAGGGCGGGAAGCGGCTGGCCGAGGCGGGTTACATCGCGTTCGACTACGGCAAACTCCGGGGCGCCTGGAAGCGGCCGGAACAGCGGTGAAGATAGGCGTGAAGACCTCGATCGCCTCGCGAGGTCGTCCCCGCCGAGGATGGGGACCGGTCGCTCTTCGACCTGGCGCATCGATTGCAAGCTCGCCTCGAAGCATGACCGATCGGATGAGACGGCCCGACGAAGGCGTCGTCTCCACGATGGTCCGACTCCCACGACTGTGAAACCCGACGCATGGACAACGAGACGCAACCGCCGAGAGATGCGAGGCCGGATTTCACGGGCTTCGTCCGCGTGCGTGGGGCGAGGGAGCACAACCTCAAGAACGTCGACCTGGAGATCCCGAGGGACGCCCTCGTCGTCTTCACGGGCGTCTCCGGGTCGGGCAAGTCGTCGCTGGCGTTCGGCACGCTCTACGGCGAGGCGCAGCGGCGTTATCTCGAATCCGTCTCGCCGTACGCCCGACGGCTCTTCCACCAGCTCGGGGTCCCCGAGGTCGACGAGATCGACGGCCTGCCCCCGGCCGTGGCCCTGCAGCAGCAGCGCGGCTCGCCGTCGACCCGGTCGTCGGTCGGCAGCGTCACGACCCTGTCCAACCTCGTGCGGATGCTCTACTCGCGGGCCGGCGACTACCCGCCGGGCCGTGCGATCCTCTACGCCGAGTCGTTCTCGCCGAACACCCCCGAAGGCGCGTGCCCCGAATGCCACGGCCTGGGCCGGGTCTACGAGGCGACCGAGCGGTCCATGGTGCCGGACGACTCCTTGACGATCCGCGAGCGGGCCGTGGCCGCCTGGCCGACCGCCTGGCACGGCCAGAACCTGCGCGAGATCCTGATGACGCTCGGCTACGACGTGGACACCCCCTGGCGCGACCTGCCTCGGAAAGATCGCGACTGGATCCTGTTCACCGACGAGCAGCCGACCGTTCCCGTCTACTCGGGCTTCACGGCGCAGGAGGTGAGGAGGGCCCTTAAACGCAAGGACGAGCCTAGCTACCAGGGCACGTTCACCAGCGCCCGGCGGCACGTTCTACATACTTTCGCCACCACCCAGAGCCCGATGATGAAGAAGCGGGCCCTCCAGTTCATGGTGAGCGGCGAGTGCCCGCTCTGCAGGGGCAAGAGACTCCGGCGCGAGTCGCTGGACGTTACGTTCGCCGGGCTCGACGTCGCCGATTTTTCGCGCCTGCCCCTGGCCCGACTCGCCGACGTTTTGAAACCCTATGCCGAGGGGACGGCCGCCGGGGCGAAGAAGCTCGCCGCCGATCACCCGGAGAAGCTGCTGGTCGTCCGGCGGATCTGCGAGGATCTCGCCGGGCGCCTCGCCGTCCTGATCGACCTCGGGCTCGGCTATCTCGCGCTCGAGCGCAGCACGCCGACCCTCTCGCCGGGCGAACTCCAGAGGTTGCGGCTGGCCACGCAGGTGCGCTCCAACCTCTTCGGCGTGGTCTACGTCCTGGACGAGCCGTCGGCGGGCCTGCACCCCGCGGACACCGAGGCCCTCCTGCGGGCGCTCGACCGGCTGAAGGCCTCCGGCAACTCCCTGTTTGTCGTCGAGCACGACCTCGACGTGATCCGGCACGCCGACTGGATCGTCGACGTCGGCCCGGCGGCGGGCGAGCAGGGGGGATTCGTGCTCTACAGCGGCCCGCCCGCGGGCCTCAGCGACGTCGAAACCTCGCAGACCCGGCGGCATCTCTTCGGCGACGCCTCGTCGGTCCTTCGAAAACCTCGGACGCCGAAGGGCTGGCTCCGGCTGGCCGACGTGACCCGAAACAACCTGCATCACTTGGAGGCCGCGTTCCCGCTGGGCCTGTTCACGAGCGTCACCGGCGTCTCGGGATCGGGCAAGTCGAGCCTCGTGAGCCAGGCGCTCGTCGAGCTGGTCGCCGAGCGGCTCGGCCACTCCATCCCCGTCGACGAGGAGGAAGGCTCGGAACTGGAGCGACCGGCGGCGGTCGTCCTCGACGGCCGGATCACGGCCGGCATGGAGGGCGTCAAGCGTCTCGTCCGGGTCGATCAACGGCCGATCGGCCGCACGCCGCGATCCAACCTGGCGACCTATACGGGGCTTTTCGATCCCATCCGCAAGCTTTTCGCCGCGACCAAGGCGGCGAGGGCTAGCGGCTTCGACGCCGGCCGATTCTCCTTCAACGTCGCCAAGGGGCGCTGCGAGACATGCGAGGGCGAGGGCTTCGTGATGGTCGAGCTGCTCTTCCTGCCCTCCGTCTACGCCCCTTGCCCGACGTGTCAAGGGGCCCGGTACAACGAGGAGACGCTCGCGGTCGAGTATCGCGGCAAGAACGTCGCCGACGTCCTGCGGCTGACGGTCGACGCGGCCTGCGAGTTCTTCGCCGAGGAGCCACAGGTGCTCCGCCCCCTGGTCGTCCTGCGGGAAGTCGGGCTGGGCTACATCCGCCTCGGACAGCCCGCGACCGAACTCTCAGGCGGCGAAGCCCAGCGGATCAAGCTGGCGACCGAGCTGCAGCGACCCCAGCGCGGCGAGACGCTCTACGTCCTCGACGAGCCCACGACGGGGCTCCATCCGGCGGACGTCGACAAACTCATGGCGCAGCTCGACGCGCTCGTCGAGTCGGGCAACACGGTGATCGTGGTGGAGCACGAGATGAAGGTCGTCGCGGCGAGCGACTGGGTCGTCGACGTCGGCCCCGGCGCGGGCGACGAGGGGGGCCGCATCGTCGCCGCGGGGCCGCCTTCGGAGGTGGTCGAAGTTTCGAGCAGCCGGACCGCCCCTTACCTGGCTCGATACCTGAGCGGCTCGCATCCGGACCGCGACGGCCCTGGCCGATCGCCCGACGAATCTCGCGGTTCACCGCGTCGCGCCTGACGGCCTTCTTCGCTTTCGACACCCCTCCGACGTCAGGCGACCGACTGGGCGTCGGCGGGATCGATCCGTTCGCACGCGCACGAGGGGCCTCGACGCCAGGTACCGGCGGGCCCGAAGTCGAGATCGACGAAGCCGTCGCGGGCGACCGCGACGTGCTCGGCGTTTGCCGTGCGGATCTGCGAGAACCTCCCGAGGGTCCAGCTCCACAGGCCGAAGGAGCCGAAGTCGATGAACATCGATCCGTCGGCCCCGGGGGCGAACCCCTCGGCGTCCGCGGCGTTGATCTGGACGATGCCCGCCGCGTCGCGCCGCCAGAATCCGAACGGCCCGAAGTCGACGTAGAGCGTCCCGTCGTCGGCCGCGACCAAGCCCTCGGGATCGGCCGTGTTGACCTGAGCGATTCCCGACGCGTCGCGGCGCCACAGGCCGTAGGGGCCGAAGTCGACGTAGAGCGTGCCGTCGGGGGCGACGAGGCCATTCTCGGGGTTCGCCGCGTTGATCTGCACGAGCGCGTCGCCGGCCCGGCGTCAGGGCTTATACGGGCCGTAGTCGACGTAGAGGAAGCCCTCGCGGCCGACCGCGAAAACCCTCCGGATCGGCGACGCCGACCTGGACGAGGCCCAAGCCCGCGGTCCAGGCCCAGAGGCCGTCCGCGCCGCGGTCGAGGTAGACGTTTGGGAGCCCAACGTCTGCCGTGCCGTTGGGGTCGTCGGCGATCGTCACGCGGGTCGAGGTCGACTGGCCCAGGACGACGTCGATTGGGTCGCTGATCGTAACGAGTAACGTCTCGTCGCCCTCGGCCTGGGCGTCGCGGATGACGGGGACCGCCACGTAGGCCGAGGCCTGCCCGGGAGCGAAGTGCAGCACGCCCGAGAAGGCCGAATAATCGGCCCCGGCCGCGGTGGTGCCGGGGCTGATGCTGTACCGGACGCTCCCCGAGGACGACAGGTCGCCGTCGCGGACGACGTAGATCTACGCCACGCCGCCGCCCTCGCCGACCCGCACAGACGTCGTCGACATCCCGTCCGTCGCCACGTCGGCGAACGCCTGTAAGTAGAACTCGCCGGCGGCCTGATCCAGGCCGCCGGGGCCCCAATTCACCTGGAAGCCCGTGCCCGACGTGGGGGCGACGCGCATCAACGAGAGTTGCACGACGGGCAGGTTCGACATCGGGATCCGGCCGGTCAACGGGTTCCCGGTCGGGACGAAGATCCGGAAAGGAGGGGGACGTTCCCGCCGATCGGCGAGCCGTTCGCGTCCTACCGCTGGTAATACTGGACGAGCCCCTTCGTGGAGAACTGGCCCTCCTTCCAGGCGATCAGGACGTTCCCCAGGGCGTCCGAGCCGATGAGGGGGAACTCCTGCTGCCCCGCCGTGGCCGTATCGACCCGGAACTGGTCGCCGAGCGGCTTGCCCGAGGCGTCGATCCGCCGGGCGTAGACGCCGAAGCCGTCACCGGCGTGCCTGCGGTCCTCCCAGACGATCGTCGTCACGCCGTCGGGGCCGACCGTCGATCTCGCCTTGTACTGGTCGCCGTCCGTCACCTGATTCACCGTAGAGGCGGCGACCGTCGGCGACTAGGCCAGCAGTCGCCGCCGCACCAGGTCGAGACAATCGAGAACGAACCGCGACGAACGCCTTGCTCCGCGTCCCTTGCGAACCCTGCTCATAGAGGCGCTCCCGAATCAAGGTCCGGCCAGGTCTCGGTTTGGGGAGGATCAGGACTTCGGAGCCGGTTCGACTCGGGTGGCCGGCTCGACGACGCGGATCGGACGGATCACCGTGATCACGGCGGCCGCGTCCTCGTCTTTGGTTCCCGATTTCCCCCCTTCGGCTTCGACGAAGAGGCCCGGCTGAAGGTCCTCCGCGCGGAAACGGACGGGCTTCTTGGCAGGTGGCTCCGTCGATTTCGCCCCCTCTTCGGATTTGACCTTGTCGGGGCTCGTCTCGCCGAGGCTCGTCTCGTCGGTGGGGGCGCGGAAGCGGGTCTCGATCTTGGTGGTGGCCAGGACCTCGATCACGACCAGGCTGTTCTCGTCCACCGGCTGCCCCTTGGTCGCGATCGAGTTCGCTCCCTTCTCGGCGTCCTTCTTGGCCGGGCCCTCGTCGCGGACCTGCGCCTGATCGCGGACCCAGTCTCGCCAGACCGCGTTCGTGTTCACGGACAATCGGAAGAGCACCGGATCGGCTTTCGCCTTGTCCGACTTGGACTGCGGCAGCTGCTCCTTCGCGACCTTCTCGGCCTTCACGATCACGCCGGAGATGATCTCGGGCTTCGACGCCTTTCCTTTGGCCGCCGCCGGGTCGTCCTTCGCCTGCTGGGCCAGGCCGACGCTCGGCGGCGCCGCGATCAACAGCGATATGATCACCAGCTTCGCGGACCGTGCGACGATAGCGAGCCTCATCGATGCCGCTCCTCTTGCCGGGGGAAAGATCCGTTGCTGAAGTCGTGAAACGTCGGATCGTCTTCGGATCAACTCCTCCCCCATGTGCATTTTGCATACCGGCGAGTGCGGTCAGAATGGGCCTCGTTTCGTTTCCGGCGGGTTGCTCAGGCGATCGAATCCCAGGACGGACCGGCCGCCGGCCCGGAAACTGGTCTCGACGGCCCTGGGCGTGGGATAATTTACGTCTGTTCGAAAGATGGCGGACGTCGTCCCGAGAAGGAACTCCGTCGCCGTCGACACGCACGCCTTCCGGGGGATGCATCATGGACCTGGGCCTGAGTGGACGCGTCACGGTCGTCACCGGGGGGGCCGGCGGGATCGGGCTGGCGGCGGCTTCGACGTTCGCGGCCGAGGGCTCGCGCATCGTGGTCTGGGATCTGGGCGACGCGGAGGCCGCCGCGCGCCGGATCCGATCGGAGTTCTCCGTCGATGCGATCGGCGTCTCGGTCGACGTGACCGACGAGCTCGCCGTCGCCGCGGCCGTCGATCGGACGATCGTGGAGGTGGGCTCAATCGACCATCTCGCCCACGCCGCGGCCGTCGGCTCCGGCCGGTTCGGCTTCCCGTTCACCAACCTCCGGCCGGCGGACTGGGCGAAGGTGCTGCAGGTGAACGTCATGGGCATGGTGCACGTCGCCCACGCCGTCGCGCCGCGCATGGTCGATCGCGCGACGGGCACGATGGTGTTCCTCGGCTCCGTCGCGGGGCAGATCGGCTCGCAGACCGATCCGCCTTACAGCGCGTCCAAGGCGGCCGGGATCAACTTCGCTCAGTGCCTGGCGAAGGACCTCGCCCCCCACGGCGTCCGCGTCAACACGGTCTGCCCCGGCATGGTCCGGACGACGCTGAACCGCTCGGTCTGGCAGGCCTGGCACGACCAGGCCGCGCCGGCGGATCGACTGAGCTACGACGAGTGGTCGGACCGGAAGATCCGCGCGGTGGTGCCGCTGGGCCGGTGGCAGACGGCCGAGGCGATCGCCGACATGATCGTCTTCCTGTCGTCCGACCGCGCGGAGCACGTCACGGGGCAGACGATCAACGTGGACGGAGGCTTCGTCATGCACTGGTAGCTCGGCGGCGGCCGGCTCGATTGCGACGGCTCAGGGCGAGGCGGGGATCAGCCTGATCCATCGCAGGTTCACCGCCTTCCAGCTCGCGGCGTCGCGCGGGCCGGCCTTCACCGTCCGCTCTCCTCCCGGAGGCAGCTCGATCTCGACTGCCTCGGTCTCGGCGAACTGGTCCCAACCGGCGGTCCGAACGGGGTGAAGCTCGACGACCTTGCCGTCCGCGTCGACGGCGAGCACAGCGGCTTGATGGACCGTGGCGCACGAGGCGGAGATCCGATACTTCCCGCCTCGATCGGCGCCGACGCGCCACGAGACCGATTCGGAAGGGCGGTCCCAGAAACCGACCGACGGACGGCCGCCCTTGTCTTCGACCTGGATCTGCGTGCCGTGCAGCTCGGCCTCGTCGGCCTTGAGTTCGATGAGCCCCGCGGCGTCCGGCCGTACGAGGGCGATGATGGGCGCGGCCAGCTCGGGCTTGAATCCGCTGAGGCTTTCGCCGGTGATCTTCAGGGCGAGCGCATGGTCGCAAGGCTTTTCGTCGGGAAGGGTGACGGTCAGGCCGTCGGCGTCGTGCGTCCATTTGAGCGAGGCGCGGCTGCCCAGGAGGGCGACGTCCGCGATCCGGCCGACGACGCCCGGGAACTTGCCGAGCGAGCGGACGTGGATCCGGTGGTCGGCCGGCCAGTCGAGGGCGAAGACGTAGAGCACGCCGTCGCCCTTGCTGGTGAAGCGCAGATCGCGGGCGGTGTAGGCGAAGTCTTCCTTGAAGTTGCCGCCCCGGGCCCGGACCGGGCCTTCGCCGTGGACGAGCCAGGGCCGGGTCCCGTAAATCGCCTCGCCGTTGACGGCGATCCATTCGGCCATCCGGCTCAGGACGGTCTCGGCCTCGGGGTCGAGCCCGCCGTCGGGGCGCTGGACGACGTTGATGAGGAGGTTGCCGTTTTTGCTCACGATGTCCACGAGCATCTGCACCACCCAGTCGGCGCCGCGGTACTTCCAGTTCTTGTTGTAGTACCAGTCGCCGATCGAGGTGTCCGTCTGCCAGGGGAAGGGGCGGATGCCCGGCATCACCCCCCGCTCCACGTCGTCGACCCAGCGTCCGCCCGAATCCTGCTTGCAGTTGTAGACGACCTGCGGGGCGCCGCCGTCGCGCGCCGCCGCGGCGTTGTACAGGTGGGCGATCATCGAGAGGCCCACCTCATTGTTGAAGGGGACGGGGCCGTCGCTGTAGAGCAGGTCGGGCTGATAGGCGTCGACGAGTTCCTTGACGACCTCGAACCAGCGTCGGTGCCAACGGGGGTCGGTGGTGTACCAGCCGGTGTCGCCGGGCCGGGCGGCCGGGTGGTAGAGGTCCTCGTATTTCGGGTCGGCGCCGTCGTAGGGGACGCCCGCCATCGGCCCCTTGGCGTCGGCCTTGCGGCTGACCTGGAACCAGGTGAAGCTCGCGCCGAGATGCTCCGACACGCCGAACTTCAGGCCCTGCTTCTTCGCCGCCCTCTGCCAATCGCCGACGACGTCGCGATGCGGGCCCATCGCGACCGAGTTCCAGCGGTGGATCTTCGAGTCCCACAGGTAGAAGTTGTCGTGGTGCGAGCCCATGCTCACGAAATAGCGGGCCCCCGCCTTCTTGTAGAGGGCCATCAGGCGGTCGGGTTCCCAGCTCTCGGCCTTCCAGAGCGGGATGACGTCCTTGTAGCCCTGGACCGAGGGATGCCCGTACTTCGCGAGGTGGCTGGCGTAGACGCCCCCCCCTCCTCGTACATCCTGCGCGCGTACCAGTCGCCTTCGCCGGGGACGGCCTGAGGGCCCCAGTGCGCCCAGATGCCGAACTTGGCGTCGCGGAACCACTCGGGGCATTTGTAGCCCTCCAGGGACTTCATGTCGGGCTGGAAGGGTCCCGGGGCGATGAGCGGCTTCGGGAGGTCTTGCGCCCTCGCGGCCAGGCCGGCCAGGCAGCAGGTCGTCAGCAGCAGGGGGAGTCGTCGCACGGTCGTCTCCTGATCCGAGTGGCCCGCAGCATCGGGGGCGCGGGATGGGACTACTCGTCGAACACGATGCAGACCTTGCCGGCCTGGCCCTTGTCGGCCAGGTCGTACGCCTCCGCGGCCCGGTCGATCGTGAGCCGGTGGGTGCACGTCGCCTCGGGATGGACGTCCCAGCGATCGAGCCGCTCGACCAGCTCCTCTAGGTGATTCAGGGAGGTGACCCACGATCCGAAGAGCGTGATCTGTTTGTGGATCAGCAGCTTCGACACCTCGAAGCCGACGTCGCCCCCCTCGCCCACGAACGCGCAACGGCCCCATTCGCGCGTCCCCTCCAGCGCGGTGAGACGTGCGGGTGCCGCCCCCGAGCAGTCGATGGCCGCCTCGCAGCCGCGCCCGGCGGTGACGTCCAGGATGTTTTCGAGCGCGGACCCGCCGGCTGCGAAGGCGTGATCGACCAGTCCCAGCTCGCGGGCGAGGCGACGGCGGTCCTCCGAGACGTCGGTGCCGACGATCGGGCCCGCGCCGAGCGCCCGGCCCAGCATGGCCGCGGCCAGGCCCACCGGGCCGAGCCCCGTGATCAGGAGACGATCCCGGCCGCCGACCTGCATCCTCCGGAGCGCCTCGTAGGCCGTGCCGAACCCGCAGGCGCAGAGCGCGCCGTCGATGTAGGACAGTGAATCGGGCAGCCTGATGCAGGTGGCCTCCTCGGCCAGGAGGTAGGGGGCGTGGCCGCCGTCGCGTTGCCAGCCGTAGGCCGCCCGATGCTCGTCGTGGCAGCCGATCATGTACCCCTTGCGGCACTCGTCGCACACCCCGCAGCCGTTGATGTGGTAGATCACGACGCGGTCGCCGACGCGGGACCGCCGGCAGCCGGGCCCGACCTCGACGACCTGGCCGCAGGGCTCGTGACCCGCGATGGTGCCCGGGCGATAACCCTCGGGACCCTTGCCGAGGTGCGCCCGGTAGATCGCGCGGATGTCGCTGCCGCAGATCGACGACGCCTTCATCCGGACCAGGACCTGGCCGTGCCCCGGCTTCGGGACCTCGAACTCGTCGAAGTCGACCGTGCTGTTCCCCGGCAGGATCACGCCTTGCATCGTCGCCATGACCGACCTCTCTCAGGGTGGGGTGATTTCGCCGTCGACGTCCCACAGGTCTTCCCAGCTCTGGCCGTCCTTCCAGAGGAACACCTGCCCCTTGATGAGGCGGCAGTTGCGGTCGACGGCCGCGATCGCCGCCATGTCGGAGTCGGTGAGGCGGTCGTCGACCGCGCCCCGGAGGTTGGCGAGGTAGTTCGCCCGTCGGACCGAGAACGGGATGGGGACCTGGCCGCGGCGGACGGCCCACATCACGCAGACGACCGCCGGATGCACCCCCAGCCGTCGCGCGATGGCGACGATCACGGGATCCTCGACGTCGACCGTGTCGTCAGGCGTGCGGTCGCGGTCGGGACGGCCGGGCGAGCCGATGGGCGAATAACCGATCGGAACGATCCCTCGGTCGACGACGTAACGGAAGAGTTCCGGCTGCTGGAAGTGGGGATGCAGCTCCATCTCGTTGCAAGCGGGCCGGATCCGGGCGTCGCGGAGGACGAGTTCCAGCTTCGGAATCGTCATGTTCGACGTCCCGATGTGCCGCACCAGGCACTCGTAGACGAGCCGCTCCATCTGGCGCCAGGTCTTCATGTAGGCGTCGTGGATGTAAGGTCTCGCGTCGGGCTGGCGGGCGGTGACGTCGCACCCCGGGGGATGGTAATTCGGGAACGGCCAGTGGATCAGATAGAGATCCAGATAATCGAGCCCGAGATCTGCGAGCGACTGCTCGCACGACCGCCGGACGTCCTGTTCCCCGTGGCGGTCGTTCCAGAGCTTCGACGTCACCCAGAGTTGATCGCGGGAAACGCCGGATTCCCGCACGGATCGCAACGCCTCGCCGATGAGTCTCTCGTTGCCGTAGACCGACGCGCAGTCGAAATGCCGGTAGCCCACCGCGGCCGCGTCGAGGACAGCCTGGGCGACCGTCTCGCCGTGGGCGTGGTCGGAACCGAAGGTCCCCAGCCCGATTGCGGGCATCCTCGCCCCCGAGTCGAGGATCTTCACGGGGACGGACTTGGGGTCCACCCTGTCGGCGGCGGGGGGCGGGGGGGAGGAATCGCGATTCATCGGCGGTCGCCTCGATCGGCATCGGCCTGCCGGCGCCGGAGTCCGCCGTCGCCGCGGTGCACGACGGCGTGATCACCCTGGGCGTGGTCCTGGGCCGACCTCATTAGATACCACCCCGCGGCCCGAAGGAATGGCGCGGTCGGGTTTCCCCGCTGCGGTCACTCCAGCCTTTCGGCGGACGCCGACGAAGGACGTCGCTCGACACACGAGCGATCGAACGGGGCGTTTGGATGCGCGTCGCGGTCGGCGTGGAACTGGCTGGAGCCCCTCCCGCACCCGCATCGGGGTGGTATCATTAGGGTGGTGGCAACTGGTCCAATTCTCGGTCGCGAATCGAGGTGACGACGATGGGGAAGGGCAACAACTCGCAGAGCAAGGAAAAGAAGAAGCCGAAGAAGGCCGCCGCGCCGAAGTCGACCCCGGCGAAGGTCTCCCCGCCGCCCAAGAAGCCGTGACGGCGGGGCGGGATTGCGGTACGATGCGGGTGTAGGGGTGGAGTAGCAGGCAACTCGTCGGGCTAATCCCCCGGAGCCGTGGGTGCGAATCCCACCCCCTGCACCAATTCACACGTCGTTCGCCGCTCGTGCCGCTCCCGCGTCGACCCTCGGCGGGCGGCGGCGATCAGAGCTGGCCGCTGTCCTCGACGACGACCTTCGCCGACGTCCTGCCGTTGGAGGAGCCGAGGCCTTCGATCTTCTTCACGATGTCCGAGCCCTCGGTCACTTCGCCGAAGACGACGTGCTTGCCGTCGAGCCAGGCGGTCGGGACCGTCGTGATGAAGAACTGCGACCCGTTCGTGTTGGGCCCGGCGTTGGCCATGGACAACAGGAACGGCCGGTCGTGCTTGAGCGTGAAGTTCTCGTCGGCGAACTTGGCCCCGTAGATGGACTTGCCGCCGGTGCCGTTGTGGTTCGTGAAGTCGCCCCCCTGAAGCATGAACTGGGGGATGACGCGGTGGAACGAGGAACCCTTGTAGCCGAAGCCCTTCTCGTGCGTGCAGAGGGCGCGGAAGTTCTCAGCGGTCTTCGGCGCGATGTCGTCGAAGAGTTCCATGGTGATGCGGCCGGCGGGCTGGCCGTCGATGGTGATGTCGAAGTAGACGCTCGGTCTGGGCACGCTCGTAGTCCTGTCTTGAGGTCGGGCGAAATAGGGAGAGGCTAAAATACCGGCCGAACCCCGCCGGCCTCAACCCCCGTCGGCGGGGGCGGACCGGCTTTGAGCAGGCGTCGGACGATCTGCACTCGGTTCCATCCTCGCAGAACTAGGGGCCCTTCGGGGCGTCATCGGCCCGCCTGGGCCGTCTCGGGGGCCTCGGCCTTCGGCTTGACGACGCGCAGCAGGACCGGCCGGCTGGAGACGCCGCCGGCGACGGACGTCGTGAGGTGGAACGGGCGGACCTGCTCGGGCGTCGTCTTGTCCGCGGTGACGAAGAACGTGCGCTCCTTCTGGCCCTCGACCACCAGCAGGCCGTTCAGGCCGAGGTTGTCGACGATCGTCCCGAAGGGGAGATTCCGCCCGGCGCCTTCGTTCCCGAAGAGGGCCTGCCCCGGGAAGTCGATCCGGTCGATCACGAGCTTCAGCATGATCGTCTTGCCGGCCTCGACGGCGAATTCGAGGGGGCCCTCGCCGGGGCTGGAAAGGGACTTCGCGCCCCCATCGACGGCGGCGATCGCGACCTTGAGCTTGGGGGCCGGGCCGAGCTTGATCGCGCCCAGCGCGGCGACGTCGTGGCGGACCTCCCGGCCGTCGATCTGGGCCGTGGCCGAGACGGTGATCGGCTTCGCGTCGGCGGCCGGCGCGGTCGCGGAATCGTCGGCGACGACGACCCCGAAGGCCTCGAGCTGGCTGGCCTCGATGGTCAGCGGCGACGCGACGTGGAAGCCGGGCGGGACCCCGTCGAAGTCCACGCGGATCGGGCCGTCGAAGTCGTCGATGCGGCGGACCGAGACCTTGAATTCGCGGGCCGTACCCGGGCTCACGGTCGGGTTCGCGCCGTCGAGGGTCACCGCGAAATCGGGCCGGCGATCGCGAGCCGTCAGCGTGTACCGAAAGTCGGGCCCCTGCAGGCCGCGGACGTCCCGCACCTTGAGCAGGTAATCGCCGTCGGCGGGGGCGGAGAAGGTCAGCCGCGAGTCCTTGCCCAGCTCGCGCTTGGCGTCGTCGTCGTTTTCGAAGTACAGGTTGAAGGATGGGAGGCCGTTATCGACGAGTTTCGCGCCCGGGGGGTGGGGCTCGACGATGTAGCAAGGCTCGTTGAGCGCGTGGGCCAGGGGGGTGGTGTCGAAATAGCCCCAGCGGCTGCCCTGGCCGGGGTAGACGAAGAACCCGGAATCCGGCCCGCGGGGGTAGAGCCACAGGCGGACGACCTCGCCATTGGCGTAGAGATAGTCGTTGATCCCCATCTCTTCCCAGTTGAAGACCCGGAAATCGCTGGGCTCCGCGCCGTTCTTGCCGCGGAAGGTGAAGTACGAGTCGCGGACCGCCTGCAGGAGCACCCGGGGGATCCGCCGCCCCTCGGCGTCGAGCACTTCGAGGAACGAATCCAGCTTCGAGCCCGAACGGGCCGCGGCGATCTCGAAGACCCAGGGCTCCCCGGCTCGGGCCGAGAAGCGATAGAAATCGACGTCGACCTCGGCGCCATCCGCCCCGCCGATCACGCCGACGACCTTCGCCGGGAGTTGGATGGGGTTGGCGCGATCGGCCGAGCCGTTGGGCTCCTTTTCGGCGCCCTCCTGGACCGGCGCCGGGGCGCGCTCGGCGACGGCCGTGGATCGGGCCGCCTCGGCCGCGGGGGCGTCCAGTTTCGCGACCGGGGCGGGGTACGTCGCCAGCGAGCCGTCCATCCGGCCGACGTCGAAGGTCGAGCCGTCGGGGGCGAAGGCGAGGGCTGACGCCACGTCGGGCTGATCGGCCCAGACCTGGATCTCCGCGTAGTCGCCGGTCCGCCAGGCCTTGATGGTGCGGTCCTCGGACAGCGAGACCAACGACGAGCCGTCGGGCGAGAAGGCGAGGCGGACGATCGGGCCCTCGTGGGCGAACCGCGCGATCGTCATGGGGTTGATCTCGGGCTTGTCGCGGGAGACGAACCGCCAGACGCGGATATTATTGTCGGCCCCGCCGGCGACGATCGAGCGGCCGTCCGGGCTAAACAGGCAGGTCGATTCGGCCTTCAGCGGCTGGGGGAGCGTGTCCATCCGCACGCCGTCCTCGACCCGCCAGACCTTGCAGGTGTCGTCGGCGCTGGCGCTGACGAGGAAGAGGCCGTCGGGGCTGAAGGCGACGTCGTAGACGGCCCCCGTGTGGCCTTCCAGCGTCCGCAGGAGCTTGCCGGTGGCGACCTCGCGGATCTCGATGATCTTGTCGTAGCCGCAGGTGGCGATCCGCGCGCCGTCGGGCGAAAGCTCGGCGTCGTAGAGGAGGTCGCGGTGGCCCTCGAAAGACCGAATTAATGAGCCGTCGTCGACGTTCCAGATCGCCGCCACTCCTCCCAGCCCGGCGATCCCCGAGGCCGTGACCAGGCGCTTGCCGTCGGGCGTGAAATGGACGGCCGTGACCTTGCCCGGGTACTTGCCGATCGACCGGCCCGGACGATCGCCGCGGGTGACCGGCTCGCCGACGCCCTCATAGAGCGTCACGTCGGAGTCGCGGGCGACCGCCGTCCAGCGGCCGTCGCGGCTGGCGTCGATCGCGACGACCGGCCGGATCGCCGCCTTCGGGGCGATCTTCGGGACCATCAGGGCGAGTCGTGCGGGCTCCTCGCCGGCCGGCCCGCGCGCGCCCTTGGCGATCCAGGTTTCCAGGATCGCTATCTCGTCGGCCGTGGGCCGGGACTCCTTCTTGGGCGGCATCGTCGGCTGGGCTGCCCCCCTGACCAGGCGAAGCATGAGGCTCCCCTTCGGATCGCCGGGCAGGAAGGCCGGCCCGTGCTCGGCCCCGCGCTGGAGGGAGGCGAAGCTCTCGACCGAGAACCGGCCCTCCAGGTCCTCGTCGTTGTGGCAGCCGGCGCAGTACTTCTTCAGGACGGGCGCGACCTGGCCCTGGTAGTCGGGCGGCGGGGCGTCGTCGGCGAGTGCGGCCGTCGCGAGGGCGAGCAGGGAGGCCGTCATCAGGAGAGGAGGCATGGCGGCGCGTCTCTCAATGGTTGAACAGGAATTCCCGGCTGCTCATCAGCCCCCAGAACACATCCTCGACGACCTCCTCCTCGGACGCGTCGCCCGGCGGCGGCAGCAGGGCGAGCAGGTGGTCGCGCTCGGCCGCCGTGGGGTAGCGGGAGAGGCAGGCGAGGTACAGCTCGTCGACGATCGCCGCCGCGGACATCCCCGCGCGGCGCAACTTCAGCAGCTTGTGGAGCCGATTCCCCGGGGCTCGCAGCTTCTCGTTCAGGGTCGACCCGTTGGAGAGGTGAAGCACCTGCACCATCGTCGGCTCGTCGGACCGCTCGCACTCGCAGACGATCCGCCGCGCGTTGCGGCCGAACGCCTGCAAAAAGTAGTTCTCCACGGCGGCGTCGTAGAGCTGGATCGCCCGCGTGCCCAGCGGGTAGAAGTCGGTCTTCTCGCGGTCGTTGCCGGGGAAGCCGATGAAGTCGAACAGCGTCGGCACCTCGGTCACCTGGACGATGGCGTCGTGCAGGACCTCGGCCATCATCCGCCGGGGGTAATATCGCGAGTAGAAGCGATGGTCGGCATTGTTGCCGGGGAGCGGCCGGCTCGATCTCTGATAGGCGTTCGACTGGAGGACGACCTTCATGAGCGCCTTGAGGTCGAACTTCTTCTCGATCACGAACGCGGCCGCGGCCGACATCAACGCCTCGTTGCTGGCCGGGTTCGAGGCCCTCATGTCGTCGACCTTCTCGACGAGCCCGACGCCCATGAAGTTCGCCCAGATCCGGTTGGCGATCGACCGGGCGAAGTACGGGTTCTCGGGGGCGGTCAGCCATTTCGCCAGGCTGGCGCGACGATCGGCCGGGTCGTCGAAGCTCAGCGAAGCGCCGTCGAGCGGCGTGGGGGGCTGGGGCTTGCCGGTCCGGGGCTGGACCAGCTCGCCCGACTCGGCGACGTAGAGGGTCCGCAGGCCGTCGCCCTGCCGGCCCTCGCCGCCCCAGCCTTTGGCCCGCACCCGCGAGAACAGGCTCGCCATGCCGTAATACTGGTCGTTGGTCCATTTCTCGAGAGGGTGGTTGTGGCACTTGGCGCAGCCGATCGAGAGGCCGAGGAAGGCCTGGCTGACGTTCTCCGTCATGTCCTCGGGCGACTGGCTGAGGGCGTAGAAGTTGGTGGCCCCGTTCTCGACGCTCTCGCCCGTGGCCGTGACGATCTCGCGGACGAACCGGTCCCAGGGGACGCCGTCGGCGACCTGCTTGCGCACCCACTGGTAGTAGGCCCTGAGCGCCTGCGGGCGGAGCCGCGTGCCGTTGAGCATCAGCAGGTCGGACCACTTGTAAGTCCAGTAATCGACGAAATCGGGGGTCGCGAGCAGCCGATCGATGAGGGCGTCGCGCCGCGCCTCGGACGGGTCGGCGAGGAAGGCGCGGGCCTCGTCGACGCTCGGTATCCGGCCGATGGCGTCGACCGTGGCCCGGCGGAGGAACTCGGAGTCGTCGCAGCCCGGCGAGGCCGGCAGGTTGAGCCGCGCGAGCTGCTTGTCGATCTGCTCGTCGATGAAGTTCCGCGGCTTGCGGCCGTCGACGACCGTGGCGGGCGCCGCAGCGGGATCGCCGTAAGGGACCGTCACCCTCGCGATCGCCAGCCGGCTGGCGAACCAGGCCACGACGGAGCCTTCGCCGGGCCCGACGACCTGGGCCTTGCCGTTCTCGTCGACCCGGCAGACCGACTCGTCGGCCGAGGACCACTTGACCCAGCGGGTGACGTCCTCGGAACGGCCGTCGGTGTAGCGGGCGCGGACGAGGATCTGCTGGCCCTGGCCGACGCGCTGGAGCGAGCGCTCGGGGGCGACCTCCAGGCTGTCGACGCGGGCGTCGGCGGCGGCGGGCCGGGGCGCGCCGGCGGCGATCCACTGGGAGAGGATCCGGTACTCGGGCGAGTCGGTCGCGAACCGCACGCCCCCCTTGTGCGCGATCGCCCCCGACGGCTTCGCCAGCAGCAGGCTGCGGCCCGGGTCGCCGAACTCGACGCGGCGGCCGCGGTCCTGCTTGACGATGTTGAAGAAGTCGGCGTCGGGGTCGTAACCCTGGAGCGAGAGCCGGAAGCCTCCCTTGCCCGCCAGCGCGCCGTGGCAGGCGCCCGAGTTGCAGCCCTGCTTCGCAAGGATCGGCTCGACGTGGCTCCGGAAGCTCCAGTCGAAGGACCGGCCCAGGCCCGCCACCGTGACCGCGACGGTCGCCGTCCGGTCGCCGACCTTCGCCGTGATCGTGGCCCGGCCGTCGGCCACGGGCGTCACCAGGCCGGCGGCCACGGCGGCGATCCCGGGGGCGCTCGAGGACCATTCGATCCCGTCGACGACCTGGCGGCCGAACTCGCCGCGCTCGGTCTCCTGGACGATCAGGCGCTGGCGGCTCTCGGGCGTGCTGAGCGAGACCTCGGCGGGGAGCACGGCGATCGGCTCCTCCGCCCGCGCGGCGAACAGGGTCGCGGCCAGGGCGACGAGGGACCGGGCGAGGGCGAGCGGGGGTCGGGTCATGATCCGGATCACCTCGGCTGGTGGGCGGTCGGGCGGGTCGGTCAGAACAGCTCGCGGATCTCGCGGCAGCCGAAATCGACGAGCGGGAAGGGCCGGCCGGCGGGCCCGGGGAGCGTGGTTTCGAGGTCAAGGCCCAGGCTGTGGAAGATCGTCGCGGCGACGTCACCCGGCCCGACGGGACGGTCCGCGGGCACGGCCCCGATCGGGTCGCTGGCCCCGACCACCCGGCCCCCCTGGACGCCGCCGCCCGCGAACCCGACCGTGAAGCAGAGCGGCCAGTGGTCGCGGCCTCCCGCCGGGTTCACGCGGGGCGTCCGGCCGAATTCGGCGAGGTTGCAGACGAGCGTCGAGTCGAGCAGCCCCCGGCGGTCCAGGTCCTCGACGAGCGCGGAGTACGACTGGTCGTACATCGGGCAGACGATGTCGCGCATGCCCTCGATCGAGGTGAACGGCTTCGAGCCGTGGATGTCCCAGGTGATCTCGTCGAAGACCGTGAGGAACGCGTTGACGGTGACGAACCGCACGCCGCTCTCGATCAGCCGCCGCGCCAGCAGGCACGACTGGCCGAACCGGGTCATCCCGTACCGTTCGCGGGTCTCGGTCGATTCCTTGCTCAGGTCGAACGCCTCGCGGGCCTTGGCGCTCGTCATCAGGCGGAAGGCCGATTGGAAGTTGTCGTCGAGCAGGGCGGCGTTCTCGGACGCCTCGAAGGTGGTCACCGCGTCGTCCACGAGGTCGCGGATCTTGCGGCGGCGGTCGAGCCGGAGGCTGCCGATCTCCTTGGGGGGGAGCAGGTCGGGGACGCGGAAGTCGGGCTTCGAGGGGTCGGCGTTGAGGGCGAAGGGGTCGTGCGCCTTGCCGAGGAACCCGCCCGCCTGGCCGTTCGGCAGATTGCCGCCGCCCCGTCCCATCAGCTCGGGGAGGACCACGAAGGGGGGCAGGTCCGTCTTCCGGCCTTCGATGTAGCTGACGACCGACCCGATGTGGGGCGTGTTGACGCCCCCCGCGAACAGCCGGCCGGTCTGCATCATCTGCCAGCCGGCGTCGTGCACCGCCGCGCCGCCGTGGTGAACCGACCGCACCAGCGAGATCTTGTCGGCGATCTGGGCGTGCCGGGGCAGGATCTCCGAGAACTGGATCGCCGGCGATTTGGTGGCGATCGGCTTGAACGGCCCCCGGATCTCCGCCGGGGCGTCGGGCTTCATGTCCCAGAGGTCCATGTTGCTCGGTGCGCCGAGGTTGAAGATCATGATGCACGAGCGGTCGGAGGCGCCCGGCTTCACCGCCCCGGCCGCCTGCGCCGCGAACCACTGAGGGAGCCCGAAGCCGAGCGCCCCCAGCGTCCCGACGTGCAGGAAGTCGCGACGGGTCGTCCCGTCGCAGTTCGAGGTCCGTCCAGCGCCGGTGAACTTGAGCATGCCCTGACTCCTGCTCGACGACCCCGACCCTCGCGGACGGACGCGAGGCGCCGAACCTCCCGGGGTATCGCCCTCGCCCGAGAGGTCCTCAACGCATCGAGGATATCGCAGGAGGCCTCGCGGATCCTAGAAGCCAGTGAACCTTCGTCAGACGTGTCGCGCCGATCACTGGTGATTTGGAATTCCTCGACGATCGATATAATGGGGCGTCGGGCGGTCCTGTCGTGGGTCCGCCGATCGCTCCTCTGAAGACAGAAATCCATCGCGATGCACGCAGGCTCCCGCAGCCCCCTCCATTTCGGCCTTTCGTTCGAAGATCTCTATCGTCGCGAGGGGTTGCTCCGGCTCGACGCCGCATTCCTGGCCGACCTGCAATCGCGGGCGCCGGGGCTCCACGAGGGCCTGGAGGCGGCGCGTCGCGACCCCGAGTCGCTGGAACCGAAGTCGGCCTCGGAGCTGATGATCGAGCTGGCCCCGTATCTCGAAGACTTCGTCGGCCGGCTGTTAGGGATCGAGGCCGAACTCCAGGCGTTGCAGGCCCGGCACGACGCGCTGGCGCCGCTCCGCGCCGTGAAGCGGAAGTTCGTCCAGCGCAAGCTCGTCGGCCGGACGCCCGAGCAGGCTCGCGAGGTCGACGTCGGGACGGTGACGGCCGAGCTGGAAGCCTTCACGCTCGGCCCGCTGACCGAGATGAGCTACGCGACGCACGTCTCGCAGTGGCTGGAATCCGAGGCCGACCACGAGGCCGAGCTGAAGCTGGCCGCCGAATACGCGACATGGGCCGTGCTGACCCACGAGGGCCGGGCCCGGCACCGCGAAGGCGTCGTCTTCAAGCTCCCCCAGAAGATCGACGTGAACCGCCTCGTCCCGCACGACGAGCGAAGCGAGGCCGGCCTCGTCCAGTTCGTGGCCGAGGGGGGGCACGTCCGCCATCGCGACGGCTTCCACCTCACCGACGCGGGGACCGACCTCGCGGGGGCGCTCGACCAGGCCGGCTACTGCATCAAGTGCCACAACCAGGGCAAGGACAGCTGCTCGACGGGGCTCCGCGAGAAGAACGGCGAGTTCAAGCGGAGCGTCTTCGGCGTCCCCCTCGCCGGCTGCCCGGTCGGGGAGAAGATCTCCGAGATGAACCAGGTCAAGGGCCAGGGCAACCCGATCGGGGCGCTCGCGATCGTGACGGTCGACAACCCGATGGCCGCGGCGACGGGTCATCGCATCTGCAACGACTGCATGAAGTCGTGCATCTATCAGAAGCAGGAACCCGTCGACATCCCGCAGGTCGAGACCCGGACGCTCAAGGACGTGCTGGAGCTGCCCTGGGGGTTCGAGATCTACAGCCTGTTGACCCGGTGGAACCCGCTGAACTTCGGCCGGCCCTATCCCCGCGAGGCGACCGGCCGCAAGGTCCTGATCGTCGGCCTCGGCCCGGCGGGGTTCACCCTGGCCCACCACCTGATGAACGACGGTCATGCCGTGGTCGCCGTCGACGGCCTTAAGATCGAGCCCCTTCCCGAGGCGGTCTCGGGCGTGGATCCGTACGGCCGCCGCGTCCCGTTCGAGCCGATCGTCGATGTGACGACGATCTACGAGCTGCTCGACCGCCGCGTGATGGCCGGGTTCGGCGGGGTGGCCGAGTACGGGATCACCGTCCGCTGGAACAAGAACTTCCTGAAGATCATCCGATTGCTCCTCGAACGCCGGGCCGAGTTCGCGATGTTCGGCGGAGTCCGATTCGGCGGGACGCTGACAGTCGACGACGCGTTCGACATGGGGTTCGACCACATCGCGCTCTGCATGGGGGCGGGGCGGCCGACGGTCATCCCGATGAAGAACGGCCTGGCCCGCGGGGTGCGGCAGGCGTCCGACTTCCTCATGGCGCTCCAACTCACCGGCGCGGCCAAGTCGGAGTCGCTGGCCAACCTCCAGATAAGGATGCCGATCGTGGTGATCGGCGGCGGCCTGACCGCCATCGACACGGCGACGGAATCGCTCGCCTATTACGTCGTCCAGGTCGAGAAGTTCCTGCACCGGTACGAGGACCTGACGCGGGCCCACGGCGAGGACCACGTCCGTTCGCGGTGGATCGGCGACGAGGCGGAGGTGGCCGCCGAGTTCCTGGAACATGGGCGGGCGATCCGGGCCGAACGACGGGCGGCGTCGGCGGAGGGGCGGGCCCCGCGGCTGATCGACCTGCTCAACGCCTGGGGAGGCGTGACCGTCGCCTACCGCCGTCGACTCGTCGATGCGCCGAGCTATACGCTCAACCACGAGGAGATCACGAAGGCGTTCGAGGAAGGCATCCGGTTCGCGGAGCTGCTCGTTCCCGAAGAGGTCGAACTCGACGCCACGGGCACCGCCCGCGCGCTGCGGCTACGGAAGCTGCGGCTCGACGAGGCGACGGGACGGCCGACGGCCGAGGGCGACGACGTGGTGCTCCCGGCCCGGACGATCCTGGTCGCCGCGGGCACCCAGCCCAACACGGTCCTGGCCCGCGAGGACGCGCACAACGTCCAGGTCGACGGCCGCTATTTCCGGGCCCTCGACGAGGACGGCCAGCCCGCCAAGCCAGAGCCGATCTCCAAGCCGGGGACGGTCCGGGTCCTCATGTCGATCCGGCCCGACGGCCGGGCGATGAGCTTCTTCGGCGACCTGCACCCGTCTTTCGCCGGCAACGTCGTCAAGGCCATGGGGAGCGCCAAGCAGGGCTACCCGGTCGTCTCGCGCATGCTCGCCCGCGTCGAGCCGACGGCCCCCACGCCCGAGGCGCTGGTGGATCGGCTCAACGACGAGCTGCGGACCGTCGTGCACGAGGTCGTCCGGCTCACGCCCAACATCGTCGAGATCGTCGTGCGGGCGCCGATCGCCGCACGGGCGTTCCGGCCGGGCCAGTTCTACCGCCTCCAGAACTTCGAGACCCTGGCCGCGCGGACGGGGGGGACGATCCTGGCGATGGAGGCCCTGGCGCTGACCGGGGCGTCGGTCGACCACGATCGCGGCCTGCTCTCGACGATCGTCCTGGAGATGGGCGGCTCGTCCGACCTGTGCGCGTTGCTGAAGCCGGGCGAGCCGATCTGCCTGATGGGCCCAACGGGCGCGCCCACCGAGACGCCGGGCCGGGAGACGGTCCTGCTCGTCGGCGGCGGCCTCGGCAACGCGGTGCTCTTCTCGATCGGCCAGGCGCTGCGGGCCGCGGGGTCGCGGGTGATCTACTTCGCCGGCTACAAGAAGCTCATCGACCGCTACAAGGTCGAGGAGATCGAGAAGGCCGCCGACATCGTCACCTGGTGCTCGGACGAGGCCCCCGGGTTCACCCCCGCGCGGGTCCAGGACCGTTCGTTCGTGGGCAACATCGTGGAGGCGATGGCCGCGTACGCCCGGGGCGACCTGGGCGATGTCGAGATCCCCCTGGATCAGGCCGACCGTCTCGTCGTCATCGGCTCGGACGCGATGATGCGCGGCGTCCAGCAGGCGCGGCACGGCGTCCTGAGGCCGTTTTTGAAGCCCGGGCACCACGCCATCGGCAGCATCAACTCGCCGATGCAGTGCATGATGAAGGAGATCTGCGCCCAGTGCCTCCAGACGCACCAGGACCCGGCGACCGGCGTCGAGACGGTCGTCTTCTCGTGCTTCAACCAGGACCAGCCGCTCGACCACGTGAGGTTCGACGCCCTGCGCAGCCGCCTCTCCCAGAACAGCGTCCAGGAGAAGCTGACGAAGCTCTGGATCGACGAATGTCTGCACACGCTGGGACACCGCTCGCGACTCTCGGCCGCCAGGCCCGCGCCGCCGGCGCCGGCTGCGACGCTGACGACCCAGCGGTGATCCGACCTGGAGGACTCGCTTGATGCCCGACCGACGCCTCGCCGCCCTGGCGATCCTCGCCGCGACCTGCCTCGCAACGACGGCGCAGACGCGAGGAGAGGGTCCCGAAAAATCGCCGTTGGCGCGGATCCGGGTAAGCGAGGACCGCAAGCATTTCGTCCTCGACGGTTCGAATCGTCGGTTCGTCCTGTGGGGCGTGAACTACGACCACGACGACGCCGGGCGACTGCTCGAAGACTACTGGGCCGACGAATGGGCCAAGGTCGTCGAGGATTTCCGCGAGATCAAGGACCTGGGCGCGAACGTCGTCCGGATCCACCTGCAGACGGGCAGGTTCCTGAAATCCGCCGACGCGGCCGACGAGGGGAGCCTCAAGCGGCTGGGCGACCTGATCAGGCTTGCGGAGTCGACCCGGCTGTACCTCGACGTCACCGGCCTGGGCTGCTACCACGAGAAGGACGTCCCGGTCTGGTACGACGCGCTGGACGAGGCCGCCCGCTGGGACGCGCAGGCCGTCTTCTGGAAGGCGGTCGCCGGGGTCTGCAAGGACAGCCCGGCCGTCTTCTGCTACGACCTGATGAACGAGCCCATCGCGTCGGGCGGCGAGGACGAGAAGGACTGGCTCCCCGGCGAGCCGCTGGGCGACATGCACTTCGTCCAGCGCCTGACGATCGACGTCAAGGGCCGGACGAACGAACAAATTGCCGGGGCCTGGGTCAAGCGGCTGTCGTCCGCCATCAAGGAAGTGGACGATCGACGCCCGATCACCGTGGGCGAGATCCCCTGGGCGCAGGTGTTCAAGGGGGCGAAGCCGCTTTTCCAGGACCCCGAGGTCGGCAAGCCGCTCGACTTCGTGGCCGTCCATTTTTATCCCAAGGCCGGCAAGCTCGACGAGACGCTCGAGGCGCTCAAGGTCTACGAGGTCGGCAAGCCGCTGGTCATCGAGGAGATCTTCCCCCTGGGCGCCAGCCTGGAGGAGACCGAGACCTTCCTCGATCGCTCCAGGGCCCACGTCGACGGCTGGATCAGCTTCTACTGGGGCCGGACCATCCCCGAATGCGAGCAGGCCGCCGACCTGCCGCACGCCGTCACCGCCGCATGGCTCAAGCGGTTACGCGCCCTCGCCCCGGCCGATTCGCGTCTGGAAGTCGTGGTCCCCTGACGGAAAGGCCGCCGGCCTCGGTCACTCCTCGTCGGTGGAGTAGAAAAGCAGGTTGACGATCCGCCATCGGCCGCGGTCCCGCCGCAGGGTGAAGTGGTCATAGCCTTTCTGGACTCGGTCCCCGGCGGTCAACTTCCAGTAGACCACCGCGCGGGCGAGTTCCTGCTCGAAGCGGATCTCGATCGACTCGGGGACCTCGATCATGCGACTCGGCGAGCGTCGGTGGGCGTCGCGCTGGCTGGCGACGAAACGGGGACGGGGGATGGTGAAAAGCTGGCCCTGGCCGTCGATGTGCTGGATCGAGGCGTCGGTCATGAAGCAGTCGTCGTAGCCGTCCATGTCGCGGTCCGACCAGACCTTGAAGTAGCGCTCGACGAAGGCTCGGGCCTCCTTCTCGCGGGCCGTCGCATCGGCCGCCGGGGCCTGGATGCGGAAGGCGACGGGCCGGACGACGGCGTCGGATCGGACGGCCGCCTCGGGCTTCGGCCGGGATGCGTCGCCGTCGATCTCGCGCCAGGCGTCGAGGACGTCCAGGACGAATTTCTCGACGCGCGCGGCGTCCACGACCTCATCCTTCAACTTGACGCCCAGCGGCGGGACGTGGCAGAAGAGGACGGGCCCGCGGATCTTGCCCGCCTTTTTGAGGTATTCGAGGCTGTAGAGCAACTCCTCGCAGAGATAGCGGCCGGCGTCGTCGGAGAGCCGGACAGGCTGGCCCTTGGCGGCGAGCGTCTTGACGAGCCGCTCGACGTCGGACGTGGCGAGGAACGCGAGCGGGCCGTCGGCGATGGCCGGCGCCCTGGGCTTCGCGCCCGACTCGTCCGGGAAGGGCCAGCGATCCCGACGCGCCAGGCCCTCGACCGTGAAGGCGTCCTTGCGCCCCTGGCCGAACGCGAAGACGGCCGCGGGGTGCAGCTCGGCGACGAGGGCCTCGACCCGCTTCAATGGCTCGTCCCAGACGACGGGGAGCTGGCGGGCGACGAGCCGGAAGCCGTTCCACTCGCGGCCGTCGAGCGCCTTGATCCCCTCCCACGAGGGGTTCGGCGGCTTCTCCTTGCCGAACGGCTCGAAGCCGGTCAGCAGGATCGTCGGCAGGTCGGCCGCGACGGCCGGCCGGCCCCCGAAGGACCAGACGACGGCCAGGAATGCGACCGCCGGCCACGCGCGGAGGAGGAAGGAAAGGCTCAAGGTCGGGCTCCCGGCAGGTCGAATTCCGGCCGGGCCCGACGTCCGGGCCGCGGCCGGCCGGGAGTCATTGGAGCAGAGCGTCGGGCCCGACGCAACCCGCACCGGCCGACCCCCGGCGGCCCGCGATCAATCCGACGAGGCCTTGCGCCTCATCGTGAACGTCCCCTGGGTGCCGCTGACGTCCCAGGTCCCCTCGACGACCCGCGAACCTTCCGAGTCGACCACGCCCTTGTAGACGACTTCGTGGCTGACGCCGGCCGTGCCGTCGTAAGTCTTGGTGAAGTTGAGCGCCCGCTCCGCCTCGTCGTAGCGGCCCTCGACCGTCGCGTGGAGCCAGGGGGATCGGTCGTCGCCGAAGGTGTTGGCTTCCTTGATCTCGGCCTTGATCCGGTCGCCTTGCTGGAAGAGGAAGGCGGTGAAGGCGACGGGCCGCTGCCCCGAGCCTTCCGAATACTTGTACTCTCCCGTCCAGATCCCCGACAACCCGCCGGCCTTCGCGGCGCAGCAGGCGCAGGTGGGCGCCTCGGCCTTCTTGCCGCCGTCGTCGACGGCCATCGCGACCGTGCCGACGACGAGCGCCGCGGCGGCGGCGAGCCCGCGCGCGAACCACGACCGACCATCCCGCATGTTTCCCATGACGCGACTCCTTGGAGATGGAGGAACGGACCGAAATCGAGGCCGAACGACCCGCGAGTGAAAGGCGACTCCCGAATTCTGGGCGCGACCTCTGACGTCTGTCCAGAGAAAAAGCCGGCGGCCCGGCGCGCCGACGTCGCGGCCGTCCCGCCTTGACCGCGCCTCGCGGTCTCTCATACGATCAGGGGTCGCCGGGCCCGGCGGGACGGGCCGTCCGATGGATGGAACGCCGAGGGCGAGGAGTTTCGCATGCCGCTGGTCCGGTTCTTACGCAAGGCCCCGCCGTGGGCGACGGTCGCATCGGCCCTGGTCCTGGCCATCGCGGTCGCCTCGCTCGCGCCTCCCGGGTCGGTCCGGGGCGCGCTCCTCCAGGTCCCCGGCCAGCTCGAGCTCGACGAGGTGTCGAACTACTCCCACGTCAAGGTCACGCGCGACGGGTCCACGCGCACGCTCTGGTTCGTCCGCGACAACGGCGAGCACGTCGTCGAGAGCAAGGTCGACGTCGAGCGGCCCGACGACCTGCGGGTCGAATACACCCGCTTCATGTTCCTCAGCTACGTCTTCCGGCCGCAGCCCAAGAAGGTGCTCATCGTGGGTCTCGGCGGCGGGTCGATGGTCCACTTCCTCAAGATCCACGACCCTGCGGTCAAGGTGGACGTCGTCGAGATCGACCCCCTGATCGTCAGCATCGCCGACCGCTACTTCGGCGTGAAGACGGGCGGCAACGTCGACGTCAAGGTGACCGACGGCCTGGCCTACCTCCGCGAGTCCGACGCCAAGTACGACGTCATCTACATGGACGCCTTCCTCCGCCCCTCGGGCGGGACCGACATGACGGGCGTGCCGCTGCACCTGAAGACCCTGACCTTCTACGAGCAGGTCAAGCAGCGGCTCAACCCCGACGGCGTCGTCGTCTTCAACCTCAACCCCCACCTGTCCGTCCAGCAGGACATCCAGACCATCCGCGACGCCTTCCCCCACACCTACGTCTTCCGGCTCCAGGGGTACGACGGCTTCGTGGTGGTCGCCTCCACGGCCAAGGAGGCGATGACCCCCATCGCCATCAGCGCCGAGGCCACCCGGCTGGATAAGCGCTTCGAGGCCCCGTTCTCCTTCCGTACGATGGCAGGCCGCCTCCGACGCCGTTGAGCGGGTTCCTGTCCCGGTTCCCCCCATCGAGGAATCGCCGAGCGCCGGGCCGCGAAGCGGCGTGCGCAGATGCCGACGCACCCATCGATCGGCATCGCGGTCGAGGGTCTTCCGCCCTTGCAGACCGGCTGTTATGCTCCTCAAACAGCAGGAATCGGCCGCGGCCCGCATTCTCGGCGTGCTTCTTGCATATTCCTCGGCCGACTTTCCGTCGGCCGGATCTGGGCCGATCTTGCGGATGGACGGAAAAGAGGAAGCGCTGCGTCGGCGAAGTGGCCGGACTCGCACGGCCGGGTCGCGACGGTTCCCGGGCCGCCGACTCGATGGATCAATTGGGGTATGGCCATCGATGGAAGCCTTCGCGCCGCGGCGTCGACGGATTTTCTTCGCCAGCGTCGAGCGACCTCCCGAGGAGGTTCCGCCGAAGTCCCGCCGCGTCTGGCGGTTCCGACGTTCGAGGTCCGACGCCCCGGAGACCGATGGCCCGCATCGGCCGCCGCCCGAGGGGCTGGGCCCCGGGTCGGGCGAGTCCCCATGGAAGGGCTATGCGGTCGGCGCGTCCCTGGGGGCGGCGGCGATCCTCCTGCGATTGATCTCGAAGCCGCTCCTCGGTGACGACTTCCTCCTCCTGACGGCGTTCCCGGCGCTGGTCGCCGCATCGTGGTGGGGGGGCTTCGGGCCGGCCTTGGTCACACTCGGGGTGACGTTGGCGGCTTTCTCCTGGGTACCGCCCGCTCCCGGCGGGGCCGTGCGCGGCGTGGCTTCCCCGATCCTGGGGTTGGGCCTGTACGCGCTGGCGGGGGGCGGCGTCGCCTACTTCGGAGGACGGATGAGGTCGTCGTTGACGGCCTCGGAATGCGCCCGTCTCGCGGCCCAGGAACGGCACGCGCGGCTCGAGCAGGAGGCCGGCGAGCAGCGCCGGGCCTCTCAGGCGGAAGAGGAGCGGCTGCTGCGCCAGCAGGTGGAGCTGCGCGAGACGGCCGAGGACCAGTCGCGGCGGCTTGAGGAGTTGCTGGTCGAACTCCGCGAGAAGAACGCGTTCCTGATGGCCATCCTCCGCCAGGTCCCCTCGGGTATCGTGGTGGCCGAGGCCGGGACTTCGCGGGTGCTCCTGAGCAACGACGAGGCCGAGCAGATCATCCGCGGCGGCCTGCAGCCCGGGCTGCGGATCGAGCGTCAGGTCGAGTCGGACGAGCTGGTCGGCCTCCGTCCCGACGGCTCGCGATACGAGGTCGAAGAGTGGCCGCTGATGCGGACCCTGGCCCGGGGCGAGACGGTCGTCGACGAGGAGATCGACCTGGTCTTCTGCGACGGCGAGAAGCGGCGGATCTGCGTGAACTCGGGCCCGGCGCTCGACGACCGGGGGCGGATGGTTGCCGCGGTCGCCGCCTTCCACGACGTCACCACCCGGCGGGCGGCCGAGGCCGCCGTGACCGAGAGCGAGCGCTGGTTCCGGCAGCTCGCCGAGGCCATCCCCCAGATCGTTTTCATGACCCGGCTCGACGATTCCATCGTCTACCTCAACCGTCGCTGGTTCGACTACACCGGCGCGACCGAGGCCGATGCCAAGGTCGACGGCGGCCCGATCGGCGTCGTCCACCCCGAAGACGTCGCCGCCATCCTCGCCGAGCGCTCGAAGTCGAAGGAGACCGGCGAGCCGCTGGAGCTGGAATACCGCATCCGCGGGCGAGACGGCTCGTACCGCTGGTTCCTGGGCCGATCGATGTGGCTCCGCGACGCCTCCGGCGGCCTGCTTTATCGGTTCGGCACCGCGACGGACATCGACGACCGCAAGCGTTCCGAGCAGGCGGCGCGGTTCCTGGCCGACGCCGGGGCCAAGCTCGCGGCGGTGGTCGACGCCGAGTCGACGCTCCGCGAGATCGCCCGCCTGGCCGTTCCCTACTTCGCCGACTGGAGCGCCGTCGACGTGCTGGAGGAGGGCGGCGAGCTGCGCCGGGTCGCCGTGGCGTACGGCGAGGGCGAGCCTATCGACGTGATGGACACCATCTCGCACCGCTATCGCCTTCGCGCCGACATGCCGCACGGGCTGTTCGAGGTCGTCCAGACCCGCCGGCCGGCCCTGATCGCCGAGGTCACCGAGGACAACCTTCGATCCGGCGCCCGCAACGAAGAACACCTGGAGGCGCTCCGATCTTTCGGCCCCCGGTCGTATCTGTGCGTCCCCATGGTGGGCCGCGAGGGGGTCCTGGGGGCGCTCTCGTTCGCGACGACGCATTCGGGCCGCCACTTCGACGACGCCGACCTGCAACTGGCCCTGGAACTCGCCGGCCGCGCGGCGATCGCCGTGGAAAACGGCCGGCTTTACGACCGGCTCCGCGAGGCCGACCGCCGCAAGGACGACTTCCTGGCGACCCTGGCCCACGAGCTGCGCAACCCGATGGCCCCGATCCGCAACTCGGTGCAGATCCTCCAGATGAAGGGCGGGGGCGACGCCGACGCGGAGTGGGCCCGCGACGTCATCGATCGCCAGGTCGGCCACCTGTCGAGGCTGGTGGACGACCTGCTCGACGTCTCGCGGATCACCCGCGAGAAGCTGGATCTCCGCCCGGAGCGGATCCAGGTGGCCGCCGCCGTCGCCGCGGCCGTCGAGATCAGCCGCCCCACGATCGACGGCAAGGGACAGGTGCTGCACGTCGACCTCCCCGCCGACCCCGTCGCGCTCGACGCCGACCCGACCCGGCTCGCCCAGGTCCTGGCCAACCTGCTCGACAACGCCTCCAAGTTCTCCCCTCGGGAGACGAGGATCGACCTCGGCGTCGCCCGTCGCGGTCGCGAGGTCGAGATCCGGGTGAAGGATCACGGGATCGGGATCCGCCCCGAGCAGATCCCCCACGTCTTCGAGATGTTCGCCCAGTTCGCCCCGATCCTCGAACGGCCTCAGGGGGGCCTGGGGATCGGGCTGGCGCTGGTCAAGGGGGTCGTCGAGCTGCACAAGGGGACGGTCGAGGCTTGCAGCGAAGGCCCGGGCCTGGGAAGCGAGTTCGTCGTGCGGCTCCCCCTCTCCGACGGCGGATCCTCGCCGACGCGCGAGGAGTCGGCCCCGACCCGCGAAGCCGCCCCCTCGCAGGCCCGCGTCCTGGTCGTCGACGACAGCGAGGACATCGCCGAATCGCTGGGCCGGCTGCTGACTCTCCAGGGCTGTGAGGTGCACTTGGCGCACGACGGCGAGCAGGCCTTCGTCCTGGCGTGCCGACTCCGCCCCGACTTCGCCGTCCTCGACATCGGCCTGCCCGGCATGAACGGCTACGAACTGGCCCGCGCCATCCGCGGCGAGCCCTGGGGTCGCGACGTGGTCTTGATCGCCGTCACCGGCTGGGGCCGGTTGAACGACCGCGCCCGTTCCGGAGAGGCCGGGTTCGACCATCACCTCGTCAAGCCGGTCGAGCCCGACGCGCTCGTCCAGATCATCGCCGACCCGTCCGCCGGCTCGTCCTGAAGACGAAGCGCAGCCTCGGGCCGGGTCGCATCACTCCCCCCGCCGCCCCCGGAGGGATTCGCGCTCGCGACGGGTCGCCTCCAGGTCGAACCGCATCGCCGCCAGGTCGAGGCGGTAGCGTTCCAGGGCGTCCCGCGCGATCGTCAGCACGCGCGAACGGAACATCGCCTGCTCCAGGACGTCGTCCATGAGCGGCTCCAGCTCGGCCCTCGCCTCGGAGGGGAGGGCCCGTATCCTCTCGCGAAGGGCGGTCAGCTCCGCCGGAACGCCCGCGTCCGCCCGTCCTGTCATCGTCGCATTCATGGCTGCCGCTCCCAGATGGTGTCGCTCGAAATCTAACACGCGGATCTGGGCAAAGACGGCGGGTCGCGACGGATTTCCGACCTTGGGAAAGATTGCCGGCCGCAGAACCGGCGAGGTCCGCGGGATCCGTCCCTTCGGGCGTCGCGGTCTATGGCCTGGGCCTCGCGACGACCTTCCGGAAGGCGTCGAGGAAGGCCGTCCCACCCGACTTGGTCGGCGTCAGGTAGCCGCCCTCGCCGTTCTCGTTCCAGGCGTAGACGAGCAGGAGCCGCTCGGGGAGGGTGCGGTCGGGATGGCGGTCGAGCCAGCGGATTCCGCGGTCGACGGCGTCGGCCACGGCGGCCGGCGTGCGGTCAACGTAGTAGAGCGACGGCGGCTTGGCGTCGCCGGGCTTCTCCCAGGGCCGCATGTCCCAACCCGCGGTGACGACCGGGACGTAGGGCCGGGGACTCTTGCGGGCGAAGCCGTCCCAGACGCCCTCGCTCCCCTCGGTCAGCTCGGCGAAGGGCCGCTCCAGCTCGGGCCCCTTGCGGCCCGCGCCGGGGTAGTTGTAGCCGGTGAAGAGGTCGAAGCCGCAGGCCGCCAACTTCTCCAGGTCGTCCCAGCCGTACTCCGGCCCCGGGGTGGCGCAGCCGGCGATCTTCACGCCCGACAGGCCGGCGGCCCGGGCCCGCGCGCGAAGCTTCTCGAAGGCTGAGGCCACGGCCTCGGGGGAGCCGAACTCCTGGATCAGCTCGCGCGGGGAGAAGAAGATCAGGAGCGGCTCGCCGCCGAGCTTGAGGTGGCCAGGCTTCTGGAACTCGCCGACCCAGACGGCCGAGACCTCGTCCCACGCCTTGGGGCCGATCCGGTAGCCGCCGTGATTCGCGACCAGCAGGCAGAATTCCAGCCGCTCGCGGTTCTTCGCCTGGTGGTAGAAGTCGAGCGCCTGGTTCATGGGGCAGGCCTTGTCGGGCCCCTCCGGCCAGTACCAGCAGAAGCTGAAGAAGGCGACGCCGGCGTCGGCCGCGTAGCCGATCTGCTCCTCCATGACCGCGACGGAGTCGTCGCGCCAGCCCCAGATCGGCTCGCGGTCGGCGAACTCGGTCGTCAGCCGCTCGGTGATGTGGAACGTCTTCCCGGTCCAGCCGTCGAAGTAGTAGGCGCCCACCTTCGCCCGCGCCTCCGCCGGCGGCGCGGCCGACGCCTGCCACGACGCCTGGGCCAGCAGCGCGATGAACATGAGCTTCGCGAGCGATCGCATGGGCGAGCCTCCTCGGATTTCGCGAACGGCCCCGACCTCGACGTCGGCCGGCCCCCGAACGCCTTCCGGGATAACGCGCCCCGCGACCGCGGACAAGCCTCCGGCGCCGGCCCGGCTCGCCGCCCCCAAAGTCCGACCGAATCGGATCGCATCCCCCGGACCGCGGCCGCATCCCCTATAATGCAGCGGTCGAGGGCGGACCCCCTCGGCCGAGGAGTCGCGCGTCTGCGTCGTCGAGGCCCTTCCCGATCATGACTTCGGCCCATCGCTACACGTCGGTCCGCAGCGGCGGCCGGGCCCTGGCCAGGCTGGCCCCGGTGGTGCAGCTCGGGGTGGCGTCGCTGGGGGCGGCCTACTTCCTGACCCAGGCGCAGGCGCTGCTCTCGGACGCACAGTTCACCTGGGCGGAGCGGCGCATCGCGGGCCTGATCGCGCTGACGACCGTGGTCGGCTTCGGGCTGGCGGGGTGGGTGCTGGGGACGGCCCTGCGAGTCGTCGCCGGCCTGCTGGACGTGCTCGCGGACCAGGCCGAAGCCTCCTGGCGGACGGTCGACCTGATGGAGATGCACGTCATCCCCGCCCTCGGCCGGGTCGTCGCCCGGTTCGACGCCGAGGCGGGGCGGGAGGGGCCGACCGCGCCGCCTGCGGCGACGGAGCCGCGACGGCTCAAGACCGGCCGGGCGGACGAACTTATGAAGGAATGGGCCGCGGCGAAGGCGGACGAGGACGTCGACCGCGCGCTCGACCTCCGCGACGAGCTGACGCAGCACCTCCGCGGCGAGGCCCTGCAATCGCTCGACCGCGAACTGGCGAGCTGGATCAAGGGGCTCGTCGAGGCCCGATTGCGGGCCAGGGACGTCGACTGGGAGGTGGCCCGCTGGGTCGCCCGC
The DNA here is from genome assembly GCF_029589435.1 of Paludisphaera mucosa. NCBI lineage: Bacteria > Pseudomonadati > Planctomycetota > Planctomycetia > Isosphaerales > Isosphaeraceae > Paludisphaera > Paludisphaera mucosa. Next base: position 2,823,121 of record NZ_JARRAG010000002.1, on the reverse strand, counting down.
GCGATCGACAGCCTGGGCGACGAGCCCGAGGCCGCCGCCCTCCGCACGGCCCTCCCCGCGATCCGCCGCCGCGCGGGGCTTTGCCGCGTCTGCGGGCGGGCCGTCGCCGGCGGTCGCGACGTCTGCGGCCGTTGCGAGCCCGAGGCCGAACAGGATGCCGGGACCCCACGACGAACCCCCTCCGGGGAGAAGGACCGCCGATGAGCGTCCGCGTCCGCTGCACCCAGTGCCAGACCGCCTTCCTCGTCCCCGACGACCACGACGGCGACGTCGTCGCCTGCCCCAAGTGCGGCGCGCGGCGCAAGCCCCCCGCCGCGAAGGTCGAGGCCCCGACCCTGCCGACCGCGAGGCGCGTCGAGCCCGCGGCCGACGAGGCGACCTCGGTCTACCGGCCGTCCGCCGAGGCGAAGGAGCGGAAGTCGTCGCGCCGGAAGCTCGTCGCGATCGGCCTGATGCTGGTCCTGCTCGCGGGCGTCGCGGCGTTTTTGGTCCTCTGGCCGAGGTTCCGGAAGCGGCCGGTCGACCCGGTCGAGCGGGTGGCGGGGGCCTACCTCCAGGCGTTGGTGGACCACGACGCCGAGGCCGAGAAGAAGCTGTCGGTCGTGGAGGATCCGCCCGGCATCCGCAGCTACTTCGAGCCGGCCCGCGACAAGGCCCGCAACAGCTCCCTGAAGGGCTCCTTCGCGCCCATCGCGGCCTTGCACAAGCGGATCGAGGGCGAGTTCGCGTACGACCCGGCGATCGGCCGGTTCACGCCCCGCAACCCGCTGGGGCCGGCGGCCGAGACCCTCGACGCGCTCCACGCGGCCAAGGCGGACGCCGAGAAGTCCGGCCTCTACGACAAGATGGCCAGCGGCGACCCCGACGACGTCTTCGACGCCGCCGAGGGCCTGGGCCAGGTCTTCCAGAAGCTCTCCGAGGGCGTGCTCGCGCCCAAGAAGATCCTGCCGACCTACAAGATGCTCGTCGACGACGCCAAGCCCCCGCTCCCCGCCGAGCCCCGCACGCTGGCCCTGGCCGTCGGCGAGAATCCCAAGACCTGGGACGCGCTCCTGAAGCGGCCGTTCTTCTCCCTGAAGGCCGACGGCCCGTTCGTCTACGATCGCGCCGAGGTCGACGCCAAGGTCGTCGACGCCCTGGGCTCGCCGGGCGACCCCCCGACCCCCCTGCGACTCTCCCTGGTCCGCTTCCGCCTCGAAGGGATCGACACCTCCTGGCGCGTGGTCGAGGCCCGCCGCATCCTCCCCGGCCTCCCCGAGCCGGCCCCCATCCCCGCCGACTCCTCCCCGAAGCCCGAATCCGAGCCGGCGCCCGCCATGCCGCCCCGATCCCTCGGCGACGCCCCCGCGCCCTGAGCCCGGCGGATTTCCCGACCCGCGCTCGCGCCGGCCGATCCATCGGCTAGAATGGCCGCCGAAGGGCGATTAACTCAGCGGTTAGAGTGCCTGCCTTACACGTAGGAGGTCGGGGGTTCGAATCCCTCATCGCCCATTCGATACCCGGCCGGGGCTCCGTAGGAGGGTCCCGCCGCTCAGCCCAGCAGGGCGAAGGACCGCTTCATGGCCCGGGCCGCCGCGGCGACGGCCTCGTCGGCGGGCAGGGTGCGGAGGGTGGCGTTGAACGGCTCGGCGCGGACCGGGCCGTCGTAGCCGATGGCGGCGAGCGTCGACAGGAAGGCCTTCAGGTCGATCACGCCGGTGGCCGAGGGAAGCTCGCGCACGCCGTCGCGCTGCTGGTCGACGGGGACGGACGCCGGGGCGTCGTTCAGGTCGCAGGCGACGACGTCGCGGTTGGTAAGCCCGCGCAGGTCGTCGGCCGTCTCGCCGGCCGTGTACCAGTGCCAGGCGTCGAGGACCACCCCCACGTCGTCGCGGCCGATCTCGGCGATCAGGTCGCGGACCTCGGCCAGCGTGTGGATGAACGGGTGTCGCGACGACGACCAGGCGGACTTCGGCCCCACGTATTCCAGCCCCAACCGGACGCCGTGGTCGCCCAGGACCTTGGCGACCTCCCTCAGCCGCGCGGCGTGGCGGCGGAAGTTGGCGACGTAGGTCATCCGGTCGTCGCCGGGCCGGATCCAGGTGCCGACCCGCGTCGCGCCGGCCCGCTGAAGCGCGGCGGCGAAGGCGGGCAGCTCCGCCATCCCGGCGCGGAAGGCTCCGTCGTCGCCCCGGAAGTCGACGGCCAGCGCGGCGGCGCCCCAGGCGAGCTTCTTGGCCTTCAGGTCCTCGAGCAGCTCGGCGAGTTGGCCGTCGGCGAGCTTCGCGAAATGGCCCGCGTCGGGCGCGACCGACTCGAACCCGTGCTTGTGGGCCAGGGCCATGGCGGTCGGCAGGTCGGCCCGCACGCCGAGGTTCCCGCAGACGAGGTCCATCGTCATCTTCCGGGCGGCGACGCCCTGGCCGCGCGCGACGCCCGCCGCGCCGACCGCGGCGACGGCTTCAAAGAAGCCACGTCGCGAGAACCCTCGGGTCATCATGATTCGGATCCCTTTCGGTCGCCCCGATACATCGGGCCTTCGCCGGTCAGCAGCCACGCCGGCTCGACGCCGGTCAGGTCGAGGAAGGCGAGCAGGACTTCCGCGGGGACGGCGACGCCGGTCTCGTAGTTGTACCAGGTCCGGACGGGGAGCCCCAGCCGCCGGGCCGCCTCGGGGCCGCCCGTCGCCCCGAAGCGGTCCTCGCGCACCTCGCGGATCCGAGCGGCCACCTCCGCGCGACGGCCGAGGATGGTCTCGTCGCTCGCGACGGGCTCGGCCGGGGCTTCCTGGAGATGCTGGAAGAAGGCCCCCTGGTTCCAGGCGTCCCAGCCCTCGACCATGACGCCGTCGTGGAAGCGGTGCCAGGTCATCCCCCGAGCCGTGACCGGGCGGTGGCAGGGCGCGATCCCCAGGCCCTCGCCCGTGTGCGTCCCCCGGACGTTCCAGCGGACGACCACGGCGTCGCCGTCCGCGACCATGTCCTCGATCTCGAACCTGAGGTCGGGGAAGGCCGCGATGAACTGGTCGCGGACCTGGCGGAAGGGCTCGACGCCGACGAAGTCGCCGGACTCCATGTGGCCCACGCCCTCGGGGCTCAACAGCTCGTCGATGGCGTCGGCCCGCCGCTCGTTCCAGACCTCCTCGAACCATCGCCGCGACAGTGTGCGGTTCTCGGCGCTCATGCGGGCTTCTCCGTTGATCGAGCCTCGGTTTGGGACGGGGACGAGCCCAGGATAATCGGCCGGTCCGCTCGCTCCTACGAGAAAGCCGCCGACGTCGAGCAGCGTCCTTCGGACTGGCTTCGAATCGGCTCCATTCGCGTCGCGAAGACCAGCATGTTTTGTGGTTAAGTCTCTGATCTATATAGGTTTAACTCTAGTCAAAATTGGCTTCGTTGGCCAAAAAAATTTGTGATTCTCAGGGCCCCTGGGTTTCCACCGTCGCCGCGCCGCGTGATCGTGACGCACGGTCCCCACCGTACTTTACGACACGATGTCCAGTTGGAAATCGATGGGCGGGCGGAGATCCCGACTCCCGGCTTCACTTCGCCTCCAGCCGCGCCCCTTCGGTCGCCAGGTCGATGAGGCGGTCGATCGGCTGGTCGCCGGTCCAGGCGACGGCGCGGAGCAAAATGAGGCGGAAGAGGGGGTCGTCGAACGTCCAGGTGTAGTGGCCGGGGATGGAGACGAAGACTCGGCCCTTGCCCTGGCTGCGGGTCCACATCAGGGGGCGGGGGGCGTCTTCCTCGGGTGCGGCGGCGAGGACTTCGATGCGGCCCGCGTCCCCGCGGAGGTTCCAGTAGCTCTCGTCGACGAGGTGGAGTTTGGCGAACCCCTCGGTGATCGGCGATTTCGCCGGCGCGAAGGTCAGGTCGACGGGCCCGTGGCGGTACTTGGCGCCGTCGGCCCAGGCGAGGCCGAGCAGGTCGGCCAGGGCGTCGGGGGCCTTGCCGCCGTTGACGCCGAAGTGGATCACGACCAGGCCGCCGCCGCGGTCGAGATAGGCGCGGAGCTTCGCGGCCTGGTCGTCGGACCAGGTCCCGTTCGCCGAGTACCAGACGATCACGTCGGACTGGTCGGCGAACTCCAGGCCGGTGCCGTCCTTCACCGCGCGGGCCGATACGTTCGCGGCCGACCCCAGGAGTTCCGACCAGCGGTCGAGCCACAGGGGGTAGTCGTGCTCGTCGATGCCGTGGTCCTTGGGCCCGGCGGCGAGCGTGATCCGCAGGGGCTTCGAGGCGGCGTCGGCGGGTGCCTTACGGCCCTGCGTCGCAGCCTCCCACTCGGCGCGAGTGCGGGGCGGGGGGGCGTCGTCGCGGTGGATCGGCGCGGGGGCGGGCGGGGCCAGCAGCAAGAAGGCCAGCAGGTGCTTCAGGTTCTCGGGACCGATCGCGGCCGGCAGGCCCTCGGGCATCGTCGAGATCCCCGCGGGCTTCATCTCCTCCACGTCGGACCTCGGCACGACGACCTCGTCGCCCGTGGTCAGGCCGATGTGCAGGCGGTCGGCCTCGGTGCGGACCGAGCCGGTCAGCGCGCGGCCGTCGGCGAGGGCGACCTGGTACGCCACGAAGTCGGGGTTGATCGCCGCGTTGGGCTGGGCGACGTCGCGGAAGACGGACCCGAAGTCGCGCTCGACGAGGTTCGACAGGTCGGGCCCGATCTTCCCCCCCTCGCCCCGGATCGTGTGGCACTTCGAGCACTGCGCGGCGGCCCCGAGGAAGACCTCGCGACCCTTGCGGCGGTCGCCGCCGGCGAACTCGGGAGGGAAGGTCGCCTCACGCGAAAGCGCTGGGGCCGTCTCTTCACTCAGGCTGGCCCACGGCAGCAAGATCCGGCTCGGGGACAGCATGCGCGGGCGGGGATCCTCGTTGGTGTGGAAGTCGACCTCGAGTTCCGCGGGCGTCCCCGTCGGGCAGGTCAGCGCGATCGGCGCCGGGGCGTCCGTGGCGGCGTCGTAAGCCAGGGTGATCGCAACGAGGTCGTCGCCGAAATCCTTCCGCTCCACGCTCGCGCCGGGAGCCTCGACGCGCAGGCCGCGGGGGCCTCTGATCGTCAGCAACGCCTTCTCCGGCGACAGGCCGGGATCGACGTTCGAGCCGGGCTGGACGGCCGGACGCAGGAGATCCTTGAGCCGCAACTGGGCGCGGAGGGTCAAGACGCCGGGGGCGATCAGGTCGGCCCAGAAGTGATTGTGTTCGGCGCTCGCGATCGTGAGGCCCCGTGCGGCGGCCAGGTCCAAGTGCGGGAGCCAGACCGCGATCGCCGGACCGCCCGTCGCGGCCTGCCAGCGGGCCTCGACGCCGTTGAGGTTGAAGGCGAGGTCGGTCTCGGCCCGCTGGGGGAGGGGCTTCCCGGCCGCGATGGGCGCGTCGGCGTCCGGGGCCGTCCGCCCCAGGCCCGGGAGCGTGACCGCGTAGGGGACGGCCGCCGACTGGGCGTCGGTGGTCAGGATGAGCGTGCGGCGGTCGGGGGCCAGGCCGACGCTCCGCACGGCCAGCAGGTCGCGCGGCGAGGCGAGCTGCTGCGCGACGACCGCGTAGCCGGGCCTCAGCGTTTCGAACCGGTCGGCCGGGGCCACCGCGCGGCCGTATTCGATCGCCACGCCCCGGGCGAGGTCGTGCAGCGATTCGGGTTCGATCGGGCGGTCGAAGGCGACCCGGACCTCGTGGGGGTCCGCCGACCACGCTAGTGAGGGTTGAGGCAGGTCGGGGCCGGTGTAACGTACCTTGAACAGCTTGCCCCGGCCCTCGGGCCCGCTCCCCCAGTCGGGCGACCCGCTGTGCGCGGCGACGACGAGCGAGCCGTCGGCCCCGACGCAGGCGTCGACCAGCAGCATGCCCGCCGACGCGAAGAGTTCGGACTTCGCGACGTACTCGCCGCGGACCTTGGCCAGATGCGTCCGATAGAGCTTGCCGCGCGAGTAGCCGGCCACGATCGCGTCGCCGGCCCACCACGAGGGGCCGAACCTCGGCTCGCCCTCGACCCCGTTGAACGTCAGGCCGCACGTCGACTGGTGCTGGGGCGTGTAGTCGAACGTCGAGGGCTCGTCGATCACGCCCGGCAGGTGATTGGCGTGCCGGGGCGGAAAGCCATAGTGCCGACCGGCCCGGATGTGCAGCAGCTCATCGAACGGGTTGCCGTTGGGCAGCCACGTCGCCCCCTCCTGGTCGGTCGCGAACAGGTCGCCCTCGTGGTTGAACTCCAGGCCGACCGAGAACCGGACGCCCGTCGCCACGATCACACGACTCTTGAAGTCGGGCGCGATCTTCAAAATGGTGCCGCGCTCGCTGCCGACGTCGTAATGGGCCTTCCCCGAGGCGTCCAGGAGATAGGCGTTCTCGAACTTCTGGCAACCCGTTCCGACGTACAGGGAGCCGTCGGGCCCCAGGGCGACGCCCATCGCGTCGACGCTGTGGACCAGCTCGGGCCAACCCTTCGCGACCACGATCTCGCGGTCGCCGCGGCCGTCGCCGTCCTCGTCGACGACGAGCACGCACTTCCCCTTGCAGGGGATGAACAGCCCCGAGCCTTGCGAATACCCCGGCGGGGTCAGGGCAGCGTCGAGCGGCGAGACGATCGAGCCCCGGCCGTCCCAGAAAAGTTCGGCGCGATTTTCCAGGCCGTCGCCGTCCGTGTCGGACAGGACGTGGATCTGGCCGTCGTAGCCGACCGCGAAGAGCTTGCCGTCGGGCCGACGCTTGAGGTTGTTCACATTCTTCAAATCGATCGGCAGTTCGACGACTTCAAAGCCCGGGACGAGCATCTGGAAGGGGGGCGGATTCTTGACCGTCTCCAGCCGCCGCCGGCCGTCCGCCTCGGGGATCGTGCGGAGGACGTCGGTGAGCCCGCGGTGCTTGGCGTCGAGGTAGGCGCGGACGGCGTCGATCTCGGCATTTTTGAGGGCGCGGTCGTAGAGCAGGACCTCGGCGACGTCGCCGTGGAGGAAGCCCTGGATGTAGGGCGGCCGGGCCTCGTTGCTGTAGAGCCGCGAGCCGAGCGTGAGCCGGTCGAGCCGCATCGGCTCGACCCGTCGCGCGCGGGGACGCTGCGGGCGGTCGTCGATCGTCGTGGCGATCTCCGACCCCGCCGGCCCGTCGCCGATGCGGACCGCGATCGTCACGGCCTCGCGCAGGTCGCGCGGGGAGTCGACGACGTTGAAGAACCCCTGGAAGCCGCGGCCCTCGACGTTGATCGCGTCGAGACGCGTCGATGCGAGGGGGCCGAGGTCGATGGTGAAGCCCGAGGTGTAGTCGTTCCGACCGGTCTCGGCCCCGGCGAGCAGCCCCCGGAACGCGCCCAGGTTCGTGGCTGGCGCGACGACGAGGAAGGCCGTGGCCTCGCGCAGGCCCCCCTCGAACCCCTTCGCTTCGAGGAAGTCGTCGGCCCCGTCGAACCGGACGAACGACCGGCCGTCGACTTCGATGAGCCGCGGGCGGGCCTTCGGCTCGGGCTGGACGAAGTCGCGACGCTCGCCCGAGCCGTCGGCCCAGGTCGCCAGGTCCGCGTTCGACGACGCCTCCGCGCCCGGCGGCCGGCGCGAGGCGTCGAGCCAGACTCGCAGGCCGTTGGCGACGGGGAGCTTCGGATCGGCCCAGGGCTCGACGCCGGCGACCGCCGACGTCGCCCACAGGACGCCCAGGAGGATTGCGAATCGCCGGCCTCGCGTCCGCCTTCTCACCCCCCGCGATGCGAACGAACCGTGCGACATCGGTCGATCCTCCGCTCCTGGCTCTCTCGGGCGGCGCCGGCATCCGGCGCCAGCCGCCGATTCTAGCGCGCTTCCCCATGCTGGGCGATGGGCTGCCGTTGGAGGTCAGGCCCGATCGAATCGCGTCAGGAGGGCCTCGACGGCGTCGGCGTGGATCTTCCAGGAGAGCGCCGAGTAGCCTCCGGAGAGGACCATGGCGACGGGGATGCCGCGATCGCGGGCCTCGGTCACGACGAGCAGGTCGCGGTCGACGAGGTCGTTCGCAGACAGCTTCAGCCGGGTGAGCGGGTCGCCGTCGAACGGGTCCGAGCCGGCGTTATAAACGACCAGGTCGGGACGCACCTCGTCGAGGACGTGGGGCAGGGCGGCGTGGACGACCTCGAGGTAGTCGCTCCCCGTCATGCCGGGCGGGACGGGCAGGGGATAATCCTCGGGCTCCTTGTGGAGCGGGAAGAGGTTGTGCTCGTACACGTCGAGGATCCGAGCCCAGATCCAGCCCCGGAAGATCGACGCGACGCCGTTCCCCTGGTGCGCGTCGAGGTCGACGACGAGCACGGTGCGCAGGCGGCCCTCGTCGTGGAGCAGCCGTGCCGCGATCGGAATGTCGGCGTAGACGCAGAAGCCGCCTCCCCGATCGGCCGCCGCATGGTGGAAACCGCCGCCGAGGTTCACGGCCAGCCCGTGTTCCAGGGCCAGCCGACAAGCCTCGATCGTCCCGCCCGCCGCGAGGCGCATCGGCCCCAGGATTCGCCAGTCGATCAACCACCATGGGAGCCGCCGCACCGCTGGGACTTCCAGGATCCCGGCGAGCACGTTCGAACTCCACAGCGACCCCAAGTAGTCCGGCGTGTGGACTTTCGCCAACTCATAGCGACGCGCCGGGGCGGGTCGGATGAAGTCATTCGGTCGCCGAAGGCCGCGTTGGATGAGGGCGTCGCGGATTCGCCCGTACTTCCGGCCGTCGAAGGGATGGAGCCGCTCCAGGCCGAAGGCCGTGATGTTGTAACGGGGATGATAGACGATCGGGACCATCTTGGGGATCCGAGGGACCTTGAATCCACGCGACGCGATCGGGCTCCGGTGGATCGTGAAACGCGGATCTTGAGACGTACCGTGCGAGGGTTCCGGGGCTGCGACCAGGAGATTCTCGCCTGGAACCACCTGCGCTTGATGGCGTGAGAGCGACGAAACGGGAATTTGGCCCCGAACGACGCCCGATCTCCAACTCGACGCACGGCCGTCGGGGCGACGAAGGGTCGGCCCCAGGAACCAGGGTCCGTCCCGGATTCCGCAACACATCTGCGGCCGCGGGTTTCCTTGGATTTCCTACTAACCCGAGAATCTCGACGGACATCGGGGGTTTCTCGTCGGCACCTGCGGAGTAGAATGAAAGGTAGCGGGTTTCGAGGAATGGGTGGCGCGGCCGGAGATGGGCCGGCGCGAGCGACATCGAATCATCAAAGAGCGTTCGAATGACCGTATCGGCCAAGTGTTATTACGCGTTGCGGGCCATCTACGCCCTGGCCGAATATCGCGGGTCCGCGCCGATGAAGGCCAACGAGATCGCCGAGCGGCAGCACATTCCCATCAAATTCCTGGAGGCGATCCTCAGCCAGCTCAAGGGCGGCGGCTTCGTGAACAGCCGGCGCGGGGCCGAGGGGGGCTACCTGCTCGCCAAGCAGCCCGAGGACGTCACCATCGGGTCGGTGATCCGCTTCATCGACGGCCCCGTTGCACCGGTCGACTGCGTCAGCCAGTCCCGCCCCAAGACCTGCGAGTATCCCGGCCAGTGCCCGTTCGTCGGCTTCTGGGGCCGCGTCCGCCAGGCCATCGCCGACGTCGTCGACGAGACGACCTTCGCCGACCTGGTCAAGGAAAACCAGGACCTCGGCTTCCTCTACGTCGCCGACTGGACGATCTGAGGCGGCCGGCCTGCGGGCGGGCCTTCCTGTTTCGAAGCGCGAAGCCGCCGCGACGCGTCCCGTCCGGGGCGTCGCGGCGGCTTCGTCGCATTTCGAAGGCGACCGTCCGGGCTCGCTCAGCAGGAGCAGCAGACGGGCATGCCGTTCATGCAGACGCAGCAGACGCAGCCGGACTTCATCATGGTCGTCATGCAGTCGCAGCAGGCCTGGATCATCTTGCAGCACTCGGCGTCGCCGCTGGTGCAGGTCATCGTCACGCCGTCGTCGGTCATCTCGCACTTGCACATGCCCATGGTCATGTTGCAGCAGCACATCATCATGCCGTTCATCATCATGCAGCCGCTGCACATGCCGCCGGCCATCATGGTGCAGAGGTTCTGCATCATGCTCGCCGACATCTTGTCGTCGCACTTGCAGACCATCTTCATCCCGCCGGCGCACTTCTCCATCGTGATGGTGCAGCGGGGGACCATCATCCACTGCGGGGTCGTCGGCATGGTCGCGCCGGTCGTCATCCCGCCCATGCCCATGTTCATGCCCATGTTCATCGCCATGCCGGACCGTTCCATCATCATCGTCGTCATCTCGAAGCTCCCCAGGATAAGGTCGCCGGCCTCGCACGTTTCCGGCTCGGGGTCGAACTCCGCCCCGCACGGTCCTAGTTCTAGTCGCGCCGGATGCGGGTTTCAAGACAATTCATAAGATAATTCTTATGGATCATGACCTTCCAGATAAGCCTGATCGACAAGGACCGCATTCCGCGAGGGCGTCTCGACCTCGGCGTCGCATCTCGCCGAGTCGCGCCCGCGACGTCCGTTGGGCCCTAATAGCGCGCCCGAAGGCCCCCCCTAGAAATCGGGTAGGGATACTGAAGATTCAACTTGACCATGACGATAGGAATGGTAATGTTGAGGTAGTGAGGTTGTCAGGCACTCCTTCCCGAGGCGCACGCAGTCATGTCGCGAATCACCTGGTCGGTCCCCACTTCGACGGCGTCGGTCTCCTCGGTCGCGACCTCGACGCACGCGACGCGTGTCACGGGTTCGTTCGTCCCGACGGCCGGCGGCTTCATGGTGGCGGGGCCCTGGGCGGCGGTGTATCGGTTGGCGTACGAGCAGGCCCTGGCGGCGACGCAGCCGTCGAAGTTCCAGAAGATGCTCGAGCCCTGTTGGAACTGATGGGCTCGCCGGGCGTCGACGGGGACGCGGCCCGAAGCTAGGAGGGGTGTTCGTGAAGATCTCGGCCAAGGCGGAATACGCGTGCCTGGCGGTGATCGCGCTGGCCGACCGCCATCAGGGCGACCGGCCGGTGCCGATCCGGGAGATCGCCGAGGCCTACGAAATCCCCGAGACCTTCCTGACGCAGATCCTGATCCGGCTCAAGGGGGCGGGGCTGGTCAACAGCACGCGGGGCTCTTCGGGCGGTTACCGCCTGGCGCGCGACCCGGCGACGATCTCGCTGGGCGACGTCCTTCGCGTGATCGACGGCGAGGGCTTCCAGGAGCGTCCCGCCCGGCGCTCCACGCTCGACGCCCTCGCACGGCTCTGGGAGCGAATCCAGGCCTCCCAGGTCGACATCCTGGACCGCACGACGGTCGCCCACCTCGCCGCCCAGGGCAAGACGCCCGACTGGACCATCTGAGCGGCGATGCGGGGAGGCGAGCGAGTCGGGCCTCCCCGCGGGCCGTTTTCAGGGCTTGGCCAGGTACGAGTCGAACACCCGGGCCTTCTCGACCCGGGTCTTGATGGCGGCGACGAACTCGTCGTGCCGGGTGCTCTTCAGGTACTTGTCGCGGTATTTCCTGTCGGCGAAGACGACGTGCAGGGCGACGTCGAAGTCCTTCACGCTGGGCGGCTCCTCCACGTCCTCGGCCCGCTTGCCCAGCGAGAAGTAGACGGTCCCCTCGTGCTTGGTCAGGTAGGTCTCGCAGTCCTTGGCGAAGGCCTCGACCGCGTCCTTCGAGTGGTCCTTGAGCGTGAAGAAGACCATATGCGCGAGCGGCGGCCCCTCGGCTTCGTCCTTGGGGGCGGTCGCGAGCGCCGGGTAGGCGAGCGCGGCTCCGAGCAGCAGCAACGACGCGACGTACAGCAGTTTCATCATGGTTCGTCTCTCGGTCGTCTCGTTTCGAGGAAGGTTGCGACGAAGGATCGGCAGCCATGATGCCCCCGCCGCCGGCCGATCGCAAGCCTGGGCCGGGCCTCGTACAATGCGCCGGGACGACGCACCATCACGCCGGCGACCGGGAGCCTTCCATGTACGTGGTCTACGGGACGTTCGTGAAACCCTCCTCCCCCGGCGGCTGCCTGATGCTCGCCGAGCAGGCCCTGGTGGGCCAGAACCTGATCGTCGTCAAGGGGGCGGACGGCGTCGACTACCTGGTGGTCGGCGGCAATGACGCGGTCACCCTGACGATCGTCTGCGTGCCCCAGGCCAACGGCACCTGGATCGTCGTCTCGGCCTCGGCGGCCGACCCCAACCTCGCCGCCCAGGCCCGCGACGTCATCCGGGGGACATCGAGAACACGCCGGTCGCCTGACTTCGGCGTTCGGCCTCACGGCGTGGGTTTGGCCGCGGAGTCGGCCTCGTATCCCTTGCGGATCTCGGCCTGCGGGGCGTCCGTCGGCGGCGCGACGCCCGCGGCGGCCATGACCCGCTGGATCGCGACGATGGTCTCGGGCGAAGGCTTGAAGTTGCCCGGCCGGTGGCCCTCGGCGATCATCAGCGGGGTCCAGCCCCGCTTGTTCCTGCGGTTCCAGATCTCGATCTTGGCCCCGCGATCGGCGAGCAACTGGACGACGGACGGGAGGCTCTTGTACGCGGCGCCGTGCATGGCGGTCTCGCCGTTGGCGTCGACGGTGTTCACGTCGCCGCCGAGTTCGAGGGCGAGCTGGACGGCCTCGTAGGCCTCGGTCTCGGTGCCGGCCTCCTCGCCGGGCGCGAGCGAGCCCACGCCGGCGGCGGCCATCAGGGGCGTGCAGCCGTCCGAGTTGGGGGTCGACGGGTCGGCCCCAAGTTCCAGGAGCGTCCGCAGGAATGGCACGTCGGCCGTCACGCAGGCCATCAGGAAGGGCGTCGCCCCGGACTTCGCGACGGGGCTGCGGCCTCCCGCCCCCTTGGCCAGCCGCGCGTCGACGTTCGCGCCCCGGGCCGCGAGTTCCCGGACGAAGTCGAGGTTCGTCATGGTCCCGCTGCCGATGGGAGGGGGGGCGTCGTCGAGCCCGTCTCCGCGGTTCGGCTTGCGGACCCAGCTCATCATGTGGAGGGCCGTAAAGCCCGAGCGCTGGTCGTTGGGGTCGGCGCCGGCCTTGAGCAGCTCGACGGCCAGGTCGAAATGGCCGTTCTCGACGGCCAGGATCAGCGGGCTCGTCCCGCGGGCGGGGCCACGGCCGGCGTTCTTCTTCGGCTGCATGGCCTCGTTGACGTCGGCGCCCGCCTTGAGCAGCAGCCGCACCACGTCCGCCCGCCCCTCGCGGACGGCGAAGAAGAGGGGCGTGAAGCCGGAAGGCAGGGGCGTGCGAAAATCGGCGTGGGCCGCCAGGAGCGCCTCGACGACCGCCGCATGGCCGTCGGCCGCCGCCCACATCAGGGCCGTCTGCCCGCGCCGCTCGCGGGCGTCCACGTCGGCGCCGCGGGCGAGCAAGGCCCGCACCGGGCCGAGCTTCCCGGTCCGCGCCGCGGTCATCAGGACCGTCTCGCCGCCGCGAAGCCGGGTGTTGGGGTCGGCCCCGGCCCCGAGCAGCAGCTCGACCATCGCCGCGTTCCCGTTCGTGCAGGCCAGCGACAGGGGCGTCACCTCGTAGCGGTTCGCGCGTTTGACGTCGGCCTTCGCGGCGACGAGGAATCGCGCCGTCTCCAGGTCGTCATGATGGGCCGCCCAGTGCAGTGCGGTCATGCCGTCGACCTGGGCCTGGTTCACGTCGACGCCCTGGCCGACGAGCTTGCGGACGGCCGCCGAATTCTGCTTCTCCGCCGCATCCGGCAAGGGCGATTCCAGTCCCCCCGCGCCGGCGCCGGCGACGATCAGGAAGAGCAGCAGCCCGGCCAGTGCGATCCCGCGTTTTCGAGCCATGCCGATCGTCTCCGCGCCGTTCGTCGCCCCGCCGGTCCCGCCCGTCTCAACGGGGCGTGAGTCGCCATGGAATTGAAATCCGCCGTTTCGGCGTTTTTTGGCAGGTGCTAGATCAGGTCAAGGCAATCTGTCATCGCTTCCAGGGCGGTCCGGATCCGCAGAAGCACGAGGTTTGGAGCGTGACCACCAATCCAATCCGCAACGGCGGCAGGACCAACCGAGCGGGGTCCCGTACTCTATATGCGTCTGCCCGTCCGGGGTCCGAGTGACGAGAGCGCAGCGATAGAATCGGGCGGTTTGACCAGAAAAGCACAGGGGGCAGCAACGGCCCGTGGTATAGCCGATCTGCGAGGCCGAGAGCGGGCAGGCGATGGCGGTCGCCAGCAAGACACGGCGGAATGTGAATCCTGGAAGGAGCCACCGCATCATTGTTGGATCTCGTCCTTCCGCCGGCCGAACGACCAAGCTCAGCGGGCCCGGCCGGCGAGCGGATTGATGATATCAAAAATCGACGTGGCGAACTCTTCTGCCGGCATGGGCCCGATCTGACCCAAATCTCCTCGCGACCGACGCCCTCAAATCGCCAGCGGCTCGAACAGCTCATCGACCTGGCCGCGGCTGTCGGCGAAGGAGTCGAGATGCACGCCGACCTTGTCGAGCAGGGTCAGGTGGAGGTTCGCCAGCGGCGTGGGCTCCTTGAAGCGGATGTGGCGGCCGCCCTTCATGCGGCCGGCGGCTCCGCCGGCGACGAGGATCGGCAGGTCCTTGTGGTCGTGGAGGTTGGGGTTGCCCATGCCGCTGCCGTAGAGGTAGAGCGAGTGATCGAGCAAAGAACCGTCACCCTCGCGGGTCGCCTGCATCTTGGCGACGAACTCGGCGAACAGCGAGACGTGGAACTGGTTGATCCGGGCCATCTTGGCGATCTTGGCCGGGTCGTTGCCGTGGTGCGTCAGCGGGTGGTGCGAGTCGAACACGCCGATCTCGGGATAGGTCCGGTTGCTCGTCTCGCGGGCGAGCTGGAACGTGACGACCCGCGTGACGTCGCCCTGCATGGCCAGGATCTGGAGGTCGAACATCAGACGGGCGTGGTCGGCGTACGAGGCGGGGACGCCGACGGGCCGGTCCAGGTCCGGCAGGGCGTCCTCCCGCGAGTCGGCCTCGGCCTTCTGGATCCGCCGCTCGACCTCGCGGACGGCGTCGAGGTACTGGGCGACCTTCTCGCGATCGGCCGGCCCGAGCTGATTCTTGAGGCGGGCCATCTCCTCGGCGACGGAGTCGAGCAGGCTCGCCCGCTTCTTCAAGGCGGCGCGACGCTCGACGGCGTTCCCTCCCTCGCCGAAGAGGCGTTCGAAGACGATCCGCGGATGGGCCTCGGCCGGCAGCGGCGTGGTCGGAGAGGACCACGAGAGGTTGTTCTGATAGACGCACGCATACCCGTTGTCGCACTGGCCGACCGTCGACAGCAGGTCCATCGCGATCTCGAGCGACGGCAGCTGGGTCTCGCGGCCGAGCTGCTTCGCGGCGATCTGGTCGACGGTCGTGCCCAGGTAGTAGTCGGTGCTCTCGGTCAGCTTCGCCCGCGCCGCGCTCAGGAAGGAGGCGTTGGACGTCGCGTGCGTGCCCGGGTAGGCGTTCCGCAGCTCCAGGTTGCTGATCGCGGTGACGTACTTCTTCACCGGCTCCAGCGGGCTGAGGATCGGCGAGAGGACGTCGAGCACGTCGCCGCCCGGGGGCGTCCACCGGGGCAGGTCGCAGCCCATCGGCATGTAGACGAACCCCAGCCGTCGCAGCCGCGACGGGTCGGCCGGCGTCGCGGCCAGGGCGGTCATCGAGGGGACCATCGCGTCCAGCAGAGGCAACGCGAGCGCGGTCCCGACGCCCCGCAGGAACGTCCGCCTCGGCAGGGCCTTCTTCATGACGATCATTCGGAGTTCCTCATCTGGAACGGCGTGCTGGAGGCGATTCCCAGGATCAGCGAGGAGAAACGATAGCCCCGTTCGGGGGCCTGGCGGACGACCTTGCGGACGGCCGGCGCGTCGTACGTTTCGACCCCGCGCCCCAGGGCGAACGTCATGAGCTTCTCGGTCAGGGCGGCGGCGAAGAGCTCGGGACGCTTGAGCAGGGCCCGCTCCAGGCCGTCGACCCCCGTGAACGTGGTGCCGTCGGGGAGTCCGCCCGTGGCGTCGGCCGGCTTGCCGTCCTCCTGGGTGCGCCATCGGCCCACCGCGTCGAAGTTCTCCAGCGAGAAGCCGACGGGGTCCATGAGCTTGTGGCAGCTCGCGCAGGCGACGTCGGCGCGATGCTTGGCCAGTCGCTCGCGGACCGAGAGGTTCGACGCCACGGTGTTGTCCTCGAGCGCCGGGACGTCCGCGGGGGGAGGCGGCGGGGGCGTGCCGAGGATGTTCTCCAGCACCCATTTGCCGCGGATCACCGGCGACGTGCGGGTGGCGTAACTGGTCACGGTCAGGATGCTCCCCTGGCGGAGCAGGCCCCCGCGCTCGCCTCCTTCGCCGAGCGAGACGCGGCGGAAGCGGCTGCCGTAGACGTTCGGGATGCCGTAGTGCTTCGCCAGCCGCTCGTTGAGGAAGGCGTGATCGGACTGGATCAGGTCGAGCACGCTGCGATCCTCGGTCAAAACGCTCTCGAACGTCAGCTCGGTCTCCTGACGGAAGGACTGCCGCAGGTTGTCGTCGAAGTCGGGGAAGAGCCGCAGGTCGGGCGTCGTCGAATCGAGGTTGCGGAGGTGCAGCCACTGGCCGGCGAAGTTGGTCGCGAGCGCCCGCGATCGCTCGTCGCCGAGCATCCGCCGGACCTGGCCTTCGAGGACGTCCGGCTTGTGCAGCTCGCCGCGACTCGCCAAGTCGAGAAGCTCGTCGTCGGGGATGCTGCTCCAGATGAAGAACGACAGCCGCGAGGCGAGCTGGACGTCGCTGATGCGATACGCCGTCTTCGATGCGACTCCCGGCGGGTCGGGCTCGATCCGGAAGAGGAACTGGGGGCTGACCAGGATCGCGCCCAGCGCGGCCTCGATCCCCGCGTCGAAGTCCCCATCAGCACGCGCCGAGCAATAGAATTCCATGGGCTTTTCGAGGTCCGCATCGGCGACGGGGCGACGATACGCGTGGCGGGTCAGCAAGGAGACGATCTCGCGGGCGCACGCCACTTCGTCGTCGGGCCCGGTCGGGCGACGGACGAAGATCCGGCGACGGCTGGGCGTCTCGCCGGTCCCCTTGACCGCGTAAGGTCCCGTAATCGAGACCTGGAAGACCGCCGGCGAGAGCCGGGGATGCCGGTGCATGTTGTAGTGCGCCTGGTACGGCTGGCGCTTGGTTTCGAGCAGCGATGAGGGGTTTTTCAAGAAGGTGACGCCGAGCTGATGCGGGCCGGCGGTCGCCGCGATGCGGACCTTCAGCTTCTCGTCGGCCTTCTGGTGATCCGTATCCACCTTGGGCGGCGTCACGGTGAGCAGCGCCCGGCGATCGCGGTCGAGGAGGATCTCCAGGTCGTGCGGCTCGTGCAGGCCCTCGACGTGCTCGTCGCGGTCGCGGGTCAGGCGGACCTGGACGTCGTAATTCCCATCTTGCGGGAACGTATAAGGGATCAGGGCCCCACCGCGCGTGCCGGGCGGGAGGCCCTCGACGTGCTCCTCCTGCGTGACGTCGCCGCGGATGCGGAAGGTGTCCCCGCCGGGGGATCGTCCCTGGCCGCCGATCGCCAGCCGGCTGATCTTCTGCGCCGCGGTGATGTAGCGGTCAAGGAGCGTGGGCGACAGGCCGGCGACCGTGATGTTGTCGAAGCCCCGACTCGACTCGTCGTTCGGCAGGAGCGCCGAGGCGTCGACGTCGAGGGCGAGCAGGTCGCGTATCGCGTTCTGATACTCGGTGCGGTTGAGGCGGCGGAGGGTCTCGGTCCGGCCGGCGTTGGGCCGATCAGCGGCCGCGCGGTCGAGCGAGGCCTCGAGCGTCGCCAGGATCGACTCATAAGCCCGCTCTCGGGGCCGGACCGCGTCGGCGGGGGGCATCTGGCGGGTGGCCAGCCGGCGGACCGTCTTCTCCCAGGCGTGCGGATTGGCCTCGACGCCCTCGGCGACGAGTCGCTCCAGGTCCAGGTCCCCCGACTTGTCCTCGGCGTTATGGCACTCCGCGCAGTAGAGGCCGACGAACCGGCTCAACGCCTCGCGGCTTGATCCGTCCGCCTCCGGTTCCTCCCCGAGGCACGCGACCCATCCGCCGATCATCGCGACCGACGCCAGGAGGCCGATTCGGCCCGACCTGCCCAGGTGAAACATGACGAGATGCTCCCGAGGCGAGCGAAGAAGGAATCGCCGGGGCGTGGCGTCGGACGACGGACGAGCGATTGCGGAAGCGGCTGATGCGGTCGCCCCGCGAGAGTGGCGTCGACGAATTTTACCCGCTCATGGGTCGCCGCACACAGATGAGATTTCGCGACCTCTGTCGATCTCAGCCATGGATCGTCCGGCTTTCTCGCAGGTCGGCGCCCTCGCGGTACAAGGCGGTCGACCGCAAGCCGGCGAGTCGTTTCGCAGCCCTTCCCAACGTGGTTCGGCATCGGGTTTGCCTTCTCGTTCATGCAGAATCGAGCCCGCTCGGGCCGGCCTGGTCGAGGCGTCCCCGGCACGACAACTTAACTGGTGAGGAACTTTCGATGCACGTTCTCACGCAAGTCCCGGTGTTCTACGCCGCGATCGAATACTCGATGCTCTACATGCTTTGCGGTGGCGGAATCGTCGGCGCGGCCGTCATCTACGTCGCCGCCAAGGCCATGAACAAATAACCGTCGCGACGCGACGGCCACGCTGATTGCTCCACGACGCCGCTCCCCCCGCCAAGGCTGGGGATGCGGCGTTGTCGTTCTTACCTCGCTCGCCGCCGATCGGTCGCCTCAGGTCGAGATCCGGGGTGATCGCTTGACCCACACTGAGTTGCATATACAATGGACTGCAAAAGGGGGGCGTCCCATGTCAGACGAGATCGTGCAGCAGCTCGCCGCCGAATGCCTCGCGGGCCGGGTTCGAACGTTGAACCGGGTCGTCAGCGGCATCTTCGACGCCAAGCTGCGGCCGTATGGGATCCGCTCCAGTCAAATCAACATCCTGACGGTCGTCGCCGCGAGGGGGCCCTTGGCCCCGTCGATGGTCTGCCGCCGGCTGAGGCTGGAGAAGTCGACCCTGAGCCGTGACCTCGAGCGGCTCGTCGAACACGGCTGGATCCGTTCTACGCCCGGCTCGGGCCGGAGCCTGAGCCTGGAGGCCACGGCGGTCGGCCGCGCCTTGCTCCACAAGGTCAAGCCCGCGTGGGACGAGGCCCAGGCCGAGATCGAGAAACTCCTCGGCGGCGCGTTCATCCAGGAACTGCACCGGGTGATCGACGAGGGGCGCCTCGAAGAGACCGAGACGCGCTGAACGGTCCGCCGGATGCGTGACCCGTTCGGAGCCGGACTCGGCCTTTTGAGTTGTATATGCAAATCAGGACCTGCGGCGGATTCGCGACTTCGAATTGGGGGTCGCTCCGGGAACGACGATTTCGGTTTTCTCGAGATGGGGCGGTTGTCATGAATGGTCCTCGCGTCCGCCGGTCTTTCGCACGGTATTCGTGGCCGGCGTGGCTCCTCCTGGCCCTGGCGGCCGGCTGCCGGCGCGAGGGCCTCCCCCCGGCGGCGCCGGCCGCGAAGGTCGTGGCCACGTCGCCCGTCCGCAAGCCGATCGTCGAATGGGACGAGTACGTCGGCCGCATCGACCCGATCGAGTCGGTCGAGGTGCGGGCTCGGGTGAGCGGCCACCTGGAATCGACCCATTTCGAGGAGGGGCAGATCGTCCAGAAGGGGGACCTGCTGTGCATCCTCGACCAGCGGCCCTTCCGCCTGGCCGTCGAGCAGGCCGAGGCCGACCTGGCCCGCGCCGTCGCCCGCTCCGAGGAGGCCGAGGCCCAGCGCGTCCAGGCCGACGCCGAGGTCGAGTCGGCCGAGTCGCAGCGCGAGCTGTCGGTCCTGATGCTGGGCCGGGCCCGGCGCCTGGTCGCCAAGAACGCGCTGGCTCAGGAAGAGCTGGACATCCGCGAGACGAGCTTCAAGCAAACGAGCGCCGATCGGGACGTGAAGAAGGCCCGGGTCGCGCTCGCCAAGGCGGCCGTCACGACGGCCGCCGCCGACATGCGGGCCGCCCAGTCGCAACTGGCGACCGCCCGCCTGAACCTCAGCTACACCGAGGTGAGGGCCCCCGTCACCGGCCGCGTCAGCCGCCGCGTCGTGACCGACGGCAACCTGATCAGCGGCGGGACCGACCAGGCGACCCTGCTCACGACGATCGTCTCGCTCGACCCGATCCACTGCTATTTCGACGCCGACGAGCAATCGTTCCTGAAGTACATGCGGCTCGTCGAGGCGGGCAAGCTCACGGACCTCCGCCATTCGAAGCTCCCCGTGTTCGTGGGGCTGGCGGACGAGTCGAAGCGGTTCCCGCACCAGGGGCATCTCGACTTCCTGGACAACCGGATGGATCGCAAGACCGCCACCATGCGGGGCCGCGCCATCCTGCCGAACCCCGACCTGTCGCTGACGCCGGGCCTCTTCGCCAAGGTGCGGATCCCGGGGAGCGGCCGCCACGACGCGGTGCTGATCCCCGATTCGGCGATCGCGACCGACCAGTCCGAGAAGTTCGTCTACGTGGTCGACGAGGGGAACACGATCCATCGCCAGAAGGTCGACATCGGCCGGCGCGTGCAGGGGCTGCGGATCGTCCGCGAAGGCCTGGCCGGACCCGAGAAGATCCTGCTCCGCGGCCTCCAGCGGGTCAAGCCGGGGAGCCTCGTCGACGCGACCTTCGAGGAAACCCTCGTCGTGGACGACGGCCTCCCCGACGACGCGCAGCCGCTCCCCGAGGGGCGGTGGCTGCCCTCGTACGCGAAGAGCCGGGCGGAGTCGGGAGAGCGTCCGCCGTCGCCGCCGGCGACCGCGCTCGGGTCGACGGAGCAGAGGACCTCTGAGGGGATGATGCCATGAGGATCGCGCACTTCTTCATCGACCGGCCGATCTTCGCCACGGTGATCTCGATCGTCATCACCATCTTCGGGGCGATCTCGTACCTGGCGCTGCCGGCGGCCCAGTATCCCGACATCGTGCCCCCCACGATCGTGGTGCGGGCCAATTATCCGGGGGCCTCGCCGGAGGTGACCGCCGACACGGTGGCGACACCGATCGAGCAGGAGGTCAACGGCGTCGAGGACATGCTCTACATGTCGTCGCAGTGCACGGTGGACGGCCAGATGGAGCTGACCGTCACGTTCAAGCTGGGGACCGACCTCGACAACGCCCAGGTGCTCGTCCAGAATCGCGTGTCCTCGGCCGAGCCCCGCCTCCCCGAGGAGGTCCGCCGCCAGGGCGTCACGACCCTCAAGGCGTCGCCCGACATCCTGATGGTCATCCACCTCGTCTCGCCCGACCACCGCTACGACCAGCTCTACATGAGCAACTACGCGCTGATCCAGGTGCGCGACGCCCTGTCGCGGATCGACGGCGTGGGCAGCATCAACACGCCCGGCCTGCGCGAATACAGCATGCGCATCTGGCTCGACCCGGAACGACTGTCGCACCTGTCGCTGATCCCCTCCGACGTCGTGAAGGCGATGCAGGGGCAGAACCTGCAGGTCGCGTCCGGGGTGATCGGCCAGGCGCCGCAGGCGACGAAGGGCGATTTCCAGCTCACGGTCAAGACGCTGGGCCGGCTCATCGATCCCCAGCAGTTCTCGGACATCATCATCAAGACGGCCGAGGACGGCCGCGTGGTGCGGGTGGGCGACGTCGCCCGCATCGAGCTGGGCGCCCGCGACTACACCATCAACAGCTACGTCGACGGCGAGACCGGCGTCGGCATGGCCATCACCCAGCGGCCCGGCTCGAACGCCCTGGCGACGGCCGCGGCCCTGCAAGAGACGATCGACCGCCTCTCCAAGAACTTCCCCGAAGGCCTGGAGTACCGGATCGCCTACAACCCGACCGTCTTCGTCCGCGAGTCGATCGACTCGGTGATCCACACCCTTTACGAGGCCGCGGTGCTGGTGGTGATCGTGGTGCTGATCTTCCTGCAGAACTGGCGGGCCACGCTGATCCCCCTGATCGCCATCCCGGTGTCGCTCGTGGGGACGTTCGCCGCGATGTCGGCGTTCGGCTTCTCGCTGAACATGCTCTCGCTGTTCGGCCTGGTGCTGGCCATCGGCATCGTCGTCGACGACGCGATCGTCGTGGTCGAGAACGTCGAGCGCCACATCAAGGCCGGGCTGTCTCCACGCAATGCGGCCCACAAGGCGATGGACGAGGTCACCGCCGCGGTGATCGCCATCGCGGTCGGGCTCTCGGCGGTCTTCGTGCCGACGGCCTTCATCGCCGGGATCAGCGGCCAGTTCTATCGCCAGTTCGCGCTGACGATCGCGGTCTCGACGCTGATCTCGGCCTTCGTCTCGCTCACGCTCAGCCCCGCGCTGTGCGCGATCCTGCTCCAGCCGCACGGCGCCCGCAAGGACTGGTTCGGCCGGCTCTGGGACCTCGCCTTTGGCTGGTTCTTCCGCGGGTTCAACCGGGTGTTCGAAGGCGTCTCCAACCGTTACGCGAGGGTCGTCGGCTGGCTCCTGCGACGGCTGGCGATCCCACTTCTGATGTACGCGGTGCTGATCGGGCTGACGTGTTACGGCTTCCGGACGGTCCCGGCGGGGTTCATCCCGAGGCAGGACAAGGGCTACCTGATCACGGTCATCCAGCTACCCGACGGGGCCTCGCTGGCGCGGACCGACGCGATCGTCCGCCGGGCGAGCGAGATCATCCGCCGCAACCCGGTCGTCGGCCACACGGTCGAGTTCGTCGGCTACTCGGGGGCGGCCCGTTCCAACAACCCCAGCGCCGCGGTGATCTTCTTCGGCCCCCCGCTGCCGAACGAGCGGAAACATGCGCACGACCAGCCCAACATCCTGAACGAGCTGGTCAACGTGCAACGCGAGCTGATGGCGATCCCGGACGCCAACATCTTCGTCATCCCGGCGCCTCCGGTGCAGGGGCTGGGGACCTCGGGCGGGTTCAAATTCCTGATCCAGGACCGCGAAGGGCACGGGGCCCGCGCACTCCAGGAGGCGACGCAGGAGCTGATTGCGGCCGCCCGCAAGGAGCCCGCGTTGGCGGGCGTGTTCACGATCTACGGCGCCACCACGCCCCAGTTGTTCGCCGAGATCGATCGCGTGAAGGCGCAGATGCTCGACGTGCCGTTGACGAACATCTTCGACACGTTGCAGGTGAACCTCGGGTCGGCGTACGTCAACGACTTCAACCTGTACGGCCGGACCTTCCAGGTGCGCACCCAGGCCGAGGAGTCGTTCCGCGACCAGGCCGAGGACATCAATCAGCTCAAGACCCGTAACGCCACCGGCGAGATGGTCCCCCTGGGCTCGACGGTCGACGTCCGCTGGGAGACGGGCCCCGATCGCGTGGTGCGGTACAACATGTATCCGGCCGCCGAGGTCCAGGGCGACACGGCTCCCGGGTACAGCTCGGGCCAGGCCATCCAGACGATCGAGCGCCTGGCCCGGGAGGTCCTGCCGCAAGGCATGTCGATCGAGTGGACGGACATCGCCTATCAGGAACAGTTGGCGGGGAACTCGGCGCTGTACATCTTCCCGCTCTGCGTGCTGTTCGTCTTCCTGGTCCACTCGGCCGAGTACGAGAGCTGGACGCTGCCGCTGGCCATCATCCTGATCGCCCCGGTCTGCCTGCCGTTCGCGCTGGGGGGCGTGTGGCTTCGCGGCATGGACAACAACCTGATCACGCAGATCAGCTTCGTCGTCCTCATCGGCCTGGCGGCGAAGAACGCGGTGCTGATCGTGGAGTTCGCCAAGCACCAGGAGGAGGAAGGCCACACCCCCTTCGAGGCGGCCGTCGAGGCCTGCCGGCTGCGGCTGAGACCGATCATCATGACGTCGTTCGCGTTCATCCTAGGCGTCTTGCCGCTCGCGCGGGCGGTCGGTCCGGGATATGAGATGCGGCGCGTCCTGGGGACGACGGTCTTCAGCGGGATGCTCGGCGTCACGTTCTTCGGGCTCTTCCTCACTCCGGCGTTCTACGTCGTCCTGAGGAAGCTGTCGAACCGGTTCTGGGGCGGTCGAGCCGGCCTCGCGACGAGCCACGTCGTCCCGGTCGGGCCGACGTTTGCGAGGGCGGAAACTGGCCATGAAGAACTCCAGGCAGCTCGATAACCCCATCTGGACCTCGCTGACGACGGGGCACGCCGCGACGGCTCGGATCCACGGCTCGGCGCGGCGGTATCCCGGCGACGTCTCGCCGCTCGCCGGATTGCTGGAGCCGTCGGAAGAAGCCTTCCGGGACCTCGCGCATCTGGTCGGCCCCGACGAGGCCGTGGCCCTGTTCACGACCGAGCCGGTCCGCGCGCCGGGCGACTGGCGAGTCGTCCGGGCCCGCCTGATCGACCAGATGGTCTGGACGGAGGCGGCCGCGGCCCCGGCGACGCCCGCGGAGTCGTCGCCGCCCCCCCTGGCACTGGACCGGCCCGACGTCGCGGAGATGACGGCCCTCGCCGCCGCGACCGAACCCGGGCCGTTCCTGACGCGGACCATTGTCATGGGTCGATATTATGGGATCCGTTCCCTCGAAGGTCGCCTCGCGGCGATGGCGGGGGAGCGGCTGCGGCCGGGCCGATTCACCGAGATCAGCGCGGTCTGCACCGATCCCGATTTCCGAGGTCGGGGGCACGCGCGGACGCTGGTCGCCTACCTGGCGTCGCAGATCCGCGCGGCGGGCGGGACCCCGTTCCTGCACGTGAAGTCGGAGAACGGCGCGAAGTCGCTCTACGAGAAGCTCGGCTTCCGCGTCCGGCGCGCGATCCAGCTCACCGTGATCGCCCGTCGCGGTTGAATGGACCGCGGCGGCCCGGTCGTCTCGAACCGGCCGCGGTCAGGATCCGGGCGTCGGCAGCACCGTCGCCAGCCGTTCCGCCAGGCGGGGAAGCTTCGGAAAGGGGGCGTGGGGCTCGGTCTGGTACCAGTAGGCGACCGAGGCGATGTCGTCGTCGAGCTTCTTGTAGAAGGGGCCCTCCCAGCCCAGGGCCTGAACGGTCACTCGCAGGTCGCTCTGGAAGGCGACGGGGTCCATCAGGTGCCAGCGATAGAGGCTCCAGAAATTGGGCGGCTCGCCGGCGTCGCTGGCGGGCAGTACGGTGCCCGAGTAGGGGCCGCTGAACGAGGACGGGAAGCCGTAGCTGCCGCCGAAGTAGTCCTCGGTCCCGGTGCCGCAGATCGTCGGGAACTCGTCGTCGCCGTCGAGGAAGAACTTCACCTCGCCCTCGCCGAACCAGCCTTTCTCGCGCTGGACCCAGGACAGGAACGTGCCGACGTACCGGCCCCGTCCGCGGACGCCGTCGAGGATCACGTACGGGTTCTCGACGTCGGTGCGGGCGCGGCGGAACTGGGCGTGGAGGTAGCCCGAATCGGCCGGGACCTCGCCCTCGGCGTAGTCGATCTGATAGGCCAGCAGGTCGAGGTCCTCGGCGGGCGATTCGTTGGTCAGCGTGACGCGCGCGTGCCTGCGGAAGGGCATCGGCCAGTAGCAGTTCAGCGCATTGCGCGGGTTGACGACCACGGCGAGCGAG
The DNA here is from genome assembly GCF_029589435.1 of Paludisphaera mucosa. Lineage (NCBI taxonomy): Bacteria > Pseudomonadati > Planctomycetota > Planctomycetia > Isosphaerales > Isosphaeraceae > Paludisphaera > Paludisphaera mucosa. The sequence goes on along the minus strand of NZ_JARRAG010000002.1, from coordinate 2,797,784 downwards.
TTCACCGGGGCGAACCGTTCGTGGCCGACGGCGAAGAAATCGGGCGCGGGGACCTCGATGGAGGGCGAGTCCTCGCCGTCCCAGTAGAAGCGGAGGACGTGGGCGCGCTTCAGGCCCTCGACCATCCAGATGTGCTGGATGACGCCCGGCCCCTCCACGTTCATCAACGTCGCGGTCGCGCCGCGATCGACCCGGAGGAACGGCCGAACCTTCCAGCCCTGCCCGAGCTTGTCGGCGGCGCGACCCGAGGCGGGGAACTTTTTCTCGGTGGGGTCGGGGACGGCCATGCCGCCCCTGGCCTTCTCGCCGGTCGGGTTCTCGGCCGTGATCGCACGCGAGCGAGTCGAACCCAGGTGGGGGAGGGCGGCGAGGCCCTGGTTCCATCCCGGAGCGACCGAGGAAAGCGTCGGCGCGCCACCCGACTGGGCGGCGAGGGGCCGCCCGGCCAAGAAGTGATTCGCCGCGCCCGCTGCAGCCAGCCCGATCCCGAACGGCACCAGGATCCATCCAAAACGATTCATCGTCACCCCCGCCGACCGGTCGCCCCGAGCCACGTGGCTTTCGAGCCCCCGGCCGCCGAGTCTACCCCAGCGGCGACGGCTCTCCAATCGGGCTCCCGCCGTCTCGGAAGGCCGGCGCGGCGACCTCTCGCCGCCGCGCCGGGGTTCGGTCAGACGACCCGCGTCCTCAGGAAGACGGCGCGCTCGGTCGTGAGGCCCAGGGCGTTGGTGACGCGCAGGGTGGCCACGCGTCCGGGCTTGCCGTCCGGATCCTTCCCGGTGATCGCGACTCTGGCGCCGACGGCGTCGGCGCGGAAGCGACCCTGGCCGGGCAGGCGGTCGAAGTCCCACGAGTAGGTCAGCCCGGCGTTCCGCGTCTGCGACGCGGCGCGGCCCAGCGTCCGGACGCTCGCGGTGGCTCCGCGTACCGCCACGGTCGTCGCGACCGTCGGCGTCAGGTCGCCGAGGATCGCCGCCTCGATCGCCTGATGGCCCAGGGCGTTCGGGTGGAGCGTCCCCTTGGTGTCCGCCGGACCGGTCAGGCCCACGGGCCCCTGGAACAGGCTGGACTCGCGCGCCGTCCGGATGAAACGCAGGTTCCCCAGCGAATCCCCGACCTTGGGCGCGTCGTAGCCGTGGCCGAGGAAGGCGTTCGAGATGTTCCCCAGGTAGGTCCAGCCGTTGGCCGCGGCCGCCGACTGGATCGCCTGGTTCATCGGGCCGACGATCGATTGCGACACGAAGTACGACTCGGTCGCCGAGATCGAGGCGGGGGGGAGCACGTCGAAGACCGCCGGCCCCCACCAGGGAACCGTGAACGGCCGGCCGGTGCGCGAGTTGATGAACGTTCGGGAAATCCGCGTCGGGTCGGGGTACTCGGTGATGAACGTCGCCGCGGGGGTCACCCCGATCGTGTTCAGCGCGTTCTGCACGCTCGCGTAATCGGCCGGGAGCCCGGCTGCCAGGCCGTCGAAGACAAACTTGACGGCGGCCAGCGCGTCCGAATTCGCGATCGCCGCTTGGGCCTGGCGCAGGACCCGGTTCAACGACCCCGGCTGGACGGTCGAGGCGTTCCCGATCACGTCCGTCACGTCGATGTCGCCCACAACCAGGCCCGTCGCCAGGGTGCTGAAGCCGACGTCGTTTCCGCCCAGGGAGATGAAGAGCTGGTCGACCGGGCGACTCCCCACGATCGCCTGGATCAGCTGCGTTTGGGGCGTGAGCACATAGTTCGGGTTCTCCATGCCGTGGGCGACGACCTTCCCGATCGCCGTCTGGGTCGTCGCGCCGCTCTGCGAGACGTGGACGAACGTGACCGACGTATGCGGGTCGGACCGCTCAAGCTGCAGGGCGTATTGCGCGGTCGCGGCCACCGTCGAGCGGTGCGACTCGCGGTTCTCCTCGGTCATGTTCAGGCCGAAGGGGGTCGGGCCGTAGTAGCCGTCGGCCCCGTCGGCCCAGAGCGCGGTGCTCGTCTGGGAGAGGAAGCCGGCGGCCAGGGTGAAGGCCGCGGCCGGCGCCAGCTCGTTCAGGTCGCTGGTCTGGAGGTACGGGATCGTGCCCGAGGGGAAATAATCCGGCAGCGAAAGCCCCTGGATGCGCTCCGGGTTCCCCTCGCCCGAACTGTAGCTGTCGCCCAGGCTGACGATCAGGATGTCGCGCACGCTCACCGGCTTCTCGACCGTGTACACGACCACGCCGCCCACGATCTCCTGGAAGGTCGTATCATAGGTTCCGCCGGGCACGCTGACGGTCGGCAGGTTTCCGGCGGCGATCTGGGCCGCCGTCCGCTGCACGATCGTCGCCGGGCCGGAACTCCCCTGCATCGCCCAGACGTAGACCGTCGCCGGGTCGGGATTCGGGTCGTCGAGCACCGAGAAGGTCAGCGTGAGCGTCGTCGGCTGGGCATAGGTCGCCGTGTTGGGCAGGTCGATGAGCCCGTTGTCGTTCAGGTCGCGCCCGAACCGCTCCGCCATCGCGTAATCGAAATCCGCGGCCATCAACTGGCGAGGTTCCAGGGCCTCGAGCCTGAAACCCGACCGGCGTCGTCCTTGCCTCTTCCGCACGGTTGAACTCATCGATGCAGTCTCCGGAGCATGGGGAAAGGAATCGGCATAGTTTCGCCCCCTTTCCCATGTTCATGCAAGAGCTGCAAAGCTGATTTTTCGACCGGAAACGCATCAGGGTCATGGTATCCCGGATTTCGTCGCCGACGGGCCGCGGTTTGCAACTCGGGCCCTGAGGTTTCGGCCGAGACCTGGCTCGCCGTCGAGCCGCCCGGTCGGCGCCGGTCCGGCGAGATTCGTCCGATCCCGCGGCGGGCTGCACGCCGCGAGCCTTTTCCCGGGGACGACGCCGTTGAAACCGACACGCATCCTGACGCTGATCTTCCTGGCCCTTTACATCGGCGCGTGCGTCTTCCCGGCGATCTGCACCTACGATGGAGAGAATGGGCCCCCAAACTACTTCTACGGCTGGACGTGCCTCGCATTCGGCTGGATGCCGCCCTGGAGCTTCGCGTGGCTCGCCAACCCGATCATGCTCGCGGGTTGGCTCGCCTACGTCTTTCATCGCTACCGGACCGCCCGCGTCCTGGGACTGGCCGCCTTCATCGCCGCGCTGGGCGTCTGGTATTTCTTCCAACCTAAGAATCTCTACTCGGGCTACTTCTTGTGGCAGGCGAGCACCGTGGCGCTGACGGCCTGCGCGCACCTCGCCGCCGAGGCCGTGACGAAGCGCGAGGCGGAAACGCTCGCGCAGCCCGTGGCGACGCCGGCATAGAGTCGCGGCCCGATCGCGTGCCGTCCGGCCGGCTCGATCAGTGGCAGCAACTCTTCTCGGACGCCTTCTTCGCCGACGGCGGGACGTCGTTCGCCGGGTTGGCGGGGAAGAAGCCGACCGGCTTGAGGGTGAAGCCGATGTACGCCGCGGGCATCACCGGGTAGTCCTCGGGCCGGGGGATGTGGGTGTGGCCGAACGTGTACCAGAGGACGACGTCGGCGTCCTCGATCGGCCGATCCTGGTCCGTCCAGCGGAGCAGGCCGTCGCCGTCGCCGGAGCTCTGGTTGGGGTAATCCCCGGCCCCGTAGCGCTCGTCGGGGCTGTACGGCGTGACCCAGACGTGGTTGTCGACGAACCGGGCCCGCCTGCGCCACCAGGCGTTCGGCGAGGCGTAGGGGACCGAATTGTCGCCCGGGAGCAGCTTGTAGCCCACCGGCTCGCCGACGTGGTTCTTCACCGAAGGGTTGACGATCTTCCACGTCCGCGCGGTCTCCAGGTTGAGCCGCGACCGGGCCTGGATTTCGGTCTTGAGCGGGGTCGCCTTTGCGAAGAAGGCGTTTTCGAACAGGTTGTCCTCGTCGATCGCGTCGGGCACGACGTCGACCTGCATCACGGTGTTGTCCACGCCGTCGAGGTCGAAGTCGAGCCGCATGTTGAAGAAGTGCTGATGATTGGGGGCGTAAAGCTGGGGCGCGACGAGGACGCCAAATTTCGGCGACTCGCCCGGATGCGCCGCGCCCATCGAGAGGATGCCGGTGAGCTTGATCTCGAACTGGATCGTGCCGTCCTGGTACAGGTACCAGAAGAAGCCGTATTCGTAGTTCTCGACGGTGGAGATCGACGAGACCACCAGCCGGCGCGACCTGCGGACCTCGGGGGCGTCGGGGAGGCGGCGGTCGGTGTGCTTCCAGAGGATGCCGTAATCCTCCTCGTGCATGCAGACGGCGTTCTTGATCGTCAGCGGCTCGCCGCGGCTGTCGCACAGGTGGGCGTCGAAATAGCGAATCAGGCCCAGGCAGTCGCAGCCCAGCTCCAGGCTGTTGGCGCACATGCCCATGCCGTACTCGCCGACGTCGAACGCGTTCTTGCGCCTTTGAGTTTCGCCCGGGTCGCCGTAGGGGACGACCATCTCGGTCAATGAGCCCCGATAGAGCACCGAGCGCTCGCGATCGTCGTCGACGTACCGCAGGTGATTCAGCGTCAGGCCTTCGCGGGCGTTGAAGCCGATCACGAACTTCCACTTCTGCCACGCGACCTGATAGCCCTCGACCTCGAAGCTCGGCCCCTCGGGCTGGACGATCTCCAGCGGACGTATGTCGTCGCGGAACCGCGGCATCCGGCTCGCGGCGTAGTTGGCCTCGCCGGGGGGGAGCGGCCAGCGGCCGTGATCCTCGATGCGGATCACTTCCATCGTGTTGAGGTCGACGACCGGGCGCAGGCCTTCGATGGGGCGGACGTAGCCGTTGTCGGTCGGGTCGGTTCGCAGGAAGCAGAGCGGGCGGGCGAGCCGTCGCGTCCGGTCCTCCTCCGTCCCATAATTCCCCGCGCTCCAGATGTCGACCATCACCAGGCTGGCGTCGTCGACTCCGGTGTGGGCCTTGAGGGCTTCGCGAAACGCGGGGCTGGCCAGCACGGCCTGCTCGCACTCGACCTGCTCGTCGATCGTCATCGTGGGCTGGACGCCCGGGACGTGCCTCCAGCTCGAAACCTCGCCGGCGGCCAGCGCGACGTCCGCTTCGTAGCAGGCGTTGGCGGCGTTGTCGAACAGGACCGCCGAGGCCTCGCGAGGCGGCTTCGCGCCGCCGTCCCAGCCGTGGACCGATCCCTTCGCCGGCTCTCGCAGCGCGACCGAGACGAACCGGGTCGTCGGCGTGACCTTGCCCGATCGCCGGAGGATCTCGACGGCGCGCCGGACTTCCTCGGCGCCCAGCGGCTCGAGCGGGTGGAGCGACGTGGATTTCCGCGACGAGATCTGGATGGGTTCGAGCACGTGGCCTCCGAATCGTGATCGTGCCAGGGGCGGTGCGACCGGCCCGCATTCGCGGCGGAGCGGCTCCTCCGGGAGGGGCGGGAGATCGACGCATCATACCGCGTCCACCATTCGCCGAGAACGGCCCGGTCGGCCGCCCGACTTTCGAATCGATCGGGCTCGGCGTTCTTGAGCGGGCAGATGGGCTGGGATAGATTCGACCTCGAAATCCCAGCCCGACAACCTCGACGGTCCCGGAGTTCGACGCGATATGCGGTCTTTCAGGAAGCTCGCGGAGCGATGCGGCGTCGTCCGGGTGGATGCGACTCGTCCGGTCGTGGCGATGCTCGCGGCGGTTCTCGGCGCGGGGCTCGCCCGGGGTTCCGAGCCGGGGCCGGATTACAGGACGATCGGGCCGCCGATCGCCGGGACGAAGCCGCTCGACATGCCCGGCGATCTCGCCTCCCAACTCGTCGCGGGGGCCGACCGATTCCTGCTGCGGAAGATCGACGAATCGGCGGCCGGCCGGGCCTCGCACTGGAAGCGCGACTTCTCTTCGGCCGAGGCCTACCCACGGTCGATCGAGCCCAATCGTAGGAGGCTGGCGCACATCCTGGGCGTCCGCGATCCTCGCGTCCCTTTCGCCGAGCCCGCCCGCATCCAGGGCGAGGGGCTCGTCTCGTTCGTCGGCGATGCGCTTGAAATCCATGCGATCCGGTGGCCCGTGATCGGCGACGTCACGGGGGAGGGGCTTCTCGTCCAGGCCAGGGGGGAGGGGCCGTCGAGCGGGGTGATCGTCGTCGTCCCCGACGCCGACCAGACTCCCGAGCAACTCGCGGGAATCGAGCCCGGCCTCCCGCCCGAGCGTCAGGTCGCCCGACGCCTCGCCGAGAGCGGCTTCACCGTGATCGCGCCCGTCCTGATCGATCGCGCGGTCGCCCCCCGCATGGGCGGCGGCGCTCAGCTGACCAGCCGCGAATTCCTCCAACGTCCGGCGTTCGTGCTGGGACGGACGCTGCTCGGCCTGGAAGTCCAGAAGGTCCTGGCGATCGTCGATTCCGCCGCAGCCGGGCCGGAACCCCGGGTCGGCGTCTTCGGCTATGGCGAAGGGGGGGCCGTCGCGCTCTACGCCGCGGCGCTCGACCCGAGGATCGACGCCGCCTGCGTGAGCGGCTATTTCGACGATCGCGACGACGTGTGGCGGCAGCCCGTCGATCGCAACGTCTTCGGCCTCCTCGACCAGTTCGGCGACGCGGAACTGGCCTCGATGATCGCCCCTCGGCCCCTCGTCGTCGAGGCGGCGAAGGCCCCCGAGTTCGTCTACGGGCCGGGGAAGGGCGGCGCGCCGGGGCGGATCGCCACGCCGAAGTTGGCGACGGTCGAGGCGGAAGTCGAAAGGGCCCGGAAGCTGATCGCCGGCCTCGAACCGAGGCCCGTCCTCTCGGTCCTCGCCAGCGGAGACGGCCAGGGACCGTTCGCGTCCGAGCCCGCGCTCGCCGCGTTCCTCGCCGCTCTGGAGCCCACTCGAAAGCTCGCCCCGGTCGGCCCGGCGCCGCAGGGTCCGCGGCCGACCGCCGCCGCGCTCGTCGCGCGTCAGGACCGGCAGCTTCACGAGATCGACCGCCACACCCAGCAGTTGCTCGTCGAGAGCCCGTTCGTCCGCAAGGAGTTCATGAAGGACCTCGACACGACGTCGATCGAGGCCTACGCGAAGACGGTCGAGCCCTATCGCGAGCGGTTCGCGACCGAGGTCGTCGGCCGCTTCGACCTTGAAAGGCTCCCGCCGAACGTCCGCTCGCGGCAGATCTTCGACGAGCCCGGCTTCACGGGCTACGAGGTCGTCATGGACGTCTTCCCCGACCTCTTCGCCTCGGGGATCCTGCTGATGCCGAAGGGGATGAAGGAGGGCGAGAAACGCCCCGTGGTCGTCTGCCAGCACGGCCTGGAAGGGCGGCCGACGGACCTCGCCGACCCCCGGGTCGAGAACCCGGCCTATCACAAATACGCGGTCCGGCTGGCGGAGCGAGGCTTCATCACGTTCGCACCCCAGAATCTGTACATCTTCGAGGACCGCTTCCGCACCCTCCAGCGCAAGGCCAATCCGCTCGGCAAGACGCTCTTCTCGATGATCGTCCCCCAGCATCAGCAGATCACCGATTGGCTGAAGACCCTGCCTCAGGTCGACCCCGCGCGGATCGCCTTCTACGGGCTGAGCTACGGCGGGAAGTCGGCCATGCGGATCCCGCCGCTGGTCGAGAACTACTGCCTTTCCATATGCTCGGCCGACTTCAACGAATGGGTCTGGAAGAACGCGTCGACGCGAAGCCCGCACAGCTACGTCCGGACCGGAGAGTACGAGATCTTCGAGTTCGACCTGGGGAGCACGTTCAACTATGCGGAGATGGCCGCGCTGATCGCGCCTCGGCCGTTCATGGTCGAACGCGGCCATCACGACGGCGTCTCGTCCGACGAGGCCGTGGCGTACGAGTTCGCCAAGGTGTTCAACCTCTACGACGCCCGGCTCAAGATCGGCGACCGCTGCGAGATGGAGGTCTTCGACGGCCCCCACACGATCAACGGCAAGGGGACCTTCCGATTCCTCCACAAGCACCTCAGCCGGCCGGAGCCGAGGTGAGCCCTCGCCGTCGTTCGACGCCAGGACTCGGTCGACCGCCGGCCGCGAATTCCTGGAGCAACCTCACGCCCGGTCCTGCGCCCTCAGCGACGTCATGGCTGAGGTCGTCACGGCCGTCGGCGACGTCGAACTGGTCGCCGCCATGACGCGCGGATCGGCCGAGCGGCTCGGCCTCAAAAAGGGGGACGAGGTGAAGGCCGTGCTCAAGGCGTCCGAGGTCCTCATCGACAAGCCTTGAGCCGAGAGCCTCATCTCGTGCCGACTTTCAGGCCGAGGACCTGCCGCACCCATCAGCTCGGCCGCTTCTCGCCGGGGGCCACGATCCGCAGAGGTCCTTGCCGATCGTCGAGCGGCTTGCCGGCGCGGCGGTCGGCGAGCAAGATGACGCGATCGGTGAACGACGGGTCCAGCTCCGGAAGCGCGAACAGGGCCCGATAGCCGTCGGAAGCCTCGACCACCAGGTGATTCGCCAAAGCCGGGCCGCGGAGGTCCTCCCCGAACGGGAACCCGGCGGCCCTCAGCCCTTCGAAGAGCGGGACGCCCTCGAACTCGGCCTCCGCGCCGTCCCTCTCCTTGACGCGGATCGACCGCTGCGGCGGGCGGGCGAAGGCCTCGGCATCCAGGTCGATCGGCTTTGGTACCTCGCCGCCGATTCGGAGCAGGACCTTCGAAGCCTGGGGCGGGGGGCCTGTGCCTCGCTACCTGGCGGGGCGTCGGGCCCGGCGAGAATCCCGATCGAAGCGAGCAAGCCGACCGCGTGGAGATCTCTCATGATCCGCATCCTTTGATCCTGAGACCCTCAGTCGACCGGTCGCAGCTCCCCTGTCTCGGCGCTGTCGTAGCCGGGCAACTCCCCCAGCAGCTTGCGATGGGACGGGGAACGCAGCACCCGCAGTAGGGCCTGGATCCGATGGTCCCCCTCCAGCCGCTCGGGGAAGCACAGATCGTAGCCCTCGTTTCGGACGGGCAGGAAGCCCAGGCCCGCTTCCTCGACGACCAGTCGCAGGCAGACGCCCGCGTCGGCCCAGCCGTGTCGCACCGCCTCGGCCACGCCGCGGTGGTCCGAGGCGATCCTTCGCGGCGGGCTCCGGCCTTCCAGAAGCTCATCGAGACACCGTCGCGCCCCCGACCCGATCTCCCGACCCACCCAGCGGAGCTTCGAATCGACGGCCGCCCGCACGGACGAGGCGCGCACGCAGGGCGCGAGGGCGACGCCTTCCTCCCAGGAGGCTGCGCGGACCAGCTCGTAGCCCGCTCCCAGCGCCTCGCGGACGATCGACCCGTTGCCGCCCGGCTCGTCGGCCCCCGCGAGATGGACGCCCGCGACGTGGACCAGGCCGCGGCCGAGGAGGTCCAGGGCCGCCCGGCTGGAACGAGGCAGGGCGATGAGCCGGACGTTCGCGACCCGGGCCAGCCCGGCGGCCAGGAATCCAACCGCGGGGTCGCAGCCGGCCATCACCAGCGTCCGGCCCGCCTCGTCCTCGTCGCCCTCGCGGAAGCGTCCGCCCTCGAAGACCCCGTCGTGGGCGACGGCCCCCGCGAGGGTCGGCTCGTACGGATAGAGCATTCGCCGGCCGCCGACCTCGGCCCGCCAGTATCGGCACGGCTCGCGACCCGGGGGCCACGCCCAGGCCGCCTCGGGGACGTCGGGCCCCCGCAGGCGGAACAGGTCCTCGACGCGGCAGTCGAGCGCCGCGGCCAGGGCGAGGGCCGCCGCGGCCGAGGGGACGAGGCGCCCGGTCTCGATGGCGCTGACGCCCGCACGCGAGAGGCCGGAGGCTCGGGCCAAATCCTCCTGCGACCAGCCCCGCAGGAGCCGGCTGCCGCGGAGATTCGTGTCGAGCGCGAGGGAGTTTGCCATGATCATATCCGTTGGCGCCACGATTGAATCGAACCGTTCAACCCCGTATAACAGGAAGCCCGACACGTTGGTGTCGGAGACGGACACGACTGTATCACCCGGGCCTATTCATGAGTATCCTCCGTCGTCGCGCCGCCTTCACGCTCATTGAGCTGTTGGTGGTCATCGCCATCATCGCCGTCCTCATCGCCCTGCTCCTCCCGGCCGTCCAGGCGGCGCGGGAGGCGGCCCGCCGCATGAGCTGCTCCAACAACCTGAAGCAGATCGGGCTGGCGCTCCACAACTACGAATCGGCCAACGGCGTCTTCCCGCCGGGCCGGATCAACACCTACGTCGCCGGCAACGGCCGCTGCTGGGGGGCCTATTCGCAGATGCTCCCGTTCCTGGAGCAGGGGGCCGTCTTCAACACGATGAACTTCAGCATGAACCCCGACCCCGACTACACGACCACCAGCGCCGCCGCGAACCAGACCGCGGCCGTGATGGTCGTCTCCATGTTCCTCTGCCCGTCCGACGGCGGGCCGCCGATGGTCCAGGTCGGCGGCGGCATGTACTCGGGCCACAACTACCTGCTGAACGTGGGTTCGGGCTATTCGGTGGTCCAGACGCCGCCCGCGCCGATGACGCCGCCCGACGGCATCCTCTTCGAGAACTCGGCCGTGCGGCTTGCGGCCATCACGGACGGGACCTCGCAGACGGTGGCGATCAGCGAGTCGATCCGCTCCTCGGCCGGCGCCCCGACCGGCTTCAGCGGGCCGGCCGCCTTCGCCCGCGAGCCGCTCGGCGGGTTCGTCATCACCGGCAACAACGCGGCCGGCAACGGCCCGCCCATCGTCTCCGACGACGACTACGCGGCCCGCTGCCTGACCTCGTCACCGCCGGGCTTCCAGCCGACCCGCGGCATCAAGTGGCTCTACGGGGCCCCGGGGCACAGCATGTACAACCACCGCCGGCCGCCGAACGACAAGCGTTACGACTGCCGCGGGGGACTGCCCCACAGCGACAAGTCGACCGCGGACTGGCGCAACCTCTCGCTGAACGTGACCGCCCGCAGCCGTCACCCCGGCGGGGTGGAGTCGCTCTTCTGCGACGGCCACGTGCAGTTCATCAAGGACTCGGTCGACGCGGCGACCTGGCAAGGCCTCGGCACCCGCGGCGGGAGCGAAGTCGTCTCGTCCGACGCCTTCTGACCGGAAAGATCCCGGACATTAAGATAAATCCCAACCCGACCTTCCGTCGCGGGCGGCTCGCACCCGAAACCGTCGCATGGCACGTTCCAGCCCGCTTCTTTCATGCAGGAAAGGAGTCACTGAATACACACCTGTGGAGATCAATCTCATGAACACCCAACCGACGGATTGGGTCGTCCCCGGCGATTCGGCCGACCCCAAACCCTCGCCCAATCGAACCATCCAGCTCGTCGTCGGACTTCTCGCCTTCGCCGGGGCCGGGCTCGCGTTTTACTTCCTGCTCCTCCAGGGCGGGCTCCTGCTGGGGATCGGCTTCCTGGTCGAAATCCTCTCCATGATCGCGCCGCCGGCGGGAGGACAGGGCGATTGCACCATAAGTCATGATCCGGCGAGGACTTTCTCCATATAGCGTGTATTGCATGCGGCGGCGAGGCGTTTGTTCTTCACGCCGATCTTCTCGGACTTCTCGTTCTTGAGCAGGCCCAACGCGGCGCGGCGGACGACGCTCAGGTTGGCGTCGGCCAGGCCCGTGCGGACGCGGCAGGCGTCCTCGCCGAAGGTCACGTCGAGCTGCCAGTGCAGCGAATTCTCGATCGTCCAGTGGCCTCGCACCGCGTCGGCGAACGCCCGGGCGTCGGGGCGGCGGCTCAGGATGTAGTACCGCACCGCGTCGCTCGACCTGCCGTCGCGGGTGGATATGTTGATCGCGACGCCGATCGCCGCCAGGCCCTTCCAACGTTCACGGTCGGCGAGGTCGGCCGGCGCGTCGCAGATGTAGTAGGCCCTGTGTTCGACGCGGCCGTGGGCCGTCTCCCTCGTCTCGAACCGGCCCACCTCGACCTTCGCGAAGTCGTCCTCCATCTGACTCGTGAAGAAGTCTTCGATCGCCCGACGCAGCGTCGGTTGGTTGTCCTTCACCGCCAGGACGTAGTCGGCCTCGCGAGCCAGGACCGCTTCGGCGATCGCCGTCTGGCAGCCCATCGCGTCGATCGTCACCAGGCAGCCCTTCAGCTCCAGCAGCTTCAGCAACGCCGGGATCGCCGGGATCTCGTTCGACTTCTCCTCGACGACGACCTGCCCGAGGCTGAGCCGGTTCGCCGTCGCCCAGGCCGACACCATGTGGATCGCCGACTTGCCCGACGCCCGGTCGAAGCTGCCGCGCAACGTCTTGCCGTCGATCGCCACGACCTGGCCGGCGGTGGCCTCGTGAAGCTCGGAGATCCAGCTCAGCAGGCACTTCTCGAAGGCTCCGGGGTCCAGGACCTGGAAGATCGCGTTGAAGCGGTCGTGCGACGGAATCCCGGCCGAGAGGTCGAGGATCGTCGCCAGCCAGTCCCGCTTCAGCCGCCCCCAGGTGGCGATGGCGACGAAGTCGTCGGCCCCGCAGATCACCGCGCAGACCGCGATGGTCACGATGTTGGCCAGCGGATACGTGACCTTGCGACGACGCGGGTCGGTCAGGCTCGCGAAGTGGTCCTGAAGGCGGATCGACGGAGAGTCGAGATCGGACTCGGGAGACGGCTGCGACATGATCGAGGACCTCGGCCGTCGGCCTCCCGCAACCGAGCCCCCGCCCGGCCGCCGTAGGCCGATCGTCAAGATCTTCGCAAATCACCCATCATGGCGCAATCGCCCTGGGCGGGAGGACGGGATGGATCCGGCTCGATGATCATGATCCCTGCAATCATGGTCATCGCCGGCCTGTGCCTGGCCTTCGGACTGCTCGACGTCACCTTTCGAGCCGTCACGCGAAAGCCCTTCCCGAGCGTGAGCACGATCGTGCGGTTCTTCCTGATCTCCCTGACGCTCGTCGTCGCGACCATGATCGCGGTCGGCGTCGGGACGAGGGCGATGGGAGGATGAAGCGCCCCTGCGGCTGCATCCTGTGGCCGCGATCGTGAAATCCCGCAGCCCGATGATCGCGTGGCCGCCTCGCGGCGGCGACAACGGACCGAGGGCAGAAGTCTGAGGACAGGGCCGATCGGTCTCCGCCGAAGCGTAGGGAACCGTGCCGACCCTGGTCGATCGGCCTCCCGTTCAGGTTGATGAGCGCCTGGCCTGAGGCCTGGTGATCCCGATAGGCCGGGGCCCAGGGACGGGCGTGATAATGGGCCAAAACTCCAGAGACGGTGCACGACCGGCTATCTTGGAGTCATTCGGCCGATCCGCCGGGGGTCGGCGGATGTCCTAAATTGGTTTTTTAAAACCAGTTAGGACGAATGGAGCGGAAGGGGATCGAACCCTCAACCTCAGCATTGCGAACGCTGCGCTCTCCCAATTGAGCTACCGCCCCGATCAGCTTCGGGTCAGGATTAGATTAGCGGCGAGAGGTCGGCGATGCAAGGCGAACGTGGTCGAAATGGTCGGAGGGTGTGTCGAGCATGTTGAAGTCGATGTTGCGGGCGATCCTGGGGATCGGGTTGATGGTCTCGGGCGGGGCCTCGGCGGGCGCATTCGAGGAGCCGTGGCGGTTCACGGGGTGGCGGCCGGTCGAGGGGAATCCGGTCTTCCGGGGCACGGGCGAGGATACCTGGGATCGCAAGATCCGCGAGCGCGGGTTCGTCTTGCCGGAGGGCGGCGGTTATACCCTCTGGTATACCGGGTATGACCGCGACCGGCCCACGACGATGTCGCTGGGCCGGGCCACGTCGATCGACGGCAAGGCCTGGAGGCGTGATCCGGCCAATCCCGTGTTCCGTGCGTCGTGGGTCGAGGACGTCTGCGTCGTCCGGGTGGACGGGACGTACCACATGTTCGCCGAGGGGAGGGGGGACGTCGCCCACCGGTTGTCGTCGCTCGACGGCGTTCGATGGACCGACCACGGGCCGCTCGACGTCCGCAAGGTCGACGGCTCGCCCATCGGGCCCGGCTCGTTCGGCACGCCGACCGCCTGGCACGAGGACGGCGTGTGGCGCCTCTTCTACGAGCGCGGGGACCAGGGCGTCTGGCTGGCGACGAGTCGCGACCTCAAGGTGTGGAAGAACGTCAAGGACGAACCCGTCCTGGCCCGCGGGCCCGAGCCCTTCGACCGGGCGATGATCGCCGTGAACCAGGTCGTCCGTCGCGACGGCTTCTACTACATGTTCTATCACGCGCTCGCCGACGCGGCCGTCCGCGACTGGACCACCAACCTCGCCCGCTCCCGGGACCTCGTCCACTGGGAGAAATACCCCGGCAACCCGATCGTCGGCGGTAACTGCTCGAGCGCCGTGCTGGTCCCGAGCCCCGAGGGCGATCGCCTCTACACGATGCATCCGGAGGTCAGGCTGTTCGAGCCGGACGGACGCTGAACGAGGGATTTCGTCGTGCCTCGGGAGCGTCGAATCCGCGCGATCGCTGCCATCGGCACGTAAGCGGAAAATGAATCCACGACTTGGAAATCGCGCCTTCTCCTTGTAAGCTGTCGTCGTCCCTTGCATCCTGCATCCGCCCCGGCATCCTCCTCTCCTTGCCGACGGATGGAGGCGATTCGGCCGAACTTCGCGCCGTCTCCGCGTCATCTTCATCATCGCCCGCGACAATGATTGAGTGACGACCCGGCCTCGCCGGGCGGGTCCCGTCGTTTGATGCGGACTTACCGGTCGGTCCGGATCGCCCACTTCCTACCGTGCTTCCGAGGCCCCACCATCAGGGCCAGCCGCCTCATCCCGATTACGAGAAATCTTTCATGTTCGGACGTACTCCGCCCCGTTCCCGATCCGCGTTCACGCTGATCGAGCTGTTGGTGGTGATCGCCATCATCGCCGTCCTGATCGCCCTGTTGCTGCCCGCCGTGCAGTCGGCCCGCGAGGCCGCCCGGCGGATCCAGTGCACGAACAACCTCAAGCAGATCGGCCTGGGGCTGCACAACTACCTGAGCACGCACAACGTCTTCCCCCCCGGTCGGATGACGCCCGACCTGCGCACCGGCGCCGGCGTGGTTTCGACGAGCTATACGAGCTACGGCAGCATCACGACGTCGGGCTGGACGGGTTACTACTCCGTCCACTGCCACATCCTGAACTACATGGAGCAGGTCAACGCGTACAACGCGATGAACTTCTCGGCGCCCAACGTCTCGCGGCTGACCTCGGGCGGCCAGGCGACGATCTACTCCGCGAATTACACGGCGTTCGCCATCGCCCAGAGCACGTTCCTCTGCCCGTCCGACCCCAACACGACGGCCGGCGGGATCAGCGAGAACAACTACCGCTACAACTTCGGCGGCTCGACCCCCTACGCCGGGGCGGACTCGACCACCACCCAGTCGACGATCACGGCGCTCTCCGGCGGCAACGGCGCCTTCACGATCGGCCCGGGCATGAGCATGGCGCAGTTCACCGACGGCCTGAGCAACACGGCCGCCTTCGCCGAACGCACCAAGGGGACGGGCTTCCCGGTCGCCACCCAGCTCCCCTCGCTGTCGGACAACGTCACCCGCGTCGGCCGCGCCGCCGGCTTGCCCGATCGCGAGGCGCTCTTCACGGACTGCCTCAGCGCCCGGCGGATCGACTCGTTCAACTTCAACGCCCAGGGGCGCTGGCTGCCGGGCTCGGACTTCTCCGACGGCTGGCCGTTCGCCTGGTACATCGCCACGATGTACAACCACGTCGCCCCGCCGAACTGGCAGGGGATCGACTGCGGCTCGTTCAGCTCGACCATGGACACGCCGGGCGAGCACGCCATCGTCTCGGCCCGGAGCGCCCACCCCGGCGGCGTCAACGTCCTGATGGGCGACGGCTCCTCCCGGTTCGTCAAGAACTCGATCGCGGTCGAGACCTGGCGGGCCGTCGGCACCCGCGCCGGCGGCGAGGTCGTCAGCTCGGATTCGTACTGAGCCGGGCGAGTCGGACTCGACCTTCCCCACGCACCCGAGGCGGCCTCGCGCCGCCTCGGGTTTCTCGCCCCTCTCGGAGCGCTTGATGGCCCCTTCGTCGATCGGATCGCGGCGACACGTCCTGCTGGTCTGCGCCCTGGCTACGATCGGATGCGGCGGTACGACCGCGCCGCCCGCGGCCTACGTCGCCGACAACGTCGGAGCGCATGGCGGCCTGCTCGTGCCGCTGCCGAAGGACCGCGGGTTCGGCGAGGTGCTCTCGAA
Organism: Paludisphaera mucosa; assembly: GCF_029589435.1. NCBI lineage: Bacteria > Pseudomonadati > Planctomycetota > Planctomycetia > Isosphaerales > Isosphaeraceae > Paludisphaera > Paludisphaera mucosa. The sequence continues at coordinate 2,781,768 of NZ_JARRAG010000002.1, read as the reverse complement.
GCCGCTCCCCAAGGCGACCGCCAAGGCCGACGGCGTTTTGGCCGTCTACTTCCTGTCTCCGGAGAAGTCCGCGGCCCTGACCCCGCCCCCTTCGGCGGCCGCGCTCAAGATCAAAATGCCCGGACAGGAAGCCCCCCTCGACGTCCCGCTCAAGCTCCAGGCCGACGCCAAGGACCCGGTGGGCGGCTCGCTGTTCACATCGGCCCCGGGCCTCTTCTCGCTGGACCAGCTCTTCGGCGACCTGATCGTCACGGTCGACGGCGAGTCGGTCACGATCCCTTTCGAGAAGCACCGCTGATCGTCTCGGCCCCTCGACCGCTTATTTCGCCCGGATCCTGAGGGCGACGTCCTCGGCGAATTCGGGCGATTTCGCGATGAGAACGGCCCCATTCGCGCTCGACAGGGTCTCGTTCGCGAGCACCTCCCCGGATCGGGGATCGATCCATTCGAGGTGGTACGAAGCCGGCGGCAGGTGGAGCGAGAGTGCGGCCTTCGGCCCGCGGTCGATGTAGATCGCGTATTCCCCGGGACGCGAGAAGGCGCTGGCTCGCGCCCCTTCGGACAGCTTGCTCCCCGAGAGCAGCTCGGGCGTGGGCCTCATCTTCCAGAACTCGCAGTCGCCCAGGAAGCCGGCGAGGACGGCCATCTGCTTGCGGAATGCGGGGCCGCCGCCGCCGGGGGTGGGGTCCTTCACCTCGGCCGTGCCGTCGGGATGGGCCGTCGTGAACGAGTAGTCCAGGTTGTTGAAGAGGGCCCCGCCGGCCAGGAAGAACTCCCAGGCCTGCGTCCGGTAGACGCGGTCGCCGGTCCCCTTGAAGCCGGTCTCGTTGTCGCCGATCGGCCGGTCCAGATGGCCGTTCATCGTCACGGCCTCGGGGACGGCGTAATGGAAGTTGTAGAACGACACGTTCGGGTCGGGCCGCTCGACCTTCGCCTTGTCATTGGCGTAGTTTTGCGCGATCAGGTGCTTGTGCGGCAGCGCCTTCTCGGCCTCGACGATCTCCCGGGCGATGCGCGCCTGCCACTCGGCCGAGGCCCCGAAATACGGCTCGTTGCAGATCTCGTAGTACAGGTTGTCGAACCCGTTCAGCTCGGCCACGGCCTTCTTCACGAACGCGACCTGCACCGCGGTGAGGTCGTCGTGCTTCAGGGTCAAAACCTCGCAGCGCGGGCATCGGCCGACGCCGTTGACGTTGTTGGCGGCGTTCATGGGGTTGACCGCCCACAGCCCGTCGTCGTACAGCACGCAGAACAGGTTGAATTCGACGACGACGCCCCGCTCGGAGGCCAGCGTCATGAACCCCTTCAGGCGTGCGAAGTAGGCGTCGTCGAAGCGGTCGAGGTCGAACTTCTCGGCCTCGCCCGGCTTCTGGACCTGGACCCACGGTGCGATGTATCGGCCGCGGATCGGGGCCAGCACGTTGTCCCGGATGTTGAACGAGCCGGGCGTCTCGCGGTAGGTTCCGGCGAACGTCCGTGTGTTGTTGAGGCCGTCCTTGTGCAGCGCGTCCAGGTAGGCGCGCTGGTCGAGGGCCAGGTTCAGCACCTCGCCGTAATGATCCCCCGAGGTGATCAGGAGCGTCGGCTTGCCGCGGAACTCGAAGTACCGCGGGTTCTCGGCCAGGAGCTTGATCGGCTCGGCCGCCGGGGCGAAGGCCGGGAAGGCGAGCACGACGATCAGCGATGCGAGAACAGGTCGGCGCATGACATGGGCTCCGGAGGGGCCCTCCCGCCCGGAGACGCTCGGACGTCGAGGGGCTCTCATTGTCGAAGCGCCCCCTCGTCGATGCAACCGACAGCCATGTCTCGGGGCCGGCCGGCTCCGATCTCAGCCTTTCCGCAACATGACGCATGGTCTCGACGGGATCGAACATTCCGGACTTGCCCGGCAGTACGGGTTCCTCGATCCGTAAGCTTGGACGACTACGGAGCCGATCGCCTGAGATGTCGGACTGGAGAAACCCGGAATAGAATGAAATTCCAAAGGCTTCTGTGTGACAGTCGTAAGTCGCCTCTCGCGAAGGTGTCGCTATGGGGATCGCAACGGGCAAATGGGAGCGTCACGAGTGTCGATCCGAGAATGGCATCCTCTACGCCACGGGGCTGTTCGTCCCGCTTGTTGGATCCCCGGAGTTCGGATACCAATCAGGTCCGCCCGAAACCCTTTCATCCCTCCTGTCCCGCCGGGCCGGCGAGTGGATCGAGGTCGATACACTGTGCCGGAGCCTGGAACCCGGAAGTGGAGTGGTTGTGGAGGCTGGCGGCGGGTTTTTCGAAGGGGAGGGATTCGTCGCGGTGGCCGGTCCGCCCGGAGGAGGATTGATCTGGGTGTTGCACCTCTCCAATTCTGAGGCCTTCACGGCGGTCGCCGTGGATGGCTCGGAGATCGTGGCCGTTGCGGAAGAGTATCCCTCCCGCAACGAGTTCCGCATCCCTCTGAGAGAGCCGCATCTCCTTTACGTCCGATCGACGCGCCACCTCTAAACGAGTCGCGGCGGATCTGCCTTATCGCGTAACGTGATTCACTTCCTGCGCCTCGGCGACCCATCTCGGTCGAATCAGTTCTCGGGCACCTCGTCGAGGATGTATCGCGTCAGGCTGAAGCCGTCGGGGTCGATCTTGACGTCGCCCGAGAAGGGGGAGCCGAACATCAGGATGAGGTACAGGTTCAGGGCGATCACGGCCGAGAGCATGGCCGTGATCGCGAGCTGGAGCCGGAAGTCGTCGAGCTTGAAGAAGTACGTGAACCCCACCGTGATCACCCCGCCGGCGATCAGGACGATCCACTCCAGCGACGGCAGCCCGCGCTGGGAGGCGATCAGGAGCCGCGTCCGGCGGCTGTTCCAGAATTGGGTCACCGATCCGAGCTGGGCGTCGAAGATCGCCGACTCGCGCTCGGACTTCGGCTCGAAGGAGAGCACGGCGCGGGAGAGGTCCACCGCGAGCGCACGGGCCTCGGGCGACGTCCGCCCGCTGGCCATCAGCGGCCATTCCCGCTCGGTCGCGGACTTCACGTAGGCGGCGATGATGCTCCGGACCCGTCGCGACGTATCGCCGGGGAGCTGGGAGGCGAAGAGGGCGATGTCGGAGATCGCGTTCGACTCCGACTCGACCGTCAGCCGGGCCTCCGAGAACTTGCTCATCGAGTCGACCACGATCAGCCCGAGGATCACCGCGTAGAGGGTGCCGACCACGGCGTAAAGATAGCTCGCGACGTCCTGGATCGCCTTCAGGTCGTGCCGGTGCAGGGAACGGCGGACCAGGGCCAGGCCGACGAGCGAGGCCGCCACGCAGCCGGGGATCAGGACGAGGAAGCCGACGGGGTACGAATCGATCGTCACGGCGCGACTCCCCAGGCTCGCGCCGGGCCGCCTCGCCCGAGGTCGCCCGCGCGGGTTTTGTTCGGGTCGAGGTGGCTCGGCGGAAAGCCGCGCGGGCGTCGTCGCCGGTTCGAAGAGACTATCAGGGACGACGGCCTGAGCCTAGCACGCAATTCCCGCGATCGGCGCCCACGCGCCCGACGGCGATTCGCGAGGGCCCGCGACCCGGCTACCCTTGGTCGATATCGGCGTATCGGAAGCAGTCGACGAGGTGGTCGTTCACGATTCCCGTGGCCTGCATCATGGCGTAGCAGATCGTCGAGCCGACGAAGTTGAACCCGCGCTTCTTGAGGTCCTTGCTCATCGCGTCGGAGACCGGCGAACTGGCCGGGACCTCCTTCATCGTCCTCCAGGCGTTGCGGATCGGGCGGCCGTCGGCGAACCGCCAGATGTAGGCGTCGAAGGTCCGGAACTCGTCCTGGACCTCGAGGAACGCCGCGGCGTTGCGGACGGCCGAGGCGACCTTCAGGCGATTCCGCACGATGCCCGGGTCGGCCATCAGCCGCTCCACGTCGGCCGCGTCGAACTGGGCGACGGCGGCCGGGTCGAACCCGGCGAAGGCCCGGCGGTAGTTCCCGCGCTTGCGCAGGATCGTGTCCCAGCTCAACCCGGCCTGGGCCCCCTCCAGGATCAGGAATTCGAACCATCGGCGGTCGTCGCGGACGGGCACGCCCCACTCCTCGTCGTGGTAGCGGATCGCCAACTCGTCCTTCGCCCATCCACAACGTTTCATGGCCGCCCCATCCCGACGTCCGCCCGAGCCAGGTCCCCACGCTCGCGATCGTAGCCCGACGCCCGCTCCGCCGCCAGGAGGCTCCCGGCTCGGGCCTTCAGCCATGGTTGAGAACATGGTAGACTCGCGGCGTCGAAGCCGACGAAGCCAACCTGCGACGCCGCCCGTGCTCCCCGCCGGGCGACGGGCCTTCGAAAAGAGAAACCGAGATGGGCGACCCCCGCGTGCCGGGGCCGGGACGACTCCCGGCGGGCCGAGATCGTTCCTCGAGCCGGAGGACCGCGCGGCTGCGACCGGCCGTCGACCGCCTGGAGGACCGCCTGACGCCGAGTTCGGGATCCGCCCCGGGCTTGCCGATCGAGGCCCTGTACGCCGTCTCGGAGTCGCTCGGCCGGGCCGACGTCTCGTACGCGGCGCAGGCGGCCCGCGGGGCGTACGCGCTCGACAACGCCGTCAACGGATACGCCGCAACGGTCGCCGCCGAGGGCTTCCGGATCGGGTCCGGGGCGGACGCCTGGTCGCTGAGCGTCCGGGGCGTCGGCTACGGCGACGACATCCGGCCCCTGGGCCCCGGCGCGGCGACGGTCGAGGCCAACCGCGTCGCGTACGACCAGGGCGCGGTCTCGCAGTGGTTCGTCAACGGCCCGCTCGGGCTCCAGCAGGGCTTCACGCTCGACGCCCGGCCCGAAGGCTCCCCGGCCGACGGCCCGCTGACGATCGCCCTCGCCGTCGGCGGCCTGATCCCGACCGCCTTGCCGGGCGGCACGTCCGTCGCCCTCGCCCGCGCCGACGGCACGCCCGTCGCGACCTACGGCGGGCTGATCGCCTACGACGCCGAGGGCCGCGCGATCCCCGCCGCGATGACCGTCGACGCCACCCCCGGCGGCCCGACCGTCGCGATCCGCGTCGACGACGCCGACGCCGTCTATCCCCTCGTCGTGGACCCGTACGTCCAGTCGTCGTCGGTGACGGCGGATCTCCCCGGCGGGGGGTGCCAGATCGCCGTCTCGGCCGACGGCTCGACGATGGCGGTGGGCGTGCCGCTCTCCGGGCTCGTCCTGATCTACGAGAAATCCGCCGACGGCTGGGCGGAGACGGGACGGATCCAACGCAGCGAGCCGGCGTATCGAAGCCGCTTCGGCGCGTCCGTCGCCCTGAGCGCCGACGGCTCGACCTTCGTCGCCGGGGGCCGGGAAGACGCCCCCACGATGAGCCAGGACGAGTATAGCGTCTACACGCGCGGCGTCGACGGCTGGGCCGATCCGACCCATACGACCCTGACGGCGCCGGCCGACCTTACGTTCGGGACGGCCGCGGCCGTCGACGCTTCCGGCCGGACGATCGCAGTGACCGGATTCGCCGTCGGCCCGGACGGCTGGCCCTCCCTGAGATCGATCCTGATCTACCGCGCGGGGGCCGAAGGCTGGGCTCTGGCCTCGCGAATCGCGTCGCCCGACATCGGCGGCGGCTTCGACTCCGACGGTCCGATCGCCCTCGACGATGCGGGCGAGAACCTCGTGGTCGGCGGGCCCACCTCGAGGTTGGAAGATGGGTCCGACGCCCGTGTCGCGTTCTTCTTCAGGCTCGATCCGGTCGACGGTTGGTCCTGGGCCGGGAAAGCGACGATGCCCGCCCCCGAGCAGGCGATCCTGTTCGGCGACTCGGTCGCGATCAGCGGCGACGGCAGGACGGCGCTGGTCGGCGGGGCCTTCGGGCCCGGCTCCCCTCGTGAAGCCGCCCCCATCCAGGTCTACACCCGGTTTGGCGGATACTGGGCGCGCACGGGGGAACTCGCGGTGGACGTCGATCCGAACTCGACCGAAGGGATCGCCGGCCGCGTCGCGCTGAACGAGGACGGCACCGTCGCCGTTGCGGCCACAACCAACCTGACGTCGCCGACCCACCGCGCGGGCTCGGTCTACGTCTTCGTCCGCAGGGGCGACGATTGGCATGTCGAGTCGCGCCTCGACTCGCCGAACGACCCGGCCGTCGACGACCACTTCGGGGCGGCCCTGGCGGCCCGGGGCGGCTTCCTGTACGTCGGCGCGTCTCGATACGGCTCGGTTGCGGGCGGCGAGGGGACGATCAAGGTCGACTCCTACGCGTTCGCGCCGAGCCCGCTCATCCTGGACCAGCCGACGAACGTGCGGGTCATCGCGGGGCGGACCGCCACGTTCACGGCGGCCGCGGCAGACCCCGGCCTGTCGGCCCGGTGGGACGCCAGCCGCGACGGCGGCGCGACCTGGTCGGCCGCCGAGGGGACGTCGTCGACCGCGACGGTCGCGGGGCACACGCAAAGCTGGCTGACCGTCGACGCCGTCGCGGCGAACTCCGGCATGCTGGTCCGCGTCGTCGTCACCGACCCCGGATCGGGGGAGTCGGCCGTCGGCGCGCCGGCCGCGCTCGTCGTGGTCGAGCCCGCGATCTCGTTCTCGACTTACATCAGCCGGAATCCGCTCCCCTACGGCACCGTCGGCGCCACCATCACCGTACGCGTCGCCTCGACGGACGCCCTGACGACGATCCCCGACGGCGGCGTCCTGACGTTGTCGCTCGGTGATTACTACTCTGAGGATAGGACGATTGAGGGCGGGCTTGCGACGTTTTGGATATCTCCGACCATGCCGGTCGGGTCTCATTTCCTCGGCCTGTATTATCAGGCCCGAGAGGGCGGCGAAATCGTCGTCGACAACGTGAGCGAGATGCTCGTCGTCACCCGCGCCGGGGCGACCGCGACGCTCGAAGCCCCGATCGAGGCCGCGCAAGGCGATCCGGTCTCGCTCGCCGCGGTGATCTCGCCATCGTCGTCGCTCGCGACGGCTCGCGGCGGCGTGATCTTCCTGGACGGCGGGCGGCCGATCGCGTTCGAGCAGACGACCGCCGCGGGCGGCCGAGTCGTCGCGACGTTCTCGTCCCGGGGCCTGGCGGCGGGCGACCATTACCTCCAACTCGTCTACCTGGGCGACCCGACGACCTCGGCGGCGTCGTCGGGCGTCTATCGCGTGACGATCAGGCCGACGGGCTCCTCGGTTGCCGGCGGGCTCGCCGCGCCGCTCGCGGGGACGGCCCCGGCGGCCTCGGGAGCCGGCGGCGGGGCGGGGGGGCCCTGGTCTCCTTCGCCCGCAGCGCCCTCCGCCGAGGGCCGCGTCGTCCGGGGGGAATCCGTAACCTTCGCGGCGGACGTCCAGGGCACTTATGCGTCGGTGCGGTGGCAGTACGCCGACGGCGAGGCCTGGGTCGACATCCACGGCGCGTCGCGGCCGTGGTACACGCGGACGGCGAGCCTCGACGACTCGGGCCGACTCTTCCGCGCCATGCTCGTCGACGAGCATGGCGCGACGACCACGTCCGGCCCCTACTCGATCGAAGTCGTGCCCGACTCGGTCTCCATTGATGTCTACATGCGGCCCATGACCGTCGGGCAGGAAACCGGCATCCTCGCCCACTTCCGATCATCCGACCCGGGCCGCCCGCCCACGGGGTCCGTCCGGGCGTCCTTCGGCGACTGGGCCGTCTGGGCCCCGCTGGTGGACGGATGGGTCAACTGGATCGTCAAGGTGCCGATGACGGCCGCGACGCATGAGGTCCGGATCGATTACGGGCCGACCTTCGACCACTTCCCGGCCGTGAGTGCGACCCTCCACCAGATCGTGACCCGGGACGCCTCGCTGCTGACCGTCGCCGCCCCGCGGACCGCCGGCGAGGGCGACCTCGTCTCGCTCGTCGTTCGGGTCGCGACGACCCTCCTCGACAGGCCGCCGACCGGGGGCGTTATGGTGCTGGACGGCGGCCGGCCGATCGCGCTCGTCCCCGTCGTCGACGCCGGGGACGGCACTTCGAGCTCCATCGCGACGTTCGCGACCCGGAACCTCGCCGTGGGCGACCACTACTTCCAGTTCGTTTACCTGGGCGACCCCTGGAACACGATGGCGTCGACGAGGGTCTACAAGCTCACGATCCAGCCGGAGGCGGCCGTGCGGGCGACGGCCGCAGCCTCGACGTCGGCGAGCCGCCCGGCTGGCGTGACACTGGCGATCGCGGCCCCGCCCCCGTCGAGCGGGCCCGGCGCCGGGGGGCGCGCGGCGAAACCTGCGGTCGCGATCGCGGGCCGGCTCGCGGCGTTGGCGCGGCCGCGGTCCCGGGTCGCGCACGTCGCATGGTCCGGAATGCGGACCAGGCCCGTGGCCTCGTGGCCGGGAGGGACCGACCTTCAGCGGTAAAGGACCCCGATCCGCCGCCGGTAGTCGTCGTAGGTCTCTTCGAACAGGCGGAGGGCGGCTTCCGGGCCGAGGTGGAAGGCGGACGTGAGGACCTTCGGCGGTTTCCCGGCTTCGGTCAGGAGGCGGGCGACCTCGGCCTTCACGAGGTTGATCAGGGTGCAGCCGGTCACGGTCGACACGGGGGAGACGGGGGTCGACAGGCCGACGATCCAGACGGCCGAGTCGCCCGGCGGGGCCTGGTGGTCGAGGATCAGGTCGGCGACCTCGTGGAGCTTCCGCCCCGACTCGTGTTTGGAGGTCGAGACGTCGGCGTTGGCCCGCGACGTCAGGGCGACGACGGCCATGCCGAGCCGCTTCGCCTCGGCGGCCACGTCGATCGTCACCGCGTTGCAGCCGCTGCTGGAGACGGCGAGCAGCACGTCGGCGGGGCTGACGGCGAAGTTCCGCCAGAGGACCGGGCCGAAGCCCTGCACGTTCTCCAGGAACATCGCCTGGCGCTGGCCGTTGGCCCCGACGACCGGGTTGTGGAAGCTCATCGACAGCTCGACGATCGGGTGGAAGCCGGGGAACGAGCCGTAGCGCGGGAACATTTCCTCGACGGCCATCCGCGAGTGCCCGGTGCCGAAGACGTGGACCAGCCGGTCGGCCAGGATCGCATCGGCGAACAGCCCCGCCGCCTGGCGGACGGCCGGGAGCTGGGTGGCCTCGATCGCGTCAAGCCCCGCGCGGGCGGCGCGCAGGTACTGGGAGAGGACGTCGTCGCTCATGGTTTCTCGAAGGTCGGGGGAGGGGGGGCGTCGGGGAGGCGGCCCTCGGAGACGCACCAGCCGCCGTCGACGTTCAGGACGACGCCCGTCGTGAACCGCGAGGCCGGCTCGCACAGGAAGAGCGCGGCCTCGGCGCAGTCCTCGGCCGAGCCGGGGCCGCCGGCCATCGGCTGCTTGGCCGCCAGATAGGCCAGGATCGCCGGGTCGCCGCAGGCCCGCGCGGCCATCGGCGTCTCGATCAGGGCCGGGGCGATCAGGTTGAACCGGATGCGGTCGCGGGCGTACCGCGAGGCCGCGGCGATCGTCATCGCCTCGACGGCCCCCTTGCTCGCCGCGTAGGCGATCGTCCCGAAGAAGTCGGGGGCGGGCGACCAGCCCAGCACCGACCCCATGTTCAGGACGGTGCCGCGCAGGCCGCGGGCATCGGGCTCCTGCATCAACATTTGCCGGACGGCCGCGCGGTCGGTCAGGAACGTCGACCGCGCGTTGGCGTCGAGGACGGCGTCCCAGCCGGCGACGGAGCACTCGTGCAAGGGCCCGTCGCCGAACCGCCGGCCGCTGAGGCCCGCGACGTGGAAGAGCACGTCGAGCCGGCCGCCGAGGATCTCGACCGCCTCGGCGAACAACCGGTCGACGTCCTCCGGGACGGCGGCGTCGGCCGTGAGCACGGCGACGCCGGGCCCGAGGTCGGCGGCCGCCGCGGCGCAGGTCTCGGGCGAGCGGCCGCAGGCGACGACCCGCGCGCCTTCGTCGCGGAACCGCCGGGCCGAGGCCAGGCCGATGCCGCCGGTCCCGCCGACGATCAGGCAGCGCGAGCCGTCGAGGCGACCCATGGGGGCCTCAATCCTTGACCTGGAAGATGGCCTCGACCTCGATCGCCATCCCGCCGGGCAGCGACCCCGCGCCGAAGGCGCTCCGGGTGCCCACGCCGGCCTCGCCGAAGACCTCTTGCATGAGGTTCGAGAAGCCGTTGATGACCTTGGGCTGGTCCTTGTAGTCGGCCGGGCAGTTGACCAGGCCGAGCGTCTTGACCAATCGCACGACGCGGTCGAGCGAGCCGAGGTGGTCCTTGAGCGTCGCCAGGATGGCCAGCCCGGTCTGCCTCGCGGCGGCGATCCCGGCCTCCATGTCCAGGTCGTCGCCGACCTTGCCGTAGATCATCGTGCCGTCGGGCTTCAGCGGGCCGTGGCCCGACACGTAGAGGAACTCGCCCACGCGCAGGGCCGTGACATAGGTCGCCACCGGCTTCGGGGCGGGGGGCAGCTCCAGCTTCAAGGCGGCGAGGCGTTCTTCGGCTCCCATTGCGGCGAGGTCCCTGTTTCTGCGTGGAGGAAGGATCTGGAAGCGGCGGGCGCGGCCCCGCGGACGTCGAACAGAGCCTACCGGCGACAGCCCCGCGATTCAACCGGGGCCGGTCTGGGGGCCTGGCCAGGGTATGGTGGTATCAAGACCTTCGACTCAGTTTCAGGTCCTAACATTCCGGCGCGTCCAGCCGTACAACAGGTGAGGGAATCGGCGGTGGAGAAATGGGGGGCGGGGGATGCGGGATGCGGTGGGGTTCCTCTTGGATTCGGGATAAAAGTCGATCCGCGGACCGGCCGCCGTGGATGACGCTGTTTCTCTCGGTCGTCGGGGCGGCGGCCGTCGCGGCTGTCTCGTGGATGGGTGAAGCCGAGCCCGTCGATGGCACCGAGGAGATCAAGGCGCTTATGAGGGCCGGACGATCGACCCTGGATGGTTCCGAGGGAGACGGCGGCCGACTCTCCGCTCGGCCAGGACGTCTGACGGAGGCTGCCGCGGCCGGGCTGCATCGGCTCGGCATGGACGAAATTCGAGACGGCCTGTTGTACGTGCCCGTCGGTTACCGGCCCAAGCGGCCCGCGCCGCTGGTCGTCGTGCTCCACGGGGCGCGCGGCGACGCGAAAGACGGAATCGCTCTGCTTCGAGGGCAGGCCGACGACGCCGGCCTGATTTTGCTGGCCCCTTCGTCCCGCGGCCGGACCTGGGACGCCATTCTTGGTAGCTTCGGTCCGGACGTCGAGGTCATCCAGCAGTCGCTAGCTCAGACATTCGGCCGATGTTCGGTCGACCCGGATCGCGTGGTCGTGTGCGGGTTCTCCGACGGTGCCAGCTACGCGCTCTCGTTGGGGCTGACCAACGGCGACCTGTTCACCCGGGTGATCGCTTTCTCGCCCGGCTTCATGGCGCCGGGAAAGCGGCACGGTCGGCCCCGCATCTACCTCTCACACGGGACGAACGACTCGGTCCTGCCGATGGAGCGTTGCAGTCGCGTGATCTTGCCGAAACTCCGGGACGCGGGCTACGAGGTCGCCTACCGTGAATTCGTCGGTCCTCACTCCGTACCGGACGAAATTGCCCGCGAGGCCGCGACCTGGCTCTTCACAAGATGAGCCGCGCAGTCGGTGCGAGCCGACACTCGACGGCCGGCGGATTCGCCGCCACATCGCCGGTCGTACGCCGCCGGGTTTCGGCGGTGCGCGTTAGCCGGTCGGTGGGCGTATTGGTAACATGTCCTTGGGAAAGCGATTTCACAGACTTGTAGGTTTCGAGGCTCGACGCGCATGAGGGCGAACCGCCCGCCGTTCCGCGTGGGATTGATCCAGATGAGGTGCTCGGCCGACCCCGACGACAACCTGCGTCGGGCGTCGGAGATGCTGCGCGACGCGGCGTCGAAAGGGGTGCAGGTCGCCTGCCTGCCCGAGCTGTTCCTGACGCCCTACTTCTGCCAGACCGAGGACGCGGCGGTGTTCGACCTCGCCGAGCCGATCCCCGGGCCGACCACCGAGGCCCTGGCGAAGGTCGCCCGCGAGGCGAAGATGACGGTCGTCGGCTCGATCTTCGAGCGTCGGACGGCCGGCGTGTACCACAACACGGCCGTCGTGCTCGACGTCGACGGCTCGCTCGTCGGCCGCTACCGCAAGATGCACATCCCCGACGACCCGCTGTACTACGAGAAGTACTACTTCACCCCCGGCGACCTCGGCTTCAAGAGCTTCGAGACGAAGCACGCCCGCGTCGGCACGCTCGTCTGCTGGGACCAGTGGTACCCCGAAGCCGCCCGGTTGACGGCCTTGCAGGGCTCGGAAGTCCTCTTCTACCCCACGGCGATCGGCTGGCACCCCAGCGAGAAGGCCGAGTTCGGCGAGGCCCAGGCGTCCGCGTGGGAGACCATGCAGCGCGCCCACGCGATCGCCAACGGCGTCTTCGTGGGGGCGATCAATCGCATCGGCCACGAAGGGGCGGCCGACGGCGGCATCGAGTTCTGGGGCGGCTCGTTCCTGGCCGACCCCTTCGGCCGCGTCCTCGCGCGGGCGAGCCGCGACCGCGAGGAGATCTTGGTCGTCGAGTGCGACCCCCGCCTCCAGGAAGAGACCCGCCGCAACTGGCCCTTCCTCCGCGACCGCCGCATCGACGCCTACGCGCCGATCACCCAGCGGTTCCTGGACGGGTCCTGAGCGCCGTCACGGAGATTGGGTTCGTGCGCCCGGACGACCATCGAACCCGATCGACGCAAACGCTTACATGTAAACTACCTAAGATCAGAAATCGGCTCCAGGATTTGGCTTCGGTCGTCGAATTTTTTTTATTTCGACCGCCTCGAGCCAGGTCTGCCGGGACGCCCGAGCGTCGGCTCGGCGCACAGCATCCCACCCTGGAGAGAATGAACCAGGATCGGCGATTGCATCCGAACATTTTTCCAGGCCCAGGGCGGCCAGCCCCGCTCGACGCCCACCACGCCCGGACCTCTCCATGACCAGCCCCACGCCCGCCCAGCTCGGATTCCGTATGCCCGCCGAATGGGAGCCGCACGAGGCGACCTGGATCGCCTGGCCCTACAACCACGAGGACTGGCCCGGCAAGTTCGCCCCGACGCCCTGGGTCTACTCCGAGATCGTCCGCGTCCTGAGCCGTCACGAGAAGTCGGTCGTCGTGGTCGTCGCCGACGGCGCGATGAAGCGTGCGGCGGCGAAGGTCCTCGAAAAAGCCGGCGTGAACCTGGAACGCGTCCGCTTCTTCAAGGCGGCGACGGATCGCGTCTGGCTCCGCGACTCGGGCCCCACGTTCGTCGTCCGCGACGGCGCCCCCAGCGGCGTCGAGGGCGAGCCGGCCGGCCCTGTCGCGATGGTCAACTGGAAGTTCAACGCCTGGGCCAAGTACGACAACTATCACGAGGACAGGCGACTGGGCCGCCGGATCGCCGAGGAGACGGGCCTCCATCGCTGGGCCCCGCGCGTCGAGATCGACGGCGCCCCTCGGCGCGTCGTGCTGGAAGGTGGCTCGATCGACGTCAACGGCCGGGGGACGCTGCTGACGACCGAGGAATGCCTCCTCAGCGACGTCCAGGAGCGCAACCCCGGCCTGGACCGCGCGGGATACGAGCGCGTCTTCGCCGAGAATCTGGGCGTCTCGAACGTCGTCTGGCTCGGGCGGGGCGTCCACGGCGACGACACCCACGGCCACGTTGACGACATCGCCCGGTTCGTCGACGCGAGGACCGTCGTCGCCGTCGTCGAGCCGAACGTCGACGACCCGAACCACGAGCCGCTCCAGGACAACCTGCGCCGGCTCCGCGAGGCCCGCGACCAGGACGGCGAGCCCCTGCGCGTCGTCGAGCTGCCGATGCCCGCGCCCGTGACCTTCGAGGGCGACGTCCTGCCGGCGAGCTATGCGAACTTCTACATCGCCGATGGCGTCGTGATCGTCCCCACCTTCAACGACCCGAATGATCGGGTCGCGCTCAACACCCTCGCCGAGCTGTTCCCGGGCCGGAGCATCGTGGGGATCCACTGCGTCGACCTGGTCCTGGGCCTCGGCACCCTCCACTGCCTCTCCCAGCAGCAGCCGGCCGAGCCGACCGGAGGCTGACCCCGCTCTTTCGCGAAAGGCTCGTCGATGAAGACCGCGCCCTGGATCGTCCTGCTCGTCGCCCTGATCCCCTCATCCTCGTACGGCCAGCTCGCCGTCGAGGCCGACGCCCGCGGGGTCGTCGGGGTCCGCGTCGGGGACGCGGCCTACCTCTCGGACCTGGCGGTCTCGGTGGTCAAGCCGGGGTGGAGCGGCGACCTGGCGAATCAGCGGGCCGTCGACCCGGCGAAGGTCAAGGTCCACAAGGCGGGCGCGACGACGACCTACACGATGCCCCTGAGCGGCGCCCTGTCCGGCGTCCTGATCGAGCGGATCATCCGGGAGCGCGACGGCGCGACCCTGGAATTCGAACTGATCCCCGACCGCGACGTCGAGCTGGAGGCCGTGGTCCTCCGGGGCTCCCTGGCGACCGCCGAGCACGCCGGCAAGACCACGTATCTCGTCGGCGACCAGAGTGGCGAGCGCGGCGTCCTGCCGGCCGCGTTGAACGCCGACCGCTACGTCGCCTGGAGCGGCCGGCCGGAGTGGCTGGGGCTGGAACGCCCCGGTGCGGGGGGCCTGCGGATCGCCCCTCGCGACGTGCAGATGCAGCTCCAGGACGACCGCAAATTCGACTCGCCGCTGTTCAGCCTGCTGATGACCACGAGCGGCGGCGAGGTCCTGGCGCGCAAACCCATCCGGTTCGGCGTGAGCCTACGCGCCGAGGCCGCCGGGGCCCTCGATAAAGAAGCCCGCAAGGTCGGCGTCCTCGCCCAAGGGGACGCCCGGCCGCTGGCCGTCGCATCGGCCCGGCTCGATCGCGAACGGGTCGACGTCTTCGCCACGGTGACGCTCGACGCCGACGTCCACGCCCGCTACGACAACCCGTTCGACCCCGGGCAGGTCGCCGTCGACGCCGAGGTCGCCGCGCCCGACGGCCGGAAGGTGAACGTGCCGGGATATTATCACATCCCGTTCCGGGTCGAGACGCGGAACGGCGCCGAGACGCTCAAGGCGGCCGGGGCGGCCGGCTTCCGCGTCCGCTACGCACCGACGATCGCCGGGCCGCACACTGTCACGCTCAAGGTCAAGGACGCCAGCGGTGAGGTCCGCTCCGAAGCCCTGACGTTCCTGGCGGTCGCCTCGAAGTCGCCGGGCTTCGTCCGGGTCGCGGCCAAATCGCCGCGTTACTTCGCGTTCGACGACGGCTCGCCGTACTTCGCGATCGGCGAGAACGTCTGCTGGGCGAACGCGCGAAACCCGCTGGCGAGCTACGAGAACTGGTTCGGAGCGCTGGGCAAGGCCGGCGGCAACTGGGCCCGGCTCTGGCTCGCGTTCAACGAGAAGGGGCTGGAATGGAGCCCCAACCCGACGCCCAAGGCCGGGACCGGCTCGTACCAGGGCCTCGGCCGCTACGCGCTCGACAACGCCTGGCGGCTCGACGAGGTCCTGCGCATCGCCGAGACGCACGGCGTCCGCCTGATGTACTGCATCGGCACCTACGGCGAGTTCAAGGTGGGCGGCTACTTCAACGAGGGGAGCTGGGTCAGCAACCCCTACAACGCCCGCAACGGCGGCCCCTGCTCCAAACCCGAGGATTTCTGGACCGACGCCACGGCCCGCAAGCTCTACAAGCAGCGGCTGCGGTACCTCGTCGCCCGCTGGGGCCACTCGCCGTTCGTCTTCGCCTGGGAGTTCTGGAACGAGGTCGAGCCGACCCCGGCCGTCGAGGCCTGGACCCGCGAGATGGCCGCCTATCTCAGTGAGATCGACCCCAACCGCCGGCTCGTCAGCACCAGCTACGGCACGCCGCCGATCTGGAACGACCGCAACGTCGACTTCACCATGACGCACATGTACGGTCAGGCCGGCGACGTCCTCGACTTCACCGCCAAGATCCGCCGCGAGGCCGTGGCGAACCTCAAGTTCGGCAAGCCCTACCTGCTCGCCGAATTCGGCATCGACTGGCAGACCGGCGACCAGAAGTGGGACCCCCAGGGCCACGGGCTCAACATGCACAACGGCGCGTGGGCGTCGGTCGCCTCGGGCGCGGCGGGGACCGCGATGCTCTGGTACTGGGACAGCTACGTCCACCCCCGCGACGTCTATCACGTCCTGACCCCCGTCCGGAAGTTCGCCGACGCGATCGACTGGACGAAGAACCCCATGAAGCCCATCGAGGCCATCGCCGTCGCGGCCCCGCCCGGCGGCGTCGAGACGTTCCAGGACCTGACCCTCGTCGCGACCGAGGGCTGGGGCCGGTCGCCGGGAAACCACTACCAGGCGCTCCAGGACGGGACGGTGCAGGGGGGGCCGATCGCCCAGACGCTCGGCAGCCCGAAGCGCGGGGGCGACGGCAAGGAGCTGTATTCCGAGGTCGTCTGGACGCTCGACATGCCGAAGCCCGGCAAGGTCCTCGTCCGCATCGGCGACGTCTGCTCGGGGGCGCGCCTGCGGATCGCCGTCGACGGCCGCGAGGCCGTGAACCGACCGCTTCCCGCCGGCGAGCCCGGCAAGGGTCCGTGGAAGTCGGCGAGGCTCTTGCAGCCCTACAAGGTCTGGGTCGCCTCGTACGACGAGGAGGTCGCCGTCGAGGTCCCCGCCGGCCGCCACGAGCTGGCGATCGCCAACCTGGAAGGCGACTGGATGCAGGTCCGCTCCATCACCCTGCCGGCGTACCGCTCCAGCCGCTTCCCCGACGTCGACGCCCTGGGGATCGCCGGCGACGACCTGATGGTCCTCTGGGTCCACGACCGCCGCAGCACCTGGCGCGACCCTTACGACGGAACCTCCCCGGCCCCCCGCGCGGGCCTGACCCTGAAAGTCCCCACCGCCTCGACCGACGCCTGGAGCGTCGAATGGTGGGACACGTTCCAGGGCCTCGTGGTCCGCAC
Organism: Paludisphaera mucosa; assembly: GCF_029589435.1. NCBI lineage: Bacteria > Pseudomonadati > Planctomycetota > Planctomycetia > Isosphaerales > Isosphaeraceae > Paludisphaera > Paludisphaera mucosa. The sequence continues at coordinate 2,764,908 of NZ_JARRAG010000002.1, read as the reverse complement.
GGACGTCGTCCGACCCGCCTCGGGGACTCTCCCGCTCGCGCCGCCGGAGTTCGTCCGCGACCTCGCCGCCCGGCTCGTCCGTAAGCCCTGATCGGCTTCCCGGTTCGATCCATCCTCGGACACTCCTCGATTCCAACATCGCGCCCCGACTCGACTCGGCCTCACGGCCGGGCCGCGTCGGGGCCGCTTTACGCGCCGGTTGCTCGCAATGGAACGAGACTTGCACTAAGACTTTCGGTTTCCAATCCCCTTGCCTGGATTAACCATAAGACAACGAACGAGTTAGGGGACCTTGCAGCCCCTGAGACCTCGCCAGTGCGGTCGACTAGTTGTGCATCGATGCCTTAAAGCGCGTCAGCCCGCGTCCTTCCAAACCTCCTCGCCCCCAGGCCTCGTTCGTCACCCCTCCCGGTCGCTGCGGCCGCGCGCTGCAACCGCCGACGAGGGCGTCTCGCCCCAAATAATGTGAAAGTGTGTTCATCATGTCAAGTTTTAAAGCGTTCGCGCCTCTATTTAACGATGGGTTCATGCGTCCCTCGACTTCCACGCCGCCCTCAACAGAAGGAGTCCCGATGATCGGCCGAATGCGAGTTCTTTCGATGTGCTTCGTCCTGGCGGCCCTCGCCGCCGCTCCCGGGTGCGGCGACGGCCCGACCACGCAGGCCGCCGCGCCCCGCGACGAGAAGAGCTTCGGCCAGGCCGGGAGCCAGCACGCCCTCGGCGGCGACCCCAAGGCCGTGGCCAGCCGGCTGAAGAAGGCGGCGGCCGCCTCCTCAATCCCCGCGAACGGTCGCCTGCCTGGCCGCTGAGACCCGCCCGCCTTGATCCTGACGTCGGCCTCTCGGGCCGGCGGTCCCTCGTCTTTCGTCACGATCGTCTTCACTCAAGGAACGCCTCCATGAATTCACGCAAGCCCCGCGGTTTCACGCTCATCGAGCTGCTCGTCGTCATCGCCATCATCGCGGTTTTGATCGCCCTGCTGTTGCCGGCCGTCCAGGCGGCGCGCGAGGCCGCCCGGCGCTCGCAGTGCGTCAACAACCTGAAGCAGATCGGCCTCGCCTTCCACAACTACGAGAGCACCCACGGCTCGTTCATCCCGAGCTGCATGTACCCGTCGCCGGTCGACAACTGGGGGTGGGGCCCCAGCGGCGTGCTTAGCATGCTGCCGTTCATCGAGCAGGGGACGCTCTGGAACGCCTACAACGTGGGTCCGGTGGCCAGCAACGCGACCGACGGGTTCGGCCTCTACAACAAGAACACCACGGTGTTCAACACCCAGGTCGCCTCGTTCCTCTGCCCGTCCGACGGGGCCGAGCGCAACGTGAGCCTCTGCAATTACGTCGGCAACTACGGCGGGCCTTACCAGCTCCAGCCGTTCTCGGGGACGTTCATCCCCACGCCCAGCAAGAACCCGGACGACCAGTGGCTGGTCGGCTCGTCGGCGACCGTCAAGATGAGCTCGATCACCGACGGCACGAGCAACACGGCCCTCTTCAGCGAAGTCCTCACGGGCGTCAACAACGCCGCCACGGCGACCCCCGGCGCGATGCCCAGGGCCAAGCGCGTCCACTTCGCGGCCCCGGGGATGACGAACATCGCCGCCACGACCGACGCCGTGAACGCCGAGATCTCCGCCTGCCAGAGCCTCCCCGCCACCACGACGGGCATCGGCGGCACGCGCGGCGACTGGTTCCAGGCCTACCCCTTCTACGTCAACTTCTCGAACTACAACCACATGGGCTCGCCCAACTCGGTCGCCTGCGCCTCGACCCAGGCGGGCGGCAACACCAACGGCCAGGACGTCTACGGCTCCGCGCCCCCCACCAGCAACCACTCGGGCGGCGTGAACATGGTCCTGTCGGACGGCTCCGTGCGGTTCGTCAAGGACTCGGTGTCGCGGCCGGCCTTCTGGGCGCTCGGGACCCGCAGCGGCGGCGAGGTCATCAGCGCCGACTCGCTCTGACGAACCGTTCCTGCGACCAGCCGACCCGCATCGAATCGAACGACCCCTCCCCGTCCCTCGCGACCGGGAGGGGTCGGCTCATTTCGAAGGATTGCATGTCACGACGAGCGGGCGGCTTTGTACGTGCCACCGCCGCGATCCTAGGCCGACCTGCCTAAGAACCGAACAAGCGCCGGCAACGTCGGCAGCCTCGTCGGCGAATCGCCGCGATTTTCAGGCGCGAATCGTTCGAAGGCCTCCCGTGCGATCCGCCCCGTCCCACCTCGCTTCACGAGATCGGCGCATCGAGACATCCTAATTCTTTCAAGGTCTGAGTCCGAGATTCGAGACCCGGCCGCACGTTTCGCCCGTGGCGCGCCGCAACCTCAATGAATCGCATCGATAATAAGTCTTAAGGATATCGTGTGACGGGCGGCCGGGCCGCGCGGGGCGCATGCCGCCCGGACGCGGCGGTGGACGCCGGGCGACGCGATCGCGGTGCGCCGAGGATCGCTCGCACGCATTGGCAAACGTGACAATCGCTGATCCAAACGATATTATTATGGAATGGCACTTGCTAAGCTGCCGTCCGTTCCCTGTCAAAGCATTCGAAGCGTCACCCGACCGGGGCGCCGATCGACGCCGACGACGTCGCGGTGTCGACGCGTCATCGCCGGCGGGTGGGCTCGTATGCACCTTGCACAGGCACTTCGTCGACGCGGGCCGGGCCCCCCGACCCGGGCCGTCGGCGCGCCGCCACCTTGCCCCACAACAGGAGAAGTCGATGACCGGTCGCGTCTGCATGGCCTTGATGGGTTTCGCCCTCGTCGTCGCGTCCTCGGGATGCGACTCCCCCCCCACCGGCCCGCCGCCCGCGTCCTCGGTCGACGCGAGCGGGAAGCCGACGGCCGAGGCCCTCGAGAAGGCTAAGCCGCCCAAGGGATTCAAGGGCGGCGGCGCCCCCATCCTCCCCGGCCGCTGAGCCGGCCGATCACATCCCGTGTCGGATTTGTATCTGATGATTCCGCTCATAACAACATGCGAGGAAACCGGTCTATGTCGAAACGAACGTCCCGCGGGTTCACGCTGATCGAGCTGCTGGTGGTCATCGCCATCATCGCCGTCCTCATCGCCTTGCTGCTGCCGGCCGTGCAGTCGGCCCGCGAGGCCGCCCGCCGCGCCCAGTGCACGAACAACCTCAAGCAGTTCGGCCTGGCCATGCACAACTACGAGAGCTCGTACGGCGCGTTCGTGCCGAGCTGCATGTATCCCTCGCCGCTGGACAACTGGGGATGGGGCCCGAGCGGCCACCTCAGCCTCCTCCAGTTCATCGAGCAGGGCGTCCTGTTCAACGCCTACAACGTCGGCGCGGTGCAGTGCAACAGCGGCGGCTGCAACCTGTACGCGATGAACACCACCGTGTTCAACACGCAGGTCTCGTCGTTCCTCTGCCCGTCCGACTCGTCGGAGCGGCAGGTGACCCTGTGCAACTACGTCGGCAACGTCGGCGGCCCGCACCAGCTCCTGGCGTTCAGCGGCACGTACACGCCGACCGCGAACACCGACTACCCCGGCTCGGTCACGATGAAGATCGGCTCGATCACCGACGGCACGAGCAACACGGCCCTCTTCAGCGAGGTCCTCACCGGCGTCAACAACGCCGGCGCGGTCACCGCCGGCTCGGGCGCACGGTCGAAGCGCGTCCACTTCGACGGCAAGGGCTCGGGCATGACGAGCACGGCGGCGACGGCCGACGGCGTCAACGCCAACATCGCCGCCTGCATGGCCGTGCCCCCGACCACCGTGGGGTGGGGCGGAGCCCGCGGCGACTGGTTCCAGGCCTTCCCCTGGTACGTCAACTACGCCGTCTACAACCACGTCATGACGCCCAACGGCCGGACGTGCGTCAGCGGCCAGATCTGGGACGGCAACACGTGGGGCGTCGACTACTACGGCACGGCCCCGCCGAGCAGCAACCACCCCGGCGGCGTGAACGTCACCATGGCGGACGGCTCGGTCAAGTTCATCAAGGACTCGATCTCACGGCCGGCCTGGTGGGCGATCGGCTCCCGCAACGGCGGCGAGGTCGTCAGCGCCGACTCGCTCTGATCCATCCATCCGCTTCGCGAGGGCCCGCCCTCGCGTCCCGCGACGAATGCGAAGGCCCCCCGGATCCCTGGCGATCCGGGGGGCCTTTCCGCGCGCCGGGCCCGCGTCGCTCAATTGGGGCCCGCGGCCTTGTCCATGCCCGACTGGGTCGCGTCGACGACGACCTGCTCCTCGCCGTCGAGGGGGACCCAGCCTTCGGGAGGCGCGCCGGGCGGCCGCTTGCGGAGGATTTCGGTGTACTGGTCGCTCGACGGGCCGATCAGGACCGGGATGCGGACGACCTTCTCGTTGATGCTCATGTCGAGCGCGTAGTTCTGTCCGCCCGTGTGGATGAGCGCTCCCGAGGGCACCGAGAGCACCTGCTTGCGGTCGATGGTGACGACGACGGTCACGTACATGCCGGGGCGCAGGTGGCCGTCCTGGTTGGGGATGTCGATCTCGGTCTGGAGCGTGCGGCTCGAAGGGTTGAGCGAGAAGGCCGAGCGGACGATCTTGCCGCTCCGCATCGCGCCCGCGATGGCCTGGATGCGCACGAGGGCCGTGTCGCCGTCCTTGATGAAGCTGGCGGCCAGCTCGGGCACGCCGACGAAGACGCGGACGGGGTCGGTCTGCTCCAGGACGAACAGGGGCCGGCCGCCGGTCCCGCCGCCGGCCTGCAGGTAGTCGCCGGGGCTGACGTTGCGTTGGGTGATCACGCCGTCGTACGACGCCTTGATCCGGCCGTAGTCGACCAGCACCTGCGCCTGGCGGCGGTCGGCCTCGGCGACGGCCAGGTCGGCCTTGGCGGCCTCGACGTCGACCTTCGCCCGCTCGAGGTCGGCCTTGGCCTTGTCGCGGCTGGCGATGGCCTCGTTGACCATGGCGTCGGACTCGTCGCGGGTGGCGGCGGCCTCTTCGAACTGGCGGTAGGTCTCGTCGCGGACCTGGCTGTTCAGGACCTGATTGGCGACGAGCTGGTTGAGCCGGTTGTATTCCGATTCCCAACGCGAGTACGCCGCCTGCGACCGCTTGACGACCGCCCGCGACGAGGTGATGTGCGCCTCGGCGTTCTCCAGCGTCGCCTGGGCGGACCGGAGGGCGCTCTCGGTGACGCGGATCTGGACCTGGGCCCGATCCACGGCCGCGATCTTCTGGTTCACCGTCTCGACGAGGTCGGGGATCCACATCGTGAGCAGCACGTCGCCGAGCTTCACGCGGTCGCCGATGTTCACGCTGTACTTGTCGACGTATCCATTGATGCGAGCGTAAATCGGCGTCGCCTCGAACGCCTGGATCGTCCCCGGCTGGATCACCTGCATCTGGATGTCGCGACGCTGGACGCGGATCGTCTGCGCGTCGACGGCGTCGGGTCGTTTCGGCCCCGCGTTCGGCGCGGTCGCCTCGCGGCGCGAGCAGCCGGGCGGGCCGACGAGCAGCGCCCCGGCCGCGGCGAACAGCGCGGCCCGTCGCCGGCCGCTCGGACTAGCTGGAATGGACATGGGGGGGCTCCTTCTGGGGTTGTTCGCTCGGACGTCCGTCACCGTCGGGCTGGGGATGGTCGCCGCCGCCGCGACCGTTCACGCTCGCGACTCCGCCGTTTGCGGAGGTCGTCGCGGCGTGGCCGGCGTGGTGCTGCGGAGGCTCGGGGGAGTAGTGCGGGCTCTCGGGATCGTCGGGGTCGAGGGACGGCGATTCCTTGCGGGCCCAGGCCATGAGCAGCGTGAAGACCGAGGGGATGACCAGGAGCGCGGCGAACGTCGACATCGCCATGCCCCCCATGACCGCACGGCCCAGCGGGGCGTTCTGCTCGCTCCCCTCCTCGAGCCCGAGCGACATCGGGATCATGCCCGAGATCATGGCGCAGCTCGTCATGAGGATCGGCCGGAGACGTCCCTTCGCGGCGGTCTCGGCGGCCAGGGCCGGCTCCATGTGCTCCTCGCGGCGGTGGCGGTCCGCGAAGCTCACGAGCAGGATCGCGTTCGAGACGGCCACGCCGACGGCCATGATCGCGCCCATGAACGACTCGATGTTGAGCGTGGTGTTCGTCGCGTAGAGGGCCAGGACCACCCCCATCAGGACCGCCGGCACCGAGGCCACGGCCGTGAGCGCCAGCAGGAACGACTGGAAGTAGGCGGTGAGCATGATCAGGATGACGAGGACCGCGACCCCCAGGCCGATCTGCAAGCTCGTGAACATCTGCTGCATCGGCTTGACCTGGCCCCGCATGTCGATCTCGACGCCCCGCGGCGGCTTGCCGACGGCCTTGATCGCCGCCTCGACGCGGCCGATGGCCCGGCCCAGGTCCTCGCCCTCGACGTTGGCGGTGACGCTCAGGTAGCGCCTCATGTTGTAGCGGTCGATCTCGCCGGGCATGTTGCCGCGCATGACGGTGGCGACGTCGCGGAGGAGCAGGGGGGGCTCGGGGTTGGAGGCGACGACCTGGGCGGGCTGCGGCCGCGTCCCCCCCGCGGACCTGGTGGTCATGGGGATGAGGGCCACGTCGGTGGCCTCGGTCATCTTGATCGGCGGGACCTGGACCTGGACCTGGTACGAGGTCCCGGAGACGTCGTCGCGCCAGTAGTTCCGCGAGGTGTAGCGGCTGGAATAGGTCGCGGCGATGAGCGAGTCGCCGATGTCGTGGGCCGTGATCCCGCTGAGGCCGGCACGCTCGCGGTCGACGGCGACCTGGACGGTCGGGTAGTGCAGCGTCTGCTGGATCTGCAGGTCGCGGAGCGTGGGGATCGCTTCCAGCTTCTCGTAGATCTTGTCCATGAACGCGGCGGTCTGCGACAGGTCGCGGCCCGTGACGACGACCTCGATGGGCGCGGGCGAGCCCAGGCTCATCGTCTCGGAGATCAGGTCGCCGGGCTCGAATGCGAAGACCAGCCGCGAGGCCCGATCCTCGGCCAGGTCGTCGGCCACGCCCAGCCGCTTCAGCTCGTCGCGGAACCAGGGGGCGATCTTCTCGGGGAGCGACTTCCTCAGACGCTCCTGAAGCTCGAAGACGTCGATCCCGCTGCCGGACTTGAGGCCGACGCGGAGCATGCTGTCGTCGGGCCCTCGGCTCCACTGGTAGGCGAGATTCACGGTGAACTGGGGCGGGATCGCGCCGACGTAGCCCATCGTGATCGCCACGTTCTCCGGGCCGGCCTCCTCGGCGATGACGTCCAGGCTCTTCTCGGCGACCTGCCGCGTCAGTTCGAAGTTCGTCCCCTCGGGGGGCCGGACCCGCATCTGGAACTGGCCGGCGTTCACCCGCGGGAACAGCTCGCGGCCGAGCTGGCTGCCCACCAGCACGACCACGGCCGTCGTGACGACGAGATAGGCCGTCACCACCTTGATCCGGTGCGCGACGGCCCATTCCAGGACCCGCTCGAACGCGCCCTGGACGCGGGCGAAGAGGCCCCGGCGGGTCTCGGTCGCCGCCTTCTCTTGATCCTTGACGTGGTCGTGCTCGTGGCCGCTCAGCAGCCAGACGCTGAGCACCGGGACGAGCGTGCTGGATAGCAGGTACGACGTGATCATCGACGCGCCCACCGCCAGCGAGAGCGGCACGAACAGCTCGCGCACCGCCCCCTGCATGATGAACGACGGGATGAACACCGAGAGGATGCAGAGCAAGGCGAGCAGCCGCGGCACGGCCGTTTCGAGGTTGCCCTGCCTCACGGCGCGGGCGATCGAGGGCGTGTGCTCCATCTGCGTGTGGATGTTCTCGACCTCGACGGTCGCCTCGTCGACGAGGATGCCGATCGCCAGGGCCAGGCCGCCCAGCGTCATGATGTTGATCGTGTTGCCCGTCAGGTCCAGGACGATTACTGACCCCAGCAGCGCCAGGGGGATGTTCAGGACGACGACGATCACGCTGCGGATGTCGCGGAGGAACAGGAGGACCATCAGCCCCGTCAGCCCCGCTCCCAATGCGCCCTCGACGCCGACGCTCTCGATGGCCCGGTGGACGATCGGCGACTCGTCGAACTCGAAGGAGATCTTGACGTCCTCCGGCAGCGCGGCCTGGAAGCGGCCGACGTTCGCCTTGACCTCGTTCACGACGTTCAGGGTCGAAGCGTCGGCCCGCTTGACGACGGGCATGTAGACCGACTTGCGGCCGTTGACCAGGGCGTAGCCGGTGGGGATGTCGGTCGAGTCGCTGACCGAGCCGACGTCGCGGATGTAGACGTTCTGGCCCAGCTTCAGGGGGACCTTCGCCAGCTCCTGAGGGTCCAGGACCATCGTGTTGGCGGGCACGACGGTCATCTGGTCCTTGATGGTGACGTTGCCCGAGGGGCTGGCGTAGTTGCCGCGGTCGATCGCGTCGACGATGTCCTGCGGCGAGAGGTTGTACGATCGCAGCCGGTCGGGGTCGAGGTTGATCACGATCGCGCGGATGTTGCCGCCGAAGGGGGGCGGCGACATCGTCCCGGGCAGGCTGGCGAACAGCGGCCGCACCCGGTACATCGCCATGTCCTGGATCTCGCCGATCGACTTCGTCTCGCTGTTGAGCACGAGGTAGCCGACCGGCAGGCTGCCGGCGTCGAGCCGGATCAGGAACGGCGGCTGCGAGCCGACGGGCATGATCGACACGGCCTTGTTCGAGTAGGCGACCGTGTTGGCGGTGGCCTCGGCCATGTCGGTGCCGGGCTGGAAATACAGCTTCATCACGACCATGCTCTGCAGCGATCGCGACTCGACGTGCTCCAGGCCGCTGATGTACTGGAAGAACGTCTCGTAGACGTTGGTGACCAGCCCCTCGATCTGCTTCGGGTCCATGCCGCCGTAGCTGTGGACCACGTAAAGGACCGGCTGGTTCAGCGACGGGAAGATGTCCTTCTGCATGCGATAGAGGCTGTACAGGCCCCCGATCGCGAGGGCCAGCATCAGCATCAAGACCGTCACGGGACGCCGCAGCGCGAAGATGATCGGATTCATGGATGCTCGGCCGATTGTGTGCGGTCGGATTCGGAGACCGCGGCGAGAGGGGAGCCGGGCCCCGCGAAGGGTGGATTGCGGTTTGACTGCGTAATCCTATGCGTCAGGGCAAGCCGAAACCCTTCAATCTTTTCAGGGGGCCGCAGGGCCCGCGGCCGGCCTGGGCATCGTCGAGGGCCGCACGTCGGTCGCGGGCCCGGGGATCTGCTGGACCGGCTTGTCGAGCGACGTGACCCACTGGGCCGGCTGGCCGAGCGCCCTGTACATGTCGAACTGCGCCCGGTTGAACTCGGTGACGGCCGAGGCGTAGTTCTGGAATGAGGCGTTGAGCACCTGGAGCGCGGCGACCACTTCCTGGGGCCGGACGACGAGGCTGAGCAATTCGCCGGCGGGCCGGGTGGTCTCGCGGAGGCCGACGAAGTTCTTGTCGGCCGACTCGACGGCCTGCTTCAACTCCTCCTCGGCCTCGGGCACGCGGCGGCTGGAGGTGTCGAGCCGGGCCATGGCCTGCGCGACCTCCGAGCGGACGCGGTAGTAGGTGCGCGCGACCTCGACCTGCTGGAGGCCGACCTCGGCCTTGCGCTGGCGGATGAGCCCGATGTTGCCCACGCCGCCGTTGGTGAGCTGCCAGTAGGCGGCGGTCGTCCAGTCGGCCCGGCCGCCGGCGTTCTGAAGCTGATCGTGGACTCCCGCGTAAAACTGGCCGGCCGGCAGGGCCCCGGCCGAGGCCTGGCCGGGGGTCGCGAGCACCAGGTTGGGCAGGAGCGGACGCCATTTTTCGCGTCGGAGCTGCTGCTCGGCCGCCAGCAAAAGCTGGCGCTGCGAGGCGATCTCGGGGCGGCTCGCCAGGGCGATGCGGACGATGTCCTCGCCGATGTCTTCGGGGGGGATCAGCACGACCCGGAGGAAGGGGGGCTCGACCGGCGCCAGCATCGTCTCGGGGGGGAGCAGCAGCCGCTCCGCGAGCCGGGCGCTGGAGGTCCGCCAGTCGCGGAGCAGCGTCTGGCGGTACTGGCGGACGTCCTGGAGCTGGGCGCGGGCCCGGTTGATTTCCAGGGGGGCGATCAGGCTGGGCGCGAGCCCTTCGGCGAACCGGACGAGCCGCTCGGTGCGGACGATCGTGGCCTCGGCGCCGACCAGCCGGCCGCGGGTCTCCTGGACGTCGAAGTAGGTCTGCGCCGTCGCCAGCAGGGCGTCGTTGCGAGCCGCCTGCAGGTCGGCCCGGCGCGAGCCCACGACCTGGCGGGCGGCCAGGGGCGCGTAGAGGGCGTCGGTGACGTTGACGGTCCACGTCGGCCCGCCGCCGACCTGAAGCGCGTTGGTCCCCTTCTCGAAGCCCTGGCCGGTGAACAGGTTCTGGTTGAAGCCGTCGTGGCGGTAATAGCCGATGCCGCCGTTCATGTTGGGGATCTTGAGCGCCCGGGCCTGGAGCAGCAGGGCCAGCGCCTGGTCGACGCGGGCCGTGGCCGCGGCGATGTCCAGCGGCGTCGCGCCGGCGAGCTGCATGGCCGCGGCCAGGTTGATCGGCACGCCTTTCGGCCCGGTCGTCGGCTGCGAACCGAGCGCCTGGGCGATGTCGATGGTCAGGTTCTTGTCCGTCGCCGTCGTGATTCCGGGCGGCTCGGGGATGCCCATGGCGTCCGTCGCGCCCGGTCTCATCACGGGGGGCTCTTCGGCGGGCGCGGCCTGGCCGTCGCGCCTCATGGTCGACGGCGGCGGCGGGAACGGGGTCCGGGGCGGCGAAGGGATCGCATCCGGCAGGTCGACCGACTGCCCCGAGGCGATGGAGGCTGCCAGCAGCAACCAGGCCGGCGCGAGGATTCCGATAACGCGTCGCTGAGTCCCGCTCATGGGCCGTCCTTGGTTACGGGCGTGGCTCCAGGGAATCCTTCCCGGAGACGGATCGTCGCGGACGACGTCCGTGAGTTCTTTTATCGGACGAGCCCTCGCCGGCTCCCGACCTGGTTTCGCCAGGGCGAGGCCGACCGCGGCCGATCGATGCCTTCATTCGCGGAAATCCGTCGAACCCGCACGCCCCGCAGGATCGCTCCGACCCACTCGTTGCGCCTGAAATTGCCGCGCGATCGGCCGCCCGACTAGACTGGAGCTGGGACGCGCGGGGAGGAAGACGAGGCGCCGGTTCGGGCGTCGAACCCGTTGACGTCCCGACCGACGACGGAGGGACGAGGGTGCGAACGACGAGCCATTCCGGGCGCATGGGGATCTTGATCGTGGCCGTGGGCCTTGCGGCGGTGAATGCACCCGCCTGGGCCCAGGCCCCGACGGGCACCCTGGAAGACCCCATCATCGACAGCGCCATGACCGAGGCCGAGGCGTTCGAGGGCCTCCGCCCCGGCTGCCCGGCCGAGGTCCGCGACGCCCAGCGCCTTTTCGACGTCGTCTATCAGGGGTTCGACGGCAAGGTCCACAAGGGCCAGATCGTCGCACATAAGGACCTCGTCGAGGACATCCGCCACGCTTTCGCCGTCGCGCTCAAGGAGAAGTTCCCGATCCGCTCGGCGATCCCGGTCTCGCACCCGAAGTTCCGCAAGAACGGCTTCTGGGACGACGACCTGTCGATGGAAGCCGACAACACCTCGTCGTTCAACTACCGGCCCATCACCGGCGGCACCCGGATCTCGAACCACGGCTACGGCCGCGCGATCGACGTCAACACGGCCGAGAATCCGTATATCAAGGGCTCCAAAATCCTCCCCCCCGGCGCGAAGTACGATCCCAGGGCCCCCGGCACGCTCACCCGCGACCACCCCTTCACCCGGGCCTTCGTCGATCGCGGCTGGACCTGGGCCGGCGACTGGAAAGCCCCCAGCCCCACCGACTACCAGCACTTCGAGAAGCCCGACCGCAAGTGAGCGCGATGGCGCATCCTCGGACCATCGACGGAAATCCCACGGCCGACTATTGAACTGATCGGTTCAGATCCCTAGGATTCGACCATGGAACCGAGACGGATGGGGAGGCCGAGGAAGTTCACCCGCGAGGACGTGCTGGCCCGGGCCCTCCCCGTCTTCTGGGAGCGCGGGTTCGCCGACGCCGCGGTCCACGAGCTGGAGAAGGCCACCGGCGTGAACAAGTCGGGGCTCTACTCGGAGTTCCCGAGCAAGGAGGCGCTCTTTCTGGCCTGCTTGAGGCATTACTACGAGGTCCGGAACGGCGCGGCGATCCTGGCGGCGGAGCCGCTGGGCTGGGCGAACATCGAGGCGTTCCTGAAGGCCGGGCTGACGTGTCCCGGCGGTTCGAAGGGGTGCTTCGCCATCAACTCGATGCGCGAGTTCGCCATCCTGCCGGCGGAGGCCCGTCAGATCGTCGCCGAGAACGCCGGTCGGCTGAAGGGCCTGCTGGAGTTCAACGTCCGGGCGGCGGGGACGAAGGCGGATCCGGCCGCCGTCGCCGAGCTGATCTCCACGTTCTTCTCCGGGATCTGCGTGGAGCAGAACCTCGAGGAGCCGAAGGCCCGGGCGCTGAGGAAGATCGACGACCTGATGGCGTTGCTTCGAGCGGATTGACCAGCGCCTCGATCTTCGTTCGACGGCGACACGGGTGGGCGTTCTCGGTGCGCGCATGCACGACGAGAGCCGGGCCGGTCGGGTGCGTCGCGGACGGCGCGGTGATCGCGAATCGAAACATCAACACCTGAGGATTCACCATGACCGCGACGCCCTTGAAGCTCTTCACGCCCCTGCAGGTCGGCCCGTACACGCTGTCGCATCGCGTGGTGATGGCCCCGCTCACGCGGATGCGTTCCGACCAGCCGGGCGACGTCCCCAACGACCTCATGGCCGAGTATTACGGCCAGCGCGCGTCGCAGGGGGGCCTGATCGTCTCCGAGGCGACGACGGTGGCGATCACCGGCCGCGGCTACCTGGGGGCTCCCGGGGTCTACTCCGACGAACAGGTCGCCGGCTGGCGGAAGGTGGTCGACGCCGTGCACGCGAAGGGGGGGCTGATCTTCCTCCAGCTCTGGCACGTCGGCCGCGTGGGGCATTCCGACCTGACCGGGGGAGTCCCCTTGGTGGCGCCGTCGGCGGTCCGGTTCAAGGGGGTCGCGTTCACGGGCAAGGGCTGGGTTCCGGTCTCGCCGGCTCGGGCGCTGGAGATCGACGAGATCCCGGGCGTCGTCGAGGAGTATCGCCGGGCCGCCGAGCGGGGGCTGGCGGCGGGATTCGACGGCGTGGAGATCCACGCGGCCAACGGCTACCTGATCGACCAGTTCCTGCAAGACGGCGCCAACAAGCGGACCGACGCCTACGGCGGCCCGGTCGAGAATCGGTACCGCCTGCTGGACGAGGTCGCCGAGGCGGTCGCGTCGGCCTGGGGCGGTGATCGCGTCGGCGTGCGGATTTCGCCCGCCGGCGAGTTCAACGGGATGTCCGACGGCGATCCCGAGGCCACCTTCGCCTTCGTCGCCGACCGCCTGAACCGCTTCGGCCTCGCCTATCTCCACGTCATCGAGCCACGTGTGAAGGGCTCGGAGCTGGTCGCCGAGGCCATGGAGCCGGTCGCCTCGGCTCGCCTGCGCAGGGTCTTCCGGGGCCCTTTGCTGGCCGCCGGCGGGTTCGAGCCCGACGACGCCGAGTCGGCCATCGAGGAGGACGACGCCGACATGGTCGCCTTCGGCCGCCACTTCATCGCCAACCCCGACCTTCCTGAACGCATCCGCCGCGGGCTGCCGCTCAACCCCTACGACCGCGCGACCTTCTACGGCGGCGACGCCCGGGGCTACACCGATTACCCGTTCCTCGCCCCGCCGACCCTGATCGCCCCCTGAGGCCGTCGGCGAGCCCGCGCATGCCGTCGGGGACGCAACTCGCAGGCCGGTCAGTTCCTACGGACTTCATCGATCGAGGAGCAATCGCCCGCCTTCTCCTGGACCTCCTGGAAGCGATCGTGGATCTCCTGGACCTCGCTCTCGGATCGGTCTTCGAGGTTGATGAGCGTGGGGCTGGCCTTCTGGACGGCGGCGAGCAGCTCGTTGAGCTTGACCTGCATCGCCAGCGTGTCCTTCGCCTGGGCCCGCTGCAGAAGGAAGAGCAGCAGGAACGAGCTCATGGTGGTGACTTCGTCGACGATGCTGTAGGCCTCGTCCCAGCCGACGACCACCGACGCCCCGAGCCAGAACGCCACCAGGCCGAATCCGACGTGCGTGCCCCACGGGCCGCTGGTGAATTTCGCCGTCCTCTCGGCGACGGCCTCGAAACGATCCCTAGTCAAGAAAGAGTAAACCTTCTTCGTCTCGTCGCCGTTCCCTTCGTTCTTCTGCGTCGACATAGAACCTCCCAGGGACGCGCACCAGTCAGGGGACGCGAGGCCGACACGAAGATGAAGAAATGCAAACCTCGCGCCGCCGCGTCAATGCAGGTCTCTCAGGCGTGGGGCAGCCGGTTCGACGGCCTGGACGTTGAGCATCGAGACGTTTCTCCGACCCACGGCGTGGCGACGCGGCCCGGCGTGCCGGCCGAGGGTCCATGCGCCCCAGCCGACATCTGGGGGCGTCCTGCCGACCGGACCTGGGGACGAATCGCGGCCCGCTCGTCGCGGCGACTTCCGACTCGACCGTCGCGGCCCGATCGGTCGGCTTCCCGAAGGCGAGCCGGTCGCCCGATCCGGGTCCCCTTCGCGTCGGGCCCGTCGTCGCGTCGCAGCGGGCCGTGACCGGCGTCTCGACGGGAAGAAGCCGACCAACCGCTCGCATCCTCCGACTTCTTCGTACGTTTCGAGATCTACGGAACTCGCAAAATATAAATAAATATCTATAGGACCGCAACCCGTCGGCGCCCGCCGTCCTTGTGTCTGGAGGGGGGGGCGTGCTATCTCGCCGACCCCGGGACGAGACCCTTCGGACCCCGGAAGCGCTTGCGCCGGGGCCTGTGAGGGGCGGGGCCCGACGCGCCGATCGATCGTGGTCGATCCCTCCGGGCCGCGGATTGAAGCCACGAGAGCGAGCGATCCCCGAGTCTACACCACGTTCCGCGACGCAGAAGAGGATTGACCATGGGCATCCGGCGACGATCTCGAGTGAAGGCTTCGGACCATTGCGACACCCTCGGGGTTCGGGCCCGACGGGGAGAGCGGGAGGCGCGTCGGTCTCGTCCGCGGCTCGAGTTCCTGGAGGACCGCCTCGTCCCGGCCACTTTCGGGGCGGCGGGCGCCGTGCTGAACCTGGGGCTCGGGACGGGGGAGAAGCTGACCGTCGTAAGCCACACCACCTCCTACTCGCTCAGCCTCGGCGCCGGGCAGACCTGGAGCGGCCAGGACGATGCCGACGTTCACGGCGGCGGTACGAAAACGCTCACGGTCACGGGCGCCGGCATCGCTGCGTTCACCTCCGGCATCCACATCTCCGACTCGGCATCCGCCGGCGGCGACGCCGTCGAATTCGCCGACGGCGGCTCGAAGGTCTACGCGAACAGCTTCGCGATCGACCTGGGCCATGCGACGTCGGGCGTCGCGACCCCCGGGCTGAGCTTCAAGGGGGCGACGACCTTCGGGGCCGGTGCGGCCCTGACGGCCGTGGTGGGCGGCGACGTCGTCGTCGCCGCGGGGGCGAGCCTGTCGTTCGCCGGCGGGCCCCTCAGCCTTTCGGCGACGGGGACGAACGCCCCGCTCGTGGTCGGCGGCGGCATCGCCGACGACGGCGGGCCGGTGACGCTCCAGGCCACCGGCGCGATCGTCGTCGAGGCGGGGGCCACGGTCAACGCCGGCGTAGGGGCGCTCGTCGTCGCTGCGGACGTCCGCGCGGACGGCGCCGGGGACGACGGCGCAGGCGCGTTGAGCCTGGCGGCCGGGGCGAGCTTGTTCGCGCAAGACATCACGCTGCGCGGCGCAGACGTCGCCGTCGACGCCGCCGCCGTCGTGGGCCGGGCCGTCGCAGGCCCGGCGGTCTCGACGTTCGTGCCTTCCACCGCGGGCCTCCTCTCTCCGCTCGGGACCGCCTTCGACGCCGACGGCGACCTCTACGTCGGGAATTATTCGACGACCGCGGATGGTTCGATCAGCAAGATCACTCCGACAGGGCAGGTTTCCACGTTCGCCTCGGGATCGTCGTTGATCCAGGCCACCGGCCTGGCCTTCGATTCCCACGGCACCCTATACATTGCGAACTGGTACAGCGGCGCCATCAGCAAGGTGGCGCCGGACGGTACGGTCGCCAATTTCGTGGCCACGGGATTGAATAGCATCTTCAGCATGGCGTTCGGTCCGAACGGCGACCTGTACGTCGCCGGCGAAAGTTCGGACCAGATCCTGAAGGTGACGCCCGACGGCGTCGTCAGCACGTTCATCGATCGTTCCGCCGGGCTCGACGGGCCGTTCGGGCTGGCGTTCGACGCCGACGGCGTCCTGTACGTCTCCAGCCGGTCTGGGAACACGATCAGCAAGGCGACGGCGGACGGCGTCGTCAGCACCTTCGTCTCCTCGGGCCTGAACAATCCCTGGGGATTGGCCTTCGACTCGCGCGGCGATCTCTACGTGGCGAATTTCGGCGGTTCTTCAATCAGCAAGGTGACGGCGGACGGCGTCGTCGCGACTTACCTCACCGGGGTGAACGGCCCCGCGACCCTGGCCTTCGACTCGACGGGCGCCCTTTACATCACCAACTTTTCCCGCAACACCGTCACCAAGGCGACCGCCGCCGTCGCCGCCACGCAGGCCGTGACGATCCGCTCGTCGCTGGGCGACCGCCCCATGAGCCTGGGCGGGGCCGACGACGCGGTGGCGGGGGTCAACCTGACCGACGCCGAGCTGGCCCGCATCGTCACCTCGCCCACGGGGGTCGTGACGATCGGCGACGCCGAGCAGACCGGCGACCTCGTCCTCGCCGGCGCCACCCTCGCCACGACGCCGGGCGCCGTCGCGGCCGTCGTGCAGTCGGCGGCCGGCGGCGGCCGGATCGTCCTCGACGACACCGGCGGGACGGCCTTGCAAGGGGGCGCCGGCGGCGTCACCCTGACGGCGGGGGCCGGCGGGATCGCCGCCCTCAACCCGGCCGACGACCGGGCCGAGATCGCCACCACGGGCGCGGCCGTCGTCCTGGTCACCACGGGCCCGATCGGGGTCGCCGGAAGCCCGATCCAGTTCGCCGCCAATGCGAATACGGCCCAGCAGATCGTGACCGTGCGGGGAGCCTCGTCGGCCCACCTGGACGGGCTGGGCGCCCTGACGCTGGGCAACGTCGAGGGGGGGGACGCGAACACGGCGCTGACCGTGACCGCCCGGGAGGGCCTGGTCGTGGCCGGCGGGGCCGTGGTCAACACCGGCGCGGGGGCCCTCTCCCTGGCCGCGGACGTCAAGGCCGACGAGACGGGCGACGACGGCGTGGGGACCCTGCACATCGGCGCCGGGTCCGCCGTGTACGCGGCGACCATCGCGCTGCGCGGCGCCGACATCGACGTCGACGCCTCTGCCGACGTCGGATCCCGATCCTCGCTCGTGTCGAAAGATCTGGCGCATTCGGCGGACGGGTTGAGCACCCCTCTGGGCCAGGCCTTCGACTCCGCCGGCAACCTCTATGTCGCGAACTACGGCAACAACACCATCTCCAAGATCACTCCCGCGGGCGTCGTCAGCGCGTTCGTCGCCGCCGGGGCGGGGCTGCACGCTCCCATCGGACTCGCCTTCGACGCCGGCGGCGTCCTCTTCGTGGCGAATTCGGCGGAGGGCACGATCAGCAAGGTGACGCCCGACGGGACCGTCAGCCTCTTCGTCTCCTCCGACAGCGGCCTCTCGAACCTGAGAGCCCTGGCGTTCGACGCGGCGGGCGACCTCTACGTCGCGTGCTTCCTGTCCGACAAGGTGAGCAGGGTGACGCCGGACGGCGTGGTTTCCACCTTCGCGACCGGCCTGGACGGGGCGACGGGCCTGGCGTTCGACGCGGCGGGCGACCTCTACGTCTCGAACTTCTCGGCCAATACCGTGAGCCGGGTCACGCCCGACGGCGTCGCCAGCGTCTTCGTCGATTCCACCTCCGGGCTGACCCGGCCCCAGGGACTGGCCTTCGACTCCGGAGGTCGACTGATCGTCGCCAACGGCGACGGCGCGATCTTGCAGGTGACTTCCAACGCCGTCGTCTCGACGCTCGTCCCCCAGTCCGCCGGGCTGTACCAGCCCGCCTTCCTCGCCTTCGACGCCGGCGGCCGCCTCTATGTCACGGCGAGCGGCGTCGTCGCGCGGCTGACGACGAACGTCGCCCCGACGAGCCTGGCCTCGATCCGCTCGTCGTCGCCGGGCCGCCCCATGAGCCTGGGCGCCGGCGACGTCCAGCTCAAGGGCGTCAACCTGACGAACGCCGAGCTCGCGCGGATCGTGACCCTGGCGACGGGCGAGGTCGTGGTCGGCGACCACGCCCAGACCGGCGACGTCACGCTCACGGGCGCCACGATCGCCACCACGGCGGGGGCCGCCACGACCGTCGTCCAGTCCGCCGTCGGCGACGGCGGCATCGTGCTCGCGCCCGGCGCCACGACCGCCCTGGACGGCCACGGCGGCGCGGTCACGTTGATCCCCGGCACGGGCGGACTGGCCGCCGACGTGCCGGCCGCCGGCTCCACATTCACGACCAGGGGGTTCACGGCCGCCGGATTGGCGCTGAACCTGGGCCTGCCCTTCGCGCCGGAGGCGGGCCGGACGATGACGATCGTGCGCAACACTGGAGGGCCCATCGTCGGGGAGTTCACCAACCTCCCGGACGGCGAGGTCGTCACGCTCGTAGGGGTCGATGCACGCTCGTACGAGTTCCTCGTCAGTTACGCCGGGGGCTCCGGTCACGACCTGACGCTCACCGCGATGGCCGCACCCGCCATCACCAGCGTCGGTCATGCGACGTGGCTCGTCGGCAGGGCCGGCAGCTTCGCGATCCTGACGACCGGCGCGCCCGCAGCCGTACTGAGCATGTCCGGGACGCTCCCCGACGGCGTGACCTTCAAGGCCGACGGCAAGGGCGCGGGCACTTTGAAGGGGACGCCCGCCGCGGGGGCCGGCGGCTCGTACCAACTGACCTTCACCGCGTCCAACGGCGCCACGCCCGACGCGGTCCAGACCTTCACCCTGACCATCAATCAGGCCCCGGCCGTCACGAGCGCCGACCACGCCGCGTTCGTCGTCGGCCGCTCCGGCTCGTTCACCGTGACCACGAGCGGCTATCCGGTCGCCGGCGTCGCCGCGACGGGCGCGCTGCCGGCGGGCCTGACCTTCGTCGACAACGGCGACGGCACGGCCACGCTGACCGGCGCGCCCGCCGCGGGGTCCGGCGGCGTCTACGCCCTGACCCTGGCCGCGTCGAACGGCGCCGCTCCCGACGCCGTCCAGGCCTTCACCCTGACGGTCGGCCAGGTTTCGACGTTCACCAGCGTAGACCACGCGACCTTCGTCGCCGGGCTGGCGAGTTCGTTCACGATCGCGACGAGCGGCTTCCCGGCCCCTGCTCTCGCCGCGACCGGGAGCCTGCCCGCGGGATTGTCGTTCGTCGACAACGGCGACGGCACGGCCACGCTGGCCGGCGCGCCCGCCGCGGGGTCCGGCGGCGTCTACGCCCTGACCCTGGCCGCGTCCAACGGCGTCGCTCTCGACGCCGTCCAGGCCTTCACCCTGACGGTCGGCCAGGCCTCGACGTTCACCAGCGTAGACCACGCGACCTTCGTCGCCGAGCGTTCGGGATCGTTCACCGTGACCACCAACGGATATCCGTCGGCCGTCGTCCTCCAGACGGGCGTCCTGCCCGCGGGATTGTCGTTCGTCGACAACGGCGACGGCACGGCCACGCTGGCCGGCGCGCCCGCCGCGGGGTCCGGCGGCGTCTACGCCCTGACCCTGGCCGCGTCCAACGGCGTCGCTCCCGACGCCGTCCAGTCCTACAGCCTGACGGTCGACCCGGGCGTGACGTCGACGACGACCACGCTGACCTCGGCCCGCGACGCCTCGCTGTATGGGCAGGGCGTCCTCTTGACGGCGATCGTTCAGGCGACGGGCGGGGGGGCGCAATCGCTCGTCGGCATGGTGCAGTTCTGGGACGGCGGCTTGCTCCTCGGCGTCGTCCCCGTGTCGGGAACGGGCCTGGCGAGCCTCCAGGTCGCCACGCCGACGGCATGGGGGCAAGCGAGCCTCCTGGTCGCCTCGCTGGCCGCCGGCGAGCATTCCCTCGCGGCGACCTATCTCGGCACGGACGGCTATCGGTCGAGCACCTCGGCGGTGATGGTGCAGGAGGTGGCGGTCAATCAGGCGGTGGCGAAGTTGGATTACGCCGTGGTCCCGCCCTCCGGCCCATCCCAGACGCATCGCTCGGTCGTGTTCACGGTGCTCGTGGATTCCGCCGGCGCGGCCCGGCCGATCTCCGAGGGGACCGTCTCGATCCGCCAGTCCAACGGCCGGATCGTCGCGACGAAGGCGGTCGAGAACGGCCGGGCGACCTTCGACCGCCTCCTCTGCCAGGCCTTCCAGAAGTCCTTCTACGCCGTCTACAGCGGCACCGCGAATCTGACCGGGGCGAGGTCCAACTCGATCCGGGTGACGTTAACCCCCTCGGCGTCGCGAAGTCGCTCGACGCCGACGCCGATCGTCCCGAAAGTCACGGCCCACGCCCCAGGCGCGACGATCGCTCGCGCCTTCCACTCGAGCCGGTCGGGTGGTCGCATGCGTTGAGTTTCGGCGGGCGGCCTGGAAAAGGCGGCGACCAAGGCCCCGCGTCGGACGGCGGGGCTTGCCGGGCTCCCCGGATGGGTGAGAACGGCAGGCCCTTCCGGGCGCGAGTTTCAACGAGGAGCGTCCGACCTCCAGGCCGGAGAGCGGAACGCGTACGTCCCCGAGCCGACGGAATAGACCGCGAACCCGGGCTCGGCGCGTTCGAACCGGACGCCCGGGGCGTGGCCGGCGGGCTGGCCCCCTTCCGTCACGGCGGCCGGGTCGGTCGAAGGCACGTGGATGGCCGCCGTCGTGTTCGGGGGGACCGTCACCGTCCAGACGAACGCCGCGTCCTCGATCTTCCAATCGCTCGCGATGGGCCCGTAGAGCGATTTGTGCGAGGCGTGGACCGAGGTCAGGTCGCCGACCGGCCACGGGCGGAGGATGCTGTGCTTGAAGCCCGGGCGCTCGGGGTCGTAGTTGATCCCGCCCAGCGTTTGGTATAGCCAGGCTTCGAGGTTGCCCGAGAGGATCTTCTGGCTCTCGCCGTTCATGCCGCCGTCCTGGGTGTCGGTGTCCCAACGCTCCCAGCTCGTCGTGGCCCCCTTCGAGACCATGTAGCCCCAGCTCGGCCGCGTCGTCTGGGTGGCGACGGTGTAGGCCACGTCGGCCCGGCCCTCGTTCGTCAGGACCTGCATGAACCACTGCATCCCGACGAGCCCCACCGACGTGTGGCCCTGCTTCTTCACCAGGATCTCGTCGACGAGGTTGGCGACGACCGCCTTCCGGTGCGCCTCGGGCACGAGGCCGAACGCCAGCGGGAAGACGTAGGACGCCTGGGTCGTGCTCTCGTACATGTTGGTCTTGGGGTCGAAGAATCGGGCGTTGAAAGCGGCCTTCGCCTTCGCGGCCATGGCGTCGAAGAGCGCGACGTCGTCGGCCTTGCCCAGGAGCCGGGCGGCGCGGGCGACGATTCGGCAGTTGTTGTAGTAGTACGCCGACGAGATCAGCGGCCGGGACGTGACGCGCTTGTCGGCGGCGCCCTTGATCCACGTCTCGTCGACCCAGTCGCCGAAGTTGCAATAATCGATCGTGCCGTCCGGCTTCAGATACGCCTTCTCATGAAAGAGCACCCAGCGCTTGATGCAATCGAAGTTGTCGGCCAGGGGCCGGACGTCGCCGTAGAAGTCGTGGTACCAGTCGGGGATGATCGTGACCACGCTGGGCCAGACGATGTCCTTCGAGTTGAAGGTCCAGTACGGCGGCAGGATCTCCTGGAGGCTGCCGTCTTCGCCCTGGTGGGCCCGGTAGTTGTGCAGGAAGTGGTCGTAGAATCGGGCGACGTTGAAGGCGTAGCCCTCGCTCTCGGACGTCTTGGCCGGGTGTCCCGACCAGGGCATCCGTTCGTCGCGGTCGGGCTCCATGGGCACGCTCCGATTCTGCATCCGCGTGCCCCAGCGGGCGTTCAGGTAGATCCGGTTGATCAGGGGGTTGGAGCAGGAGAACTCGCCGACCGGCTCCATGTCGGTGTGGGTGACCAGGCCCTCGAAGCTCAAGGCCGTCCAAGCGCCCGGGAACCCCTCGACCTGAACGTATCGCGTGGCGTTTCCCTTGAACCGAGGGCTCCAGGTCTCGAGCGACCTGCCGCTCAACGTATAAACGTCCGTGTTGAGGGCGCTGCGGTCGTTGGCCGCGTTCAGCAGGCCTTCCGGCGTCACGTTGAAGGAGGTGTGCAGACTCACGCGAGAGCCGGCCCGCCCGATGACGGCCACCCGGACCGAGCCGTAGAACGCCTGGCCGAAATCGACCAGATCTACGCCCGGCTTCGGGTGGGTCACGGCGACGGGCTTGAGGACCTGCGTCACGCGGATGGGCTCGATCATCTGGGCTTCGAGCGTCCCGCCCGGGGCGTCCACGAAATCGGCCTTGCGCCAGCCGGAATCGTCGAAGCCGTGCCTCGACCATCGCGGAATCTCGCGGCGGGCGTCGTACTCTTCGCCGTCGAACTCGTTGCTCGCGCGGAGCGGCCCCTCGGTGGTCAGCCGCCACTGGTCGTCGCTGACGACCTCCGCGATCGAGCCGTCCTCGTACTCGATGCGTAGCTGGAACAGCAGCTTCGGGTAGCCGTACGTGTGCATCGGGACGGGGTCGTTGACGCGCGGGGCGAAATAGCGGCCGTTGCTGAGCACCACGCCCACGGCGTTCCGCCCCGGCTTGATGCGATCGCTCACGTCGAAGGTGACGTAGCAGGCCCGGCGGTCGTACCCGGTGAGGGCGGGGTTCATGAGCTGGTCGCCGACGAGCAGGCCGTTGAAGTGGAGGTCGAAGAAGCCGAGGCCGCACACCGAGGCGGTCGCCCGGCGGACCGCCTTGGGCGCGTCGAACTCGCGCCGCAGCATCCGCGACGGCAGCCGGCGATGTTCGGACGCGCCGAGCGTGCCCCACGGCGCCGATCCCAGCATCCCGGCCTCTTGCGCGAGCGGCCACGCGGCGTCGTCGAAGGGGGCGGCCTTCCAGCCGGCGGCCTCCTTGTCGCCAGTGCGCCAGGTGGAGTCGGTCGGCACGAGCAGAGGGGCGCCCTCCTCGAATTCGACCTTCAGGAGGCCGATCAGGCCCGCGGGGTTCTTGTCGGGGCCGACGGCCGTCGAGGCGGCGTTGACGGCCTCCACCGCGAGCGTGTTCGCTCCGGGGCGGATCGAGGAGGTCACGTCGAGCGGCTTGATCGACGCCCAGCCGGCGCCCCGTCCCGCGGCCTCGCCGTTGAGGAACGCGGTGAACGAGTCGTCGGCGGCCGTCGTCAGGGTCGCCTTGCGGACCTTCCGGCTTTCGGGGATCGTCACCGTCTTGCGGAAGTAGCGGGGCCCGATCGGCGCGCCGATCGACGAGGGCCGGACGCCGGGATGCCAGATCCAAGAGGCCCCCTCGAACAGCGACGCCGGGCTCTCGGTCGCGTCGCCGCCGTCGTAGCCGATCCAACGGCCCTTCCAGTCTTCCGGCGAGAGCAGGCCCATCGTCCAGCGCGCGGGTTTGCCCCAGTCCGAGAGATTCCCGTCCTGGTCCCAGACCCGAACCGACCAGAAGCAGGCGTCGTGCGACTTGAGCGGCCTGCCGGCGTAAGGGACGTGCAGCGATTGATCGGACATGGTCTTGCCCGTGTCCCACAGGACCTCATCGCCCTTGCGAAGGTCCTCCTCCGATCGGGCCACGCGTAGTTGATACGCCGACTGGGTCAGGCCGCGAGCCTCGGGCTTGAGGGCCGTCGACCGCCAGCTCAGGCGAGGAGCCCGGGCGTCGATCCCCAGGGGATCCACCAGGTACTCGCAGCGCAGGTCCTCGACGCGGAGCGACGCGGGCGCGGCCCAGGACGACGCGGCGGTCGCCAGGGCGAAGGTCAAGGCGAGGGCCAGGGGTCGATGCATCGGAGAGGGCCTCGAAGGGGGAGGGATGGCGTCGTCGGCGCAGGGGTCTCAACGGGCTTTCGCGTGCTCGCGAAGGTGGTCGCGGAGGAGGATCGTCTCCGACAGGTTGTCCACCTCGTTGCAGTGCTCCCAGTCGATCCAGACGTATTCCACGCCGACGAATCCCGAGTAGCCGACCTGCTTCATGACGTCGAGCACGCGGCCGTAGTCGATCGCGTTCTCCTTGAACGACGTCTGGAGCCGGCCGGGCCGGGCGCATCGGGCGTGGAAGTGGCTCGAATGGGCGATCAGGGGCTCGATCTCGGAGTCGGGCCGGCCGTCGCGCGTGAAGTGGGTGTAGTCGAGCGTGAGCGTCAGGCCGGGGACGTCCCGAACCAGTTCGGCGGCGGCGGCCGGGGTCGGCGCGATCGACCCGACGTGCGCCTCGACCGAGAACACGACGCCCTGCGCCCGAGCGGCCTCGCATCGCCAGGCCAGCTCGTCGCAGCATCGCCGCCACGAATCCGCGGCCGGCTCCTCCTCGAAGGCGACCCCCGGCAGCGCCGAGACGTGCCGCGCGCCGCACTCCGTCGCGAACTCGACGGCCCGCTCGAACCAGTCGCGCGCCTGTTTACGCTTCGCCGGGTCGGGGTGGTTGGGGGCGAGCGAGACGAAGTCGGGCGCGGTCTGGAGGTAGATGTCGGCCGCCTCCAAACCCCGGTCGCGCAGCTTGCCTGCGAGCGTCCTTGCCGAGCCTCGGAGGTCCTCGAAGACCCGCGAAGGCCAGAGGTGCGAACGACCCTCGAACAGGCCGACGTCGACGCCCTGGAAGTCGAGCAGGGCGATCAGGTCGAGCACCCTGTCGTGGTCGAGCAGCGGGAACGTGAAGTCCGCACAGGCCAGCCTCAGCGACATTCGGAAGTCCTCCCGGGTCGGTCGGTTCACGCGGAGTTCCACTCGGCGGCGGCGAGGTAGCCGCCGTCGACGACCAGCGACGTCCCGGTGACGCCGGCCGAATCCTCGCAACTGAAATAGAGCACCGACCGGGCGACGTCGTCGGGCGTCAGCGCGACGTTCATGGGGACGCGTCGCAGCCGGTTGGCGAGGGCGGCCTCGGGGTCGGCGTTCTTACCCAGGTGGTGGCGGAGCATCGGCGTGTCGGTGATCCCCGGGCAGACGCAGTTGCACCGCAGGCCGATCGAGGCGTAATCCAGGGCGATCGAACGGCTCAGCCCCAGCACCGCCGACTTCGAGGCCGTGTACGCAGGGGTCGCGGCCTGGCCCACGAAGCTGCTGATCGAGCCCACGTTCACGACGTAGCTCCGAGAGGCTCGTCGCAGGTGCGGGAGGCCGTGCTTCACCGAGAAAAAGATGCTCTTGAGGTTCACGCCCATCAGCCGGTCCCAGTCGGCCTCGTCGTACTCGTGCAGCAGCCCGACGTGGACGATCCCCGCGCAGTTGACGAGGATGCTCAGCCCGCCGAACTCGGCGACGGCCCGTTCGATCGAGTCGCGCACTGCCGCCTCGGACGAGGCGTCGGCCGTCGAGACGAGGGCCCGGCCGCCGGCCTCCGCGATCGCGCGGCGAACGAACTCGGCCCGTTCGCGGTCGATGTCGACGAGCGCGACGTTCGCCCCCTCGGCGGCGAAGAGCCGGGCCGCGGCCTCGCCGATGCCCGAGGCGGCCCCGCTGATCCAGGCGGTCTGGCCTTCCAGCCTACGGCTCATGAACCTGGCTCCTCACGCCCGACACTCGCCTTAACGCGGGCGCAGTCGCGCCCACTTCTCCTGGAATCCGGGCCGGTCGAAGACCCCGGGATTGACCACGCCGCGCGGCGTCCGGCCGAGGGCGAGGTCGAGCATCCCCTGGCAGGCCGAGCGGCCGATGTCGCGAAACAGCTCGTCGGTCCAGGCGATGCAGTGGGGTGCGAGCAGCACGTTGTCGAGCGTCCCGAAACGATGCGGCTCGACGACCGGCTCCTCGGCGAAGCAGTCGAGGGCCGCCCCGGCGATCCGGCCGGCCGCCAGGGCGTCGTACAGGGCGTCCTCGTCGACGATCCCGCCCCGGGCCGTGTTGATGAGGAAGGCGTCGGGCCTCATCAGCCCGATCTCCCGTGCCCCGATCAGGCCGCGCGTCTGGTCGGTGAGCGGGCAATGGATGGAGACGAAGTCGGCCTCGGCCAGCAGCTCGTCGAGACCGACGGGCCGCACGCCGATCTCGTCGGCCGTCTTAGGATCAAGGAAAGGGTCGTACGCCAGCGGCGTCTTCATGCCGAAGCCCTGGAGCAGCGTGACGGTCGCCCGGCCGATGCCGCCCAGGCCGACCGCGCCGAAGGTCCGCCCGCGAAGCTCTCGGCCCATGTATTTCGACCGCTCGTCCCACCGACCCGAGCGGACCAGGGCGTCCTTGATCCGCAGGTTGTGGCCGAGGGCGATCATCCAGCCCACCGTCGCCTCGGCGACCGAGCGGTCGACCGCGCCTGCGGTGATGAAAACGGCCACGTCGGCGGCGGTGCAGGCGGCCACGTCCACCGCGTCGTAGCCGACCCCGAAGCGGCCGATCGCCAGCAGGTCGTCGGCCCGCGAGACGGTCTCGGCCGTCACGGCCGGCGTCAGGACGATGACCCCCTGCGCCCCGGCGTCGGCGATCTGGTCGAGGCCGATCGGAGTGCGATGCTCGGGGAGTTTGACCCACTCAACCTCGTCGCGGCCCTCGAAGGTCGACAGCCCGATGTCGGGATATTTGGTCGACCCGTCGGCCCCGAAGAAATCGCCCGTCAGCGCCACTCGAAACGGCCTGGGCGTCCCGCTCATCAGGCGTCCCCCTCGCGCCAGGGGTTCCCTTCGGCGGTGGCGCAGCGTTCGTCGACGACGATCCGGATCGGCGACGGCCCGGCGTAGACCCAGATCATGGCCATCGGCCCGTCGGATTCGTTGATGAAGTAATGGACGCGCCCGCGCGGCTGGAGGGCCGTCGCGCCGTCGCGCATCGCGTGCCGCCGGCCCTCGACGATGCACACGGCCT
This sequence comes from Paludisphaera mucosa, assembly GCF_029589435.1. NCBI lineage: Bacteria > Pseudomonadati > Planctomycetota > Planctomycetia > Isosphaerales > Isosphaeraceae > Paludisphaera > Paludisphaera mucosa. Next base: position 2,737,899 of record NZ_JARRAG010000002.1, on the reverse strand, counting down.
CGCCGTCGATGATGCTGATCGACTCGTCGAAGTCGTGGACGTGGGCCGGCAGCCGCCCGCCGGGCTGGAACAGGCCGTAGCCGCCGCTCATCTCCAGGCCCGGCATGAGCGTCTCGTTGAAGAAGTCGATGAACTCGGTGTTCGGGCCGGCCTCGAATCTCTCCGCGGTCCGGAAGCGATTGACCCGCTCCGCGCCCGGGACGCCGATCGACGAGGCCGGCATCGGCGCGCGGAGGAAGGGCCGGTCGACGATCGTGCGGTTCGGCGCGTCGCTGGCCAGCGCGACGTGGAGCACCGCGGTCTCCGTGTCCGAGAGATTCCGGACCATGTGGGCCAGCCCATTCGGGACGACGAGGTTGTCGAGGATCTCCAGCTCGTACTCGCGCCCCTGGACTCCGGCCAGCACTCGGCCCTTGAGCAGGGTGATCGACTCGGCGAAAGTCTGGGTGTGGTAGGGCAGACCCGCCAGGGGGGCCATCGTGACGAGGCCCGTGGTCAGCCCGCGCGCGTGGTTGAACGAGCCGACCAGACTCTCGAACCGGACGCCGGTCGCGAGCTCGATCGCCACGCCTGAGCCGACCGGGGTCATGACCTCCATTCGGTCGGGTCGCATCGACTCGGGAGGGCGGGAAAGGGGCGTAGTCGACATGAGCTAATCCTCGATTCGGAGGCCGGAGCGGATCTTTCGGTCCCGGCCGACCGCAGCCAGAGACGCATGCAGCGAGCGGAGCAGGAGCGAGCCGTCGATCCCGAGGCCGAGCATCCGAAAGCCCTGCTCCAGACGTTCGGAGACGTTCGGGTCGCTCGCCGCCAGGACCCCGCAATGCTTGCCGGACGCACGCACGACGTCCTTCAGGCCCAGGAGCAGCCGGGCGACCCCTGGGCCTTCCCACTGCCCTCGGAAGCCGGCGTTCGACGAGAAGTCGGCCGGCCCGAAGAAGAAGACCTCGACGCCGTCGACCCGGGTCATCCGTTCGACCTCGTCGGGCGCGACGACGGTCTCGATGATCGGCACCACGAGCACGGAGTCGTTGGCCTCGGCCGTGTGCTCGGCCATGCACTCGCCCCAGCCCGTCGCCCGCTCGGCGCCGATGCCCCGGCACCCCTCGGGAGGGTATCGAGCGAACGCCACGGCGCGGCGGAGCTGCTCTTCGGTCTCGACCCAGGGGATGACCACGCCGTCGGCGCCGAGGTCGAGGGCGCGCTTGACGAGGCCCCGGTCCAGGTCCGCCAGCCGAACCAGGACCACCGTGTCGCCACGGACCGCGGCCCGGAGATGCGCGACGATCTCGGACCAGTCGAGGTGCCCGTGCTCGGCGTCGATCACGACCCAGTCGAGCCCGAGCGCGACCGCCATCTCGGTGACGCTCGGCGATTCGAGCGTCACCCACAGGCCGTACACCGCGCGGCCGCCCGCGAGCGTCTCCCGGAACCTTTTGAGCGCCGACGTATTCATGGCCACTCACAAGACCCCCGAAGGCCGGGGGGACGAGTCCCACTTCCCATCGAAGCCGGGGCACGTCCCGACCTCACCGAAAGCGGAGGTCCATTCTGAGGGCCCGTGCGCCAAGTAGCAACCCGGTCAAGGCCCGGAAGAGACGGGTCGATCGAGATCGATCCCGGTAAGCTCGGGCGATCCTTGGAACGGTGACGAGGTTGGATGAGCCGACGGGCCGCAAGTCTGCGACCCGAACAAAAGGACGGGGTTTGACGGCCCCCGCCGGCCGGATGCGGACGATGTCGCGAATGCCCCCCGTAGGACTCGAACCTACAACCCGCTGATTAAGAGTCAGGTGACAGATCCGAGCAACGACAGGACCTGCAAGGGTTTGCGACTTGCATCCGAGCCTGTTGCCCACTATTTGCCCACCGACATATGTCGTACAGAGATGGATGCCGACTTGGCCGCCTTGGTGGCAGCCTGGCCAGAACTGCCTGAAACGATCCGCGGAGGCATACTGGCTTTGGTAAGGGGTTTCTTGTCGCTGGGTTGAGATTTATCATGTGGCCTACCCTAGAAAAGGGCGTCCGCATGGGTTCATCGTCGTCGTCGTGGATACGGCAGGAGCAGTGTCGGTGTCGCCGGGACTGCGTCCAGCCGTTCATGAGCGGGAGACTTCTTCACCGAATCTCATCCACCCCGAGAGCAGCTCCTCGACCGCCCGCCTCGCCCCGACCCAGATCGCCGAGTCTTTCACGGTGCAGTGTCCTTTGCCAGGATGGGCTTCCGGTCGATGAGCAACCCTTTCTTCGATCATCCCATCCTGAATTCCCCGTACGCGTGTCCACAGCGTCACTGGGAACTCGACGACCAAGGGCAGCCGACCCAGGAGATCATCGAGAAACGTCGCCGGGCCGAGTTCATCACGCCTATACCCAGGCCCAAGAAGCGTAAGAAGGGTAGCGGCCAGCAGAACTTCGTTTTCGACGAGGGCAAGGGCCTCTCGACCCAGGAACAGCAGTACGACCCCACTTCGATCATCAATGCGGTGCGGGCCCAAGTGGAGGTCTGGCGATCGTGGCCCAAGCCGGGCGAATGGCAAGTCACCCCCGAAACAGCCCGGCTCCTGCAATATTGGAGGGACCCGGACTTCGCCGGGCTCCGGCCGTTCTTTTGCCAGGTAGAAGCCGTGGAAACGGCCATCTGGCTGACGGAAGTCGCGCCGCACTCGAAGTCTGGAAAGCAGCTCCTGGAAAGCCTTGGCTCGGCGAACCGGGACGCCAACCCTGAACTCTTCCGGATCGCCCTGAAGCTGGCCACCGGCGCGGGCAAGACCACGGTCATGGCCATGTTGATGGCGTGGCAAACCATCAACGCCGTGCGCCGCCCAGGCACCAGGAACTTCACGCGTGGGTTCCTCGTCGTCGCCCCCGGGCTCACGATCAAGGATCGCCTGCGCGTTCTCCTGCCGAACGACCCCGACAATTACTACACCACCCGAATGCTCGTTCCCACCGACATGCTCGACGACATGGTCCGGGCGAAGATCGTCATCACGAACTATCACGCCTTCAAGCTTCGGGAGAGGATCGAACTATCCTCCGGCGGGCGTGCCTTGCTCCAAGGGCGTGGCGAGGCGCTCGACACCCTGGAGAGCGAGGGCCAGATGATCCAGCGGGTGATGCCCGACCTCATGGGGTTGAAGAACGTCCTGGTCCTCAACGACGAAGCCCATCACTGCTACCGAGAGAAGCCCCAGGACGAGGACGACGAGGACCTCCAGGGGGACGAGAAGAAGGAGGCCCAGAAGAACAACGAGGCCGCTCGGTTGTGGATCTCCGGCCTGGAAGCCGTGAACCGCAAGCTCGGCGTGTCCCGGATCGTCGATCTGTCGGCGACGCCGTTCTTCCTGCGTGGTTCGGGCTACGCGGAGGGTACGCTCTTCCCCTGGACGGCGAGCGACTTCTCACTCATGGACGCGATCGAATGCGGCATCGTAAAGTTGCCGCGCGTGCCCGTCGCCGAGAATATCCCTGGCAATGAGATGCCCGTCTACCGGGACCTCTGGAAAAACATCCAGAAACACATGCCCAAGAAGGGCCGAGGCAAGGGCGAGACTCTGGACCCGCTCGAACTCCCGACCCGCCTCCAGACCGCGCTGCAAGCCCTCTACGGCCACTATGAGAAGACCTTCAAGCTCTGGGAGCAGAAGGCTATCAAGGTCCCGCCTTGCTTCATCATCGTCTGCCAGAACACGGCGATATCCAAGCTGGTATACGATTTCATTTCCGGATTCCAGCGGAGGAAAGCGGACGGGACGACGACTCTGGAGAACGGCCGGCTCGCACTCTTCCGCAACTTCGACGAGACCACCGGCAACCCTCTCCCAAGGCCGAACACCCTGCTGATCGACAGTGAGCAACTCGAAGCGGGAGACGCTCTCGACGACAACTTCCGCAGCATGGCCGTCGACGAGATCGAGCGTTTCCGCCGCGAGATCGTCGAGCGTAGCGGCGACCCTCGCGCCGGGGAGAACATCAGCGATCAAGAACTCCTGCGCGAGGTCATGAACACCGTCGGCAAGCCCGGCCAGCTCGGCGGCTCCATCCGATGCGTCGTCTCCGTCTCCATGCTCACCGAGGGCTGGGACGCAAACACGGTCACTCACGTTCTCGGCATCCGCGCCTTCGGCACCCAACTCTTGTGCGAGCAGGTCATCGGCCGCGCCCTCCGCCGCCAGTCTTACGAGCTGAACGAGGAAGGCCTTTTCAACGTCGAGTATGCCGACGTCTTCGGCATCCCCTTCGACTTCACCGCGAAGCCAGTGATTGCGCCTCCGCAGCCGCCGCGCGAGACCATCCAGGTCAAGGCCGTCCGCCCGGCCCGCGACGCCCTCGAAATCCGCTTCCCCCGCGTCGAAGGCTACCGCGTCGAACTGCCCGAAGAGCGGCTCACGGCCGAGTTCGACGAGGACTCGGTCCTCGTACTCACCCCCGACCTCGTCGGCCCGTCCATCACCCGGAACTCGGGGATCATCGGCGAGGCGGTCGACATGAACCTGGAGCACCTGGGCGACCTCCGCCCGTCGTCGCTCGTGTTCAACGTCACACAGCGCCTTCTCTACACCAAGTGGCGCGACCCCGGGGAGGAGCCTCGGCTCCACCTTTTCGGTCAGCTCAAACGCATCACCAAGCAATGGCTCGACACCTGCCTGGTCTGTAAGGGAAGTACCTATCCTGGCCTGCTGATGTATCAGGAGTTGGCGGACATCGCCTGCAACCGTATCACGGCCGGGATCACGCGAGCATTCCTCGGCGACCGTCCCATCAAGGCGCTGCTCGACTCGTACAACCCCACCGGGTCCACAGCCCACGTCCGCTTCAACACGTCGAAGGCCGATCGTTGGGAGACCAGCCCGACGCGTTGCCACCTCAACTGGGTGATCACGGACAGCGACTGGGAGGCCGAGTTCTGCCGCGTGGCGGAGTCTCACCCGAGGGTCCGGGCCTATGTGAAGAACCACAACCTGGGGTTCGAAGTCCCCTATCGCCACGGTTCGGAGAATCGCAAGTACCGGCCCGACTTCATCGTGCTCGTGGACGACGGGCACGGCGAGGATGATCTGCTGCACCTGGTCGTCGAGATCAAGGGCTATCGGGGCGAGGATGCGAAGGAAAAGAAGTCGACCATGGACATCTACTGGATGCCGGGCGTGAACCACCTCAAGGCCTACGGGCGGTGGGCATTCGCCGAGTTCACCGAGGTCTATCAGATCGAGGCCGACTTCAAGGCCAAGGTCGAGGGCGAGTTCGACAGGCTGATCGCCTCCGTGGCCGCTCGGCCGGTGGAGCAAGGAAGCTAAGCAATGGCCAAGAAGATCGCCCCGAAGTCCGTCGAGACCCTCGTGCATGAGGCCGACCGGCGGAAGAACATCCCGACAGCCGAATGCCAGTCCGTCGTGGAGCACGAGCAGCAGCACCCCGTCCGCGTCGCCTACGAACGCCGGAACCGCGACCTCGACCCGCAACTCGTCTGGCGCGGCAAGGACGAGCAGGACTGGAGCGACCTCGTCGTTCCCGCCCCCCCTCTCTATATCCAGGAGAAGGTGCACCCCAAGGTTTTGATCGACGACCTCGTGCGTCGGACCGAGGAGGCCGAACGTGCGTCCGACCCTCAAGCCACGCTTTTCCCCGACCTCTTCGCCGATTTCAACGGCATTCCAGAAGGAGCTGACAAGACAGAGTTCTACCAGCACGATCAGAACTGGTCAAACCGCATGATCCTCGGCGACTCCCTTCAGGTTATGGCCTCGCTCGCCGAGCGCGAGAGCCTGCGTGGCAAGGTGCAGTGCATTTACCTCGACCCCCCCTACGGCATCAAGTTCAACAGCAATTTCCAGTGGTCTACCACCAGCCGCGACGTCAAGGACGGCAATGCCGGTCACATCACTCGCGAGCCGGAGCAGGTCAAAGCCTTCCGGGACACCTGGCGCGACGGCATCCACAGCTATCTGACCTACCTCCGCGACCGCCTAACCGTCGCCCGTGATCTGCTCGCTGACTCCGGTTCCATCTTCGTGCAGATCGGAGACGAGAATGTCCACCGCGTTCGGGCTGTCATGGATGAGGTGTTCGGTGATGACAATTTTTGTGCAGTTATAACGTTTGCCAAGAATAGTGGTGCGACAGACGATCTATTGGCATCTCCCAACGATTCTCTCGTTTGGTTTGCGCGAAGTAGAAACCAGGTGAAATACCGTCGTCTGTTCTGGGCCAAAATCGCGGGAAGCGGATTTGGTGAGCGATATGGAAAGCTGCGTGAAGCAAACGGATTGCGTCGCGCTATGACTGATGCGGAATTCACTTCCCCAGAATCGCTACCTGCTGATTCGCACCCCTTCACCGAGACTCCCGCCTTTTCGGCCGGTTTTCGCTCGACAACTTCAGTCCCATTCGCATTTCGGGATGTAGTGTACGAGACAGGCCCACAGCGAAACTGGAAGACCCATCTGGCCGGCATGGCTCGGCTTGGCATGGCGGATCGACTTATTTCGCTTCCGAAAGTATTGTATTACGAGCGTCGTCTGTCTGACTTTCCGGTGGCGTCCATGACGACCGTGTGGCCAGATACTCAGGATCGGTTTCCGAAATCCTACGTCGTCGAGACCGTCCCACGAGTTGTTCAGCGGTGCATCCTCATGACGACCGACCCTGGCGACCTCGTTCTCGATCCTACCTGCGGTTCCGGTACTTCTGCTTACGTTGCCGAGCAATGGGGCCGTCGTTGGATCACGATTGACACTTCGCGGGTCGCGCTAGCGCTGGCCCGCGGCCGCATCATGGGCGCGAGGTATCTGTTTTACCTGCTGGCTGACTCTCGCGATGGCCAGTTGAAGGAAGCCGAAGTTAGCCGCTCTGCCCCGAGCACCCAGCCGACCCGCAATGACATCCGCCACGGCTTCGTCTACGAGCGCGTGCCGCACGTGACGCTCAAGTCGATTGCTAACAACGCTGAGATCGACGTCATCTGGGATCGGTGGCAGGCGAAGCTGGAACTCTTGCGCGAGAAGTTGAACGTCGCGCTCAAGAAGTCTTGGCCCGAGTGGGAGATCCCTCGCGAGGCCGGCACCAATTGGTCGGATTCGGCGAAGACCCTGCACGCGGACTGGTGGCAGGCCCGGATTGCTAGACAGAAGGAGATCGACGCCTCCATCGCCACGCGAGCGGAGTTCGAATACCTCTACGACAGGCCCTATGAAGACAAGAAGAAGGTCCGGGTAGCGGGCCCATTCACTGTCGAGAGTCTCTCGCCCCATCGCATGCTGGGCGTCGACGAAGACGACGAGCTGATCGACCCTCAGAGCAAGGCGGAGCCGGAGGACGGCGGCTTTGAGCGAATGATTCTTGAGAACCTGCGAACGGCTGGCGTGCAACAGGCCCACAAGGAAGACCGAATCACCTTCACTGCAATCTCGCCCTGGCCCGGCGACCTCGTTTGCGCCGAGGGCCGCTATTTGGAGGGCGACGCGGAAAAGAGGGCCGCCGTCTTCATTGGCCCCGAGTTCGGAACCGTACAGCGCGCCGACCTCGTCGCCGCCGCCCGCGAGGCCGGAGACGCCGGGTTCGACGTGCTGATCGCCTGCGCCTTCAACTACGAGGCGCACACCACCGAGTTCGCCAAGCTCGGCCGCCTGCCGGTGCTCAAGGCTCGCATGAACGCCGACCTGCACATGGCGGCCGACCTCAAGAACACCGGAAAGGGGAACCTCTTCATCATCTTCGGTGAGCCGGACATCTCGCTCCTTCCCGAGCCCGACGGCCGGCTCCGCGTGAAGGTGAACGGCGTCGACGTCTTCAAGCCCCAGACCGGCGAGGTTGTCAGCGACGGGGCCGACGGCATCGCCTGCTGGTTTGTTGATACCGACTACAACGAAGAGAGCTTCTTCGTCCGACATGCCTACTTCTTGGGCGCGAACGACCCCTATAAGTTGCTGAAAACCAACCTCAAGGCCGAGATCGACGCCGACGCTTGGTCTACGCTGAACAGCGACACCTCGCGACCCTTCGCAAGGCCCAAATCCGGCCGGATCGCCGTGAAGGTGATCAATCACCTCGGCGACGAGGTGATGAAAGTGTTCAGGGTCTAGCGCCATGGAATTCCGGATCGCCGACACTTTCACCGACAGCCTCGCCCGCCTGACGGGCGACGAGCAGAAGGCCGTCAAGACGACCGCGTTCGACCTGCAGCTCGACCCGTCGAGCCCCGGCATGAGCTTCCACAAGCTCGACCGCGCCCGGGACAAGAACTTCTGGTCGGTCCGGGTCAGTGGGGATCTCCGGCTGATCGTCCACAAGACGGTCGACAGCCTGCTGCTTTGCTACGTCGGCCACCACGACAAGGCCTACGAATGGGCCGGGCGCCGCAAGCTGGAGATCCACCCCAGGACCGGGGCGGCCCAGCTGGTCGAGATCCGCGAGACGGTCCGGGAAGTCCTCGTCCCGGCTTATGTGGAGCCGGAGGCACCGAGGCCGTCGGCCGCCGAGACCTTGCTCTTCGCGAAACTGACCGACGACGAGCTGATGGGATACGGCGTGCCGCACGAGTGGCTGGGCGACGTCCGGTCCGCGACGGAGGATACGGTCCTCGCCCTGGCCGATCACCTCCCCGGCGAGGCTTCCGAAGCGATCCTAGAGCTGGCCACGGGCGGCAAGCCCCGCGTCAGCCAACCCAAGCCGCCCGGCGCGAGCCCGTTCGACCACCCCGACGCCCTGCGGCGGTTCCGCGTGATGGCGGACGTCGAGGAGCTGCGACGCGCCCTCGACTTCCCTTGGGAGAAGTGGACCGTCTTCCTGCATCCCGATCAAAGGGAATGGGTGGGACGGGACTACAACGGCCCGGCCCGGGTATCCGGGTCGGCCGGCACAGGCAAGACCATCGTGGCCCTGCACCGGGCCGCCCACCTGGCCCGCTCCAATCCCGAGGCCCGCGTCCTGCTGGTGACGTTCACCGACACACTGGCCAAGGCTCTCGACACCAAGTTGCGGCGACTCCTCTCCAATGAGCCGCGACTCGCCGAGCGAATCGACGTCCATTCTTTCGACGCCCTGGGCCTACGGCTGCACAAGGCCCGCATCGGCCCGGTAAAGCTCGCGGACCGCGTGCTTGTCGACGAATTGCTGAGCGAGGCTTCGCGAGCCGTCGGCGAGCCCAAATACAGCCGTCAATTCCTCGCCACGGAATGGGAGCAGCTGGTCGACGCCTGGCAGCTAGAGACGTGGGAAGCGTATCGCGACGTTTCCCGTCTCGGTCGGAAAACGCGGCTCCCCGAGGCCCGCCGTCAGGTGCTCTGGTCGATCTTCGAGCGGGTCGGCGAAGGCCTGAAGGCCCGGAAGGTGATCACGCAGTCGAAGCTCTTCACCGCGCTGGCGTCAGCGATGGCCGGCAGTGAGAATCCCCCTTTCGACTTCGCGGTCGTCGACGAGGCGCAGGACCTCAGCGTCTCCCAATTGAAGTTCCTCGCCGCGCTCGCGGGGGATCGTCCCAACGCCCTGTTCTTCGCCGGAGACCTTGGACAGCGGATTTTCCAGCAGCCGTTTTCGTGGAAGTCCCTGGGCGTGGACGTACGCGGTCGCTCGCGAACCCTGCGGGTCAATTACCGGACGTCCCACCAGATTCGATCGAAGGCGGATCGGTTGCTCGGCCCGGAAGTCCGCGACGCGGATGGACTGGGCGAGAAGCGTGGCGACGCCGTCTCCGTTTTCAACGGCCCTCCCCCTGTCGTCCGGGTCTGCGAGGACGAGGAAGCTGAGATCCGAGAAGTGGGAGGTTGGCTTGCCGAACGGGTGGAGTCCGGAGTCCTACCCCACGAGATCGGCCTCTTCGTCCGATCCGCCGCCGAGCTGGATCGCGCCATCGCCGCCGCAAGCGCCGCGGAGGTGCCGTACAAGGTCCTCGACGAACACGTCGAGACCGCGAGCGGACGCCTCTCGATCTGCACCATGCATCTCGCGAAGGGCCTGGAGTTCCGCGCCGTCGCCGTGATGGCCTGCGACGACGAGGTCATCCCGCTACAGGAGCGGATTCAGACCGTAGGCGACGACGCGGACCTCCAGGAAGTCTACGACACCGAGCGCCAGTTGCTTTACGTCGCGTGCACCCGAGCGCGAGATCATCTCCTCGTCACCAGCGTCGAGCCCGCATCCGAGTTCCTGGACGACCTCCGGAGTTAAGGGCTGCGACGCATTTCCAGCCCGCGCCGACATGCCCGAAGCAACCAAGGTCGGCATCCTGGCAATGCCCCTCGGGTGCGAGCCATGACTCGCCCCCGGACCAATTGGCTTGCGTGAAAAGCGAATTCAGCGCGAAAAGCACCACTCAACGCTTCAGGCCGAGACGCCGGATCTCTCCGACCCCCCAGCGGTACAACCCCTCCTGTCGACCCGGTTGGCGAGTGAATGCTCCCGGATCGTACACCGCCAGCCAGACCGAGGACGCCCACGAGCGCTGTCGCCGCTGGTCCGGGTAGCGGACACCGAGGCATCGGCCGCACGCGACCCTCCCCGAGGGGGCTACGAGCAGTTTCCGACATCCTCGGCCGCAGCCCTCGCAGGTCAGTAACCATTGCCGGTAGCCCCGGATCGCGGTCGCCCGGGACGTCACTTCGCCCCGGTAAGAGCCACGTTCCCAGACGACCGACAGGATACCGCCGCCGCCACTCAGGAAGGCCTGAGCCGTCGCCTGGACCTGCTCGTCGTCCCGGTCGTCCTTGAACAGCCGGAACGCGCCGTGGCTGAGCCAGTCGTCTACGAGGATGTGACGCCGCGTCAGCTCAACCACGCTGAGCGCGAGACAATGTCCGCGAAGTAGCTTCGGCATAGAAGCCCCCTCCCCAGAATCGACGAAATCACTCGGCCTATATCATCTACACGTCGCGGCCGGGCTTCCTGTACAATAGTATCGCGGGACGGCTTCTCGGGTGGCCACCTGGGAAGCCAAGCGGACCCGGCCGGCGCGTTCATCACCTGACGCCGCGGCCGGGTTCGGCCCGCGATTCAGGTGATCTCGACATGTCCGATCCGACCCGAGACGGCGACGACGCCCACCCCTGCAAGTCGCCGATCGTGCTGCGTCCCACTCTGATGACGCGGTTCGTCTCCAGGCCGCTCCCCCCGGCGTGGCCGGGCGGCGGGCCCCGGTTCCCCATCGACGCGAGATTCTATCTGGCCGCGCTCCGGGCTGAAATGGCATGGCTGATCTACTCGGCGACGCGATTCCACGACCTGATCTCGACCGACGGCGTGTCACCACCCGACGGGATTTCGGTCCACGCGTTGGCGACCGAGGTTTGGAGTCGCACCCGGGCTTTCCTCCACTATAGCGACGGGCTGATGCGGGTCATGGGGTGCGGCCTTCACGAACTCGACGGCCGTCTTCGCGTGGTCGGAATGCCGGAATCGTCTACCGACCTGTGGACGATCCACGGCATCGTCGATGCCATAAAGTTCAAGCATTCGTCGGATGTAGACTACGCCCGATACATCTCCACCCCCGCGCGGTTGGCGGGACTGATCGCCCTGATCGACGGCCTACCGCCGTTTGAGTTTGATTTCAGCATCCTTGCCGAGCCCCCGCCCCCCGCGCCGTCTCCAAAGCCACGTCAGGAAGCGACCGTGACGGGTCCCCCTCGCAGAGGCAGGCCCGCTGATACCGACCCTAACATGGACAAACGAATCTTCGATGCGTGGAGGACCGGTCGCTACTCGACTTACGGGGGATTGGCCGTCGACTTCGACATCACCGTGAATGACGTCCGAAAGGCCATAGACCGCCGCCGGAAACGCGCCGGAAAAAAGCACGCCTGAAATCCACGTCAAGAGCGGATCATTATTCCGGCACCGGAATTCATGATCTGCAATCCCCGTCAGATACTGACGACGCGATGCACAACGCCGGAATAAATCGCTGGAATAAATCAGATTTCTGTTCCGTCGGTGACACTCCGAGTCGAGCACGGGCGAACGATCGCCCCGAATCTCGTTTCGGAGAAACACATGCCTCCTCAAAGCCAAGAGTCCGATTCGTCCGACGTCCTTCTCGATGGCCGCGAAGTCGCGCGCCGTCTCGGCTGTTCCCTACGCTCCGTCTACAGGCTGGCCGACGACGGAATCATTCCGCGCGGGTTCAAGCTCGGCGCGCTGCGGCGATGGTCCGCCTCTGGGATCGACCACTTCATCGAGCACGCCTCACAAGACTTCCGCCGCGAGACTGATGGGCAAGGAGGTGGCTCTTGAACTCCACCCCGCGCCCCGACGCCGCCCCGGCCTTCCTGGAACCCCTGTTGAGCATCGAGGACCTGGCGGCCGCCCTTTCGTGCTCGCGCCGCTTGGTCGAGCGGATGCGGGCGGCCGGGAAGTTGCCGAGGCCGGACCTCCACGTCGGTCGGATGCCGCGGTGGCGGCGGTCGACGTTCGTGCAATGGATCGCTCAGGGGGGCCGCTGATGAACCTTGGCTTCTATAACGCCTGGTGCTTCGCCCGGCTCCTGGCGGACCACACGCTCAACGGCGAGCTAGACCGGATCGACGACCGATTCCGAGCCTTGGCGAACCGGATGAACGCCGCCCCTCTCGGCGGCGGTCGCCAGAAGGTCTTCGACGGAGCCTGCGCCGCCTGGGACGACGCAGTATCCGAATCGCTGGTGCAGGACATCTGCAACGCCGACCCCGACGGCCCCGAGCCGGCCGACCACTCGCCCGAAGAGTGGCCGCCGCTCCGACTAGGCGAGCTGCCGAGCGTCGAATCGTTCCCGGTCGACGTGCTGCCGCCGCCCGCCGCGGACCTCGTGCTGGAGGGCGCGTCCGCGATCGGCTGCCCGATCGACTTCCTCGGAGTCCCGCTCCTCGCCGTGGCCGCCGGGGCGATCGGCCGTTCCGCCTCTCTCAAGCTCAAGGACGGCTATTTCGTCGGGGCGTGCGTCTTCGCGGCCCCGGTCGGACCTCCGTCCGACGGGAAGACTCCGGCCCTCAAGGCCGTCTCGGCTCCGCTGCGGGCGATCGACGAGGTGCTCGCCCTGGAGCACTCCCAGGCGATCGAGCGATGGAAGGAAGAGTACGAGCGGCCTGGACCGGACGGCAAGAAGCAGTCGAAGCCTCCCGCTCCTCCGCGGCCCAGGCGGATCGACGTGGACGACGTCACGATGGAGGCCCTGCCGCTGATCCTCGCCGACAACCCACGCGGCCTGGTCATGGTCCGCGACGAGCTGACCGCCCTCGTGATGGGCCTGAACCAATACAAGGGCGGCAAGGGGAACGACCGTGCGGCCGTCTTGAAGATCTGGTCCGGGGACGCACTCAAGAAAGACCGGGTGGCCCACGAGAACCACGAGCCGATCCGATGCCCGCACCCCATGATGTCGATCGTCGGCGGGCTGCCGCCGGACATGCTCGGCGAGATCGTGGACGGCAAGGGGAGGGCCGACGGGTTCATCGAGCGGTTCTTGTTCGCCTACCCCGACTCCCTCCCGGTGCCGGAATGGTCGAACGCCGGAGTGCCCGAGGTCGTCGCAGAGGGATGGCGACAGGTCGTCGGCCGCCTCTGGTCGCGTCCCATGAACTACAAGGACGGTCGGGACGTCCCGCACGTCGCATTCTTCACTCCGGCCGCCGCCGCGGCCTGGCGACGCTCGTACGACGCCCATTCGGTTGAGATGAACTCTTCGGACTTCCCGCCGACCTTGCGGGGGGCGTGGGGGAAACTGCGTGACTACGCCGGCCGGCTCGCCCTGATCCTCGAACTGCTCCACCATGCCGCCGACCCGACCGCCGACGAGTCGGCCGTCCCGGACGTCGGCGAGAGGACCGTCGAGGACGCATGGCGGCTCGTCGCCTACTTCAAGAGCCACGCCCGACGAGTCCACTCCGTCGCCCATTCGGGCTGCGAAGGCCCCGAGGCGAAGGCCCTCAACGCGCTCGTCGCTTGGCTCCGCGAGAAGGGGATGGCGTCGTTCAACGAGCGCGACGCGAAGAAGGCCCGGGAGTGGATCACGCCCGACGACCTGTCGAAGGCCTTGGTTCGGATGGTCAAGGCGAACGTTATTCGCCCGAAAGACCTGCCGCCTCCCGGGTCGGCCGGCGGCCGCCCGAAGTCTCCCGCGTACGACGTCAATCCCGCCTTGGCACCCGGACAAAACCGCCAGAACCGCCAAAACCACATGACGCCATGAACGCGAATTGTTCGCAGCCCGGGTTCTGTCGGTTCTGGCGGTTTTGGCGGTCGTGTACAAGGAGAGAGTAGCCGTGGGAATGAAAGCCCCAATCTCCGGTTCCTGGTCGGTGCAAGTGCCTCGGAGCCGGTTCGATTGGAAGTCGATCCGGGCCCAAGTCGACCTCCCCACGCTGGCAGAGGCGCTCTTGGGGCCCCCGGTCAAGAGGGAGAGCGGGCGGTCCCTCTGGCGATGCCCGTTCCACGATGAGCGGTCTCCATCATTCGGGCTGGAGCCTCGCCGACCGCACTGGAAATGCTTCGGGTGCGGCAAGGGCGGCGATGCGGCCGACCTGGTCGCCGAGATCGAGCACCTGGAGTTTCCCGCCAGCGCCCGACGGGCGGCGGAGATCGTGGGGTTGTACCTCCCCGAGTCCGGGACGTACCAACCGCCGAAACCAAAGATCCAGGCTCCGCCCCCTCCGCCCAAGCCGAGGGGGTTGGGTCAGTCGTCCGGCCGGAAGCTCGTCGAGAACGCCCTGGAGGCCCTCTGGAGCGACTCCGGGGCCCGATGGCTGGAATACCTACGGGCTGAACGCGGATTGCAGGACGAGACGATCAGGGCCGCCCGGCTGGGCTGGACGCCGCGGGCCGACCTGGTGACTCGGGAGGGCAAGCCTTACACCGCATCCGGGATCGTGATCCCCTGGTTCGACGGCGATCGCCTGGCCTGCATCAAGCTCCGCCGGACGGACGGGCGAGACCCGAAGTATCTGGAGATCCTCCGCGACGCTCCAAAGGCTTTTCCCAACCTCGCCAGGGTGCGCCCCGGTTTCCCTCTCGTGGTCGTCGAGGGCGAATTCGACGCCTTGCTGCTCGGTCAGGAGATCGGAACTCATGCGGCGGTCGTCACGATCGGGAGCGCATCCAGCGCCCTGACCTCCGGGCTGTTCCGGGCGCTACTCCCCGCCTCTCCCTGGTACCTGGCGACCGATGCCGACGATGCGGGCGATAAGTTCGCCGCGGGATGGCCCGCTCGGGCGAGGCGGATCAAACCGTTCGGAGGTGTGAAGGACTGGACCGACCTTCATGCCACCGGGTTCAACCGCATCCGGTACCACTGGTTCGGCCTGCTCCCGTTCCGTCCCTCTTGGGAGGAATTGGAATCCCAGCGATGGGGAGACGAGCCCGCATCCTCCGAAGTGCCATGGGCCGATCAAAACCCTCAAAACCAGGGTTCTGAGCCTAACGACGACGTCCCGATCTCCCTCGAATGGCTCGCCGAGTTCAACGCCGGCCTCAGCCGAAACCTAGGCAGATGCGACACAACCTAGGCAAATCTGACACCCTACGCGCGCGAGGAGATTCGATGACCAGGAAGCAGCGAGCGTTCATCTGGTATTTCTTCGAGGGGCCCGGGCGTTTCAAGCCGACCCGCGCCGCGCGTTACGCCGGCTACGCCTGGCCGCAGAAACAGGGCTGGGTGCTCTACCACCATCCCAAGATCCGGCCGGCGATCGACGCCGAGATGCTGCGTCGCTTCCCCCCAAGGGCCCGCGGAGCGAACCGGGATCGCGTCGAGATGTAGTCTTCGGACAAGTCCCCCGCGCACGCAAGGCCGAGCCGCTACCACGAAATCGGTGGTTGACCGGTAGGGCCGCCACCGTGAAACCGGTGGATAACAGGTGGCCCGTCGCCACAAGAACTGGCTAGGAACTGGTGGACCGCCTCGGGCCGACGCGCGAGCGGGGCAGCGTGGAATTCCCCGCGAGGTGGGTTATCGAGGGACGGGCCGAAGATGCACCTCAAGCGGATCAAGAACGGCTACTACCTCTACCAGTCCGTGCGGGCGGGCGACCGCTTCACGAGCCGATGCCTCGGGCCGGTCCCCGCGGACCTGGTGCCTCGCATCCGCGACCTGGAGCGAGAGCGACGCGACGAGGCGACCGCCGCCGCGCTGAAGGCGAGTCGCAAGGTCGAGTCCGACGCCAAGGCCCGGGACGAGGCCGAGCGGATCGCGAAGGATCGGGCCCGGCCGATCCGGGCGTTCGGCGCGGAACTGGACGAATGCCGGCGGGAAGCCGACGCGGCCGTCGCGGCGATCCTCGGCGTGCTCGGATACCGCCGCCATCATCGCGGCGAATGGCGAAGGAGACGGGACGTGGAATCGAAGGTCGGCATATTCATTGAGAAGGGCCTTGGCCCCCGGTCGGAGTTCCGCGAACTGATGCGATTCTCCCGCCTCGGAGACGACGCGGCCGAGGCCCGGGTGGCGGAATTGGTCGCGACGGCTAGGGATCGTAAGGGAGACCTCGCCGAACTCGCCGAGCGCTCCCTCATGGAGATCATCCCGACCTGCGTGGCGGGCGGCGACTCCCGCGCCGCGGTCGAGCATTACATGGAGGGCCTGCGACGCGAACTGGCCCCACCGGGCTCGGGCGTGGTGGTCGAGCTGCTGGCGTCGCGCGCCGTGCTGGACTGGCTGCACGTCTCGGCCTGGGAGCAGTGGTTCAACTACTTCTCGCGCGAGGTCTCGCAGAACGCGAAGGCCCTGAAGGCGTACCAGAGCTGCTTCGACAAGGCGGTCGCCCGATACCAGCGGTCGTTGCTGGCCGTCGCGAGAGCGAGGCGATTGTCCCTGTCGGTCGTCGTCGCCCAAGTCAACGTGGCGTTGGAAGGCGGGCGGCAGGTGAACCAGCTCAAGCCGCTGGGCGAGTGAGAGAGATCGTCTAGATTGCAACCAACGAGCCCCGTCGATACTGTGAGGGGCGGAGACGGGGCCGCTTGCGACGACCCCGCCCCCTTGATTCGACCCTGAGTTGAGCAGGAGACGAACCCGATGGCGAGTCTACGAAAGCGCGGCCGCGTCTGGTACTACCGATTCGTCGACGCCGACGGCGTGAGCCGCGAACGGAAGGGATGCACGGATCGAAGGGCGACCGAGGACCTGGCCCGCGCCGCGGAGTCCGAAGCCGCGAAGATCAAGGGCGGGTTGGTCGATCCCCGAGACCTCGTCCGTCGTGAGCACCAAGGGCGGCCGATCGAGGAGCATCTCGACGCCTACAAAGCCCACCTTTCAGCGAAGGGATCGACACCCAAGCACATCGCACTGACGGCGAGTCAGGCTCGGAAAGTCTTCGTCCTGGCCGGGGCCGCGAGGTTATCCGACCTGTCGGTCGATAGCATCCAGGACGCGTTGAAGACTCTCCGGGACGAGGGATTGTCTTTGGGGACGGTCAACAGCCATCGTACGTCCGTACGGGCGTTCTCGAAGTGGGCGTGGAAATCAGGCCGGTTGGCGTCCGACCCGCTGGCGAGCGTGACTGGCTACAACGCCAAGGAGGACCGCCGACACGATCGGCGGACCCTCGGCCTCGACGACCTGCGAAAGCTCATCGAGACCACTCACTACGGCCCAGTCTGGCGGCAGACGACGGGGCCCGGCCGAGCCCTCTGCTATCGACTGGCCGTCGCCACCGGACTCCGGTACGGCGAAATTCAGAGTATCACGGCCGCGTCATTCGACTGGCGATCGAGCCCGCCGACCGTGACCGTAGCGGCCGGATACACGAAGAACGGCGACCCGGCGACGATGCCGATTTCGGCCGACCTCGCCGAGGACCTCCGAGGCTTCGTCGTCAACCTCCCCAGGGGAGAGCCGATCTTCCGACTCAACGACGATCGGGGGGCGGCGATGCTACGGACGGATCTTGCTCGCGCCGGCATTCCCTACCGCGATGCCGCCGGGCTCGTCTACGACTTCCACTCTCTTCGTTGCCAACTCGCCACCAACGCCGACGCCGCAGGAATCAGCCCGCGGGTCGTCCAGCGTCTCATGAGACATAGCACCCTCGAACTGACCGGCCGCTACACTCGACCCCGGGCCGTCGACGTCGAGCGAGCCGCCCTGTCGCTCCCCTCTTTACAACCCTTGGAGACACCGCAAAGCGCCCCGTCGGTGAAGGCCGCAACCGGAACCGATGGCATTGCCCACCAGCTCGCATCGGTAGGTGAAGGCTCGGCCGTGTCAGACGCCGAGAAACACGGGCCGGAATGCGGACGCATAAGCGAAGTCTTTGCCCATCATTTGCCCATCGTAGGGGACGGACTGTGGCGGCAACCGTCGGAGACTGACGGACCGACGGTCATTGATAGGAAGTCGGGCGAAGTGGGTTTCGCCCGAGAAAAGACGGGGTTTGACGGCCCCCGTCGGCCGGATGCGGACGATGTCGCGAATGCCCCCCGTAGGACTCGAACCTACAACCCGCTGATTAAGAGTCAGCTGCTCTACCAATTGAGCTAGGAGGGCGGTATGGCAGGTGGGATTGATAGGAACATCATGACGGGTCGGCGGGGCGAATGCAAGAGAGGCGCGGGCGCGAATTCGGGAAATCGCCCCGGAGAGGGCGGCGTCGCGGGACGAGTAGGATTCGCTTCGCCGGGGGGCTATAATCTTCCAGGGGGCGACCGGAGAGGGGGGGCCAGGGACGTGTCGGGGGGCTGGCGGATGCGGAAGGATTTGGACGACGTCATCCAGGGGTGGCCGTACGACCCCGAGCCGGGCGAGGTTCTGGCGCGCGAGGTCCGGGCCCGCGACGGCCGCAACGTCGTGCAGATCCGGATCGAACTCGGCGTGCTCCAGCTCGAGGTCGCCGGTCGTCCCGACGGCTCGCGGCCTCACGGAGCGACGACTTATCTGGATTACCTCCGCTACCACGCCGCCAACCGGACGCCCGGCGACGGTCCCGGACCAGGCTGGACGATGGCCCAGCATCACTGCGTCGAGGCCGACCGGGAGTTCGTCCAGTTCTACCATCGCCGGATGGCGTGGCTGTCGCTCCGCCGGTATGAGCTGGCGATCCGCGATTCCGATCACACGCTGGCGCTGATGGATTTCGTCCGAAAACATGGCGCGGACGAAGATTACATCGCCTCGCACGAGCAGTTTCGGGGCCTCGTCCAGTTCCACAGGGCCCAGGCGCAGGCGGCCATGGCCCTGGAACGACGGCGGCCCGAGGAGGCCATCGACGCTCTCCGCGACGGCGTCGAAAAGCTCCTTCTCCATCAGCGTACCTGGTGGGAAGAGCGTGACGCGACTGAATCGCCCAATCCCTCGCTCATCGAGCAGCTTCGGCTCAATGAGCAGGAAATCCGCCGGAACTTCGCCGTCGAGAAGACGCTGCGCGAGCAGCTCGACGAGGCGGTCGCACGCGAAGATTACGAGCAGGCGGCCCGCCTCCGCGACCAGATCCGCGCCCAGGCCAAGACTCGCCGCTGACCGCCTGGTTCAGTGCGACGGTCGAGACCAGTCGACCCTGTCGGCCGGGAAGACCGGGCCCTCGACGCAGACTCGACGCAGGTCGGGTCGGCCGTCGTCCTGGAGGATCGGGGTGACGCAGCTGAAGCAGGCCCCGAAGCCGCAGGCCATGTGATTCTCCAGGGAAACGTCGCAGGCGACGCCGTGCGCCTGGGTCAGCCGGGCGACCCCCGCAAGCATGGGCGGGGGGCCGCAGGCGACGACCTTCGCGGGCCGGTCACCGGCTTCGAACCGATCGGCCAGGAGTTGGGTGACGAACCCGTGGCGACCGGCCGAGCCGTCGTCGGTCGCGATCTCGACGCCGATCCCCGCGCGCTCGAAATCCTCGACGCCGGCCAGCAATCCGGCCGATCGGACGCCGTAAAGGAGCGTGGCGGAGGAGACCGTCGTCGCTCTCCCGGAATCGGAGGGGTCGCCGTAAGTCGCTTTGCCGAGCCAGTCTCGACCCAGGGCCAGGAAGGGCGTCTGGCCGATGCCGCCGGCCACGAAGAGGGCCGAACCGGGGCCGGGCGAGGGGCCGAACCCGTTGCCGAGCGGGCCCCAGACGTCGACCCGGTCACCGGGTCTGCGGCGCGACAGCGAGTCGGTGCCCCGGCCGATCACGAGGTAGACGACCTCGAACGAGGTCGGTTTCCCGGAGGAGTCGTGCTGGACGTCGTAGAGGGCGAACGGCCGGCCGAGCAGGGGGTCGTCGGTCCCTTCGGCCGCCGCGCGGACCATCACGAACTGGCCGGGGAGGATCCGCCGGGCGATCTCGGGGTCGGCGATCCGGAGCCGGAACGTGCCCCGCGCGACCTCCTGGTTCTCCAGGACGGTCGCGGCGGGACGCATCAGGGCCCGGCTGGGGCTAGGGGCCTCGCTCATGCCTCGTCGCCCGGCCGCTTTCGCTTGACGCCGGCCGCCTTACGCAATGGCCGGCGCTTGGGCATCGGCCGCTTCGAGGGCGGTGCGGGGCCCGAGGCGTCGTTCGTCGCGCGGTAGACCTGGGGGTCGAGCCCGATGATCCGGCGGCCCTTCGGCTCGGATGTCGGCGGCGGACCCGAGTCGACCGGCGGCCGCTTCGAGGGCGGCGGACCCGCCGGCCGAGGGATGCGGATCGCTCCCGGCGGCCGCGGCCCGGAAGGACCGGGACGGGTGCCGGCTGCGGGCCGGGCCGGCCGCTGCGACGGCGGGGGGCCTTCGGGTCGACCCACCGGGCCTCCGGGCCGAGGCCCCTGCGGCGGCCCGTCGGGGCGATACGCCTGGGGCCGCTGCGGCGGTCCCCCCGCGGGGCGGTATCCCTGCGGGCGGGGCGGCGGGCCTTCGGATCGATAGCCTTGGGGGCGAGAAGGTGGGCCCCCCTCGGGGCGGTAGGCCTGGCGGCGCGGGGGCGGTCCATCGGGACGGTTACCCTGCGGGCGCGACGGCGGGCCGCCTTCGGGACGATAGCCCTGGCGACCTGCGCCGGCCGGTCGCGGGGGCGGGCCCTCGGTCCCCTCGTCAAAGTGGGGCCGCGGCGGGCGGACGCCGCTCGGCGAGCGTTCCGGCTTCGCGCCGCGGGGACCGTCGGGACGACCCTGGGGAGGTCCCCCGCGTCGCTGTGAAGGCGGCGGGCCGAGGGCCTCGATGTCGACCTCCTGCCCCTGGGCCAGGCTGGGGTTCGGGTAGCGATCCCCCACGGGCCGCGGTCGGCCCGGAGGTCGGCCCGGGCCCTGATAGCGGTCCTGGCCCTGGTGCTGGTTGGGGCGCGGACTGCGGCCCCGGGGGCGGGCGTCGCTGGAGAGGTCGCGGGGCGGCGAGATGTTCACGCCGGAGGCGACCTTGCGGAGCATGTCGACCTCGGTCCGCGAGAGCGGCCGGGCCTCGCCGACGAGCAGCCCCTTGAGGCTGATCGGGCCGATGGAGACGCGGGTCAGCGTCATGACCTTGTGGCCGAACTTGGCCAGCATCCGGCGGATCTCGCGCTTCTTGCCTTCGGCCAGGACGAGTTCCAGCACGGTCGCCTCGCCCTGGGAGGAGACGATCCGGGTGCGCTTGGCCCGGACCTTGCCGTCCGAGAGCCAGACGCCGTCGGTGAGCCGGGCCAGGATGTCGGGGCTGGGGGTGCCCGCGACGACCGCGCGATAGACCTTCTCCACCCCGTATCGCGGATGGGCGAGGCGGTTGGCGAGGTCGCCGTCGTTCGTCAACAGCATCAGGCCCGTGCTCTCCTCGTCGAGCCGACCCACGGTGTAGACGCGCTCGGGGACTTCGGGCAGCAGGTCGACGACCCGCGGGCGGCCGGCCGGGTCTTCGTTGGTGGAGACGTATCCCTTGGGCTTGTTCACGGCGTAATAGACGTGGCGCTCGGCCTTGAGCTTCTCGCCGTCGACGGCGATGGCCGCCTGGCCGGGATGCACTCGCGCGCCCAGCTCCTTGACCGTCTTGCCGTCGACCGTGACGCGACCCTGGAGGATGTACTCCTCGCACGCGCGGCGCGAGCCCAGCCCGGCCTGGGCGAGGACCTTCTGCAGGCGTTCGCCCTTCTCGTTCTCGGGGCTCGACGCGACCTGGTCGCGCCGGGGTTTCCGGGGCGTGAGATCGCCCGAAGGCCGGCGCGGCCCCTTGCGATCGCTGTACCCGCCCGGCGGCGGTCCTTGACCTTGCCCGGGGCCCGCACCGGGTCGACCCGGCTTGCCGCCCGGGCCGAATCGCTTGGGCTTGGGGCCGGACCCCGAGAGGCTGCGCAGCGGCCCGCCCGGCGGTTTCGGACCGCCCCCTTCCTTGCGAGGCGGTCGGCCTTTACCGCCGCCCTGATATGATCGTCGCTCCGCCATGGCCCACGCTCCTCGTCTTCAATAGATGCGGCAGCGAACGGGCCACCGGAACCGATTCGACCGGCCCTTCGAGGGCGTTGCACCCCCCGGGCGGCGAGACATCCTTCATCTTACGATTTTCCGCCCCGGTTTCACCAGCGGGCCTGCTCAATTGGATACGACTTTTGGGATGGCTTCGATTTGGCTTGGTTCGTCCCGGCCATCCCGACGCGATCGCCGCCGAGCCTCAGCGTAAGTCCCATCGTTCCAAAATTTTAATATGCTCTCGCGCGTCGTCGAGTTGGCTTCGTTCCGCCTCAACAGAGATGGAATTTCGAGTCGTCTCAAGTCGTCGCGCCAGCCGGCCGCTCGAACGATCCCGCCGGCGGGAATTCGCGAGGTGTATCCGGCAAGTCCCGCTCGGACCCGCTCGCGCGTTGGGACGGGCCGACGTCGGGTGTCGCTCGGATCGAGTTTGTCGATACTCATCGCCGCCCTGACAAATGCCATCGGTGTGCCGAGTTCGCGCGGAACCCTTACTCATCCTACGATGGAATTCGACAATGGATCGGAGATTCATCGTCGCCGCCCCGCGAGCGGGAGGGCCTCGGGTGCTGGGGATCACCTTCCGGGGCGGCCCGATGGGGGGCGTCGGAAGGCATGGGGCCCATGGACTTCGTCCGCCGCGTGATCGACTCGGAGCCGAGCGATTACCCGCGCGGGTTTCGCAGCGGGATGAGCGACCGTAGGCGAGGCTCGCGGAGATACAGCCCGCCCCAGACGAAGGCCGCGATGAGGCTCGGAAATACGACCGGGAACGCCGGACCTCCCATCCGAACGTGGGTCCAGGTCGCGCCGCCGAGATAACCGGTCAGCAGGATCGCGCCCAGGACCGACGTCCGGGGCAGGGCGTAGATCAGGGTCGCGACCACCAGCACGACGCCGAGCCCGGGAACGACCCGCAAGGGGATTTGCAGCTCGGCGCTCGCCTCCAGGACCGGCTGCGCCCTGGCGATCTTCATGACGCCGTCGAGCAGCAAGAAGACGATGGCAAGACCCGACAGGACGCGTCCGGTCCAGAAGGCGCCTCGTGCGACGTCGGGCGTCGGAGTTTCGCTTGTCATGGAGGCCCCTCATCTCGACATCGAACCGTACGGACGATCCGGCCCTACAGCGGCAGGAGCCTCGTGGGGCGACCACACATCCAGCCCCTTTGGGTTCGGAGGATCCCAAAGGGGCTGGTGAAGTCAAGACACGATCGTTGATCGCGACGTCGTGTGGGCCGCTCCCCGTCAGTCGTACCCGGTGCGGCCGATCTCGCAGGATGGGGGACGACGGGCGTGCGGATCAGGCGCCGAAGACCAGCGTGCCCGCGGCGGTGCCGCGGGCGAGGGCCGCGGTGGTGCCTCTCAACCTCACCAGGAACTTCTTCTCGGCGACCGGCGTGGGCGTCCCGTAGATCGTCACCGAGAACGTCTTGCTCGTCTCGCCGGGGGCGAACGTGAACACCTGCGTGCTCGCCGCGTAGTCCACGCCCGCGACGGCCGACCAGTTCCCCGTCGCCGCGGTCACCGTCACGGGCGCCGCCTGCGCCGCGTTCAACGCGATCGTGAAGCTCATCGTCCGGCTGCCTCCCAGCCCCCGACTCATCCGCACGTCGGCCACCGACAACGCCGGGGCCACCGCCGTGTCGTCGTCGACGATCGAGCCCAGGCCGGTCGCGCCCGAGAGGATGGCGTTGATCGGGTTCGAGAGGTTCATCGTGAACGACTCGGTCGGCTCGGGGAGCGCGTCGGGCACGATCGTCACGGGCACGGACTTGGCGAGCTCGCCGGGGGCGAACGTCAGCGTCCCGGAGGCCGCGACGTAGTCCGACCCCGCCCGGGCGGTCCGGTCGGCCGTGTTGTAGGAGACCGTCACCGGGACCGTCGAGGGGATCAGCAGCGAGACGGTGAAGCTCATCGCGGGGCCGGCGCCCCCGGTCCCCTCGACGACCCGGGGGTTGCCGATCGTCAGGGCCGACGCCAGCAGCTCGCGCCGCTCCATCGGTTCGACGGCCGGGCGTGTGCGGAGCGTGGTGGCACGAGGGGCGACCGATCGTCGACGACCGGGTACGAAGCGTTGAATCATCATATCGTGCTCTCCCTCGTGTTCGGCGAGGATATGCGACGTCGCATGTCGAGATCATCGCTTCGAGAACGCATCAGTTTCGGAAGGCATCGCAACCCTAGGTCGAGACTTGAGTGACGGCTTTGGTTTTTTCCTCGTGCGGGAGAATACGCACATCGAACAAGCATGGAGTCGTTCCAGGGGTGTCGGCGGGGCCGCATGCATCTTTGAGATGGTTGAGCACGCGGTCATGGCTGAGCGCGGCGTTGTAAGCCATCTGGCAGACGTGCCGGCGACATTGCACCGCTCGATCCATCACGAACTTGTGAACGTTAGGCCATCACATTCGGCGAGTTGCAGCCGGTCCCGCAGCCCGCCGAGATCGTCGACTCCGCGGATCGCACGGGATGTGCGGCCAGAGAAGGGGTGCATATGATTTAATGATCGCATTGCGACATAAACAGTTGGGCGACCTTCCCTCGGCGCTGATGGTGGATGACTTGCTACACGCGGTCGGCGCTGGATCCTGCCGGGTCCGCGAAGGCGATCCATCGTGCACGCCTCCGCTTCAGGCGGACGTGCTGCGACGCGACGCCTGCTGCCGATCCGCGGGAGCCGACCGGCGACGTTCGGCCGCCGGCCCCGCGCCGATCGCCTTGGCTCGACGGACGTCGATTCGTCGCCCCGCAGGCTGTTGCGAATCCTCCGCGACCAGTTCGCACGAGACGGAGACTCGTGAGGGGGGGACGCTGATGTCGTCCTCGACTCACGGGACCGGGGCGGTCGCGGCGAAGCTGCGCACCGCCCGGCCCCGGCGAGGTGTCGGCTCCGTTTCGTCAGGCGCCGAAGACCAGCGTGCCCGCGGCGGTGCCGCGGGCGAGGGCCGCGGCGGTGCCGCTCAACCTCACCAGGAACTTCTTCTCGGCGACCGGCGTGGGCGTCCCGTAGATCGTCACCGAGAACGTCTTGCTCGTCTCGCCGGGGGCGAACGTGAACACCTGCGTGCTCGCCGCGTAGTCCACGCCCGCGACGGCCGACCAGTTCCCCGTCGCCGCGGTCACCGTCACGGGCGCCGCCTGCGCCGCGTTCAACGCGATCGTGAAGCTCATCGTCCGGCTGCCTCCCAGCCCCCGACTCATCCGCACGTCGGCCACCGACAACGCCGGGGCCACCGCCGTGTCGTCGTCGACGATCGAGCCCAGGCCGGTCGCGCCCGAGAGGATGGCGTTGATCGGGTTCGAGAGGTTCATCGTGAACGACTCGGTCGGCTCGGGGAGCGCGTCGGGCACGATCGTCACGGGCACGGACTTGGCGAGCTCGCCGGGGGCGAACGTCAGCGTCCCGGAGGCCGCGACGTAGTCCGACCCCGCCCGGGCGGTCCGGTCGGCCGTGTTGTAGGAGACCGTCACCGGGACCGTCGAGGGGATCAGCAGCGAGACGGTGAAGCTCATCGCGGGGCCGGCGCCCCCGGTCCCCTCGACGACCCGGGGGTTGCCGATCGTCAGGGCCGACGCCAGCAGCTCGCGCCGCTCCATCGGTTCGACGGCCGGGCGGATGGGACGGGAGACGGTGCGGCTGGCGGCCGGGCGGCGACGTCCGGGGATGAGGCGCGCGATAAGCATACGAAGCTCTCTCATCGAGGTGATTGATCACGGGAAATGTCTGGGGTCGGGCGCCGTCGCGGCGAATGCGCAGCGGAGCCGGGTGACCACCCGACGATGGGCCGGGGGTCATGTCGAGAATCCGGGGTCGAGCCTTGAGGGTGAAGAGATCCACGTCGAACGGGGACGGGGCCGCCCGACGTCTATTCGCCGAGCTGCATGCATCGTCCTTATCATCGAGCCTGCGAATGCGGTCGGGGGCGGCGTTGGACTCGCCGCGACGACCCGTCGGACGACCACGCACAGGGTGGTCGATCGGGAGGCGACGCCCGTTCGTCGACGAGGTCGCATCCACAGATCGACATGAAGTTAGCGGCGTGTCCGGGCCTCGTCAAGCGCCGTGCGAAATAATATGCGGATTTTCCCACAGCCTGATTCGATGGCTGTATGCAGGCCCGGAATCGCGACGGCATAATAAAACGTGTGCGAACATTCATAGAACGAATCGAACGCCCGCTCGATCGCGGCGGCGGTCCGAATTCATTAGTTATTCAGAATTCATGATATTTAGAAGTGATGGCCGGCCACCCCGGGTCGGCGCGCGGGCCGATGCGGTGGCCCTTGGTCGGAGGCCGGACGGGCCGGCTCTACACCATGGCGCCCGCGGCCTTCGCACCCCGGCTACGACCCCTTGACCGCCCCGATTCGCGTGGCAATCGACGGATTTCCCGCGCGCAGCTCGGCGTCCCCACACGACCCGTTAGGGCGCGGCGCCGCCGAGGGAAGCGAAGGGGCGGGTCGAGCGGCGCTTCGCGGGCCGCGTCCCGACGGCCCGCTCGACCGGATCGATGGTCCGTGTCGTGCGCGCGCTCCGAGCCGTGACGACGACCCGGCGGCCCGCTTCCGGGACCGACGCTTCGCCGCCGCGCGGCCTATCGCAGCCCGCGTCGCCGGGCACGATCTCGCGCTCGGTTCGATCGCAGATCAGACCCTGCGTGACGATCCCGACGTCGTCGGGTCGGGCTAGACTAGGCGAGTCTCGTCGGAGCGGGGCCGGCCTGGGCCTCCGCGGCCCTTTCCGACCGAGGCGAGTCGAATCCACATCAGCCAGACAATTTTTTTCTCATCTTTATATATTAACATACGTTTAATTCAATCCGCCGCTCATCCCTTCCCTCGAGCCTATCTCGGGGCTGGATCTGGGCGCAGGATGCGGCGAAGGCGCAGGATGCGGCGAAGGCGCTTCGAAGCGGCGTCGCCATTCCGCGTTCAGGGCGCAGCCCCCCCTGAATCCTCGCCCTGCCCCAGGACCGGATGGCGCGGACCGACCCGAGCCCGACCGCTCGAATCACTCGGCGGTGGGGCGTCCCGAGAGAATGACGCGAACCGGTCCGGGCGATGTGTTCATCAGACGCATAGAAACGGCGACAAGCCTGCGTCTGCATCACGAAGGGCGAAGCATGGCCGCTCACACCGCGGCCGTCGGACTCGCCGGGACGAGCCAGGTCCGTTCGAGGTGGTCCTGACGTCGGCCGCGCGTGGGAGGTCGGTCGGGGATCGGCGCTCACGCCGAGGGCGACCCCGCCGTCCTCACAGACAGGTTCGGTCGGACTCGATCATCGACGGGGTGGGCAAAAAAAAAAGGCATGCGACCAGTCGCCTGGAAGCATGCCGTTTCCGTTGCTCGAGACCGATCGCGGGGTCAGACCGTCCGGAGCGACCGGCGGCGATACATCAGCACCATCGGGGCGGCGAGGCCGGCGAGGGCGATCGTCGAGGGCTCGGGGACCGCGGAAATCTCCACCCGGCCCTGAATGGTCGTGGCCCCGCCGCTCAAGTTCGGGGCGATGGCGACGGTGCCGGGGATGCCCGTGTCGGCCGAGATGATGGAGTACTTGACGTCGGGGCTGCCGGCGATCGTCTGGAACAACGGCGGGTCGAACGTCAGCGTGAGGCTGCTGGTGCCGTTGCTCAGCGATCCCGCGATCGTTCCGGTGAAAACGATGATGTCGCTCCCGCTCGGGGTCGGGTTCAGCTGCTGGATCGTCAACGCGAAGCTCACGGAGAAGGTGATCTCGGCGGTCGAGTTGAATAGGGTCGTGTCGAACGACCCGAAGTTGGTGGTGGAAACCGTTGGGCTTGTGGTGTCGAGGTTGATCGTCTTGAGACCCAGGCCGTCGAACGAGATGATGTTGTTGCCGCCGGCGTCGTAGAACGTGTCGTTGGAGCCGTTGAAGGTGCCCGTGGTGCCGAAGTCGACCGGGACGGGCCCGGCGTGGGTGGCGGGGGCGGCGATGACGGCAGCGGCGAAGGCGGCGAGAAGGCAGAGCGAGCGGACGGTCTTCATGCTGAGTTCCTCGAAGAATTCCCTGAGGTGATCAATCCGTGAAGCGTGCGGAAAACAAGTTTAGGAAAAGGGCGGATGGCAATTGTCGTGCCGGATCAGCGAGGTTTCTTTGCAGCGGGAGGGTGATTCCGACGACGTCTACATGAACCAAATTGGACGTAGTTAAGTCAAGCAATATATCGATGTCACGAGCATTTTGGCTAGGATGGGGTCATGGTGTTGATTTCCAGAAACGTCCGGACCCACGGTGCGATCGTTCTGGTCGGGGCCAGGAGCCGAATCCATCAAATAATCGGTGGAATGTGACGGATTCCCTCGAACCGAAGGTCGCGATGTTCGCCGTCGTGTCGAGTCGGTTTCCCATGCGGTGGATGGACTTGGGAGCGGCCACTTCCCTATTGGAAAGCACGACTGGACGGTCGACGCATTTCGCCATATGCGCCCAGAGCCCCAAAGCATCATCCATCTCGCCGCTAAAAATCAATCGAAACACGACATTCGACCGCGAGCACGGCTCGCGGGTTTCGCCAGGACCACTTTTGCCCCCGGGACCCGCCCGGTCATGGCCCCAGCCCAGGATGGCCCCGGACTGTCCCATGACCTCCGAATATTCGACCGGGTCCGCAGCTCGATCATCCATGATAGCACGCCGTCACAGGTGTCCGTGAGACGCTCCACGCCGAGACGGCGAGCCTCTCCCCGGAGGCGCGACGGGGCATGCAACGTGGACCTCCGAATCCCATCCTCGCGAATAGGCCCGACGCGGCCTCAGTCGACGAGCGTCTCCACGCGTTCGGCGACGCCGTCTTCGGGAGGGCCGTAGCGGAGCGTGACGCGGACGTTTCGCAGGCAGGTCGCGGCCTGCAGGAGCGGGCGGACGGCGGTGAGGATCGCCTCGGCGTCGGGGCCGTAGAAATCCAGCACGCCCTGATCCAGGTCGACGGAAAGCTCGTGGCCGTCGAACTCGCCGAGTTCGGCCGTCTCGATCGCCGCTTCCAGGTGGTCTTCCAGCTCCAGCAGGGGATCGAGGCTGTCTTCCGGATACTCGAACTCGACGATGACGGCTTGATCGTCCATCTCGGCGGCGTCTCCCTTCCCTATCGATCGGTCGTCGCGACGGCCTTCCCTGTTCACGAGGCCAGTCTAGCAGGTCCGTCCCTCGATCACATCGGCCCTCCCCGGAGAGGCCGCCGCCTCGACCGGGCCTCGCCGCCCGTCGAAGCCGGGGCTGCGCTCGCGAGCCGCCGCGATCCGGTCGCGAGGGGCGAAACGTCCATCGTCACGGTCGGAAGCGACTCCTAAAGAACGGGGAGGCGGCCTCTTGCTTTTCGCTGTGACTTTTGTCGAAGATTGCGACTGGGCGGGGTGGACGGCTTCGGTCGAGTCTGCGGCCTCCCGTCGCCCGCGGCCCATCTTGTTGTGAAGCATGGGATCTCGTTCTGGAGGCGACGATGGATTTGTTGAAGCGTTTGCCGGGAGCCGCGCTCGCCGCGGCGCTCCTGGCCGGCCTGACGAGCGGGCCGGGGGCGATCGGTCAGGAGCCGGCCAGGCCCGGCGATCCGGCGGCGAACAAGCCGGCCGAGCCCAAGAAGTTCCAGGACTTCCACGAGCTGACCAAGGACGCCAAGAAGTACGAGGGCTTCCTGACCCTTCACGAGAAGGAGCAGCACCTCTACGCCGAGATCAAGCCGGGCCAGCTCGACCAGCCGATCCTCGCGCCCATCGTGATCGCCCGGGGCTCCGCCAGCGCGGGCAACCCGCTGAACTTCGGCGACGAGTGGGTGCTCTCCTTCCGCCGCATCGACGACAAGCTCCAGCTCGTCCGCCGCAACGTGCACTTCACGGCGGCCTCGGGGACGCCGCTGGAGAAGGCGGTCAAGCAGAACTACACCGACTCGATCCTGATGGCGCTGCCGATCCTCAGCATCAGCCCCGCCAGCGGCGCGCTCGTGGTGGACCTGGGCGACGTCTTCATGGGCGACTTCGCCCAGGTCGGGCTGGGTTCGATCGACAAGAACCGCTCGCGCTGGTTCAAGATCCGGGCGTATCCCAACAACGTCGAGATCCAGGTCGAGGCCACCTTCACCGGGGGGCGTTTCGGGTCGATGTTCTTCGGCGGGGGGGCCTCGCCGGTGGTCGACCCGCGGGGGATGACGATGGTCATCCACTACAGCCTCTGCAAGGCGCCCGAGTCCGGGTACAAGCCCCGGCTGGCGGATTACCGGGTCGGCCACTTCCTCAACGCCGTCACCGACTACAGCCAGGCGAACCCCGACACCGACGCCAAGCGGATGATCAACCGTTGGCGGCTGGAGAAGTCCGACCCCAAGGCCAAGCTCTCGCCCCCCAAGAAGCAGATCGTCTGGTGGATCGAGGACAACGTCCCGCTCGAGCACCGGCCGTACGTGGAGCAGGGGATCCTCGAGTGGAACAAGGCGTTCGAGAAGATCGGCTTCCTCAACGCCATGGCCGTCCGCTGGCAGAACGAGCAGGACGACTTCGAGCCCGAGGACATCAACTACTGCACCCTGCGCTGGATCACCACGGGGTCGACGTACGCGATGTCCGGCCTGCGCAGCGACCCGATGACGGGCGAGATGATCGACGGCGACGTCATCTTCGACGCCAGCTGGATCAAGACCTGGAAGGAAGAGTACGCGATGATCGTCGGCGTGCCGACGCCCGTCGCGCAGGGCGGCGATACGGAGTCGGTGGTGCCGCTGGCGATGGCCGAGGTGGTCAGCCCGATCATGGCGAGCAAGCAGGGCTTCGGCCTGCCCGTGCCGCCGCCGGGCTCGCGCCGCGACGCCGTCCAGCGGGCCGCGCGGGTCGGCTTGCCCACGGCTTCGGGCGCGTCGGCCGCGATGGCGCTCGACGTCGTCCCCATCGGCTGGGATCCGATCCAGGCGCAGCTCTACCGCCGCATGAGCCAGGGCCGGCTGGCGAGCTGCAATTACTCCGCCGCCAAGTCGAGCGAGATGCGGTTCGCGTCGCTCGCCCTGGCCAGCCTCGCCGCCGAGGAGGCGAAGAAGGATGGCGACAAGGACAAGAAGCCCGAGGAGCCCAAACTCCCCGAGGGCTTCCTGGGCCAGGCGATCAAGGAAGTCGTGATGCACGAGGTCGGCCACTCGCTGGGCCTGCGGCACAACTTCAAGGCGAGCGTCATGCTCCGCCCTGAAGAAGTCAACGACACGAACGTCACCCACGCCAAGGGGATGGCCGGCAGCGTGATGGACTACAACCCCATCAACGTCGCGCCCAAGGGCCAGAAGCAGGGCGACTACGCCTCGACGACCATCGGCCCCTACGACTACTGGGCCATCGAGTACGCCTACAAGCCGATCGACGGCGACGAGGCGGCCGAGTTGAAGAAGGTCGCCGCCAAGTCCCCCGACCCCGACCTGACCTTCGCCACCGACGACGACTTCTACAACTACGACCCCCAGGTCAACACCTACGACCTCACCAACGACACCCTCGCCTACGGCCGCCAGCGCATGGAGATGGCCGCCGAGCTGCTGAAGGACCTGGACAAGAAAGTCGTCCGCGACGACGAGTCGTGGAGCCGCCTGCGGTCGGCCTTCGGGGCCTGCGTCAGCCAGTTCGGCAACGGCGCCTATCTCGCGGCCGAGTACATCGGCGGCCAGTCGGTCAGCCGCGACTTCAAGGGGTCGGAGAAGGCGAAGGACCCGGTCGTCCCCGTCGCCGGCGACAAGCAGCGCGAGGCGCTCAAGCTCCTCGTCGACCGCATCCTGTCGGACAAGGCGTTCCAGTTCTCGCCGGCCTTGCTCCGCAAGCTGGTCCGCGAGTCGTGGCAGGATCACGGCTTCTCCCTGTCCGGCGGCGTGGGCTATCCCATCTACGGGGCGATCCTGAACATCCAGGGGATCGCCCTCGACGAGTGCCTCGCCGCGTCGACCCTCCAGCGGCTCCAGAACCAGGAGGCCCAGAGCGAGCCGGGCGCCAACCCGCTGAAGATCGAGGAGGTCTTCCGCTCGTTCACCGACGGCGTCTTCTCGGAGCTGGCCCCGCCGCCGGCCGGGCCCTCGCCGACGTCGATCTCGACCATCCGCCGCAACCTCCAGCGCGAGTACGTCAAGCGCCTGAGCACGATGGTCCTGGGCCCCAAGAGCAATGACGGCATGCTGTCGATGTACAGCTACGTCATCCTCCTCGGCGGCTCCTCCGAAGTCCCCCCCGACGCCAAGAACCTGGCCCGGCTGCACCTCGACGAGATCGCCCGCAAGATCGACGAGGCCGTCGCCCGCAAGGAGCCGAAGATCGACGACACGACCCTGGCCCACCTCAAGGAGCTGCGCCACCGGATCGACCAGGTCCTCAAGGCCAGCCTCAACGCCAACGAGCCCTGATCGATCTCCAGGATCGAAGTCGGCCGGCGGGGCCGGGCGCCGGGGGGGACGAGCCGAACGGCCGTCTCGCCCGCGTCCGGCCCCTTCGCGTTGACCACCCGGCGTCGAGGTCCGGGCCCGAACGTCTTTCCCCCCGCGCCGGAAGACGAGCACGAAAGCCGTCGATCCTCGAATCGGGGGCTCGCCCATTCTCCGGCCATGCGTGCCGGGCGACCGCTCCATCGTCCGTTAGAAAACTAACGGGATCGTCTTGACCCCGCGCCTCGGCGGCCGTAGGGTTCAACGTGTTAGGAAACTAACGGAAAGCGAGGGAGTCATGGCGCGACCGCCGGAGCCGGCGTTGACGGGGCGTGAGGCCGAGGTTATGGAGGCGGTGTGGCGGCTGGGCGAGGCGACGGCGGATCAGGTCCGCGAGGCGCTCCCCGAGCCGCTGCACGATTCGACCGTGCGGACTCTCCTGAGGGTGCTGGAGGGGAAGGGGTACCTCGCCCACGAGGCCCGGGGCAAAGCGTACGTCTACCGCGCCGCGGTCGAGCGGACGAAGGCCCAGCGTAAGGCGCTCGGCAGCCTGCTGGCGCGGTTCTTCGGCGGCTCGGCCGAGGACCTGGTGCTGCGGCTGATCGAGGACGAGCAGATCACCCCGGAACAGCTCGACGCGCTCCGGCGAGGGGTGCCCGAGCCGGCGAAGGCGAAACCCGCAAGGCGGCGGAAAGACGGCGGTGGGTCGGAAGGAGGACGGATATGATCGACGACGTCGGCTCGATGATCGCAGCGTCCCGGATCGCCTCGTTCGCGCTCGACGCGGCGCTCAAGGCGACGGTGCTCATGACCCTGGCCTTCGCGGTCCACTTCGCGCTGGGGCGCCGGCGCACCCTTTCCCGTTCGGCGCTCTGGAACGCCTGCCTCGTCGGCATGTCCTTGCTGCCTCTGGTCGGCATGGCCTTCCCTCGATGGCGCGCGGTCGTCCTTCCCGGGCGGGTCGCGTCCCGTCCCCCCGCGAGGATCGTCGCCGACGTCGATGTCTCGCCGGCCTTGCCCGAGCCGACGCCGCCGGCCCTGGAGAGCCCTCTCGATCATCGGCCCGTCGATCCATCCCGACCCGTGACGGCGCCTCGGCCGACGGCCGTCGCGCCCGCCGTCGGCGGCTGGCGGCGCGTCGGCGCGGCGGGGATGGTCGTGACCGCGTACCTGGCTGTCGTGGCAGCCTTGCTGCTCCGGCTGGCCGCGTCGTTGATCGGGGTGGGTCGACTTCGTCGGGCCTGCGAGCCAGTCGACGCCCCACGCTGGATCGAGGCTCGTGACCGCTGGCGGGGCCGGCTGGGAGTCGATCGACCGGTGGCCTTGCGGGCGACCGATCGCGTCTCGGTCCCGCTGGTCGTGGGCTGGCTGCGCCCGGCCGTCGTGCTGCCTCGCGGACTGGTCGCGACGGCGACGGATCGCGTGATCGACGCCGTGGTGCTGCATGAGCTGGCGCACGTCCGCCGCGGCGATTTCGGCTGGAACCTCGCCAGGAAGGTCGTGCAGGCGTTCTACTGGCCGCACCCGCTGGCCTGGCTCATGGGGAGGACCATCGGCGCGGTCCGCGAACAGGCGTGCGACGACCTCTGCGTCCACGCCCTCGGCGGGGCCTCGGAGTACCGGGAGTCGCTGCTGGCCGTGGCCTCGGGCCTGATCCGCCGCCCCGACCCGACGATCGGGTTGGCGATGGCCCGGACCTCGAACCTGGGCCGGCGGCTGGCGTGGATCGACCGCACGCGAGGCGCCTCGCGATGCCTGTCGCGCCGGCCGGTGCGCGTGGCTTTCCTCCTGACCGCGGCCGTCGCGGCCGCCGCCCTCGGCTCGTTCGAGCCCGCCCGCGTCACGGCCAGGGCGGCCCAGGAGCCCGCGAAGCCGGCCCCGGCGAAGCACGACGCCGACGCGAAGGCGCCCGATTCGGTCGAGGTGGTCGTGCTCGCGAAGGACACCGGCAAGCCTCTGGCCGGGGCGATCGTCCGACCGTTGATCGACATGGTGACGTCGGACCTGGAGACGGACCGCGAGGGTCGGCTCCGGATCGATCTCTCCCGGCGAAAATTCCGAAGGGACGCTTTCAGCATCGACGTCTGGGCGGACGGCTACGTCCAACAGCGGTATTTCTTCTCCCAGGACGACCCCCGAGACCCGAAGATCCCCGATCGGATCGGGGTGGAACTGCTTCCCGGCGAGGAGTCGTTGGGTGGCGTCGTGAACGACGAGCAAGGTCGACCGATCGCCGGGGTCAAGGTCGCGATCTGGGGCTACCTCGGCGAGAAGAAGCAGCCGGCCGAGTTGTGTTACATGGTCGAGGCCCTCACCGACGCCCAGGGTCGCTGGCGATGCCGGTGCTTCCGCAAGATGACGTTCGCCTACCTCTACCTGACGCATCCGGACTTCGTCTCCGACGGCCCCCTGGACGCCCGCCGGCACGGCCGTCCCGACGTCGGGGGCCAGCCTGCGTTCGATACGCAGCCGATGGCGAGCCTTCGCGACTTCTTCGACGTCCAGGTGATGACGCGCGGGGTCGAGGTCGCCGGCGAGGTCCGCGACCCGCAGGGGAGGCCGATCCGGGGGGCCGAGGTCGGCTGGCTTGTCGGGGGGCGTGAGAACACCGTATTCCACGGCGACTTGCCCACGACGAGCGCCGATGCCCAGGGACGTTTCCGTTTCCCGCACGTCCAGCCCGGTCGCGTGGGCCTCCAGGTCAAGGCCGCCGGGCATGCTCCCGAGTTCCAGTTCGTCGAGGCCAAGGACGGTGCCGCACCGGTCGCGATCAGCCTCCGTCCGGCGTCGAGCCTGTCGGGCCGCGTCGTCGACTCGAAGGGAAACCCGATCGCCGACGCCTTCGTCGTCGTCGATCAATGGCGATCCACCCGGGCCCTCGGCGTTTTCTTGAACACCGACGCCGACGGCCGATTCCGCTGGGACGACGCCCCGAACGAGCCGATCCTCATGAACGTCAGCCGGGCGGGCTTCCTGGGGATCACGTTTCGTCGCGTCTCCAACGCCGACGGCGAGGCGGTGTTCACGCTGGAAAGGTCCCTGTCGATCGCGGGCAAAGTCCGCGACGCCGTGACGCGCAAGCGGATCGACGAGATCCAGGTCGAGGTCGGGACGACGCCCGTCGGCGAAGGCGAGGCGACATGGAGAGAGAAGCCGGAAGTGTTCGCCTATCAGGGGGAGTTGCAGGCGGACGTGAAGGTCGAGGAGACGCCCGAATTCCGCCTCCGCATCCAATCCAAGGGATACGCGACCCATGTGTCTCGGGTCTTCCGCGGTGACGAGAAGTTCGCGACGTACGACGTCGTTCTCGCGCCGCTCAAGGCCGAGGATGGCAACGCCCTCGCGGGCGTCGTCCGCCGACCTGACGGCGCGCCGCTGGCCGGGGCCGACGTCGCGATCGCCTACCCGCGGACGACGGGGAACGTCCCGTCGCCCTCGGTCCGGATCCGGGACGGCTCGATCCAGGCCGATGCGACGAGCCTGGCGACGAAAACCGACGAGCGAGGTCGATTCAACCTGGTCCGCGAGTCCGACTCGCCCGGTCGGCGGTTTGAGGTGGTCGTCGCCCATCCCGAGTTCTATGCGGAAGTTGATGGAGCGGCTTTCGAGGCCGACCCGACGGTGAAGACTCAGCCCTGGGGGCGGCTCGAAGGGGTCGCTCGCATCGGTGGCAAGCTCGCCGTCGGGGTGACGATCCGGTACGCCGCCGCCCGGCTGGGCGTCTCCGAGAATCCGAGCATCTCGAACGTCGAGGAGGTGAAGGCCGATCAGGAAGGACGATACGCCTTCGCGCGGGTGATCCCCGGCGAGGCCAGCGTGGCCGTTGGAAGCCGGGGAGGCTCGGATCGGACGGGCTCGTCCGGCGATCTGGTGGACGTCAAGGCCGGCGAGACCACCCGCTTCGACCCGGGCTCCGTCGGGCGACCGGTCGTCGCCCGGATCGCGACGCCCGCCGGCTTCGCTCCCAACGCCGATTACGCGGCGAACTCCTGGGTCGATCTGGTGAGCGACCGACCTGCGATCCCCTCGCGTCCCAAAGTCCAACCCGCGGGACGCGATGCGAATTTCACATGGCTCCGCAACTGGTGGGCTTCGTCCGAAGGCCGAGAATATCGGCGAGGTCGACACGAGTGGCGGTTGGTGAAAATCCGGCCCGACGGGACGGTTCGGATCGAGGACGTGCCGCCGGGCGATTATCGCCTGAAGCTCGCCTATCAATCCGAACGGGTCCAGGGACCGCTCGCCGACCCGGCGAAAGTCGCCGTCGCGACACGGCAATTCGTCATCCCCAGCATCCCAGGCGGCCGCAGCGATGAGCCCTTCGACCTGGGCGTCCTGCATCCGAAGCCCAGGCAAGCTCTCAAGGTCGGCGAGCGGGTCCCGGCCTTCGACGTCGAGACGTTGGACGGCGGTCGCGTGAAGCTGGAGGATCTTCGGGGCAAGTTCGTCCTGGTCGCCTTTTGGGCTTCCTGGTGCGGCCCATGCCTCGCCGAGATCCCTTATCTCAAGGACCTGCACGATCGATTCGCCGACGACGGGCGGTTCGCCATCCTCGGCCTGAGCCTGGACGCTGACAAGGAAGCGGCTCGCAGGCTCATCGCCGAGAAGGGCGTTCCCTGGGCGCAGGGCTACCTCGGCGAGTGGTCCGAGGGCGGGGTCCAAGACGCCTACCACGTCCAGGCCCTCCCGGCGCTCTTCCTCATCGGCCCCGACGGCGCCCTGAGGGGGCAGAACCTCCAGGGCGAGGACATCGAGGCCGAGGTCGCACGGGCGTTGGGATCACCGTGAGTCGAGCGGTCGCCGTCGCGAAGGCCCTCACAGCTCGTTGTTTCGGAACGCGGCGCGGTCGCTCAGGATCGTGGCCCAGGCGGGGGCGAGGGCGGATCGGCTGTCCTTGCCCTCGACTTTGCGCTTGCCGATCCCGCCGGGGGCGGGGAAGACGAAGCGATTCATGAGGCCCATGGCGTCGGCGAAGAGGCCCGGGAAGAGGCCGTGGGCCTTGGCCATGAGGTGGGCGGGGAGGGAGAGGATCGCCTCGGCGTCGCCGTGACGGGCGGCGTCGACGATCTTGCGCGCGGCGGACTCGGCGCTCATGGAAAGGCCCGGGATCGAGTCGCCGATGGCGAACCAGGCGAATTCCTTCTGGTGCTGCCCCTTGAACGTCGCCTTGTGGATGCTCCCCGTCCGCATGAGGCCGGGGGCCACCGCGGTCACGTAGATCCCGTCCTTCAGCAGTTCGGCGCGGAGGCCTTCCGAAAAGCCGATCAGGGCGAACTTGCTGGAGCTGTAGGGGAGCAGGTGCGGCGCCGCCACCTTGCCGCCGATCGAGGCGATGTTGAGGATCCGGCCCTCGCCGCGCTCGCGCATCGAAGGCAGGACGGCCAGGGTCGTGTAGAGGGGGCCCCAGAAATGGGTCGCCATCGCCTCTTCGAAATCCTCGACCGTCGTCTCCTCGAACGGGCCGACCTGGATGACCCCGGCGTTGTTGACCAGGACGTCGAGGCGGCCGAAACGGTCCAGCACTTGGTCGACCGTCCGGTCGACCTGGGACTGGTCGGTCACGTCGCAGACGAAGGTCGCGGCGTCCGCACCGCGGGCCGCGAGGTCGGCCCGGGCGCGGGCCAGCTCGTCGCCGTCGCGAGCGCAGATGGCGATCCGCGCGCCTTGGTGGGCGAATTCGCGGGCCAGGACCAGGCCGAGTCCCCGCGAACCGCCGGTGATGAGGACGGTCCGGCCGGCGAGGCTGATCATCCTCCGATGCCGGACGAACGCCCGCGCGGCGATCGCCGCGCCGACTCCCGCCGCCGTGATGGCGAGGGCCTTCTTCACGCCGCTGTGCATCGCGTCGACTCCGAACTGGCTCGAGGATGGGGTCTCATCGCTGCGAGTCGGAGGACGCAAATCGGGCGCCGGAGGACGTGGAGCGGCCCGGGACGGCGCGAGGTCGGCCGTCCCGGGCCGTGAAGGTCGATCGAGATCAATAACTGTCGGAAGAGACGACTTCGCCGCCGTCGCGGGTGCCGAGGGCCCACCAGGTCATCCGGCTGACGGAGTCCTTGACGTAGCGGACGCTGCCGTCCGCCATGCAGGCGTTGACGCCGCCCGGGTGGGCGCTGCTGGCGGCGTAGCTGAAGCCGCCGTCCATGTTGCAGCCGGCGCCGCAGCCGAAGCGGCAGCCGTTGAAGCGGTACTGGTTGTCATTCGGGGTCTGGATGGTGTTGAACATCGTGAACCCGGTCGTGCCGTCGGCCCAGCGCCAGCCGCGGTGGTCGGCGATGTTGCCCGGCACGAACGACGTGGCGCAGGCCTGGAGGCCGGCGAGCACCGCCGCCTGCTGGCTGGACCCGTTGAAGACGCGGGAGTTGGCCGGCTCTCCGGAGGCGGGCATGACCACGTTGCCGCGGTACGTGCTGGGGCTGGAGCCGCCGCCGCCGATCCGGCCGTTGCCCAGGCCGTTGCCCACCAGGGCCTCGGCGAAGGCGACGGTGTTCGAGGCGCCGTCGGCGCAGTCCTTCAGGCCGTAGGGCATCATGATCGAGAACAGGCCGTTGCAGCCCGCGTTGTTGTTGTCGTTGGGATAGTACAGGTTGCTGTTCGTCGTGGTGCCGTACGAGCCGTGGTAGCTGTTGGTGTTGCGACGGCCCGCGTTGGGGTCGGACGGGCAGAGGTAGCCGTTGACGATCGTCAGCACGACCGTCGACTGGGCCGCGTTCGGCGTGCCGTCGGACTCTTCGGGCGAGAACGCGAAGTTGATCGCGTTGTACAGCGGCCCCTGCTCGATGTAGGGGAGCATGAGCGCGTGGGCGCTCCACGTCGTCCAGTCGTCGTAGCTCGTGCCCGTCGCCTGGTAGATGCGGTTGGAGCGCGAGCCGCCCATCGGGAAGACGTTCGTGGAGGAATGGTAGTTGTGGAGCGCGAGGCCGATCTGCTTCAGGTTGTTGGTGCACTGGGCGCGGCGGGCGGCCTCGCGGGCCGACTGCACGGCCGGCAGCAGCAGGGCGATCAGGACGGCGATAATGGCGATCACGACGAGCAGTTCGATCAGGGTGAAGCCGCGGCGGGACGACGATCTCATGAACCTGGACCTCCGGAGTGGGACGACTTATGGACGCGATGACGAGGTACGGTGAGGCCGAGCGGACGAGGTGAGGGCCAAAAGCCTCAACGTTTGCGCTCGCCCTTGTGGAACGCCTCCGACGGGCTCAGGCCGTCGATTTTCTCGATTTTATTCTCATTAGGCACGAATCGACCCGATCCCCCCCCCTCGTCGCCCCCGCACCCCTGGGCGAAGACGACCAGGGCGACGACGAGCGGCAGCAGCCGGCGGGCCACCTTCAGATTCCCCATGAACACCCTCCCGAAATGAGGATCGCCGCCACGGCGATCGGACCTCGACACCTACGAGTCGGCCGAACGCCTCATCGCGTCGGAACATCGGACGGTCGGCGCGGGGCCCCGTTCGAGGTCCCGGTCGGGGTCCGTTTCCATCACTCGCCGAAGCGCGATCCGCCGCACGTCCGGCCCGAAGCGAAATTCCGCTGATCTCGATTGGTTGGAATCGAAAGGATCAAAGATGAGCGAAATTTAATCTGCACGACTCGCTCGAATGTTACGAAACACGAGTGCCCGGAGTATAGTGTCCGGAGCGGCGGCTTGCAACAGCCTAATTGAATCCGATTGACATAAGAGTCGTTTACATCCGTGTCACGACTGTATCCGAAAAGGATAGGAGACGTCGCAAGGTCGTAAGGCTCCGAACGGCTCGCTCGTCCTCGCTCGGGGCCGATGGGGCCGGGCGGCCGCCGGGGGAGGTCTGGACAGGTCGGACCTCGCACTCTTAGATTACTGGTGGAGACGTCGGGCCGCCCTGGAGACGCCCAGGATTTCCCCCAGGCGTCGAGAGCCTGGGACGGAACGCGCCCGCCGGGTCGGCCTTGGGGCGCGGTCTCCGGTCTGGAATGACGCGGGCGTGGTCGGGTCCGGGGGTGAACTCGGCCGGATCAATCCCTTGTCACGGCCGGGGCCGCGCGGGACAATGGTTGCGAATCTCCGCCGACGTCCCGGGCGACGCCGCCGGATCTCCTCGCTATTCCGTACGCACTTTCGAGTTATGCCCATGCCGCGCACGGTTCTGATCGTCGACGATGAGCGCGACACCAACGACGTCTTGGCGAGTTTCGTCCGGTCTCGCGGCTTCGAACCGATCCAGCTCTACGCGGGCGCGCAGGTCAAGGCGGCGATCGCCGAGCACCGGCCCGCGCTGATCCTGCTGGACGTGATGCTGCCGGACTTCGACGGCTTCGCCATCTGCGACGCGCTCAAGCGGGACCGCGAGACGAACCTGATCCCGATCGTCATGGTCACCGCGCTGCACGAGGACCATCATCGGGTCGCCGGCGTCCGGGTCGGGGCCAACGGCTACCTGGCCAAGCCGTTCTCGCCCGACCAGCTCTTCCGGGCCATGGACGAGGCGCTGGCATGGAACGAGGAGCACCGCAAGCGGGGGACCTCGGGCGAGATCAACTTCGACATCCGCAGCGAGCTGACCTACCTGCAGCAGGCCAACGACATGCTGGCCGACATGTTCGCCCACACCCCCCTGACCGACCGCCAGATCAAGGACCTGAAGCAGGCCGTGATGGAGATGGGGGGCAACGCGATCGAGTGGGGCCACCGCAAGAACGCCGACCTGGTGCTGCGGATCACCTATCGTATCGACGCCGAGGCCATCACCCTGATCATCCAGGACCAGGGGCCGGGCTTCAATCCGGGCCGCATCCCGCACGCCGCCTCCGACGAGGATCCCATCGGCCACATCGACCTCCGAAACGAGCTGGGGATCCGCGAGGGGGGCTTCGGGATCATGCTCGCCCGCGGCTTGGTCGACGACTTCCACTACAACACGCGCGGCAACGAGGTCACGCTCATCAAGCGCCTCAACCCCGCCGCCGGTCCCGCGTCGACGTCGAGCTGATCCGCCTCTCCGCCGGCCGCGTCCCGGGGCCTATGATGAAGATGGGCGGCGGATCGTCCGATCCGCCGGGCCCGTCCCTCGGCTTTGGGGAGGCGTCGCGGACATGACGATCGCCGGGGAGATCGAGGGCGGCTTCGTCGAGCCCGATCGCGTGGAGGGCCCGGGCCCATTCGGCCGCGGCCTCGCGGGCCGCCTGCTGGACGCCTTGCCGGACCCCGCCTATTTCCTCGACCCCGGCGGGCGAGCCCTCCTGTGGAACGAGGCCGCCGCTCGCTTCACGGGCTATCCACGAGAGGACATGCTCGCCCCGTTCGGATCGGTCGAGAAGCTCGCCTACTCGGACTGGTCGGACGTCCCGTTGCGCTGGGAGGAGCTCCCCTCGTCCCGCAGCCTGATCGAAGGCCGCAGCGTCGATCGACTTCTCTTCGTCCGCCGGCGCGAGTCTCGTCAGGTGTGGGTCGAGGTGCGATGCTCGCCCGTGCGCGGCGACGACGGGGCGATCCTGGGCGTGCTGGTCGTGCTCCGCGACGCGACGCCCGCGATCGCCGTCGAGGAGGCCCTGCACCAGGCCCGGCGGGCGGCCGAGAGCGACCCGCTGACCGGCCTGGCCAACCGCCGGAGCCTCGACCGGATGCTGGAGCTTCACCTCGGGATCCAGGCTCGCGAGGATCGCCCGCTCTGCCTGCTGATGGCCGACCTCGACCACTTCAAGGACGTCAACGACGGCTGGGGCCACGACGTCGGAGACCGCGCCCTGACGGCGTTCGCGGGCGTGCTCCAGGGCCTGAGCCGGGCCGAGGACCTGGCGGCCCGTTTGGGCGGCGACGAGTTCGTGATCCTCTTGCCGGACCACTCCCTCGACGTCGCCGCGCGGATCGCCGAGCGGATCCGCGTCGCCACCCCCGACGCAACGCCCCCGGAGCTGGGGCGGCGGCGACTCACCGCGAGCTTCGGCGTCGCCCAGGCCGCGCGCGACGAATCGGCCGCGCAGCTCATCCGCCGCGCCGACGCCGCCCTCTACCGCGCCAAGGCCCTCGGCCGCGATCGCGTCGAGGTCGACGAGGCCGACGCCTGAGTCGGGCACGCGAGACGCCGATCAGGCCACGGCGTGGATCAGGAACGGCTGGACGGCTCGCACCACGTCGTCGGTCGATCGCGCCTGGAGGATGAGCCCGCGGATGACGGGACGGGCCTGGTGGGGGAAGCCGGCGAGGGCCCGGCGGACGTGGGGGATGCGGTCGACGGCCACGCTCAACGAGTCGACGCCGAGGGCCGTCAGCACGAGCGCTCCGGCGGGGTCGGCGGCCATCTCGCCGCAGGCGGAGATCGGCCGACCGGCTTCGTGGGCGGCGTGGATCATGTGGTCGATCATCCGGACCAGGCCGGGGTGCAAGGCGTCGTCGGCCCGCGCGCCGACGGGGTGATCGCGGTCCTGGCCCAGGGCCGAGGCGATCAGGTCGTTCGTCCCCAGCGAGAAGAAGTCGACCCGCTCGGCCCAGTCGGAGATCAGCGGCGCGACGGCCGCCACCTCGATCATCGCGCCGACGGGGACGTCGCGGCCGTGGGGCAGGCCCTCGCGCGCCAGCTCGCGGCGCGCCTCCTGGATCGAGTCCAGGGCGAAGTCGAGCAGGGCCGTGCGATTGACCAGGGGGACGAGCAACCGGACCGGCCCGCTCGCCGAGGCGCGGAGGATCGCCCTCACCTGCTCGTAGAAGAGCCGCTGCAGCGCGGGCGCCTCCAGCACGAGCCGCCAGTCGAGCGCCTGCGAGGTCGCCGAGGCGACGGCCGAGCCGTGCGCGAGCTTGTCGGGGCGGAGGTCGAACGTCCGGATGGTGACCGACCGGCCCCGGACGGCCTCGACGAGCTTGCGATAGATCTCGACCTGCTCCTCCTCGGTCGGCAGCGTGCGGCGGGCGAGGAAGATCATCTCCGAGCGGTACAGGCCCACCGCGCCGGCGTCGGCGGTCAAGACCCGGCCGACCTCGCCCAGCAGGTTGACGTTGGCCTCGACGCGCGGCGTCTCGGCGGCCTCGGCCTGGAGGGGGGCGGCGGTCGACGCGGCGATCCGCAGGGTGGGCGGCGGGATCGCCGACGCGCCGCCGGCCCGGCCGTCGAGCGCCGGGTCGGGGGCCTTCCGCGGCGGGGCCTCGAAGGGGGCGAGGTCCAGGGTCCCCTCGCCGCCGTCGATGGCCACCCGACGGCCGGGCCCCACCTGTTCGAGCAGGCCGAGGATCTGGCCGACCATGGGCACGCCCAGGCTGCGGGCGATGATGCCGGCGTGGCTCTGGGGGCCGCCGTGCTCGACCACGACGCCGGCCAGCCGGTCCAGGTCCACCGAGAACAGGTCGAGGACGGACGCCTCGCGGGCGACCAGGATGAGGCGGTCGTCGCCGGCGAGGATCGCCGCCTCGTCGCGCGGGCGGAGGTGCCAGGCGATCCGCCGGAAGACGTCCTTGATGTCGAAGATCCGCTCCTGGAAGAACGGGTTGGTCATCTTGCCGAACGTCGCCACGTATTTTTCGAGCGTCCCCGCCACGGCGGCCTCGGCCGAATCGCCCGCCTCCAGGCGGCCGTCGAGGTCGCGCTCGACGCTCCGATCCTGGAGGATCATGAGTTGCGCCTGGAGGATCGCGCCATGGTCCTCGCCCACCAGGAGCGAGATCCGCCGGCTGAGACGGGCGATCTCCTCGCGGGCGGCCTCGACGGCGGCGGCCAGACGCGCCTTCTCCGCGGCCGGCTCGGCGGCCGTCCGCTCGGACGGGAGGCCCGTGGCCGCCCGGTCGTCGACCACGTAGGCGAGGCCCACGCCCCGTCCGGGAGAGAGCCCGCGTCCGCGAAGCAGGGAGGTTTCCGATTCGGCGGGCGTCGTCGTCGCGTCGCCCACCGAGCCGGCGGCGACCTGTTCCAGGAGCCTCGCGCCGGTGACGAGAGGGGCCAGTTGCGAGGCCACGGTCACCAGCATCCGCGCCTCGTTCGGCGAGAACGGCCGGCGCTCGATGGTCTGGACGACGAGAACGCCTTCGACCGCGCCGGCCTCGATGATCGGCACGCCCAGGAACGAGCGGAACCGGTCCTCGCCCGTCTCCTGGAAATACTTGAATCGCGGGTGCGCGGGGGCGTCGGCCTCCATCACGGGCGCCATCCGCTCGGCGACGAGGCCCGTGAGGCCCTCGTCGAACCGCATGCGGACGCTGCCGACGGACGAGGGGTCGAGACCCAC
This sequence comes from Paludisphaera mucosa, assembly GCF_029589435.1. Lineage (NCBI taxonomy): Bacteria > Pseudomonadati > Planctomycetota > Planctomycetia > Isosphaerales > Isosphaeraceae > Paludisphaera > Paludisphaera mucosa. The sequence goes on along the minus strand of NZ_JARRAG010000002.1, from coordinate 2,693,030 downwards.
CGTGGCCGCCAGCACCAGGTCTCCCCCTTGGGGGTCGATCAGGTAGACCGAGCAGACGTCGGTCCGGAAACGGCCGTGGATCAGCCGCACGGTGTTGGTGAGCGTGTCTTGCGGATCGTGCGAATGCGATACGAGGAGGCTGACCTCTTCCAGGGTCAGCAGCAACGAGCTCTCGGGATTCGCGGCGATCGCGGCGTTTTTCATGGTGGAAGGAGAATCCGTCAAGTCTCGCCCTGGTGAAAATGGGAGGACTGCATCGTCCCGGGTGCCGAACGCCGACTTCTTAAGCAATTAACGTGCCGCCACCCCGTCTCGGTCCTGTCAGTTCGGACTCGGCCCCTTGCGAACACATTCCGACACCCTTTTCAGCATCGACGTATGCGGGACGCTCGAATGCGAGGCACCGCCTGCGTAGGTCGCGGGCAACGCGTGCCTTCTTGTCGTCCCGGAGTTTCTGACGCGGGGGGTCGTTTCCGAATTCGAGCGAGTTATACTGGCCCTCTTCATCTGGGGGCTGTGTTCTGCGTCGCCAAAGAATGAGGATCTCGCCATCATGTTCCTCTCCTCGCGCCGGCTGGGTCGCCTGTTCCTGGGAGTTTCCGCGGTCGCCGCGGCCTCGCTAAGCCTGGCCGGGGACCAGGCCCGGGTCGCCTCGATCCCGACGCCCAGCGGCTGGCGACAGCATGACGTCCACCGTCCCAAGCCGACGGTCGTCGAGCCGGCGGAATGGTCGCTCGCGGCCCCGGCGCCGAAGGACGCCGTCGTCCTGTTCGATGGTCGCAACCTCGACGCCTGGCAGACCGAGGCCGGCGGGCCGGCCGGTTGGACGGTCGCCGACGGCGCGCTCGTCGTCAAACCCGGGACGGGGGCGATCCGCACGAAGGAATCGTTCGGGGACGTCCAGATCCACCTGGAATGGGCCTCGCCCAATCCTCCCCGGGGCAAGGGCCAGGACCGGGGCAACAGCGGCCTCTTCCTGATGGGGGCGTTCGAGCTTCAGGTGATCGATTCCTACCAGGCCGACACCTACGCCGACGGCATGGCCGGAGCGCTCTACGGGCAGTACCCGCCGCTCTACAACGCGACCCGCCCCCCCGGCGCGTGGCAGGCCTACGACGTCGCCTTCCGCGCCCCGAGGTTCAGCCCCGACGGCGCCCTTCGCGAGCCGGCGCGGGTGACGGCCTTCCTCAACGGCGTCCTGGTCCAGGACAACGAGGCGCCCGTCGGCGGGACGTCGTGGCTGGAGGCGGTGGCCTACGAGCCCGGCGTCTCCACCGGCCCGATCGAGCTGCAGGACCACAGCCATCCCGTCAAGTTCCGCAACATCTGGCTCCGCAAACTCCCCGAACGTCGGCTCCCCACCGAGGCCGAACGCCAGGAGCCGAAGCTCATCGCCCTCGCGCCCGCCGACCTCGACGCCCTGGCCGGCTCCTACCTGGAGAAGCAGGGCGAGCACCCCTTGAAGATCGTCGTCACCCGCCAGGACGACCACCTGCTGATGAAGCTCCCCTTCCGCGCCACCCCGCTGCGGGTCGTCCCGGTCTCGCCGCTTCACTTCGTCCTGCCGTACACCGACGGCGGCCTCGTCTTCGAGAAGGACGCGCAGGGTCGTCCGGCCTCCGTCGAACTCACCATCGGCGACGGCTCGCCACGGCCGCTGCAGCGCGTCGAGGAATGACCACCCGACCTAATCGCATCGGGGCGGGGATCGGCCCGGCTTCGTGTGGCCGCGGGGCGAGTCGATAAAGGGGGGTGAGGGGCCCCTCGATGCGGCGGGAGTCCCTTCCGCATCGAGGGGTGAGGCGTCTTGCAGATCGCTCAGCCGCGGGTCTTGGGGCCGGGGCCATAGACGGCGTCCGGGCCGAGCTGCTCTTCGATGCGGAGGAGCTGGTTGTACTTGGCGATGCGGTCGGAGCGGCTGGCGGAGCCGGTCTTGATCTGGCCGGCGTTGGTGGCGACGGCGATGTCGGCGATGGTGGCGTCCTCGGTCTCGCCGGAGCGGTGGCTGATGACCGAGGTGTAGCCGGCGCGATGGGCCATGTCGATGGCGGCCAGCGTCTCGCTCAGGGTGCCGATCTGGTTGACCTTGATGAGGATGCTGTTCGTCGCCTTCTCGGTTATGCCGCGGGCCAGGCGCTCGGTGTTGGTGACGAAGAAGTCGTCGCCGACGATCTGCACCTTGCCGCCCAGCTCCTTGGTGAACTCGGTGTAGCCGGCCCAGTCGTCCTGGTCGAGCGGATCCTCGATCGAGATGATCGGGTACTTGGCGACCCAGTCGGCGAACAGCTCGATCATCTGCTTGCTGGAGAGGAGCTTGTCCGGGGCCGACTTCCAGAATTTGTACCCCTTCTTGCCCCCCTCGTCGAACAGCTCGGAGCTGGCGCAGTCGAGGGCGATGGCGACGTCCTTGTCGCGGCCGGGCTCGTATCCGGCCTTGGTCGTGGCGTCGAGGATGTACTTGATCGCCTCTTCGTTGTCGAGGTTGGGGGCGAAGCCGCCCTCGTCGCCGACGTTGGTGTTGTGGCCGGCCTTCTTGAGGACCGACTTGAGCTGGTGGAAGATCTCGGCGACGACCCGGATGCCCTCGGAGAAGCTCTTGGCTCCGACGGGCATGATCATGAATTCCTGGAAGTCGATCTTGTTGTCGGCGTGCTTGCCGCCGTTGATGATGTTGGCCATCGGCACCGGCAGGACGTGGGCATTGGCCCCGCCGATGTAGCGGTAGAGCGGCAGGCCGTGGGCGGCGGCGGCGGCCTTGGCGGCGGCCAGGCTGACGCCCAAAATCGCGTTGGCGCCGAGGTTCCCCTTGTTGGGGGTGCCGTCGGCCTCGATCATCGCGCGGTCGAGGCCGATCTGGTCGGACGGGTCGCGGCCGACGACCACCTTGGCGAGCGCCCCGTTGACGTTGGCGACGGCCTTCTGGACGCCCTTGCCGAGGTAGCGCTTCTTGTCGCCGTCGCGCAGCTCGACGGCCTCGTAGATGCCCGTGCTCGCGCCCGAGGGGACCGCCGCGCGGCCGAGGGCGCCGTCGGCCAGGACGACGTCGACTTCGACGGTCGGGTTGCCTCGGCTGTCCAGGATCTCGCGGCCCTTGACCTGCGCGATCGCTGCGATCGACTTACTCATGATGATCCTCTGATTTCGGAATGGGAATCGCTTCTCGGCCGGGCGAGCTGCGGCGGCGGCCGGGCCGGCGCGTCGACGCCCGATCGGCCGCGCGGGGGCTCCGGATCCGGTCCGGTCGGCCGCGGCGGGTTAAGCCGGAGATCGTGCGGACTCCGGCGGGGCGCCTCCGGGATCGCGCCGGGCGGGGGCCCGGTCGGCGAACGCGCGGCCCGGTCGCCTCCGCGATCGCGGTGGGCCGGACGGGGGGCGCCGTTGATACCCTTTCCTTATCCGACAACCGCCCCGCGCGGTCAAGACGCTGGTCGCCCGGGCGGAGCGTCCCGCGCGGCGTCGAGGATCGCACGGATCGACGGAAATCGCGGGCTTGCGGACCGTTGCGTCCAGGCCCCGGGCGTCGGCGATGGGCGAGCGGTGCGGGCGGCCCCCGCCCTTCCGGTTTCGAAGGGGGCGTCGGGGTGGGGCGTCTCCCGGTGGGAGGCGAGGGCCGCCGCGCGGTGCCGATCACGGCGTACGTTCTCGCGGACGATTCCGATCGCGCGGCGGGCCGGTTCGCAAGACCGGCGGAGGGCCGCGACGAAACGAGCGTCCGGAGCGAGGCCCGCCGGCCGGAGCCGAGGGGCCGCGTTCCCGACGCTCGGATAGATCTCCGCGAAGGGGGTCGCGTCGCCGGAGCGAAGGTCGCTCCGGCGGCCCTAACGATATCGGCCCGGCCGGCGCGACGGCTTGACCCGGGCCGGCGATTCACGCACCCGGCGCCCCCCCGACCCGCAGCAAGGGCACGACGTACCGGGCCAGGAACCGCGGGGAGTCCGGGCCGAGGTGGCCGCCGAAGTAGCCCATGACGCTCATCCCCGCGGCCCAGCGCACCTGGCGGAGCTTCCGGTACGCCGCGAGCCGGCGAGGATCGTCCGCGGGCCCCGGCGTGCGGAAGCCGACCAGGCCCGCGCCCCGGCCCCGGATGCGGTCGGACGTCCCGAAGACCCCCGTGCCCAGACCCAGGAAGAAGACGTCGAACGGCGACCAGTGGACCACGACCTCGGCCCGTACGCGTTCGAGGGCCCGCGTCAGGTCGTAGCCCGGCGACAGAGCCGGGGCCAGCAGGACGGCCCGCTCGACGACCGGCTCATCGAGCCCCTCCAGGGCCTTGACCATCACGGCGCAGCCGCCCGATTTGCCGACGAGGAAGATGGGGACGTCGGGCCGCCGCGCGTGGAAGAGGCGGATCGTCTCGGCGACGTCGGCCGCGCGGGCCTCGCAGCCGGCGGCGTCGCTCAGGTCGGCGTACCAGCGGCCCGGGCCGTGGCCCCAGGGGACCGTCCACGTCGTGTAGGGAAGCCCCGCAGCCCGCACCACCCGGGCCATCGCCCTGCCGCACAGGTCCAGCCCGCCGATGCCGTCGGCCACCAGAACCAGGCCGCCGGTCGGCCCGCCGGCTCCGGTGATCGCCTCGACGGCGGCGACCGCCTCGGTGCGGTTGATCACGGCCTTGCGCACCCGCTTGCGGAACCAGGTCATGGGAGCCTCGGGTGTCGTCTGCGCCCGGATTGCGGAGTCCGCCTCGAAGCGCGACGACCCTCATCCGGCCCTTCGGGCCACGAACTCCCGGGGGGAGAAGGGAGCATCATTCCGAACCGTCCTGGGGCGCATCGCGTTCCGGGCCGTCGGCGCGGCCGGGGCGGCGGAGGGGGCCGTTCTCGGGGGTTCGGGGGGGCTTCTCGCGTTCGCGGGGGGCGCGGGGCTCGCCGGGCTCGCTCTCGGCGTCCTGCCACTTCATGGCGCGGGCGTGGCGCATGGGGGCGATGCGGAGGATGACGTCGCCGTCCTGGAAGATGCGGACGGTGCCGTTGGACTGGCTGACGACGACGGCGACGGCCTGCGTGACGCTGGTGATCGCGGCGGCGGCCCAGTGCCGGGTGCCCAGGCCCTTGGGCAGGGTGAGGCCGGCGACCGGGGCGTCGATCAGGCGGCAGGCGGCCTCGACGGTGCCGTCGCGGGCGACCACGAACGCCCCGTCCATCTGGGCGATCTCCTTGATCGCCTCGCGGACCCGCAGGTCGCGGACGTTGCGCTCCTTGCGCTTGTAGCCCTTGAAGGGGTCGAAGCCCAGGGGCCGGGTGCGCGCCAGGACGTTGCGGGCGTCGCCGACGACGATCAGGGAGCCGACGGCCTTGCCCTCGCGGCCCTCGCGGCCGATCTCGACGCCGGCGTCGACGACCGCCTTGAGGGTGTCGAACGGGACCGAGGTCTCCAGGGCGCGGAGGTCGCGGGCGGTGAGGCGTTCGAGGTGCTCGCCCAGGCGGATGACGCTGATGGAGTCGAGGGCCTCGGCTTCGAACCCCGAGTAGACGACGACCACGCGGGCGCCCGCCTTGAGTTGGTCGTTGGCGACGGCCTCGATCAGGGCCAGGGTGACGCGCTCGGCGATGGCCGCCTCGCTCGGCTCCAGCTCGATCGCGACCAGGCCCGCCTTGCGGATGGCCTCGACCTGGCGGTCGGACGAGCTGGCGATCAGGAAGTCGACGCCGCCGGTGGCGACCGACCGGACGAGGTCCCACTCCATCGGGCCTTCGGGCATCACCAGCACCGCCGACGCCCCCAGCCGCTGCGCGCTGCCGCAGGCGATCGAGAGGATCGGCAGCGGGGCGGTCGCCTTGGAGGTGTTGAGGGGCGTCACGGTTCCTGCCTCGGATCGGGCGATCGGTCGGGACCTGGCCGGAAATGAACGGCGCCCGGAAGGATCTTCCGGGCGCTCGGGGGCGGCTGCGGGATCGGGCGGGCCGGGGACGCCGGCCCGCCGGCGCGGACCTTACTTGGGGGCGTCGGCCTTGGGGGCCTCGGCCGGGACCTCGACCTTCTTCTCCTCGGCCTTGGGGGCCTCGGCGGGGGCTTCGGCCTTCTTCTCTTCCGCCTTGGGGGCCTCTTCCTTCTTGGGCTCTTCCTTCGGGGCCTCGGGCTTGGGGGCCTCTTCCTTCTTCGCCTCGGCGGGGGCCGGGGTCGGGGCCGGCGCGGGGGCGGCGGCCGGCGCCGCGGCGGGGGCGGGCTTCTCCTTGCGGACGGCCTCGATGTGGCGGTTCAGGATGTTGGCGCGCAGGTCGTACCAGGCCTTGAGGCCGGCGTTGGGGTTCACGATCCGGACGTCCTGGACGTAGTTGACGCCCTCGACCTTGCCGTAGCCGGTGAACCAGGCGCCGAGGACCTCGGGGCTGACGGCGTAGGGCTTCTTGCCGTCCTTGTTCTTGAGGGTCTTGCCGTCGTCGGCGTAGCCCTTGATGAGGATGTCGAGGATCGGCGGCGGGTCGATCGAGCTGTCGACCAGGCCGGCGTCGGTCGCCGCGACGATCGCCTCGGCGACGGCCTTGCGGGCGGCCTCGAGCTTGGCCTCGACCTCGGGGGGGATCGTCGGCGGGACGACCTCGGCCGGCGTCTCGGCCTTCTTCGCCTCCTCGGGCTTGGCGGGCTCGGCCTTGGGCGCCTCGGCCTTCGGCTCCTCCTTCTTGGCCTCTTCCTTCTTCGGCTCCTCGGCCTTGACCTCGGGCTTGGCGGCGTCCTGGGCGAAGGCACGGCCCGTCCCGAAGACGCTCAGCGACATCACGAGGCCCATGGACCCGGCAAGCAAGACGTTGCGGCGCAGCACCATCGTTCTCCTTTGTTCGACTCGTCGCCGGGCGTCGCGCGGCGGTGGGGCCGGCCGCGCCGGGGGATTCCTCGTTCCCGACGTCGACTTCGCTTCAATCCCCACTCCCAGTACGTCCCGGCGGTAACATGCCGCCAATGTAACGGGCCTTATTCGCGATCGCTAGGGGACGGCGACGCCGCCGGGCGCATGAATCGCACATCCCGACCATGCGTGTCGACCGGGGCGGGGATGCCCATTCTTCTTCAGGTTGCCCAGGTTTCGCAGGTTCCGAGGATGGCGATTCCGCGCCCGGTGACGGCGATGCGGGCAAGTCGAGTTATGCGAGCCGCCCGGATTGCCGAAATCATAGGAGGAAGCCGTCGGATCGGTGGATCAGGACGACATGGATCGTCGCCCGGAAGGTCTCAGGGAGGGGATGCGATGGGACGCTCGCCGTCGGACACCAGGAGGAGCCTGATGCGTCGGGTTCGGCCCATCATCGAAGGGTTGGAGCACCGCCAGGTGATGAGCGCCGACCCGCTCGGGGGGATGGCCGTCGGGTCCGGGGTCGACCCGATGACCTCGGCGAAGGTCGACGTCCCGGCGACGACCGCCGACCAGACGCCGATCCTCTACTCGACGACGGCCGCCCCGGCCGCGACGTCGGCCGCGTCGTACGACCCCAGGATCGCCGAGACGGCCGTCCCCGCGGTGGCGGCCCAGGCGTCGAACGGGGTCTTCGCCAAGAACTTCCAGCAGTTCACCTACATCACCCCGCAGCGGGCCAAGGTCGTGCTGTCGATCCAGGGTCGGGGGAGCCTCGCGGGGACCTACGTCGACGACGCCGGGGCCCTGAACCTGCGGTACGACCTCAGCAACTCGTACACCAAGATCCTCGCCAACGTCTCGGGCGGCACGGGCCGGGCGACCCTGGCGAGCGTCTACAGCGCCGACCAGGCGGACAGCGGCGCGACCAACAGCCTCAGCGGCGTCGGCTCGCCCCTGATCGGGATGATCAACCTGCGGCAGTTCGACCTGATCCCCGGCGGGACGGTGAACGTCACCGCGGGGATCGGCGTCCTCAGCCTGAAGTCGGCGGGCCCGGGCTCGCAGATCCAGCTCCGCAACCTGCCCAACACGGCGTCGATCGGCACGAACAGCGAGGCGACCGGCAACACGCCGACCTACAACCGCAGCCTCAGCCAGATCATCGACGTCGGCAGCTCCTCGACCACGACGAACAACATCACGAACAACGTCATCAGCGACGTCTTCCTCGTGCAGACCCTGGCCGGCTCGGACGGCGAGTTCGTCTCCGCGGGCAACCTCGTGTTGACCTCGAACAACGGCGACCCCGGCCCGCCCCCCGCGCCGGCGGGCGTGGTCGTCACGATCGACAACGTCAACGGCGACCTGCCGGTCGTCCCCGACCTCCAGACCGACCCGCGAATCTTCGGCTACGACCCGACCACCGGCCGCGTGCTGCGGTTCCAGCTCAACCTGAACGGCGGGACCGGCGCCGTCGACGCGGCCTTCGCGCCGATCAGCGTGCCGGGCTCGCCCGCCGACGTCGGGATCGCCCTCGGCCGCGACGACGGCCGCCAGGTGCTGCTCGTCAACACCGGGACGAGCGTCTCGGTCTACGACGCGACCTTCGGGACGGCCCTGGGCTCGTTCACGGTGCCCGCCGGGTTCAGCTCGACCGCCTCGACGGACACGATCACGGTCATCGGCAGCGTCGCCCAGCAGCAGCTGCTGCAGATCAACGTGGCCGCGAGCCTCGCCGCCGGCTCGGCCGTCCTGACGACCGGCAGCCCCGCGCCCTACTCGCCGCCGACGGGCCTGTCGCTGCTGGGCGGGATCACCGGACTGCCCGGGTCGAACCAGGTCTACACCTCGGTCGGGGCGACGTTCAACACGCTCCAGCCGCTGGAGAACCAGCTCGGCTACCTCAACGTCGCGGTCACGACCACCACGACCGACCCCCAGGGCGGCCTCAACCTGGTGAACCGGTTCAGCACGGTCCAGCAGCAGGCGTTCACGCAGGGCGGGGGCTACGTCCCGGTCCCCGCCGGCAACCCGAACGACGTCGCCACGTCGGTCGGCAGCGTCGACCGCAACCTCGCGGTGAACACCGGGCTCGCCAACGGCGCGGCGGCCCCGAACACCATCCGGCTCTACAGCCAGGTGACGCAGACCGTGCGCGGCTCGGTCGTGCTGGCCTATCCCAACCAGCTCTCTGACCTCAGCGAGAGCTTCCGCCCCGACCTCGCCGGCGCGGTGATCCTCGACGTCCAGGGGAACGTCCAGTCGGTGAAGGGGACGACGGCCAACGGCCTGGTCCTCAACAACGCCGGCAACCTGAACCTGGTCTCCTTCCAGAACATGACGAACTCGGCGATCGTCGGCGAGCCGGTGGGCCACCTCCGGCTGATCCGCCGCACGAACGTCTCGGCGATCTCGACGTCGCGGACCGTCGGCGACCGCAACGGCGTGACGTTCGTCCCGAACCTCCAGCAGATCGGCCCGCTCTCGCACACCCGGGACCGCCCCCAGGCCTGATCCCGAGGGGGCGACCCACTCGCCGCGAGGCCGGATTCGGGCTATGATGACGTCGTCTTCATGGATGCACGAAACCGGCCTCCGGGGACGGCCCTCATGGCTCGACTCGCGTTCGTCCTGGCGGTGGGAATCTCGGCCCTCGCGCCCGTCGTCGGCGCCGACGACGTCGAAATCCCGGCCCCCCTGGGCCGGCGGATCGACTTCGAGGCCGACGTCCGCCCGCTCCTGACCGCTCGCTGCACGGCCTGCCACGGGCCCGAGACCCAGAAGGCGGGGCTGCGGCTCGACCGCAAGACGTCGGCGATGCGGGGAGGCGACGAGGGCGCGGCGATCACGCCGGGCGACGGGCCCGCCAGCTTGCTCGTCCAGCTCGTCGCCGGGCTCGACGAGGACCGCGTCATGCCCCCCAAGGGGGGCCGGCTGTCGGCCGAGCAGGTGGCGATCCTGCGGACCTGGGTCGACCAGGGCGCGGCCTGGCCCGAGGGGGGCGACGACCCCCGCTCGTGGTGGTCGCTGAGGCCCCTCGCCCGTCCCGCCGTCCCCGCGCCCGCGGCGTTCGCCGACGCCCCCCCGGCGCGAGGCCCGATCGACGCCTTCCTCCGCGCCAAGCTCGTGGAGAAGGGCTTGAAGCCTTCGGCCGAGGCCGATCGCCGCACCCTGGCGCGGCGTCTGTTCTTCGACCTGACCGGCCTGCCGCCGTCGCCCGAGGAGGTCGCCGCGTTCGTCGCCGACCCCGACCCGCTCGCCTACGAGAAGCTCGTCGACCGGCTGCTGGCCAGCCCGCACTACGGCGAGCGCTGGGCGCGGCACTGGCTGGACGTCGCCCACTACGGCGACTCGCACGGCTACGACAAGGACAAGCCCCGGCCCAACGCCTGGCCCTACCGCGATTACGTCGTCCGGGCCCTCAACGCCGACAAGCCGTACGACCGGTTCGTCTCCGAGCAGGTGGCGGGCGACGCGCTCTTCGCCGACGACCCCGAGGCCGTCGCGGCGCTCGGGTTCCTGGCCGCCGGGCCCTGGGACTTCGTCGGCCACGCCGAGGTGCCCGAGACCAAGTCCGACGGCAAGGTCGCCCGCCACCTCGACCGCGACGACATGGTGCAGACCGTGGTGAACACGTTCCTCGGCCTGACCGTCGGCTGCGCCCAGTGCCACAACCACAAGTTCGACCCGATCGCCCAGGAAGACTACTACCGCCTCCAGTCCGTCTTCGCCGCCGTCGACCGGGCCGACCGGCCCTGGTACGACAGCCCCGACGCCGCCCGCAAGTCGCGCGACCTGGTCGCCCGCCGCGAGCAGGCCGAGCGCGACCGCCGCCGGCTCCGCGAGGCCGTCGCCGCCCAGGGGGGCCCGGCGCTCGCCGACCTCGACCGCCGCATCGCCGGGGCCGACGCTTCGGGGGGGGAGCGGCCCGAGTACGGCTACCACAGCGGCCTGGCCGATCAGGACGACGTCGCCAAATGGGTGCAGGTCGATTTGGGACGTTCGGTCGACGTCGCGCGGGTGACGCTCTGGCCCTGCCGCGACGCCTTCAACGACATCGGCGACGGCTTCGGCTTCCCCGCCCGCTACAAGGTCGAGGCCTCCGACGACCCGACGTTCCAGTCGGGCGTGTCGGTCGTCGCCGATCGGACCGCCGCCGACGAGCCCCGGCCGGGCGTGTCTCCCCGCAGCTTTGCGGCGAGCGTCCGCGGCCGCTATGTCCGCGTCACCGCGACGCGGCTGGCCGAGCGCCTGAACGACTACAACTTCGCCCTCGCCGAGCTGGAGGTCTTCGACCACGACGGCGCGAACGTCGCCGCGGGGGCCAAGGTGTCGGCGCTCGACTCGATCGAGGCCCCGCCGCGCTGGCGGGCCGACAACCTCGTCGACGGCGTCGCCCCGGGTCGCGAGCCGGCGGACGTCGAGAAACTCAAGGCCGAGCGCGAGGCCCTGCTGGCCGGGGCCGTCGACCCGGCCGTCCGCACCGACCTGGCGACGGCCGAGGAGACGTTCCGCCGCGTCGAGGCCGAGCGAGCCGCGCAGCCGCGTCCCCGGATGGTCTACGCGGCCACGATCCACGACGGCGGCGGCGGGCCCTTCCGCGGCACCGGGCCCGACGGAGGCCGGCCCCGTCCGATCTTCGTCCTCAACCGCGGCAACGTCGACAAGCCCGGGAAGGAAGTCGGCCCCGGCGCCCTGAACGTCTTCCGCGAGTTGCCCGGCGACCTGCTCGTCTCGCCCGACCGCCCCGAGGCCGAGCGTCGCGCCGCGCTGGCGAAGTGGCTGATCGACGACTGCAACCCGCTGACCTGGCGGGTGATCGTCAACCGCGTCTGGCAGTACCATTTCGGCCGGGGGCTCGTCGCCACGTCGAGCGACTTCGGCAAGATGGGCCAGGCCCCGACGCATCCCGAGCTGCTCGACTGGCTGGCCGTCGAGTTCCGCGACGGCGGCCGGTCGCTCAAAAGCCTGCACCGTCTGATCGTCACGAGCGCCGCGTACCGCCAGGCTTCGGCCGGCGACGCCGCGGCCGAGGCGATCGACTCGGAGGACGCCTACCTCTGGCGGGCCCCGCGCCGCAAGCTCGAGGCCGAGGCAGTGCGCGACTCGGCCCTGGCGGTCGCCGGCCTGCTCGACCCGACGATGTACGGCCCGGCCTTCCAGGACTTCGTGATGCAGCGCCCCGAGCACTCGCCGCACTACGAGTACGACCTGATGCGGCCCGACGACCCGAGCATCCGCCGCCGCGCCGTCTATCGGTTCCTGGCCCGGTCGAAGCCCGAGCCGTTCATGACGGTCCTCGACTGCGCCGACCCGTCGATGCAGGTCGAGAAGCGGGGCGAATCCGTCTCGCCGCTCCAGGCTTTGGCCCTCTACAACAACGGCCTGATGCTGACCGCCGCGAAGGCCCTCGCCGCCCGCGTCGAGCCCGCCGGCGACCGCCGCGCGCAGGTGGCCCGGGCGTTCACGCTGGCCTTCGCCCGCGAGCCCTCGGCCGAGGAGCTGGACGGCCTCGACGCCCTGGCGGCCGAGCACGGCGTCGCCAGCGCCTGCCGGGTGATCCTGAACATGAACGAGTTTGTCTTCGTCGATTGATCGAATCGCTCGGGGGTGGGGACGATGAACCGTCGCGATTTCCTGTGGCAGAGCGGGGGAGGGCTCGGCGGCCTCGCGCTGGCGAGCCTGCTGGGGACCGACGGCCTGCTGGCGGCCGACGCGACGGGGGGCGGGCTGCGGCTCCGGCCCGACGGCGGGCTGCACCACGCCCCAAAGGCGAAGCGGGTCGTGCAGTTGTTCATGGCCGGCGGTGCGAGCCACGTCGACCTGTTCGACCACAAGCCCGAACTGTTCAAGCGGCACGGCCAGCCGTCGAGCTTCGGCGAGAAGGTCGAGACGTTCCAGGACGGCCTCGGCCCCTGGCTGCGGCCGCTCTGGGACTTCAAGCCCTACGGCCGGACGGGCAAGATGCTCAGCGAGGTCGTCGCTCCCCTGGGGGCGGTGGTCGACGAGATCGCGTTCATCCACAACATGGTCGGCAAGACGGGCGTCCACAGCCAGGGGACGCTCCTGCAGACCACCGGCTTCAACCGGCCCGGGTTCCCGTCGATGGGGAGCTGGGTCTCGTACGGCCTGGGCCGGCTGAGCGACGACCTCCCGTCGTTCGTCGTGCTGCCCGACCCTCGCGGGCTGGCCTCGAACGGCTCGAAGAACTGGGACGCGGCGTTCCTCCCCTCGCGCTGCCAGGGGACGGTCGTCGACCCCTCGGCGAAGCGGCCGATCGCCGACCTGTTCCCCGACGAGCGCGTCGCCTTCGCCGGCCGCGCGGGCGACGAGGCGGGCGTCGCCCTGCTGAACCGACTCAACCGCGCCCACGCCTCGGCGCGGCCCGGCGACGACCGCCTGGAAGGCCGGATCCACTCCTACGAGCTGGCCGCCCGCATGCAGCTCGCCGCGCCCGAGGCGCTGGACGTCTCGAAGGAGTCGCCCGAGGTCCTGAAGCTCTACGGGCTCGATCACATCCCCTCGTCGTTCCCGGCCGAGATCAACGCCGAGGAGGAGACGATCGTCTTCGGCCGCCGCTGCCTGGTGGCACGGCGGCTGCTGGAGCGGGGCGTCCGCTTCGTACAGATCTGGAGCGGCAACGACAACGGCTTCCCGCGCCGCAACTGGGACTCTCACGAGGACGTCGGCCGCGACCACGGGCCCCTTGCGCTGGGGATGGCCCGAGGCGCGGCTGCGCTGATCCAGGACCTCAAGCGGACGGGCCTGCTCGACGATACGATCGTCCTCTGGACCACTGAGTTCGGCCGGATGCCGTCGAGCCAGGGGGGCAAGGGCCGCGACCACAACCCCCACTGCTTCACGACCTGGATGGTCGGCGGCGGCGTCAAGCCCGGCGTGTCGTACGGGCCCAGCGACGAGACCGGCTTCAAGCCGGCCGACCGCGAGCATCCGACCGAGGTCTACGACCTGCACGCCACGATCCTGCACCTGCTGGGCGTCGACCACACCCGGCTGACCGTCCGCAACAACGGCGTCGACCGACGCCTGACCGACGTCCACGGCCACGTCCTCCGCGACCTCCTGGCCTGACGACGCGAAGAGAAAGGGGAGCCCCCGTGTCCATGATGAACGACGAGGACGCCGTCCAGGGCGCCACGCGGACCATGCAGATCATCGTCGCCGCGCTGGCGGGCGGCGTCGTGCTGTTCTGGGCGATGGTCACGCTCGTCCTCCCCAACGCGGGGGGGCCGAAGCCGCCGGCGGCCGCCGCCGGGCCGGACATCCTCGGCCTCCCGCTGCTGACGGCCATGGCGATCGTGTTCGGACTCGTCAGCGTCGTCGCGTCGTTCTTGGTCCCCAAGGTCGTCGTCGACGGCGCGCTCGGCCAGATCGCCAAGGGGATGGCGACCGAGGATTCCACAGCCTCGCGGCCAGGTGCGAAGCAGGTCTATCCCGCGAGCGAGGTCGCCAAGCTCCTGCCCGTCTACTCGACCCAGCTCATCATCGCCTCGGCCCTGAACGAGGGCGCGGCGTTCTTCGCCGGCATCGCCTACATGCTGGAGCACCACCCCGCGACGATCGGCGTCGCCGGCGTCCTCGTGGCCCTCTTGCTCAGCCGCTTCCCCACCACCGACCGCGTGCAGGGCTGGCTGGAAGCCCAGCTCGAACGCCTGACCGTCAAGCGCCGCGACGACTTCTGACCCGCGGTCAGCCCTCGCGCCAGGCGCGGTCCGCGGCCCGCTTGCCCTTGAGCGAGGCGTCGTAGGGATCGGGGACCTCCCAGGCGTCGATCATGATCCAGCCCCGGAAGCCGCCGTCCTTGAGGATCTTGAGGCTCCGCGCGCTGTCGTAGTGGCCGTCGCCGCAGCCGAGGTGCTTCGACGTGCCCCCGTCGCGGAGGGTGGAGTCGCCGTCGCAGAACTGGAGGTAGCCGATGTTGGCCGGGCCCACGCGCTCCAGCATGGCCTCGGGCCGGCCGGTCGCGCCGCTGATCAGGTCGAAATGGCTGGGGTCGTAAATCCCCTTGAGGGCCGGGTGGTTCGCGCCGTGGAGGATCCGCTGGAAGTGGTCCTCGGTATTGAATGGGAACGGCGGCTCCAGCTCGAAGCAGGCGAGCAGGCCGTGATCGGCGGCGATCGCGCCGGCCTCGCGGAAGCTCGCCGCGAGATGGGCGAGGCCCTGGTCGACCGACTGCCCCTTCAGGTCGCCGTAGGGCCAGAGCCCTACGCACGAGCAGCCGAGCGCCCGAGCCAGCCTCGCCCGGTCGCGGAACTGATCGAGCCACGCCCGACGGACCTCGGCCGAGGCGTCGAACGCCCCCGGCGCGCCGAGCTGGATGCTGAAGATGCTCAGCCCGTACTGGTCGTAGAGCCGCCGCAGCGCCCGCACCCGCGCCGCCTCATTCGACGCCGGGTACTCGCCCGACGGCCAGTCGGCCACCAGCTCGACCCCGTCGAACTTCTCGCGCGAGGCGAAGTCGAGCACCTCCCAGATCGGGTAGTTCTTCTGGTACTTCCGCGACCCCGACTGGAAGCCGTTCAGCCCGATCGCGACCTTCCATCCGGCCTTTTCGCGGGCCGTCGCCGAACCGCACAGACAGAACGTCAGGGCCCCGGCCGCCGCGCCGCCGAGCAGAGTACGACGGGATAGTCGATCGCCCATCTCGATTCTCCACCTCGTTCGTCCGGGTTGTATCGACCCGCGACGACATCCTCGCATCCGGCCGGCGGACGTGCCAGGCCCCTCGACACCCCGCTCTGGGACGAGATGGGATTGCAGCCCCCCCGGTGATGCACCTCCATCGATCGCCCGCTATAGTGTTGGAGAACGGTTGAACGATCGGCCTGGAACGTCGAGGAGCGTCAGGATGCGAATCAAGTTCGCGACGGCGGCGATGCTGCTCGGGGCGTCGGCCGCGACGGCCGGGGACGCGCCGGCCTCTTCGAAGGCGGAAGCCGTCCTGGCGAACGCGTGCGTCCGGTGTCACGGGGCCGACTCGAAGAAGGGGGGGCTCGACCTCAGCCGCCGGGACGCGACGCTGAAGGGGGGCGAGACCGGGCCGGCGGTCGAGCCGGGCAAGCCCGACGAGAGCCTCTTGATCGAGAAGGTCGCCGGCGGCGAGATGCCGCCCAAGACGCCGCTCAAGCCCGACGAGGTCGAGGCCCTCCGCGCCTGGGTCGCGGCCGGCGCGACGTACGGGCGCGAGCCGATCACGCCGCCTCGCGCGGGGGCCGACTGGTGGTCGCTCCGGCCGATCACGTCGCCCACGCCGCCGCCGCTCGACGCCGGGGCCGCGGGCCAGGTCCGCACCCCGGTCGACGCCTTCATCCTGGCGAAGCTCGAGGAGGCCGGGCTGACCCCCGCCCCCGAGGCCGATCGCGCGGCGTTGATGCGTCGGGTCTCCCTGGACCTGGTCGGCCTGCCGCCGACTCCGGAGGAGGTCGCCGCGTTCGTCGCCGACGCCGACCCGCTCGCTTATGAGAAGCTCGTCGACCGGCTCCTGGCCAGCCCGCACTACGGCGAGCGCTGGGGGCGGCATTGGCTCGACGTCGTCCGGTTCGGCGAGAGCGAGGGCTACGAGACGAACATGCCCCGGGCCAACGCCTGGCCCTATCGCGACTACGTGATCCGCTCGTTCAACCGCGACACGCCCTTCCCCCGGTTCGTCGCCGAGCAGCTCGCGGCCGACGCCCTGCCGCCTTCCGAGGGCGACGACTGGCTCGTCCAGGCGGCGACGGGCTTCCTCGTCGGCGGCACCCACGACATCGTCGGCAACGCGACGATCGAGGGCATGAAGCAGCAGCGCGTCGACGACCTCGACGACGTGATCACGGCGACCGGCACGGCGTTCCTCGGCCTGACCGTCAACTGCGCCCGCTGCCACGACCACAAGTTCGACCCGATCCTGCAGAAGGATTACTACGGGATGCAGGCGGTCTTCGCGGGCGTGAACCACGCGTCGCGGCAAGTCGAGGCGGCCGACGTCGCCAACCGTCGGGCGCGGGCGGCCCTCGTCCGCGAGGAGGTGGCGAAGATCGACCTGGAGCTGGACCAGCTCGAACCCCTCGCCCGGCTCGACGCCGACGCGCCGACGCGCCCCATGGTCGACCCCCGGCGCAACGTCGAGCGGTTCGCCCCGGTGAAGGCCCGGATGGTCCGCATGACGATCCTGGCGACGGGCGACCCGAACCAGCCCTGCCTCGACGAGCTGGAGGTCTACTCGGCCGGGCCCTCGCCCCGCAACGTGGCGCTCGCGACGGCCGGCGGGACGGCCTCGGCGTCGTCCGAATACCCCGGCGCGGCGATCCACAAGATCGCGCACCTCAACGACGGCCTCCACGGCAACGGCCGGAGCTGGATCTCGCAGTCGCCGGGCCGGGGCGTCGCGACCGTGGCCTGGCCCGAGGCCGTCGCGATCGACCGCGTCGTCTGGGGCCGCGACCGCGAGGGGGCCTACAAGGACCGGCTGCCCATCCACTACCTGATCGAGGCCGCCGAGGCCCCCGACTCCTGGCGCGTGGTCGCCTCGTCGATCGACCGCGCCGCGTTCCAGCCCGGCGCCGCCGAGCCGCCGGCCCCGGCGCTCCCCGCCGAGGCCGCCGCCCGCCGCGACGCCCTGGTCAAGCGGCGGGCCGAGCTGGCCGCCGAGCTGGCGGGCCTGGGCGACAAGATCTCGGTCTACGCGGGCATGTTCAGCCAGCCCGGCCCGACTCACCTCCTGCGCCGGGGCGACCCGATGCAACCGACGGCCGAGGTCCCGCCGTCGGCGATCGCCGCCGTGAAGCCGGGTTGGGCCTGGGACGCCTCCCCAGGCGCGCCCGAGGCCGAGCGCCGGCTGGCCCTGGCCCGCTGGATCGGCGACCCGGCCAACCCCCTCCCCGCGCGGGTGATGGTCAACCGGCTCTGGCACTACCATTTCGGCCGCGGCCTCGTCGCCACGCCCAGCGACTTCGGCTTCAACGGGGCCGCGCCCTCGCACCCCGAGCTGCTCGACTGGCTCGCCGCGCGGTACATCGCCGAGGGCTGGCGGCTCAAGCCGATCCACCGGCTGATGGTCCTGTCGGCCGCCTACCGCCGGTCGAGCCGGATCGACCCGAAGGCCCGCGAGGTCGACGCCCAGAACCGCCTGCTCTGGCGCGTGACCCCGCGCCGGCTGGAGGCCGAGGCCGTCCGCGACGCCGTGCTCGCCGCCAGCGGCCAGCTCGACCTCATCATGGGAGGGCCGGGCTACAACATCTGGGAGAAGAACTCGAACTACGTGGCGATCTACAGGCCCCGGGCCGAGCTGGGGCCGGACGCCTTCCGGCGGATGATCTACCAATTCAAGCCCCGGAGCCAGCAGGACCCGACGTTCGGCTCGTTCGACTGCCCCGACGCCGCGCTCGTCGCCCCCCGCCGGAACACCTCGACCACGGCCCTGCAGGCGCTCGACCTGCTCAACAGCCGCTTCGTCGTCCAGCAGTCCGAGGCGTTCGCCCGCCGGATCGCCGCCGAGGCCGGCCCCGACCCCGAGAAGCAGGTCGAACGCGGCTTCGCCCTCGCCCTGGCCCGGCCCCCCTCCGCGGCCGAACGCGCCGCCGGCTCGGCCCTGATCCGCTCGCACGGCGGACCGGCCTTCTGCCGGGCGCTTTATAATGCGAACGAATTCGTTTATGCTCCCTGAACGGGAGTCTTCGCGCCCGCCTTCCCGACCCTAACGGCCTTCCCCCCTCGCGGGGGAAGGTGGCCGAAGGCCGGATGAGGGGGAGACGAACACAAAGCTTCGGGATCGACGGACCTGCTCGCGGTTCGGCTTCGAATCGGCTCCGTTCGCCCCGGGCGACCAATGAACCCATTCGACTTAAGATCTATTATTTAAACGGTTTAGGCTCGTTTTTCGCTCGCAGGAATTGGCTTCGGTCGTCCATTTTTTCTTCAAATCGCCTCTCGACATCGACTGCGGGCGTCTCGTCGACCCTCTTCGCGCGCAGCGCCCCTGTAGAGACTATGCATCGAAACCGCGGATTGCGCGCGCCGCACCGCAGATTCGCAACGACCCCAGGGGAGTTCCGGGACATGCATCGAGCCGCGCCGTTCTTCGTCGCCGTCCTCGCGCTCGGGACCTTCGCCACGGCCCAGGAGCCGACCATCCCCGTGCCGGAGACGATCCGGGCGGAGGGCGTGCCGGCGATCCCCAGGTCGATCGCCTCGGCGTTGAATCGCTACCAGAACATCCGCACGGCGACGTTCCAGGGCTGGGACGAGGACAAGCCGCGGGCCGTCTACATCACGACCCGATTCGCCGATACGATGCAGGTCCACCACGTCGCCGCCCCCGGCGCGGCGCGGCGGCAGTTGACGTTCCTGCCCGAACGCGTCCTGGGGGCGTCGCCGCGGCCGAGGCGCGACCAGTTCCTGTTCACGATGGACGAGGGGGGGGCCGAGAACTACCAGCTCTTCCTCCAGGACCGCGCCGGCGGCGAGCCCGTGCGGCTGAGCGACGGCAAGAGCCGGCACGCTTCGCCGAAGTGGTCCCCCTCGGGCGAGTTGCTGGCGTGGAGCAGCAACGCCCGCAACGGCAAGGACATGGACCTGTACGTCGCCTCGCCCGCCGACCCCGCCTTCCGCCGGCTCCTCAAGGAGGTCTCCGGCCAGTGGACCGTCGCCGACTGGTCGCCCGACGGTAAGCGAGTGGCCGTCGAGGAGGCCGTCTCGATCAACGAGTCGTACGTGCACCTGGTCGACGTCGCCACCGGCGCGGTCGAGACGATCACGCCGAGGCCCGCAGCCGACGCCCCGAAGGTCGCGGTCGGAGGGCCGAGGTGGTCGAAGGACGGCAAGGCGATCTTCTACACGTCCGACAAGGGGAACGAGTCCCGCCGCCTCGCCCGCTACGACCTGGAGACGGGGGCCGAGACGTGGCTCACCCAGGGAGTCCCCTGGGACGTCGAGGAATTCGACCTGTCCGACGACGGAATGCGCGTCGTCGCCGTCACGAACGAGGACGGCCAGAGCGTCCCGCACGTCTACCAGACGGCGACCGGGGCCGAAATCGGAAATCCCTCTCCCCCGGTCGGTCGGCTCTCCGGCGTGGAGTTCCGCCCCGACGCGCACGAGATCGGATTCACGCTCGATTCGGCCCAGGCGTCGTCGGACGTCTTCTCGATCGACCTGGCCCAAAGGCCCGGAAACGGCGCGGTCGGCCCCCTCGAACGCTGGACCGAGAGCGAGACCGGCGGCCTCGACGTCTCGACGTTCGTCTCGCCCGAGCTGATCCACTACAGGTCCTTCGACGGCAAGACGATCCCGGCCTTCGTGTACCGCCCCGCCGCGAAGTCGGCCGGCCCGCGGCCGGTGCTGATCCAGATCCACGGCGGCCCCGAGGCCCAGTTCCGACCCGGCTTCATGGGCCGGCTGAACTACCTGATCAACGAGCTGGGAATCGTCCTCATCGAGCCCAACGTGCGGGGCTCGGACGGCTACGGCAAGTCGTACCTGAAGCTCGACGACGGCTTCCTGCGCGAGGACCCGGTCAAGGACGTCGGCTCGCTGCTCGACTGGGTCGCCTCGCAGCCCGACCTCGACAAGTCGCGGGTGGCCGTCGCCGGCGGCTCGTACGGCGGGTTCATGTCGCTGGCGGTGCAGACGACGTACAACGACCGGATCAAGTGCGGGATCGACGTCGTCGGCATCTCGAACTTCGTGACCTTCCTGCAGAACACCCAGGGCTACCGCCGCGACCTCCGCCGCGCCGAGTACGGCGACGAGCGCGACCCCAAGATGCGCGAGTTCCTGGAGCGGGTCTCGCCGCTGAAGAACGCCGACAAGATCAAGACCCCGATCCTGGTCGTCCAGGGGGCCAACGACCCGCGCGTCCCGCTCTCCGAGTCCGAGCAGCTCGTGGCCGCGGTGAAGAAGAATGGCGTCCCGGTCTGGTACGTGGTCGGCAAGAACGAGGGCCACGGCTTCGCCAAGAAGTCGAATCAGGACTACCAGCAGGCCGTCGAGGTCCTCTTCCTGAAGAGCTTCCTCCTCGGCGAGCCCGGGGCCGGGAAGTGAGGCCGCTCGGCCGGCCGGGCCGGAATCGGGATTCCCGCCGCAGTCCCTGTAAAATGACGCGCCGACGTGCGTACAGTCAGGGCGACGCGAGCGACTCCCTCGCCGGGGGGGCCTGCGCGCGTCGCGGGCCCGGATCGGTCGTTCGGCGCGGGGCGGGGGCGGACTCATGATCTTCTCGGAAGGCGTCGGCGCCACGCTGGAGCTGCTGCGGAACGGGCAGACCGAGCGGATGATCGAGCTGCGGGGCACCGACCTGCACATCGGCCGCCACCCGCTGGTCGGCGTGACGCTCGACCACCCCAAGGTCTCGCTCTACCACGCGCGGGTGGAGCGGCGGTTCGACGGCTCGTACCGCGTGGTCGACCTGATGAGCCGCAACGCGACCCACGTCGACGGCGTGCGGCTCAAGCCGTTTGAGCCGACGCTGGTGCGCGAGGGGTCGCGGATCCGGATCGTAGACTTCGAGTTCATCTTCCACGAGCCGGCCGCACGCGTCGGCGGGCCCAGCGAGGTGGCGAAGTCGACCGTGCTGGGCTCGCTCGACGACCTCAGCTCGTCGAGCCTGGTCCAGCGCGCCGCCGACCCGGCCGAGGCCTTGCGGGGCGTGCTCGACGTCGTCAAGGCCCTGGGCGGGGCGTCCGACCTGGACGAGCGGCTGGCCCGCGCGCTGGAGGGCCTGATGTCGATCCTGCCGCGGGCGGAGCGGGGCTTCGTGGCGACGGCCGAGATCGACGGCTCGCTGCCTCTGCGGGCCTTCCGCAAGGTCAAGGGGCCGGTCGGCCGCCCCCCCGTCCTCAGCCGGACGATCGTCGAGGAAGTGCTCCGCAACGGCCGGGCGCTCCTCATCAAGGACGTGTTCGTCGACGAGCGGTTCAAGGACCGGGAGAGCCTCTCGGCGGCCATTCGCACGGCCATCTGCGCCCCCTTGCTGGGCCGCGACGGCCGGCCGCTCGGCCTGATCCAGCTCGACGGGGCCTCGCCCATGGCGCGGTTCCGCGACGAGGACCTGGACCTGCTCGCAGCCCTGGCGGTGCCGATCGCCACGGTCGTCGAGAACGACCGCCTGCTGCGCGAGCAAGCCTCGTGGGCCGCCGCCGCCGAGATCCAGCGGGCGCTGCTGCCGCGGGCCCGCCCCGAGGTCCCCGGGTACACCTTCTGGGAGTTCTATCGCACGGCGGAGGACGTCGGCGGCGACCTCTACGACTACATCCGGGTGGAGGACCCCGACGCCCCCCCGACGGCCCCGACGCGCTGGTGCGTGAGCCTGGGCGACGTCGCCGGCCACGGCATGTCGGCGGCGATCCTCATGGCCGGCGTCTGCCCGGAGGTCCGCCTCCTCGCCCGCGCCGGGTTCCCCCCGGAAGACGTCCTGGCCTACGTGAACCGGAGCTGCTACGACTCGGGGGTCGTCAACCGGTTCGTCACGATGCTGCTGGCCGAGGTCGACCCGGGGTCCCACCGCCTGACCGTCGCCTCGGCCGGGCACCCCTCGCCGCTGGCCCGACGGGCCGACGGCCGGGTGGAGGCGCTCGAATGCCCCGGCGCGGGCACCCCGCTCGGCGTCGAACGCGACGCGGCGTATGAGCCTTCCCAGTTCGACATGGAGCCCGGCGAAGTCGTCGTGCTCTACTCCGACGGCCTCGTCGACGCCGTAGACGACCTGGGCGGGGCGCTCGGGCTCGAACGCCTCAGGTCGCTGCTCGCCCGCAGCGACGGCGGCGCCGACCAGGTCGGCGAGGCGATCCTGGGGATGCTCGGCCAGCACTTGAAAGACCGCCCGCCGCTCGACGACATCTCGATCGTCTGCATCGGCCGCGAGCCCGCGCCCGCCTGACTTACCGCCGGAGACCGAGGTGCTCCTCGCGCTCCTCGAACACCCGATGGGCGTGGCTGGCGCAGCGGTTGTACCAGGACTTCTCGCGGAAGGGGCGGAGCTGGACCCCGCAGGGGATCGGCCGGCCCTCGTCGTCGTCGACCCCCGAGCCGTGGCTGTCGAGGATCAGCGGCGCGCCCGACGCCGATCGGCCGATCGGCCCGACCCAGAGGATGACGTGCGTGATCGGGCCGCCCGGCTTTCCCCGGATGTAGACCAGGTCGCCGGTTCGCAGCGTCTGGATACGTTCCGCGTAACTCTCGGCCAGCTCGACGCGGCCGAGCGGGATCGGCCGGCCCTCGGGACCGAGTTCGGCATGGCGCGTCTCGGCCTGGCGCTCCACGGCGCTGCTCATGCGGACGCCGAAGCCCTGGTTGTAGACGAAGCTGGTGAAGTTGCTGCAATCGAAGCCCTTGCCGTTGCTCCCGACGCACGTCGACTTCCAGGGCCATTCGGCGGGCGGATCCCAGTCGGGGACGTGGTGGTGCTGGTAGCCGTATCCCAGGAATCGGAGCGCCTCGGCGAGGACCCGCTCGCGCCGCCACTCCGTCGACTTGCCCTCGGCGATCGCGGCCGGCGGGTAGGCCCGGGGCGACGGCCCCCACGCGCCGAACTTCCGCAGGACGTGCTCGGAATACCACTCGCGATGCGGGACCGACGCCTGCATCCGGGGGTCGCCGCGCTCGGTCCCGAGGAGGTCGCCGATCAGCTCTTCGATCGGGTGGCGGAACTGCACGGCGAAGCCCGAAGGGGCGGCGATCGTCCGGTCCGGGACGCCCTGGGCGAGCGCGCGAGCGGGCGCGACGACGGCGGTCAGGGCGGCGACCAGCAGGGGGCGGCGGGGGATCGGCGGTTCCGGCGAGTCCATCGGTGCAGAGTCTCCGCGAAGGGGAATTGGACCACTGCTGCCATCCTAGGGCGCGGCCGGACGCATGAGCGGGTTCGTCGATCCGAATCCGAAAAAAGGACGCGATGCGGCCGGTCGTATCGAGCCGCATCGCGTCGCCTGATCGCGGGATCGTGGTCGGTCGGGGCCCTCAGGGCTTCTTCGCGGGATCGGCCTTGGCGGGGTCGGCGTGGACCTCTTCCTCTTCCTTCTCCAGGACGCCGGCGACCTGGCCCTGATCGTTGACGGCGGTGGCCCAGACGAAGTCCGGCCCGCACTCGTCGATGATGCGGAGCTTGCCGTCGCGGTAGAGGAAGGCGCGAGGGCCCGGGAGCTGGCCGTGGGGGCCGTCGATCTGGCCGACGACGTCGCCCGCGTTGTTCACCGCGCTGGCCTGGGAGTGCTCGAAGCCCGGGGGCGTTTCCAGCGACTTCACCCCGCCCTCGCGGCCCCAGACCATGGCGTGGAGGCGGCCGTCGGGGTCGTTGCGGAAGCCGACGACGAGCCCGGCGTCGTTCACGCCGCGAGGGATGAGGACCTTCTCCTCGCCGGCGAGGCCTTCGCGCTTCCAGACGCCGGGCTCGGCCTCGGTCCAGAGCGAGGTCTCGCCCTTCTGGACGGCGGCCAGGCGGCGGCCGTCGGGGCTGATGGCCAGCACGTTCGAGCCGAGCTGGCCGGCGTCGGGGAGGACGACCGACTTCCAGCCGTCGCCCTCGCGCTCCCACAAGAGGCCGCGGAGGCGATAGTCGCCGACGCCGATCCCGCTGATGCGGCGGCCGTCGCGGCTGACGCCCGTGGCGATCGAGGCGCCGTCGCCCTCGGGCGCGCCCAGCCCCTGGATCCCCTTCGCGGCGGTCCAGACGAACGCCTGGTTGCGGAGGTAGACGAAGGCGTTGGGCGCCCCCGGCTTGCTCGCACGGCCGACGACCAGGCCGTCGTCGCTGACGGCGGCCGGGAACGTCGCGGTGTACGTCTTCAACAGGGGGAGGCGGGCGACCTCGGCCCCTTTGGCGAAGAAGGGCGCCTCGTAGAGGATGTCGGGGTTGCCGTTCTCGGGCTCCCAGTGGAAGCCGACGACGTCGCCGCGGCCGTTGATCCCGGTGATGTTCACCCCCTCGTTCATCGGGGCGACGAGGGTCAGCTTCTTCGCGGCCGGCCCTTCCTCGGCGCGGGACGCCCCCGCGAGGGTCGAGGCGGCGGCGACGAGGGCGAAGACGGATCGGATCGGGCGCATGCGGTGTTCCTCCCGCATCCGAGGATACTACGACGGGGACGACCGCGGGAAGGACGGTCGCGGGAATCCCCGCGGCGCGTCACTGGCGGACGCGGCGGACGCTGGGCCGGAGGTTGGGCACGAACTTCGGCTCGGGCCGGGGCTGGGCCAGCGTGCCGCCGATGTGGATCTTGACGAGCTGGCTGCCGGCCTCGCGGATCGCCGGGCCCAGGAGCGGGACCTCGACGCCCTTCCGGCCGTAGACGACGTTGAGGTTCATGTCGATGTTGTCGAACGTGTCGCGGGTCCCTTCGCCCTGCAGGCTGATGGGGCTGCCGGTCAGCTTGATCTCGTCGAAGTGGGTGGTGCCGTTGATGATCCGGAAGGCGATGTCGGCGGAGTCGAACATCGTCTTGCCGTCGCGCCGCGCCGTGTTGAACGTCAGGACGCGGGCGAGTTCCTTGACGATGCGGAGCACGAACGGCAGCTCGCCCAAATCGCCGTCGACGACGTGCCCCTCGCCGCGTCCCTGGAGCGAGTGGATGTCCGAGCCGAGGCCGTTGAACTCCGCCTTGGCGTTGACCAGCCCCCGGAACGACTGCCGGCCGGAAAGGCTCATCGCGTATTCGTGGAGGTCCGCGCCCGCGAGCTGCACCGAGCCGGAATAGCGCGGGGTCTGGTCGAGCGTGATCGAGCCATCGCCGTAGATCTGCCCGCCCAGGAACCGCCCCTTGAGGCTATCCAGCCGGGCCACGCCCCCCTCGACGATCAGCGGCGCCTGCACGTCCGAAAGCTGCAGCCCGGCGACGCTGGCGCTGCGGATGTCCAGGATGCCGCGGACCTGCAGGTACTTGCCGTCGGATCGGCCTTTGACGTCCCGGAACACGCCCTGGAGGTGTTCGACGGGGATGCCCGTCTTGAGCTGGTTGTCGACGAGGATGACCCGCGTGTTTTCCCACTGGCACCACGCCGGCACGTCGGCCTCGCCGCTCCAGCCGATCTTGATGTCCCCCCGGGCCGTGAACGGCTTGCCGTCGTCCAGCCGGAGCGCGAACTGGGCCATCAGCGAGGGCATGATCCGCCGCAGCTTGGCGTTGAACAGCAGGTCGCTCACCCACAGGTCGCGGACGGCCAGGTCGAACCGCCCGCTGTCCTCGACCACGACCGACCCTTCGGGGAACCGCACCGGAGCGCCGTGGAAGTTGAACCGGACGTCGCGCATCGCGACCTTGCCGTTGACCAGCTCGAACGAGCCGAGGGCGTCCTGCATCCGCAGCTCGATCGTCGCGCCGGGCTCGACGCCCGGCCCGGGCGACCTGGGGACCACCAGGCGGACGTGCGACTCGGGGCGGGGGGTGATCGTCACCCGGGTCTGGTCGGGCTTGCCGGTCTCGACGGCGATCTCGGCGTCGACGTCGGTCGCGCCCTCGGGGTTGATGAACTTCCAGGTCTTCTCCCAGGCGGCGGGGAGGGCCTGCCGCAGCTCGGCGTTGAACGGCAGGTTCCGCGCGTTGAGCGTCATGCCGATCCGCAGCGGCGGGTCGCCGTTGGGGAGGTCGGCCCCGGGGAGCTTCTCGACCCGGCCCGAGCCGTCGAGGACGGCCTGGCCGTTGCGGCCCTGCAGGTTTTTGAAGATCCAGAGGTCCGGATGCAGCTCCAGCCGGCCCGAGAGGTTCCGCACGGGCAAGGGGAGGCCTTCCCAGGTGATCTCGCAGCGCCGGGGGTCGAGGTCGAGTCGCGCGTCGATCGCCAGCCGGCCCTGGGCGTCGCGCTCGCGTTGGGCGACGCTGACCGGTCGGCCGTCGGGGCCGAGCAGGGGGGGGCCGACCAGGGGCTGGCGGAAGATGCGGGCCTCGGCCTGGACCGACCCCTTCGGCTTGAAGCGGTCGACCCAGCGGCGGACGTCCGGCGGCAGCGCCTCCATGAAGGTCGCGTCGATCGGCATCGCCTCGGCCTCGACCGTCAGGTCGACGATGGCGTCGGGGCCGGGGTCGTCGACCGTGCCGTGGAGCTTGGCCGGCTTGTCGCCGATCGGGCCGTTCAGGTCGACCGTGAGCCGGCGGCCCGCCAGGTGGAGCAGCCCCTTGAGGTTCGCCAGGGGATACTTGAAGTGGCGGTAGACGGCCGAGACGTCCTTGAGCTTCGCGGCCGCGTCCACCGCAACCGGGCCCCCCGCGACCGTCCGGGCGATCCTCGCCGCGACGTCGATCCGCCCCTTGGGCTTGAAGACGTCCCAAAGCTCGGCGAACTGCGGCGGCGTCTGCTTCTTGAGCCGTTCGTCGAGGTCGAGATCGAAGACCTCGACCTTGAGGTCGAGCGGGGTCGCGGCCGGGTCGCCCTTCCCCAGCCTCCCCGACGCGCGGATGCGGGTCGCGCCGTTGGAGCCTTCGGCCTGGTGGATCGTCAGCTCGCCGTCGCGCAAGCCGACGTGGGCCGCCAGGTCGTTGATCGGGAAGGGGAGCGTCGGGCAGGCGCAGACGCCGCCGCGGAGGTGCGCCGTCAGGTCGTATTTCAGGCGGTCTACGGGGGCCGCGCCGGGGCGATAGGCCAGCGACGTGAGGTCGAGGTCGACGTCGCCCCCCTTGAGCGCCAGGGCGTCGAAGCCGGCGACCGCCTCGGCCGGCAGGCGGCGGCGGAGGGTGTCGGAGATCGTGAGGTCGACGAGCCCGCCTTCCAGGTCCAGGTCGCCGGTCGCGGGGTCGATCGTCCCCTTGAGGTCGATCCGGTTGAACAGGTCGCCGCGGGCCGAGCCCTCGAACTGGAACCGGCCGCGTTCGGCCGGCTGGACCGTGAGCATGACGTCGCGGAGGATGGCGGCCGGGGCCTCGTCGGGCTCGACGCCGGCGGGAGAGGTCGAGCCGGACTCGGCCTCGACGACCAGCTCGACCGTGCCGTTGAGGATCTTGACGGGGGGCGGATTCTCGATGGTCGCGTGGGGCCAGGGCTTCGCCGGCAGGTCGAGGATGTTCCAGCCGCCGTCCTGCTTGCGGAGGAGGCGGAGGGTGGGCCGGCTGACGACGACCTCAGTCGTCTCCAGCTCGCCGTGCAGCAGCCGCCAGGGGTTGAACCGCAGCTCCAGCCAGAGGATCGACGCGGTCGGGAACGTTCGGCCCTCGACGGTCTGGTTCGCCGTGATCTGCTTGAGCGTCGCCTTGCCGCGCAGGGGCCGGAAGTCGACCTTGCCGAAGGCGAACTCCGCCCGCGGGAAGAAGCGCCGCAGCTCCGCCTGGATCAGCCGCGCGACCGTGTCGCCGTCGGTGACGAAGGCGTAGGCGAACCAGGTCGCCGCCGCCGTCAGCAGCACGCCGACCAGGGCGCCCCAGATCAGGATCTTGGCCAGCCGCCGCCCGAACCGCATGTCACGCCTCTCCCCCGAAATGCTCAGCCCGTCGCGGCCCGTCGCGAAGCCCGGTCGCCGACGCGGAGGATCCCGACGGCCGCCAGGCCCATCGCGGGGACCTCGCCGGGCGTCCGGTACCGCATCGAGCTGGCGAACGCCGCATGGACCATGCCGAAATAGAGGATCGGCCCCGCCAGCAGAACCCAGGTCCTCGGGTCGCGGCGGAGCGTCCAGAGCCCCAGCGCCGTCAACGCGAGCAGGGGCGTCATCGTCAGGCCCGCCGCGACCGTCAGCCACAACGAACGGACCCCCTCGGCGTTGGGCCATGGGCTCCAGTAGCGTCCCAGCTTCACGAGGGCCAGCCAGGCCGCCCGCGCCGGCTGGTCGCGGACGAACGCGAACGCCCGACGCTTCAGCAGCGCGTCCTGGTCCTGCTCGCCCAGCGGCCAGACGTCGGGATCCTTGAGGAACCGCATGTCGCTGGCGCCGGTCGCGTTGGGGTTCAGGCCGTCGTAGAGGCTCGCGCCCATCCAGAGGGCCGTCGGCACGAATTCGCCGTAGACCCGTTGGTTGCGAACCCACCAGGGGCCCATCACGGCCGCGAAGCCCGCCGCCGCGACCAGCACGCCGACCGCCGCCGGCCGGACCGCCCGCCTGGCGACGGCCTGATGGACGGCCCAGGCCCCCATCGCCGCCGGGAAGAAGAGCACGCACGACGGCCGCGTCAGCGTCGCCGCCCCCGCCGCCAATCCCGCACCGAGCCCCGGGGCGAGCGACGACCGGACGTCGCCGCGTTTCCAGAGAACGGCCAGGGCCCACAGGAAGGCGAGGAGCAGCGGGGTGAAGACGGCCTCGGAGAGCAGGAGCGCCGACATGATCACGAAATAGGGGTGCACCGCCGTCAGCATCGCGGCGACGACGGCCGTCCGCCGGCCCGCCTCGCCGTCGATCACGGACCGCGTCAGCCGGTAGACGAGCCAGACGCACGCCGCGCCGAGGCCCGCCTGGACGAGCCGCGCCCCCAGCGGCCGGTCGCCCAGGACCGTGCGGCAGGCGGCGAGGAACAGCGGATAGCCGGGCGTGCGGAGGGCGAAGTGGGGGATGTCGCCCCATTCGACGATCTGGAAGATTTCGCCGTCGCGGATCGTCTGGGCGAGCTTCCAGTAACCCTCGGCGTCCGGGAGCAGGCAGACCCGATTGCCGCCGCCGCGTCGAACCCGCCACTCGACGAGGTCGGCCGCCGCCACTCTCAAGAGCAGCCCCGCCTCGACCGCGAGCCCCAGGCTCGGGGCGGGGAGCCTTCCGAGCAAGCTGGTCCGTCCCGGCGTTCGCGGCATGCGCGGCCTCCTGACCCGGGACCTGGACCGGCTCCATCCCCCCAGGCGATGCCGCCCGACGTCGGCGCGAATCCTATGGCAATCCGTCGGGTCCGTCAACTTCAGACGGGGCCGTCCGCCATCGCAGGCCCAGGCGTCGCGACGTCGCCTCGCTCGTCCGCACGCGCTCGGCGATCCGATGGCCGACGACCCAGATGACGCCCGACCGATCGGCCACCACGGGGACGCTCGCACGGCGCTCTCGCGGGACGCCTCGCAGGCGGAGGAATTCGACGAGCCGCTGGCGACGCCCGGCCATCCCCAGGGGATCCCAGCGGTCGCCCGGCCGGGGCGTGCGCACGACGAGCGGGAAACGGACCCGATCCAGGTCGACGACCTCGTCGAAACCGGCCGGGGATTCGTCGAGGATCTCGGCCTCGATCCGGGCGGCGGCCCAGGGGACGGCGGCCGAGCCCGGCCCATCCAGGACCGTCGAGGCGATCTCGGGGACGGCGATCTCCGACCGGGCGCCCCGCTCCAGCACGAGGCCGTCGCCCTCGACGTGCAGCGAGGCCCCCGCGCCGAGGTGGTCCTCGCGCGAGCCGCGGACGAGGCCCCTGGCGATCCGGCCCCAACGGCTCGCCGTCATGGCACGCTCCGGCCAGTCGGCGGCGCGCCAGGCGCGGCGGACGACCTCGGCGGCCAGCAGCTGATCGAGCCCCGCGGCGGCCCGGGCGTCGAAGACGATCCGATCCGGACCGGCCTCGCGGACGACCGACGCCGACAGCGAGCCGACGACCGCGTCCAGCAGCCTTCGATCCGCCGCCGCGTGTCGCCCCAGCCGGACGATCGCGGCGACGACCTGCGGGTTGTAGTCGGCTTCGAGCCGGGGGATCAAGTCGTGGCGGATCCGGGCTCGGGTCCGCGCGACGTCGCCGTTGGTCGGGTCCTCGCGGAAGCTCTGACCGAGCCTCGCCAGCTCGTCGCGGATCTCGCGTCGTGAGACGCCGAGGAGCGGCCGAACCAGGGCGACGCCCGCCGCGAGCGGCCGCCGCGCGGGAATTCCGGCGAGCCCGCGCAGGCCCGTGCCCCGGACGATCCTCTGCAGAATCGTCTCGGCGAGGTCGTCGCGCGTGTGCCCCACGGCGACGGCCGACGCCCCCCGGGCTCGCGCGACCTCGGCCAGCCACGTGTAGCGTGCAGTGCGGGCGTCGGCCTCGAAGTGGCCCTTCCGGGCGGGCGTCCACGACCCCAGGTCGATCGGCAGCCCGAGCCCCTCCGCGAGCGCGGCGACGAACCGGCCGTCCTCGCGGCCGGCCTCCCCGCGCGTGCCGTGGTCGAGGTGGGCGACGCTCAATCGCAGGCCCAGCCCCTCGCGAAGGCCGTGGAGCGTCCGCAGGAGGCCCACGCTGTCGCCCCCCCCGGAAACCGCCACGACCCAGCCGGGCCCGATCCCCGAGGCCGCCCAGCCGGCCGCGCGGCGGCGGACGTGTTCCAGCCATGCGGGGGGCCCGGTATGATCATGCCTGGGATCGTCGTGCATCCCCGGAGCATAACCGACCCGCCCGCGCCTCGCCGAGAGAACGATGACCGAACCCGCCTTGAACGCCGAGCTGATCGGACTCCTGCGCTCGCCCGGCGCCAAATCGCCGATGCACGTCGAGGGGGACGAGCTGGTCGCCGATCGAGGCGCCGAACGCTATCCGATCGTCGGGGGGGTGCCGCGGCTGGCGGGCGAGGCGTACGTCGGCAGCTTCGGGCGGCAGTGGAATCGCTACGACGTCGCGCGGATCGAGGAGGACGAGGCGACCTTCGAGGCCAAGACGGGCGTCCCGCCGCACGAGTTGGCCGGCCGCCTGGTGCTCGACGCCGGCTGCGGCGGCGGTCGGTATGCGAAGCTCGTCGGCGGGCACGGGGCGAAGGTCCTCGGCGTCGACCTCAGCAGCGCCGTGGAGAAGGCGTCGGAACTCTGCGCGGGGCTGCCGAACGTGCAGATCGTCCAGGGCGACCTGCTCGACCCGCCGGTGGCCGTGGCCGCGTTCGACCTGGTCTTCTCGATCGGCGTCCTGCACCACTCGCCCGACCCTCGCCGCGCGTTCGCCGAGATCGCGCGACGCGTCAGGCCGGGGGGCCGGCTGGCCGTCTGGCTCTACCGCCGGAACACCCCGCCGCAGGAGTGGCTCAACTCCGGCCTGCGGGCCTTGACCACCCGCCTGCCGGCCCGCGTCCTCGAACCGGCCTGCGTCGGCCTGGGCGCGCTCGGGAGCGTGCCGGTCGTGAACCGGACGCTGAACAAGCTCGTGAACTTCTCGGCCCACCCCGACTGGACCCTGCGCGTCTGCGACAACTTCGATTGGTGGGCGCCGCCGCACCAGTCCCACCACACGCTCCACGAACTCCTCGCCTGGTTCGACGAGGAGGGCTTCGAGGACCTGGTCGAACTCGCGCCGATGAAGTCGGGCCGGCTCTACCGCTGGACCTACGACCACGACCTCATCATCGGCTCGGGCGTCAACGTCGCCGGCCGCCGGCGTGCCTGAAGCTCCTGTAATCCGTACGGGTGGGCTCAGGAGCCCTTGACGTGGAATCCCGTCATGGTGGTGGGGATCCGGTAGAGGCTTTTGCCGGCCAGGATGTAGAGGATCCGGCCGCCGTCGCCGCCGAACTCGACATTGGCGGCGGGCTCGGGGGTGGGGATGAGCGCCAGGCGGCGGCCTTCGGCCGAGAAGACGACGGCGCCTTCGGGGGTGGCGGCGACGATGCGGCCGTCGGTGGCGACGGTCAGGCCGTCGGCGCCCGGCGCGGCGCCGAAATCGTGGATCACGCGGGGGCGGGAGACGTCGCCCTTGTCGTCGAGGTCGAGCGCGATCAGCGCCCGGCGGTCGGGGCCGTTGTCGGCGACGTAGAGCGTCCTGCCGTCGGGGCTCACCACGAGGCCGTTGGGCTTCTGGGCCGTCGTCGCCAGCCGGGCCACTCGGCCGTCGGGGTCGATCCGGAAGACGGCCTCGAAGCTCAGCTCGCGGGGCTCGTCGCCGACGTAGCGGGGGTCGGAGAAGTAGACGCGGCCCTTGCGATCGACGGCGACGTCGTTGGGGCTGTTGAACCGCTTGCCCTCGAAGCCGTCGGCCAGAGTGCGGCAGGATCCGTCCAGCTCGGTGATCGAGATCCGCCGGCCGCCGCCCGAGTTGGCGCCCTCGGCGACGATCAGGCGTCCGTGGACGTCGAAGATCATGCCGTTGGCCCGGCCGCTGGGCTCGCGGAAGGTCGTGGTCTCGCCGGTGCTGGGGTTGAACCGCATCACCCGGTCGCCGACGTCGGAGAACAGGACCGAACCGTCGGCCGCCGTCGCGCCCCCCTCGGTGAACGTCCCCTCGTCCCAGAGCTTCTCGACCGTCTCCAGCGGCTCGACCACGTTCCTCGGGTCATCGACCCCTCGGTCGCCGCCAAGCGCGGCGAGAGACGCGATCAGGAGCGCGGCGGCGGGCGCGAACATGGGAGGGCTCCTTGATCGAGACGCGTGGAAAGTTCGGAAGGACAGGGTCAGGTCAGGACGTCACGGATGACGTGGCCGTGGACGTCGGTCAGCCGGCGCTGGGCACCATTGTTGTAGTACGTCAACCGCTCGTGGTCCAGTCCGAGCAGATGAAGGATCGTGGCGTGGAAGTCGTGGACGTCGACGACGTTCTCGATGGCCTGGTAGCCGAAGGGGTCGGTCGCGCCGTAGCTGAAGCCGCGTTTGACCCCCGCGCCGGCGAGCCAGGCGGTGAATCCCTTGGGGTTGTGGTCGCGGCCCTCGGTCCCCTTCTGGAAGGTGGGCATCCGGCCGAACTCGGTCGACCAGACGACCAGGGTGTCGTCGAGCAGGCCGCGGTCCTTCAGGTCGGTCAGGAGCGCGGCGGCCGGCTTGTCGAGGATCGGCCCGTGGCGGTCGTAGTCCGACTTGATCCGCCGGTGGCCGTCCCAGTTGAGCGCGCCCTCGCCCATCGCGAAGGCCCCGTTGAACAGGGTGACGAACCGCACCCCGCGCTCGACGAGCCGCCGGGCCAGCAGGCAGTTGCGGCCGAAGCCGGCGAGGATCGGGTTGGGGTCGTCGAGGCCGTAGAGCGAGCGCACGGCGGGGCTCTCGCGCGAGAGGTCGCCGACCTCGGGCGCGCTGAGCTGCATCCGCGCGGCCAGCTCATAGGCGGCGATCCGGGCCGACAGCTCGTCGTCGCCCGGGTTCCGCGCCAGGTGCTCGTCGTTGAGGATGCGGATCAGGTCGCGGGTGGCGCGGTCGTCGTCGGGCGAGACCTTCTCGGGCCGCGCCAGGTGGCGGATCGGCTTGTCGGCGTTGAACGAGGTCCCCTGGTACACCGCCGGGAGGAAGCCGTTGGTCCAGTTCGCGGGCCCCTGCTGCGGGTCGCCCCGGGGGTCGGGGATCGCGACGTACGCCGGCAGGTCCTGGTCGTCGGTCCCGAGCGCGTAGCTGACCCAGGCGCCCATGCTCGGGAAGCCTTCGAGCGTGAACCCGGTCGACATGAACATCTCGCCGGGGCCGTGCGTGTTGGTCTTCGACGTCAGCGAGTGGATGAAGCACATGTCGTCGACCCGCTCGGCCAGGTGCGGCAGCAGGTCGGAGACGTGCTTGCCGCACTCGCCGCGGGGCTTGAACGCCCAGGGGCTTCTGGCCAGGGCCCCGTTCTCGCCCTGGAACGTCACCAACTTCTCGGCGCCCGGCATGGGCTCGCCGTGGCGCTTGATCAGCTCGGGCTTGTAGTCCCAGGTGTCGAGCTGGCTGACGGCCCCGGTGCAATAGATGTGGATCACCCGCTTCGCCCGCGCCGGGAAGTGCGGCGGCCTCGCCGCGAGCGGCCCGGCCTTCGCGTCGGCCGCGAGCAGCCCCTTCTCGGCCAGCATCGCGCTCAGCGCGATCCCCCCCACGCCG
This sequence comes from Paludisphaera mucosa, assembly GCF_029589435.1. Taxonomy (NCBI): domain Bacteria; kingdom Pseudomonadati; phylum Planctomycetota; class Planctomycetia; order Isosphaerales; family Isosphaeraceae; genus Paludisphaera; species Paludisphaera mucosa. The sequence goes on along the minus strand of NZ_JARRAG010000002.1, from coordinate 2,658,648 downwards.
GTCGCCATGTGCGACAGGAACCCCCGGCGATCGAGCAGATGCCGGCCCAGCGGTGCATTGTGTGCGTGGCTCATGACCATTCATCTTGATCGAACCCGGGGACGTCCGCCAGAGCCTTGCTGAAAGGTCAGGCGCAGGGTGAGTCGGTTCGTTAATTTGTGGTAGGCTGTCGACTTTTTGGAGTCGACGCCGATGGACGACCGACGCCCGCTGCGCCTGCACGACTTCCTGGCCGAGGTCCCCGACCCGCGCGAGCGGTCGGGGCGGCGGCATCCCCTGGCCGCGATCCTCGCCCACGCGTGCTGCGCGATCCTCTGCGGCTGCCGCGGCTACGCGGCGATCGCGCAGTGGGGCCGCGACCAGCCCATCGGGCTGATGCACCGCCTGGGCTATCTGCGTCGGCCCCCCTCCTACGGCGCCGTCCGCGAGGTCTTCCTCCGGCTCGACGCCGACGCCTTCGAGGCGGCCGTCGCCCGCTGGGTCGACCACGTCCTGCCCGACGTCGACCCCGACGGCCTGCGGGCCGTGGCGATCGACGGCAAGGCCTCGCGAGGGAGCCGTCGGGGCGCCGCCCCGGCGGTCCACCTGCTGGCGGCCCTCGACCAGGCCACCGGCTGCGTCCTCGCCCAGGCCCGCGTCCCGGCCGAGACCAACGAGCACAAGACGGCCCTGCGACTGCTGAAGGGGCTGGCCCTGGAGGGCCGCGTCGTCACCGGCGACGCCGCCTTCTGCCAACGCGACCTCAGCCGCCGGGTCGTCGAGGCCGGGGGCCACTTCCTCTGGAAGGTCGACGCCAACCAGCCGACCCTCCTGGCGGACGTCGCGGCGGCCTGCGAGCCGCCGGTTTCCCCCCTACGCCCGGCGGCGGGCCGCCGCCGAGCGCGATGAGGCGACCACGGTCGACAAGCACGGCGACCGGGTCGAACGCCGACGGCTGACCGTCACGACGATGCTGGGAGGCTACCTCGACTGGCCCCACGCCGCCCAGGTCGGCCGCCTGGAGCGGACGATCACGGCCGCGGGCCGGACGACGGTCGAGGTGCAATGCATCGTCACCAGCGTCCCACGATCCCGGGCCGACGCCGCGACGCTCCTGGCCTGGACGCGGGGCCATTGGGCGATCGAGAACGGGCTGCACTACGTCCGCGACGTCACGCTGGGCGAGGACGCCAACCGGACCCGCACCGGCTCCGGCCCCCAGGCCCTGGCCGTCCTGCGGAACCTCGCCGTGAGTTGGCTCCGCCTCCAGGGCGTCACCAACGTCGCCGCGGCCCTCCGTCGCAACGCCGCCAGGGTCCACGAGTTGGTCGTGAACCTACGCAGCTTGAAGAACTAGCTCACCCTGAGGTCAGGCGAGGGCCGCTGTCGTATCGTTCGTATAGTCGATAAAATCGATCGACATCTGGCAGATCCCGATTCGGGCGCCTCGGGATCGGCGTGGGAATGACGGTCGGGCGCGTCGAGGCTATGTCGAGGGGGGAGGATTTGGGATGACGAGCATTCGCGGGGCGCTGGTCGCCGGGCTGGTCGTGCTGGGGTGGGCTGGTCACGGGGCGGCGATGGCCGCCGACGGGTCGCGGCCGAACATCGTGCTCATCCTGAGCGACGACATGGGCTATTCGGATCTCGGCTGCTACGGCGGCGAGCTGACGACGCCGAACCTCGACGGCCTGGCGGCGGGGGGCGTGCGGTTCACGCAGTTCTACAACACCGCGCGGTGCTGCCCGACGCGGGCCTCGTTGCTGACGGGCCTGTACCCCCACCAGGCCGGGATGGGGCACATGACGAACGACCGCGGCCACGACGGCTATCGCGGCGTCCTCAACCGCAACGCGGTGACGATCGCCGAGGTTTTGAGGCCGGCCGGCTACGGGACGTACATGGTCGGCAAGTGGCACGTCACGCGGTTCGTCGGCCCCAACGGCGATCGCGCCACCTGGCCGCTGGGCCGCGGATTCGACAAATATTACGGCACGATCATCGGCGCGGGGAGCTACTTCGACCCCGGCAACCTCTGCCGCCAGGAGACGCTCATCACGCCCGAGAACGACCCGGAATACAAGCCCGAGTCTTTCTACTACACCGACGCCATCTCGGACAACGCGGTGAAGTACCTCCGCGACCACAAGGCCGCGACACCCGAGAAGCCGTTCTTCCTGTACGTCGCCTACACGGCGGCCCACTGGCCGATGCACGCGTCCGAGAAGGACGTCGCCAGGTACGCGGGCAAGTACGACACGGGCTACGCCCCGGTCCGCGAGGGTCGCTTCAAGCGCATGAAAGAGCTGGGGCTCATCCCGGCCGATGCGGAACTGACCCCGGCCTCCGACGACTGGAAGGACGTCGACGACAAGGCCCGCGAGGCGCGCTGCAAGGAGGTCTACGCGGCGATGGTCGAGTCGATGGACGCCGGCGTGGGCCGGATCGTCGCGCAGCTGAAGGAGTCGGGGCAGCTTGAAAATACGCTGATCCTCTACCTTCAGGACAACGGCGCCTGCGCCGAGGTGACGGGCCGCGAACAGCCTCAGCAGCCGGTCGAGGGCCTGAAGCCGCTGGGCCCGGACGAGGTTCAGCTCAGGGGCGGCCCGCCGATGCAGACCCGCGACGGCCGCCAGGTCCGCACCGGGCCGGGCGTCATGCCGGGTCCGGCCGACACGTTCGTCGCCTACGGCCGGGGCTGGGCGAACGTCAGCAACACCCCTTTCCGCGAATACAAGCACTGGACGCACGAGGGGGGCGTCTCGACCCCGCTCGTCGCCCACTGGCCGAAGGGGATCGGCCCCGAACGGAAAGGCAAGCTGGAGCCCCAGCCCGGCCACCTGATCGACGTCATGGCGACCTGCGTCGACGTCGCCGGCGCGGCCTATCCGGCCGAGGTCGACGGCCGTCCCATCAAGCCTCGCGAGGGCGTGAGCCTGCGCCCGGCCTTCCAGGGCGAGCCGCTCGGCCGCACCCAGCCGCTCTTCTGGGAGCACGAAGGCAACCGCGCCGTGCGCGACGGCGACTGGAAGCTGGTCGCCAGGGCGAACGAGCCGTGGGAGTTGTACAACATCGCCGAGGACCGCTCCGAGCTGCACGACCTGGCCGCGAAACACCCCGATCGCGCGAAGGCCCTCGCCGACGCCTGGGACGCCTACGCCGCGCGGGCGAACGTCCTGCCCCTGGGGGCCTGGCGCGACGACGCGAATCAGGACCCGCCCAGCCGCGAGCGCCGGTTCGAGCTGAAGGCCGACTCCGAGCTGCGCGGCCGCACGGCGCCGCACATCGAGGGCCGGCCGCTCGCCGTCACCGCGAAGGTCACGACGCGGGCGAAGGCCCCCGACGGCGTGATCGTGGCCCACGGCGGGACGGCCGCCGGCTTCAGCCTCTTCGTCGAGGACGCCCGCCCGACCTTCCTCGTCCGCTCCGGAGCCGGCCGCGCCAACACCGCGCGGATCATCGGCCCGGAGCTGGCCCCGGGCGAACACAACATCATCGCCCGGCTCGACCAGGCGGGCCGGTTGACGCTCGACGTCGACGGCCAGGCCGCGGAGCCCGTCGCGGGCCGCCTCATCTCCCGCCAGCCCGCCGACGGCCTGCAGGTGGGCCGCGACGCCAACGCCCCCGTCGGCCCGTACGGCTCGCCGAACGCCTTCAAGGGGACCATCGAATCGGTGGTCGTCGAGATCGGCGAGTGATCCGAATCGTCGCGTCCCCCCGCCTCGAAGACGAGGCGGGGGGACGCCTGCGATGACCTGCGGGAACGGGTGCCCTAAGCGCGCAAAAGGATGTTCGGGATCGAACCATGGGCGTCCGCCCGGACCCCGCGGCGGCCCCTGCGCGCTTCGAGATTCGGGGACGACTCGCCCTGAGGGCGTCTAGGGGCAAGTCCCGATCACCATCTAGGGTGAACTCCGAATCGCTGACATCCTGATCCCACGCGACACTGAAGCCATGCTTCGAGAAGGCTTCGCGACACCGACCGGGAAAGGAGTGCGAACGATGGAGCGGCCGACCTCGCCTCGACTCTCTCTGCTCTTCGATCTGCTGGAGCGTCTCGATCGGCTGGCCCGGCTGGAATCGAGGCTCCGTGATTTGCGGACCCGCCTCGACGAGGCTCGTCGCTACCGGGGGACGGCCCGGGCGAACGAAATCTTCGGCCGGGCCTGTTCCGAACACGTCGGGATCCTCTACGCCGCAACGCTCGCCGAGCTCCGCGACGAGCGGCTCAGGGCGCGCCTCCGGCTCGGCTCGCCTGCCTGCCTGGCCTTGGTCGCGGTGTAGCCTTCGCGATCCGCCCTCTCCCGTCAGCCTGGAAACACGCAACGCGACACCTCCAAGGAGGCCGTTCCTTGCCCGCCGCAAAACCCGCCCGTGGAAGCATCCTCGATCCCTATCTGTCCGTCATCGGCGAGGTCCCCCTGCTGTCGGCCGAGGAGGAGCGCGACCTCGCCGGCCACATCGCGCGCGGGGACGCCGCGGCTCGCAATCATCTGGTGCGGGCCAACCTGCGCCTGGTCGTCAAGGTCGCCCGCCAGTTCCTCGGCCGGGGGCTCCCCCTGGAGGACCTGGTCGCGGACGGCAACCTGGGCTTGATCCGGGCGGCCGACGGCTTCGACCCCTCGGCCGGTTGCCGCTTCACGACCTACGCCTGCCTTTGGATCAAGCAGGCGATCCGCCGCTCGCTGACGAACACCGGCCGGCCGATCCGACTGCCGTGCCACGTGGTCCAGATGCTGAGCAAGTGGCGGCGGGCGGCGGGCGAGCTGGAACGGGCCCTCGGACGGACTCCGACGCACGAGGAGATCGGCGACTCCCTGGAACTGAGCCCGCGTCAAAAGGCCGACATGGAGCAGTCGCTGCGGCTCCTCGAAATCCTGGGCCGCTGCAACGAAGCCTGGCCCGGCGAGGACGGAGGCGTCCTGAAGGTGATCGCCGACGAGCGGACCCTCGGCGCCGAGGAGCAAGTCATCGCCGCCGAAGACGTCGCCGGCCTGCACGCGAGGCTGGGCGTCCTGAGCAACCGGGAATCCGAGATCCTCAGGCTGCGATTCGGCCTGGGCGCCTGCGAGCGGAGGACGCTCGCGGAGGTCGGCCGGGCCGTCGGCGGCTGCACCCCCGAACGCGTCCGCCAGATCGAAACCCGGGCCCTCGCGAAGCTGCGCGAGACGGCCGACCGGACCCGTCCCAGGACGCCCGTCGCCCGCGTCGGTCGCCGCGCTCCGAGGCCCGCCGCGGGCGCATCGGCGAAGGACCTCGGCATCCACGCCGTCGAGAGCCGGTCCTCCTGAAATCGGCCGTCGGCGATCGCGCCGAACCCGAGCGAACCGTCGTCCTGATGCTCAGGTCGATGCAGACGGAACCATCGTGTAGTGGACGGTGTAGAAGTAGACGCCCTGCGGCGACTTGAGGGCGCAGAAGCGGCCCACGGCCGGGATGTCGGTCGGGGGGACGATCACCTGGCCTCCCAGTTCGACGGCCTTCTTCGCGGTCGCGTCGGGGTCGTCGACGGTGAAATAGACGGCCCAGAACGGCGGCGGATAGCCCGCGTCGGCGGGGACCGTCAACTGGCCCGCGATATTGGCTCCGTCGAGCTTGAAGATGGTGTAGTCGACCGCCGGGTTCGGCGACTTCTCGGCCGTCCAGCCGAAGAGGTCGGCGTAGAACCGCGAGGCCCGCTCGCCGTCGTGGGTCATCGTCTCGAACCAGCTCGGCGCTCCGGCGAGCCCGGCGTCGACATCGGTGCCGGGCATCTGGTTCGGCTGCCAGACGTCGATCGCGGCGCCGTCGGTCGCGAAGATCTCGGCCATGCGGCCGGGCGGGCCGACGTCGAACGCGGGCTTGGCACTACCGCCGAGCGCCTTGGCCTTCTCACCCGTCGCGTCGGCGTCGTCGACCTTGACCATGACGCCGATCCCGGCCGGCGTCCCCGGCGGGGTGTTGGGCCCGTCCAGGTCGAACAGGCCGCCGATCTTGCTCGACCCGACCTCGATGAACCAGCCCATCCCCGGGATCTCGCCGTACGTCCAGCCCAGCAGCTCGCCGAAGAAGGCCTTGGCGTCCTCCGGGCGGGACGTGAGCATGTTGATCCAGCAGAACTCGCCGACCTTGCGCTCGCGACCCGGCATCGCCGACCTCCCGTGTCGAGTATCGATATGTAGGCGGGTATCATGGCGGTGCAAGTCGCGACGGTCAAGGCGAGCCGAGTCTCGGTCGGCGCCGCCGCGCGAAGCCGCCCGACGGATGCGATGACAGACCTCGACTTGCAGGAACGATCCCACGAGGCCCGCCCGACATGGACGCGACCTATCGACCACCGCGCTCGAAACTCTACCTGGGGCTGGGGCTCCTCGTGGGCTTCCTCGCATGGGGCGGCGTCGGCTTGTGGGCCGCGTACGCCGCGCCCGACGTCCGGAACCGGCCCGCGGCCGCGGCCCTGTTCGGGGGCGTTCCGTTGGTGATGGCGGGGCTTTCGCTCGCGATGGTGCTGGAAAACCGGCTGGCGTCGCTGACCTTTCGCGGCCATCAGGTCGTCGCGCAGGGGTCGGTCCGCCGGGCGGAGCTGGACCTGACTCGCGTCGTCGAAGCCCGATGGCGGACCGGGCCCGCCGGCGTGCGTCTCGTCGCGCGTGCCCCTTCGTCCCGACTCGTCCTGAACTTCCGCGACTACGACCCCGGCGACCGCGACGCGATCGTCGGCCGGATCCGCGAGGCGATCCGTCCCGACGTCCAATCGGGCTGGAACCTCTTCGCCCACAAGACCGGTCTCGGCGAAGGAGGGCCGCGCCGGACGACCCCGGGACCGGGTGAGATCCTCGCGACTCGCGCCCGATGGACCCGGATCTTCGTCCCGGCCCTCCTCGCGACGGCGTTGGTCGCGGTCGTCTCCTGGCGCGCGACGGGGAACGCGCGGACTTTCGCCATCATCCCGCTCGTCGCCGTGCTGTGGGCCGTGCTCCGGGCCGTGACCCCGTCGGAAGGGAGCGTCGAACGCGTCGTCCCGCTGCGATCCGATCCCGACCTGAATCGGTACGACGCTCAACTCCTCGCCTGGGGCGTCGCGGCGATCCTCGGCGCCGCGACGATTTCGCACTACCAGGATCGGCTGTCGCCGCCGAGGTTGTGGACCCTGGCGATCGCCGGCTTCGCGGCCTGGTTCGCCGGGTTGTTCTCGATCGCCAATCGCCATGGACGTCGCACCGCCCTTCGCGATCAGGAAGCCGCCGAACGGGCGGCCCGGGAACGCGTGGCGGCGAGAGGCTGAGAAACCGGCCCGGAAGTTCGAAGGCCGGGCCTTCCGACGCCTTCCCCCCTCGGGGGGGAAGGCAGACCCCGCAGGGGTCGGTTGAGGGGGAGGCCGCGCGAGACCCCGTCGGAATTCGCAATCCCGCAACACGATGGGGCGACGGCTTCCGTGCTCGCCCCCCCTCATCCGGCCCTTCGGGCCACCTTCCCCCCCGAGGGGGGAAGGCCGTCGTCCGGTGTCGCAAACGACTTTTGAGAACGGTCGACGATTCGTGCTTCATCGTCGGATGACCGATCGGTGTTCCCTTCCGCAGGCCTCCTATTTATGATGCCGCCATGGCCAACATCCCATCGCCGACCATGCTCGAACGCCTGCTCGACGCGATCGTCGAGCAGCTCACGCCCGATGCGGCGCAGGTCTTCTCGGACCTCTACGCGCCCGACGACGTCAAGGCCCGGATCGACGCGCTCGTCGAGAAGATCATGAACGGCGGGCTCGAGCCCGCCGAGCAGGACGAGTACGACGGCCTGATGCAGGTCGTGCACACGATCTCGATGATCCAGGATCGGATCGAGTCCAAACTCGCGGGGCCGCGCCCGGCCGCCGACGCCCCGCCCCTGACCTACATCGAGAGCATCGACGACGGCTCGCCTCCCGTCATCCCCCGGCCCACCCGCACGCCGACGCCCGTCCAGCTCGACGGCCTCGAAGCCATGCTCGACGACCTCGACGAGAACATGAGGCCCCGCCGCAGGGACTGAGCGCGACTTCGCGGGACCGGCGTTTCAGACGGCGTGTTCCTCGTCTGGCTCGTCGCGATCGGGCAGGAAGCTCTTCAGCTCTTCCTGGAATTCGACCATGCGCTGGAGCAGGGCCGTCATCCGCTCGGCCGGGGGGAGGGCCGCGAGGCGCTCCTGCTCGCGGTCGGCGGCCTCCAGCTTCGCGGCCTCGTCCGCCCCCACCAGCCGCTCGCGGAGGGCGGCCAGCTCGTCGCGCGAGGGGGAGAGGACCTGGACGTAGACGGGGACGCCTTCGGACTCGGTGTTCCGCCAGGTGCCGTCGCTCGTCTTGACGGCCTCGCGATGGATGATCCCGCTCGACTCGGCGGGTCGGATCATCAGGGCGTACGTCTCGGGCTCCTCCCAGTAGCGGCGGAGACTCGAGCCCGAAGCGTCTAGCGGCGTCGGCAACTGCGTCCGTTCGAGCCTCTCGCCGCCGGGCGAATCCTCGCGGACGAGCAGGACGAGCGCATCGACCGCGCGGATCAGCACCTGATGCCAGGCAGCCGAGGAGCCGTGCATGTGCGAGACGTCGAGCGTGACGCGGGCGAGGACCTCATGAGGCCCGTCCGCCTCCGACCAGTCGACGCACGGCGCCTTCTCGAAGTCCAGCTCAGCTTCGAGGAACGCGTCGAGGGTGTCCGCGATCCGGCGCAGGCTGTCCGGCTCGGAGTACACGCTGTAGACCGTCGGCTCGCCGCCCGGCCCCACGCCGTTGTAGTTGAGCAGGAGCATGCCGCCGTTCGACGAGTCGTATCCGAACTGGACGATCCGGGCGGGATCGGCGGACGCGCCGGACGCGGCGTCATGCTCGTCGACATCTTCAAGGTACGCCGGTTCGAGCGTCTGGACGTCGTCCATGGGCGTGACGTCGATCGAGGTGTCGCGGAGCCGGCCGCCGTCGCCGAGTTCGTAGAGCGCCCGGAGCGACCCGGGCATCGCGCCGCCGACCGTGCGTTCCCACTTCGCGATCCGCTCGGGCGCGACCGGCTCGGTCGGGTCCTCTTCGTGGTCGTAAACCAGGCGGTTCGGATCCAGCATCGCCGGCCCCCGGATGTTCGAGACGTCGCGATCGCTTCGCGCCGTCAGTCTATCGCCGGCGCGACGGGCGGACAATCGCCGCCCTCTCGTTGCTTGACCTGGGGTGCTCGGTAGGTACGATTTCGACGGCGACGCCGCCGATCGGCGTAGTCGAGCAGGGCAGGGGATTCTACGAAGGACGGCATCATGAAAGCGATCGTGCTCCGCGACCTGGGCGGCCCCGAACTGTTGAGGCTGGAGGACGCGCCCGACCCGACTCCCGGGCCCGGCGAGGCGGTCGTGCGGCTCAAGGCCGCGGCGCTGAACCATCGCGACGTCTGGATCCGCATGGGCCAGTACGCGGGGATCAAGCTGCCGACGATCCTCGGCTCCGACGGCGCGGGGGTCGTCGAGGCGGTCGGCGAGGGCGTCGACGCCGCGCTCGTCGGCCGCGAGGTCGTCATCAACCCGAGCCTCGATTGGGGCGACGACGAGCGGTTCTTCGGGCCGAACTTCCGGATCCTGGGCATGCCCGACGGGGGCACGTACGCCCAGCTCGTGAAGGTCGCTGCGACGAACATCCATCCCAAGCCGGCCGGCCTGGGCTGGGGCGAGGCCGCCGCGATCCCGCTCGCGGGCCTGACCGCTTATCGGGCCCTCGTGTCGCGCGCCCAGGCGAAGCCGGGCGAGACCGTCTTCATCCCGGGCATCGGCGGCGGCGCGGCGACGTTCGCGCTGCTGTTCGCGAAGAAGCTCGGGGCGCGGGTGCTGGTGACTTCGGGCAGTGACGAGAAGCTCGAACGCGCCCAAGCCCTCGGGGCCGACGGCGGGGCCAATTACAAGGATGCCGGGTGGGTCGAGAAGATCCGCGAGCTGAGCGGCGGCCAGGGGCCCGACATCGTGATCGACGCCGTCGGCGGCGAGACGTACAACGCCTGCATCGATTTGCTGAGCGCCGGCGGCCGGATCGCCACCTTCGGCGCGACGACCGGGCCGGCGCCGAAGGTCGAGACGCGTCGCGTGTACTGGAAGCAGCTCAACCTGCTCGGCACCACGATGGGCTCGCCGGCCGACTTCACGGCGATGCTCGCCCTCTTCGCCGACGGCTCCCTGCGCCCCGTCGTGGATCGCGCCTACCCGCTCGCCGACGCCTCCGCGGCCCACCGCCACATGGACGAGTCGGGGCAGTTCGGCAAGATCGTGCTGGAGATCCCCTGAAACGATCCGTCCGTCTCAGCTCCTCGGCCCGCGGTCTCCGGCGGGGTAGGCGCCCCAGCCCAGCTTGTCGCGAAGGGTGCGGTAGAAGCTGTGGCCGGGGAGGCGGACGATCGGGAAGGGCGGGTCGCCGCGGCGGATGGTGACGCGGTCGCGATCCTGGAGCGGGATCTGGATCTGGCCGTCGACGACGAGGATCGTGGCGATCCCCTCGCCGTGGGGGACCAGCTCGTAGGTCTTGTGGCCGCCGTCGACCAGCGGGCGCTGGGTGAGCGTGTGGGCGCACAGCGGGGTGACCACGAACATGTGGGCGTTGGGCGGCAGGATCGGGCCGCCGGCCGAGAGGCTGTGGGCCGTCGAGCCCACGGGCGTGGCCACGATCAGGCCGTCGCCGCGGTAGTTCATCACGCTCTCGCCGTCGATCGACAGGCCGATCTCGACGATCTTGAAATACGGCGCGGCGCGGAGGACGGCGTCGTTCAGGGCCCGGAAGACGCGCGTCGGCCCCTGGGCCGAGGTCACCGTGACGGACATCGTCATCAGGTTCTCGATCGTGTACCGCCGCGCGGCCAGGTCGGGCAGGCGTTCGAGGAACGTCTCGATGGTCAGGTCGGCGAGGAAGCCGAGGCGGCCGGCGTTGACCCCCAGGATCGGGGTCGGGCGGTCGGCCATCCGCCGGACCGTGTGCAGCACCGTGCCGTCGCCGCCGACGACGACCGCGAGGTCGGCGGGACAGCATGAGAGGTCCGAATCGGCCGTCAGGTCGACGCCCGTCAGCTCGAAATCGGGCACGCCCCGCAGCGCCTCGGCGACGCGCTCGACGTAGCCCTGGACCTCGTCGCGGGTGCCGTTGCCCAGGATCATGATCCGCGACGGCGGCGAGCCCGACGCTCCGGGTTGTTCGGGGGAAGTCGCCATGAGGAGGTCCCGGCCGCCGGCCTCGTTACTTCTCGGACGGCGATCCGGCGACGACCGCCGATCCATTGGAGTGTGCGTCGCCGTTCGACGACGCGGCTCCCGGCTCGGTCGCCGACGCGGGGCCGAGGTCGGTGAACTCCAGGCCGACGGCGCGGGCCAGCTCGAGCGCCGCGGCGGTGATGCCGTCGACGTCCAGGCCGACCTCGGCGAGCTGCTCGTCGCGCTCGGCGTGCAGCACGAAGCGGTCGGGCAGGCCCAGGCGGCGGACGTGGTGGGTCGGCAGCCCGGCGTCGTTGGCGGCCTCGAGGACGGCCGAGCCGAAGCCGCCGGGGAGGCAGCCCTCCTCGACGGTCAGGACGAAGCCGGCCTCCTCGATCGCCTTGCCGATCGTCGCGCGGTCGAGCGGCTTGACGAACCGGGCGTTGATGACGCCGACGTGCAGCCCGTAGCGGTCGTGGAGCCGCTCGGCGGCCCGGACGCACGCGCCCAGCATGGCCCCGCAGGCGACGATCATGCCGTCGCTCTCCCACTCGATCACCTCGGCCTGCCCCAGCTCGATCGGCGCGGCGTCGCGCTCGACCGATTCCAGGTAGGCGCGGGGGTAGCGGATCGAGACCGGGGCGTCGTGGCCGAGGGCGAAGTCGAGCATGGGCCCGACGTCGCGGCGGTCGCCGGGGGCCATGACGACCATGTTGGGGAAGACCCGCATGTAGGCCAGGTCGTAGCTGCCGTGGTGCGTCGGCCCGTCGGCGCCGACGAGGCCCGCGCGATCGAGGCAGAAGACCACCGGCAGATTCTGCAGCGCGACCTCCTGGAAGATCTGGTCGTACGAGCGCTGGAGGAACGTGCTGTAGATGTCGACCACCGGCCGCGCGCCGGCCTTGGCCATGCCGCCGGCCAGGGCGACCGCGTGGCTCTCGCAGATGCCGACGTCGAGGAACTGCTTCGGGAAGGTCTCGCGGACCTTCTGGAGCTTGTTCCCCTCGCACATGGCGGCCGTCAGCACGACCACCCGAGGGTCGTTGGCGCAGGCGTCGAACAGGGCCGAGCTGAAGGCGTCGGTGTACGTCTCGCCCGAGCTGACCTTGAGGGGGACGATCCCCTCCTTGGCCTTCCGGAACGGGTTGGGGGCGTGGAACTTCACCGGGTCCTTCACGGCCGGCTCGAAGCCTTGCCCCTTGTTGGTCAGGACGTGGAGCAGGATCGGCCCGCTCATCGCCTTGACCTTCTCCAGGTACGTCCGGAGGCCCTTGAGGTCGTGGCCGTCGATCGGGCCGAGGTAGGTGAAGCCCAGCTCTTCGAAGAGCATGCCGTGCTGGAGCGTGGCCTTGATCGCGTCCTTGAACTGCTGCAGCCAGCGGTCGGCGGTCTCGCCCACGAGCGGGATGGTGGGGACGAGCGACTTCAGCCGCTTGTTCCAGTCGTGGTACGTCTTCGACATCCGCGCCCGGTCGAGCGTGTTGGCGATGCCGCCGACGGGGGGGCAGATCGACATCTTGTTGTCGTTGAGGATCACCAGCAGCTTGCTCTGCGAGCCGCTCGCGTGGTTGAGCGCCTCGAAGACGATCCCCGAGGGGAAGGCGCCGTCGCCGATCACCGCGACCGAATGGGCGTCGTCCCGGCCCATGATCTCGTCGCCCAGCTTCAGGCCCAGGGCCGTCGAGGGGGCGCAGCCGGCGTGGCCGGTCATGAACAGGTCGTAGGGGCTCTCGGCCGGGTTGGGGTAGCCCATCAGGCCCCCCTTCGTCCGGATCGTGTGCAGCTCGGCGGCGCGGCCGGTGATCAGCTTGTGGGGGTAGATCTGGTGGCCGGTGTCCCAGATCAGGCGGTCGCGGGCGAAGTCGAAGGTCAGGTGGAGGGCCAGGCAAAGCTCCACGACGCCCAGGTTGCTGGCGAAGTGCGCCGCGCGCCGGCCGACGACGCCGAGCAGCTCGGCGCGCATCTCGGCGGCGAGCAGGTCGAGGTCCTTGTCGGTCAGCGTTTTGAGGTCCGCCGGGGAGCCGATCCGGGACAGGATCGAGTCGGGGCTGAGCATCAACACTCCCTTTCCAAAAGAGCCAGCGCCAGTTCGCGGAGCCGTCCGCCGCGCGTTTCCAGGGGGGCCAGTGCGGCGACCGCTTCGTGGGCGAGCTGCCGGGCCTTGGCCCGGCTCCCCTCGACCCCGAGGAACCGGGGATACGTCCACTTGCCGTGGCCCGAGTCCTTGCCGACCCGCTTGCCGACCTTGGCCTCGTCGCCTTCCACGTCCAAAAGATCATCGACGATCTGGAAGGCCAGGCCGACCGCCCGGCCGTACCGCGCCAGCGCCTCGCGCCAGGCCTCGGGGGCCCGGGCGATCACCGCCCCCATCTCCAGGGGCGCCCGAAGCAGGGCGCCCGTCTTGCGGCGGTGGATCGCCTCCAGCTCGGCCGCCGAGCCGTCGCGGCCCGCCTCGGCGCGGTCCTCGGCCTGGAGGTCGGCCATCTGGCCGGCGACCATCCCCGAGGGGCCCGACGCCTGGGCCAGGATCCGGACGCATTCCACGGCCGAATCGGCCGGCTCGACGCCGCGGGCGACCAGCTCGAAGGCCAGCGTCAGCAGGCCGTCGCCGGCCAGGATCGCCGTGGCCTCGTCGAACGCCTTGTGGCAGGTCGGTCGGCCCCGGCGGAGGTCGTCGTCGTCCATCGCCGGCAGGTCGTCGTGGATGAGGGAGTAGGTGTGCACCAGCTCCAGGGCGCAGGCGGCGGGCAGGGCCTCGCGCCACGTCGCCCCGCAGGCCTCGGCCGCCATCAAGCAGAGCACGGGCCGCAATCGCTTGCCGCCGCCGAGCACGCTGTATCGCATCGCCGCCGCCAGCCGCTCGGGACAATCCCCCTCGCCCTCGGCCGCCGCCTCGGGGAGGGCCGCCGCCAGGGCGTCCTCCACCCGGCGGCGATGCACGGCGAGATGTTCGTCGAGCGTCGACGCGGTCAAGGTTTGTGAACTGCTCGTCATGAAGTTGATGTTACAAGGAGTGCCGGGCCGGATCAGTCTATGGAGGCCGCGTCGCCTGACGCAAGCGTCCTCCCGGAGGGTTCCATCCTCCCAACTTCCCGTGCCCGCTGCTATTGTTGACATTCCCCCCCGCCTTGTCTACATGGGTGCCGTGAAAACTTTGCCGTGCAAAGCGATGTCCCGGCCGCGGCACCCTGGACCGAGGTTTTTCGGCGAGGAATTGGGGGGGATGCGTCGAGATCGCGGCCTGATTTCGCGTGCAGTCATCCGTGCAGCTTGCCGAGGACGGCTTCCATCATGAGCTTCGTCGAGTCCGTCGAGGGCCTGCCTTTGCTGTCGCGGACGCCCGATTCCTGGGCCGCGCAGGCCCTCCGCGATCCCCTTGCGCTCCTGAACGACCATGCCTACCTGGAGAAGAAGGCCGCGACGAACGCGCTCGAACTCATCAACCGCTGGCCCGAGCCGACCCCTCCCGAGATCTGGGCGACGACCCTGGCCGCGATCGCCCACGACGAGGCGGCGCACCTGAGTTCGGTCGTCCGCCTGCTGATCCGCCGCGGCGGCCGGCTGGAGCGGAATCACCGCAATCCGTACGCCATCGCCCTGCGGAACCTGGTCCGCAAAGGGCGCGGCAACGAGGAGCTGGCGGACCGACTCCTGATCTCCGCGCTCATCGAGGCCCGCTCGTGCGAGCGGTTCCTCGCCCTGGCGCACGCCACGGCCGGCGTCGACCGCGAGCTGTCGCGGTTCTACAACCGCCTGGGGGCGTCGGAGCTGGGCCACTACCGCGTCTTCCTCGTCCTCGCCGGCCACGTGCTGCCCGAAGACGAGGTCCTGCCTCGCTGGCGCGAGCTGCTCGAAGCCGAGGCCGCGGTCCTGGCCGCGCAGCCGCCGGGGCCTCGGATGCACAGCGGCGCGTGACCTCGCGTCCGAGAAGGGCCCTCGATCGCCGGCCTATTCGTTCACCAAGCTCTAATTGTTGGATAAGTCCTGCGGAGCGAATGCGGAATCCGTACAGGGGCCGAGCTTTACGAAGCTTCGGCAATCGGATAGGTTTGCACCCTAGGACAAAAGTCGTACACCCAGGGAATGCTTCAATGATCTCTCGCTCCATGTCGATGGCCCTCCTGCTGCTTATCGCTCCGGCGACGTTGACGGCGGACGAGCCGAAGAAGCTTGGTGGGCGGGTCACCGACGGAGAAGGGCGACCCGCACGAGGGGCCAGCGTCTCCGCCTTCTGGGGCGCGAATGGCCTGGATTGGGATCAAGTCGTCGCACTTGGCAACAAGGAGCCGGAGAAACTCTGGCAGCATGAGGGGAAGATGGAGCCCTGGGGCGATGTCCGCCCGGCGGTGACGGACGCCGATGGCCGGTTTTCGATCCCGGTGCCAAGACGCACGAAAACGCTGATGATCTGCGACCGCGAACGTCGCCATGGGGCCGTCGTTTACTTCGATCCCAAGCATCCAGAGGCCCCCGTCGAAGTCCGGTTGTCGCCGCTCGTCCGCGTCTTCGGCACGAACAAGCTCTCGGGCCTGGAGGGTCCGTTGAAGTGGACTTGCACCTATCTGCACCTACCTTATGAGGAGAACGACCCGCTCAACAACACGAAGATCGCTATCTGTGGCAGCTACCACGCCCGGTTCGAGTTTATGATCCCTCCTGGGGCCTACAACTTCAGCGCCAGCAGCGATTCACCGTCGTCGGAAACCCTCGAATCCCGGTCGGTCACCGTCACGGCGGAGCAAACCGAAGTCGACCTGGGGGCCCTGGTCCTCCGCCCTCGGATTGGTGGATTCCAGGACCGGGTCGACCGCTCCAAGGCGAGAGGGGCTTGGGGCGACTACAGGCAGAACTTCGGCAAGCAGCCCCCGCCTTGGCACCTGACCGATGCAAGGGGAGTGGCCGAAGGCTCCAAGCTCTCCGACTTCAAGGGTAAGTGGGTCGTCCTCTACTTCTGGGGGCCGAATTGCGCTCCGTGCTTGGGCAAGCAATTGCCGGAACTGATGGCGTTCTATGAGGCCCATAAAGCCCAGAGAGATCGGTTCGAGATCCTGGCCTTCTGCTGTGATTTCAGCGAGACCCTTACGGACGTCGCCGCCTTGGAGCGGCAGCTCAGGCACGTCAGGAAGGCGGTCTGGGGCGGCAGGGAGCTGCCGTTCCCCGTCCTCCTCGACAACACCTTCCAGACCTACGAGCGATTCGGCCTTGAAGGCGTCTCCAACCTCTTGCTGATCGATCCCATGGGCAAACTGGTCGAAGGCAACTTGCAGGACCTCGAAAAAAACCTCGCTCATCTCGCCGAGGGATCGAAGTGAAAGACCCAAAAATCCGCCGGAATTGAATTGCGGGTCGCATCCGCTTCGGTTCTATCGGAGCGCTTATCGCTCCAGGAGGGCCGCCATGAAGAGATTCAAGGTCACACTCGAAGCCGACGAACGCCAGCAACTCCAGGACCTCATCGCCGCCGGTCAGGCCGCCGCCCGCAAGCTGTCCCATGCCCGCGTCCTGCTCAAGGCCGACGCCGCCGACGGCGGCCCCGCCTGGCCCGACCACCGGATCGCCGACGCCCTGTAGGTCGGCACCGCCACCGTCGCGCGAGTCGGCCAGCGCGCTGCTGGACGACCTGGCCTGGCACAAGACGCCCGATTTCGTCTGCTGGCTGCTCGTCCACGGCGTCATGCCGCTCGACACGCCGGCGGGCGGCTCCTGGCTGAACATGGCCGAGAGCATCCAACGAGTCCTCAAGCGTCGGGCGTCGGACGGCCGGCATCCGACCGACGTGGCGGAGATCATGGCCTGGTTCGAGGCGGTTGCAAGGCGTTGGAATGAGGCTCCGACGCCGTTCGTGTGGGGCGGCAAGCGAGCGGCCCGAAGACGCAGGCGACGCGACCGTCGCCACCGACTCGGAGGCTCGGGAGCCTGCACCCTGGCCCCGCTTTGACGCAGCGCCGACCCGACTTATGGTCACGATCGAGCCAAGTGACCCACTAGTTGTCGGGTTTAACGTCGGCGCCCTGGTCCAGGGTGAAATTCTTGAACCGGCCGATGAGCGGCTCTTTGGAAGCGTTCGAAGCGATCAGGCCCACGCGAACCTTCTCGGGGAAGCGGACGGCGAGCTGCCTCGACGAGAGCCAGAACTGGCCGTTCGGCCCGAACATGCAGCGCACGCCCCCGCCGACCCGCAGGAGACGCAGGATCATCGGGCTGTCCGGGATGGCGTCGGAGTAAGGGCCGAGCACCTTCCCGTTATCTCGGATCTCGATCACGACCTCGTTGGAGACCGTGGGCCGGCCTCGTTCCGTGGCGGCCGCGCGCTCGATCCTCACGTAATTGTTGCGGTCCTCGAAGAGGACGAGGCCCGCCCCCTGGTACGTGTTGGGCAGGAGTCGACCCTTGAACTTGGCGGGCTCGACGCCCGGCAGGAGCATCCCGACCACGGCGACGCGGAGGTCGAAATCGCCCTCGACTTCGGCGAGCGCCATCGGCGCCGACCGCGGCGCGAAGTCCGGGCCCAGGAGGTGGACGCCCGCCGGGATTTGGAGCGTCACGACGTCGTCCTTGCGCTCCAGCTTGCAGACCTTGCTCGGGTCGATCAGCGTGCCGAAGATCGGGTTCGTCGGCCTGGCGACGGGCCGGGCCGCACCCGGATCTCCGGCGAGCGCGGGGGGATTCGGGCCGTCGGGGACGACGAACGGGAAGGGCTTCTCGTAAGTCGTCCGGCCCGAGGCGTTCCGGACGCAGGCCTGGAGCGTGACGGTTCGGGCTTCCGGGACGGCGAGGCGGATCGTCCCCTCGGCGGCACCGCCGAGCCGGGCCAGCGGCGTACGCTGCGCCCCGGCGAGTTCACCCCAGCCGTCGACGCCGGGAGTCGCGGGCAGGGCGGTCGGGACGTAGAGGACTTCGATCGAACGCACCTTGTCGAGCGGGTCGATCAGGTCGGCTTGCACCTTCAGGACGGCCTCGCCTCCCGACGGGGGCTCTCGATTCACGCGGACCCGGCCGACGCGGCCTTCGAGCATGCGTTCCAACTCCTTCGCCGGGACGGCGAACCCGATGTTGGAGAAGGCGATCTTCGACACGGCCAGCCCCACGAGGCGGCCCTTGTCGTCGACGACCGGACCGCCGCTGTTGCCGGGGTCGATCGAACCGTCGATCTGGACGAGGGCCAGTCGGCCGGCCTCGTCGAACTGGAGACGGGACACCGCCCCCCGCGAGACCGTGACCGAGGGATTGCCCTGGTTGTTCCGATCGATGACCTGGTTGAGGTTGCCGAACGGGAACCCGTAGATCCCCAGGGGAGTCGTCTCGACGGCCTCCGCCGCGACCGAGAGGTCGATGGGCGCGGGAGGTTCGCTCACGCCGACGACCTTCAGGACGGCGAGGTCGCGGTTGTCCTCGCGATCGAAGGCGACGACCTGGGCCGTGTGGACCGACTCGCGACGGTTCGGATCTCCGCTCCGGAAGACCGCCAGGACGGGCGGCCAGCTCATCGATGACGCGATAGCCGGCGGCGCGTTTCCCTCGGTAGGCGGCTGGACGACGTGATGATTCGTGGCCACATAGACGACGTTTCCCTCGACCCGGATCACGAAGCCCGACCCCGTCCCCGAGCCAGGCCCCCCGCCGACCTTCAGGTAGAC
Organism: Paludisphaera mucosa; assembly: GCF_029589435.1. Taxonomy (NCBI): domain Bacteria; kingdom Pseudomonadati; phylum Planctomycetota; class Planctomycetia; order Isosphaerales; family Isosphaeraceae; genus Paludisphaera; species Paludisphaera mucosa. Next base: position 2,639,875 of record NZ_JARRAG010000002.1, on the reverse strand, counting down.
GGTGGCGTCCTTGATGCGTTTGACGAGGTCCAGCCGCGCCGCCTGCGGTCCCGTTGCGTCGGGCGTCGCCACGATCGGATTCGCCCTGGGCTCGACGATCGGAGGCGTGGCCGGAGCCGCGACCGCGAGCGGAACCGGCGATGCCGGCAGTCCGCGCGCCATGACCGCCTGGGCCGCCTCATGCGAGACGGCCTGGATCGGAGCTTTCGGCGCCTGGGGCGGAAATCGGATCACCCTCACGGATTCGGGAGGCGCGACCCGAGCGGGCTTGAAAGCGTTGACGAGGAACGGGGCGGCGACCGCCGCGAGGATCATGCCGACGACCGCCGCGACCCCCAGGGCAATGCGTAGCGGCGTGAACAGGACGTCCGGCTCGTCTTCGTCGAGGAACTCGTCGTCCTCGTCGGGCCGGTCCTCGGCAGTCTCGGCCTCGAAGCCCTTGGGGATCGGCCTCGTCGCCGGCGGGGCCGCGGAGACCGGCTCGACGGTCGTCTCGAGTCGGCCGTCGCGGGGGTCCTCGATCCGAGGCGGCTCCACAGACTCGATGGGTTTTCGCTCTTCTTCCGACGGCGCAGCGACGTTCGCCGGCGCGGGGATCCTGTTGCGACACGAAGGGCATTTGACGCGACCGCCGACGAATCCCTCGGGGAGTCGGCCCGCGTGCCCGCAGTAGGGACAGACGACGTCGGTCGACACACGCGCCTCACGGACAGGAGGGACGATGTCGTCGCCGGGGGACCGAAGCCGCGCCGGGCCGCCCTGATTGTTGATATTTTATGCGGAATCTATTCGAAATGTATAGAGGGAGTCTCTCCGCGATCGACGGGTTCCGACAGGCTCAGAAAGGCGGGTCGAATCGGTCGTATTCGGGCTCGGCGGGCGCGATCGGGCTGACCTCCGGCTCGGGCTCGACCGAGGTCTCGGCGACGGGCTTTGCGACGCGTTTGCGTTTGGGCTTGGGGGCGGCGGCTTCCGGCCCGGGCTGGACGACGACGGAGGCGACGATGGTGGCGGCGGCGGACCGGGCGAGGTCGAAGGTCGCGGTCGGGTCGAACGGGGTGGTCAGCGGTTCGCCCGCCTCATCGAAGCCGGTCAGGACGGCGACCGATCGCTCGGCCTTCTCGAGGAGCCCGTAGCAGCGGCCCAGCAGCGCGACGCCCTTCTGGTACTTGTCCAGGGCGGCGTCGAGTTCGGGCTCGCCGCGCTGGAGCGCGTCGACGATCGTCTCCAGCTCGGAGAGGGCGGCTTCGAAGCGGATCTCGGGTTCGTCGGGCATGGGCCTGGTCATGGAAAAGGCAGAGGGGGCGGAAGCGGTCCACCCCCTCACCTTAGCGACTTGGAGACGACGGGCCAAGCCGTGCGCCGGCGTCAGCGGGGCAGGGCCCGGGCGCGGACCGGTCGGACCGGCGTGGGGCGCACCGGGCGGACGGGCGTGGGCCGCGGCTGGCCGGGGCCCACGGTCGTCCCGGGGACGAAGACGCGGTTGTGGATCGAGTCCAGCCGCGCGACGAAGTCGCCGCCCGCGACGTTGTTGCCCGAGGGGAAGGCGCCGAAGAACTCGCCGTCGAGCGCGTTGCCCGCGACGTCCTGGATCCCGGTCGCGAAGGCCGAGGTCCGCGAGCGGATGACGAGCTGATACACCCCGCCGCGGATCGACGTCCCGCCGTTGAGGATGAGCGTCGTGGCCTGGGGCCCGAAGGTGGTCGCCGGGGAGATCCCGATCGGCCCCACGAGCCACTGCGACGGCGGGCGGTAGCCCTTGACGGTGGTCGAGATGAACGAGAAGGCGTAGTTGCTCGGCTCCTGCACGGTCGTCAGGTTGACGCCCGAGCCGACGCCGCCGCCCCCGCCGTAGTCCTGATACGTCACCAGGACCGAGCCCGAGCTGGGCTGGAAAGCCGCGGCGACGACCTTGGGGCCGAACGTGTCGATCACGAGCGTCTGCGGGAGGACGCTGGTGATGACGTTCCCCGAGTTGTAGCGGTCGCCGGCGAAGATGGTGATCGTGTAGGCGTTGTCGGGCAGGGCGACGGTCGACGTTACGTTCCAGGCGCCGGCCTCGTCGGCCTGGGTCGTGCCCAGGAGGATCGGGCCGGTCGGCGACTGGGCGACGACGGCCACGGTGGCCCCCGGCGAATTGACCGTGCCGGAGTACGTCGGCTGGACGACGTTCGTGATCCCGTCGCTGTTCGAGGCCCCCGAGTCGCTGGCCGGGTTGAGACGGCCGGCGACGGAAGTGAGCGCAGGGGGGAGGATCGCCGCGGTCGAGACGGCCACCACCTGCGCGCCGGGGGGCGACTGGGGCGTGGCCGGGGCCGCCACGGCGACCGGCGGCTTGGTGATCAGGACGGTGACCGGATAATTGCCGGCCTGGGCGTACGTGTGGTCGCCGAAGACGTTGTAGACGACCCCGCCGGCGGTGCCGATGGCGGTGATCCGGGTCGCGGCGGTCGGGTCGGAGCCGTCGCCCCAGTAGATGAGAGCGGTGTAGGCCGACGGGTCGAGGTTCGTGCCCGAGTCGGTGAACGCGGCGACCTGCACGCCGCCCGCGGCCGTCGAGAGCGGGGCCGTCGCGCGGCCCGAGAGCGGGATCCCCTGGGCGGCCAGCGGGGCGGCGAAGACGACGCTCGTCGAGTTGACGACGGCGCTTTCGGAGGCGCCGCTGTTCACCGTGATGGGCACGCCGTCGACGACCGTGGTGCCGCTGGAGCCGCCGCCCTGGCGGGTGACGGTGACGGTCACGGGGTAGGTCGCGGCCGCGGCGTAGCTGTGGTTGCCCAGCACGTCGTACGAGCCGGTCACGCCCGCGGGGACGATCAGGCCCCCCGACGCCGGCGTGCCGTCGCCCCAGTCGATCGCGGCGAAGTAGCTGACCCCGCCGGTCGGAGCGGCGTCGGTGAAGCGTGCGACCGTCTGCTGGACGAACGGCCGGGCCTCGACGGCGAAGATCGTCGTCGGGATGCCGACGGGCGGCGTCGCCGAGACGTTGAGCGTGACCTGCTCGATGCTCGTGTAGTTGATGATCGGCTCGCCCGCGCCGAAGCTCAGGATCCCGCCGGTGGCGAAGTTCACCGTCGGCAGGCTGGAGTTGACGACCAGCGTGTCGTTCCCGGGGCCGCCGGCGATGGTGTAGGTCTCGGCCGTGGTCGCCCCGCCGAAGCCCGTGAAGGTGAAGGTGTCGCTCAGCGTCCCGCCGCGGACGTCGACGGTGGTCACGCCGCCGCCCGAGTAGTCGAGGAAGTTGCCGAGCGGCCCGCCCGTGATCCGGCCGGGGGCGATCGTGAACGAGTCGGCGACGGCCCGCGCCGAGTCGTCGAGCTTGACCGTCGCCGCGCCGCCGGTCGCCAGGGCGAAGACGTTGCCGAGCAGCCCGGCGACGCTGCCGGCGTTGCTCAGGTCGATCAGGTTCGCCGCCCCCGCGCCGGCGTCGAGGGTCGTCGCGACCCCGGCGGCCGAGGCGAGCAGGACGATCGTGTCGTCGCCGCCGGCCGTGGCCGCGGAGAACGTCGCGAGGCCGAGGGCCGGCGTGCCCAGGTCGATCGCCAGGGTGTCGGCGTCGCCCCCGGTGGTGATCCCGATCGACCCCTTGTTGGCGAGCGCGACCTGCTCGAAGGCGTTCGTCGTGCTGCGGATCCGGGTCGTCTGCACGGTCGAGACGATGGGGCCGGTCTCGACCTGGATCGTCTGGGCGCCCAGGGGGGCCGAGAATGTGTAGCCGGCCACGGTCACCGTGTCGATGATCGGGCTGAGGCGGCTGAAGTCGACGACGTTGCTGATCGTCGCCGAGCCGACCGTGCGGTTCGGGAAGGCGATCCGCCCCGCGCCGGCGCCCGACGCGATGTAGGCCTCCTGCGCGAAGCTGCCGTTCTGGAGGATCAGCGTGTTCGAGGCCGCGCCCGTCGCGGCCGGCGGGGCGAAATTCACGCCGGGGCCGTACGGGACGCCGCCGGCGTAGTCGATCGTCAGCGTGCTGCCGGCCGTCGTCCCGCCGATCGCGAAATTGTCGACCGTCCCGTCGGGGAAGCTGTGGACCGGGCCCGACGTCACGGCGACCTGGATCACGCCGCTCGCCAGAGACAGCCGCGTCGTCAGGGCCGTGGGCGTGGCGTACAGGCTGTTCAGGTTCAGGTCGAGCTTGGCCCCCGACGAGACCAGGTCGGGGAACGACGAGGCGTAGGTCGGCTTGACCGAGTTCACGCTGATCAGCCCCGCGCCCGCGGCGGCGCTGAGGAAGGTCTCGCGGCCGAGGGCCCCGGTGGCGAACGTCCCGTCGACGCCGCCGACGGCGTAGAAGACCGAGTCGCCGTCGGAGCCGCCGCTGACCGCGTTGCTGATCGAGACGGCCGCGGCGATGGACTGGGTCGTCAAAAAGAACGAGTCGTTGCCCGAGCCGGTGCTGATGTTCAGGGGGGCCTTGGTCGAGTCGACGCTCACGACGTCGTTGAACGCCCCCGCGTCGCCGACGACGGCGGCCGAGGTGAACGACGACGCCGGGCCGGTCGCGGTGTGGCCGTCGGGCGACAGGGTCCATGCCCCCGTCCCGGCCCCGAGGGTGATCGGCTGGGTCGGGTCGAGGAAGGTGTAGACGTCGGCCGCGTCGACCGAGATCCGCACGTTCATCGCGGTGCCCGTCGACTGGAAGAGGAGCGTCCCCGTCGTGATGCCGAGCGAGGCGGCGAGCAGGCGGCGGTCCTCGAGCGCCTCGACCCCGACCCGCCGCCGCGTCGGCCGTTTGGGCCGCGGGAGCGGGCGCGGGAGGCCGAACCGATCACGACACGACGACAGGAAATCCCGGTGCATGAAACTCTCCGAAGCGCTCGTGCGTGCAGACGCGAGGGGGCCGCGCCCGGCGGTGGCCGCCAGGCGCGGAGGACGCGATCAGGATCCGAGGGAGGCCGCCCGCGCGATGCGGGCCGACGCCAGGCTCGGCCGGGACGCGGCCCGGACGGAAGCCAGTCTAACCGCCGACGCGGCCGAAGGGAGCAGGGCGCCGTCGAGGCGGAGGAACCGGCCCGTCGCCGGCCGGCCCGGGGGCGAGATCGGCGTGGCCGTCCCCACCTGCGACTGCGGGGGCGAGATCGTGTGATGGATCGCGTCGAGCTGCGCCACGAAGTCGCCGCCGTTGACGTGGTTCCCCGAGGGGAAGAAGCCGTAGAACTCGCCGTCGAGCGCGTTGCCGGCGATGTCCTGGACGCCCGACAGGTTCGACGGGTCGACCGAGCGGATCTGGAACAGGTACTTCCCGCCCCGGATCCCCGCGCCGCCGTTGAACTGCACCGTCGCCGCCTGGTCGCCCGCGGTCGTGCCGGGCGTCACCGTGATCGAGGTGGCGAGCCAGGGATGCAGGCTGGGGGTCGTCGACAGCAGTTTCGTGAACAGGTAATTGTTCGCGTCGCGGACGGTCGAGAGCACCAGCCCCGAGCCGGTGTTCGACACCCCGCCGAAGTCGGCGAACGTGGCGATCACCCGGCCCCGGAAGTTGTCGAACAGCAGGTCCACGACCTCGGGGCCGACGGTGTCGATCACCAGCGACGACGCCAGGGTCGTCAGGGCGCTGACGGTGTGGCCGCCCGCGTCGTAGGCCTGGGCCGAGATCCGGTAGCCGCCGTCGGCCAGGGCCGACGCCGGAGTGAGGCTCCAGGCACCCGACGCGTCGACGGTCGTCGAGCCGATGAAGGTCGGCGCGCCGCCGTTGAGCGCGGCGTACAGGTAGAGCGTCGCCCCGCCCTCGTTGGTGCGGCCCGTGAACGTCGGCGTGGCGTCGTTGGTGACGCCGTCGGAATGGGAGATCCCCGTGTCCGACGCTGAAGTCATCCCGCCCGAGATCAGGAGCGCCTGGTCGACGACCGTGATCCCGTTGAAGATGTTCAGCGCCGAGCCGAAGGTGTCGCGGATCGACATGTTCAGCACATACGTCCCGTTCGTCGTGATCGGGCCGGCGAGCGGGCCGGGGCCGAACGCGAAGGGATTCACGCCCGGGCCCTGGGCGTCGGCGTAGGTGTGCGAGCCGATCACGAAGAAGGTCGTGCCCACGCCCCCCGGCTGGATGACCCGGCCGGCGGAGTTGGGCGTGCCGTCGCCCCAGTCGATGTTGACCGTGTACTGGTCGGTTGTCGCCCGCGGGTTGGCGTCGACGAACGAGCCGATCACCCGGTCGGTGAACAGGACTCCTTCCGAGGCGTTCGCGATCGTCGGCTGCGAGGCCGTGCCCGTCAGCGGCGCGT